>DEFL01000016.1:9692-16579 GCA_002350845.1 Christensenella sp. UBA2853
TCCTGCCAGCCTCCCTTCAGGACAGATTCCATCGGGTCGTCGCTGGCCGTGCTGTCGCCGCTGTTGGCGTAGAGCCGTGCACGGCTGGCAGGCGTCAGGCCGAACTCCGAGCAGAAGGACTGCATGATTTTCAGGTTCTGCATGGCAATGCTGACCTGCGGCACCTGCTGTACATAGCCGCTAGGTGTTTTAAAGATCGTGCCATGCTGAGACAGGAACTCCTCTGCTTCCCGCCATCTGGCATATGCCTGGCAGTAACCGGCAAACGCTTCCATGTCATGTTCAGTCAATGTACCCATCGCAATCAGGGAAGGAGCCAGACGCTTCCATTCCTTCTTCGCTTCCGGCATCAACCAGGAGGGGCATTTTACATTCTCCTGAGATGGTGTCGGCTCTTTTGTATTAATCGGCCTGCGGCCTTTGCCCCTGTCTCCCTCCAGCAGCTTGATTGCTGTAGGCAGGGGCTTTCTTCCCCTGGTAGCCATCTGGGCTCACCTCCTTCCCGAAAATGATGTGTTTCTGCGCTTGTATTACGCGTCTTTGACGATACTGTCATATGACATGGTTTCGCCATTTCGAAGAACCGTAATCTCCTGGTCCGGATAATCGAGATGGAACCGTTCCACGATGACTGTCGCGTACTTCGGATCCAGTTCCATGGTTCTGCAGACCCGATCCGTCTGCTCACAGGCAATCAGCGTAGAACCGCTGCCGCCAAATAGGTCCATCACCACAGCGTTCGGTGCACTGCTGTTCTTAATCGGATAGCAGAGCAGCGGAATCGGCTTCATGGTCGGATGGTCCGCGCTCTTCTTGGGCTTATCAAAGTTCCAGATCGTGGACTGCTTCCGGTCGGAAAACCACTTGTGTTTCCCGTTGGGAAGCCAGCCATACAGCACCGGCTCATGCTGCCACTGATAAGGGCTGCGGCCCAGCACCAGGCTGTTCTTTACCCAAATACATACCCCGGAAATGTGAAAACCGGACTCCTTAAAAGCCCGGCGAAAATTCAACCCTTCTGTATCTGCGTGAAAGATATATGCACTGCCGCCCTCAGCCATGTGGGCGGCCATATTTTTAAATGCAGTCAGCAGGAACGTGAAAAACTGTTCATCGGCCATGCTGTCATTCTGGATAGACTTCCCATCTGCAGACTCATAAGCCACGTTGTAGGGAGGGTCCGTCACGACCAGGTTTGCTCTGGTTCCATCCATCAAAAGATCGACTGCGTCCGGATCAGTACTGTCGCCGCACATCATCCGATGCTTCCCCAGCATCCAGATATCTCCAGCCTGTACATAAGGCTGTACCTCATCCGGGTCAATATCACAGTCATCGTCATGGACTTCTTTGTCATGAACCTTGGAAAAGAGATCATCGACCTCAGCGGCATCAAACCCTGTCGCACCAAGATCATAGCCCGACATCTGCAAATCCTGCAGCAGGTCAGCCAGGGCAACAGGCTCCCAGTCACCGGTCGCCTTGTTCAGCGCAATGTTCAATGCTTTCTCATCCTGCGGGTTCTCGATATGCACCACGACGCAGTCCACCTCGGTGGCCCCTTCGGCTTTCAACACCTTGTAGCGCTGATGTCCACCGACGATATTCCCTGTCACCTCGTTCCAGACAATCGGATCCACATACCCGAAGTCATGCAGGCTGCGCCTGATCTTTTCATATGCGGGATCCCCCGGTTTCAGGTCTTTTCTGGGGTTATATTTCGCAGGCTTCAGCTGATCAATCGGCATTCGCTGCATATTCAGATTCGTGTCCATAGATCCTCCTATTTTTGTTTCTCAAAAAGTCAGATACACCTTTTTGACTGCTTACATTATTAGGATTTTTCAGGGCCGTTTTAAGAAGTATCCCCACAACTTTTTTCTCATCTTTTTTACAAGTCAAAACCATGTCCCGGCAGAGCTGATACCCCCGCCCCCTAATTTGTCGGAAATTCACGCGTGAGGGGGGCGCGGTCTCCCCCTGGCACACCGAGAAATCCGACCTCCCCCTCCCCGGGCACATTGGGCCGGGCGGCACAGCACACAGACCCGCCGGGAGCCTTCACCAGAGCACAGCGCGAAAGACACCCGGCCCGTCGACTTTGGCAGGGCAAAGCGGAGAAGACCCGCCCGGAGACACTTTGCCAGAGCAAAGTCGGAAAGTCCTGTGCCTCGGTGGGCTTTTCCGGAGCAAAGCGTAGAAGTGTACCCGCCGCGGGCTTTCGCAGGGCAAAGCGGAGAAGTGTACCCGCCCAGCGCTTCACCCAAGCAAAGTCCGGTCGCGGCGGCGGGCGGCCCGTGTGCCCGGCGGCCCGGAAAAAAGCGGTTTTTTTCTGCCGTTTTTCCGCCGCCCTACGCGCATGTATGAGGAAGCGCGGCCTCCTTTTCCCGAAAAAAAGTCGTTGACTTTTCGGCCCGGAAGAGTGATGGATGTGTCCGCCGGGCGGGAAACCGCCCAGAAGGCACAGCCGGGCCGGGTGGGAGAAGCCGCCGCCGGGAGAAAGGAGACCCCATGAAAACCCAGACCTTCGGCATCGAGATCGAGATGAACCACATCACCCGCCAGCGGGCCGCGCAGGTGGTCGCGGAAACCCTCGGCGAAGGAGCGACCTTCCGGCACACGGGCGGTGCCTACGACGCTTGGGAGGTCACCGCGCCGGACGGGCGGCGGTGGAAGCTGGTCAGCGACGCGAGCATCGCCGGGCCGCGCGACCAAGGCACAGAGTTTGTGAGCCCGATTTGCCGCTGGGAAGACATCGAAACGGTGCAGGCCTGCGTCCGGGCCCTCCGGGCGGCGGGAGCACACGCCGACCCCTCCTGCGGCATCCACGTGCACATTGGCCTCGGAGCACACACCCCGAAAACCCTGCGGAACTTGGTGAACATCGTCAACGCCAAGGAAGACCTCCTCACCCAAGCCCTCCAGATCAGCCCGGAGCGCCGCGACCGCTGGTGCCAGCCAGTCGACCCCGACTTCCTCGCAACCCTGAACCGCCGCAAGCCGACCACCTCCGAGGAGTTCGCCCGGATTTGGTACGACGACCGCGACTGGGCCTACCACGCACACCAGCACTACGACCCCAGCCGCTACCACCTGCTCAACCTGCACAGCGTTTTCCAGAAGGGCACCATCGAGTTCCGCGCTTTCAACAGCACACTTCATGCGGGCGAGGTCAAGGCCTACATCCAACTCTGCATGGCGATCAGCCACCAAGCCCTGACGGTCGCCTCCGCTAGCCCGGTGCGTCCGGTCACCGACAACCCCGCGTACACTTTCCGGTGCTGGCTCCTTCGCCTTGGCATGAACGGCGATGAGTTCAAGACCGCCCGCACACACCTCCTCAAGCACATGCCCGGCAACGCGGCATGGAGGAACGGTGAAGCCACCACCCGCCGGGCCTCCTGAACCCGGCGGCACACACCGAGGAGGCCACAGTTTTGAAACCGACCCGCCTGATGAGGGCCCGGCGGCACCGGGCCGAAACCGGGCACAGGAACTGCCCGGTCGCGGGAAGCCGCACAGCTTCCAAATCAAGCAGGGCACACAGCCCAAGGAGGTACACCCCATGATGAATCGCGAGCAGGCCATCGCCTACGGAATGCACATCGGCGTCCGCTGGCACATCTACAACAGCAACGGCTGTCTGGTCGGCGGCACCAAGACCCTCGAACAGGCACAGGAGATGAAGCGCCGCTTTGAAATCGAGGAGCGGAGCAACCCATGGACACACGGCAAGACCCGCTTCGAAATCCGCGAGGCCAAGTAAGCCCGCGCCAGCCACTGCTTTCAAATCGACAGGGCCGAGAGCCCGGAAAGGAACACACCATGAAAAAGCAGGACATCCGCATCGCGTACACCCAGAAGGTCACCGAGCTCCTGAATCAGGGGTACACCATCTTCCCGGATACCATGAACGGTTCGCAGGGAGAAATCGCGCACATCGACCTCACCAACGGCTCCGAAATCATCCGGGTTCTCCTTGAACGCGGGCTTTGCTGGAGTCACATCGGCGACGGCTTCAACGGCGACTTAGTCACCCTGACCATCGGGCGGGCGGCGGCAGACACTTGGGTCGGCGACCGCTGGGACGGCACCATCTGGAACAACCGACTGGAGCCCAGCTTCCAAATCAAGTGGGCCGAGGTCAACGGCAACCGCGAGGGCTGGTACATTGCCCTCGACGAAGCCGCCCGCATCGGGCGCATCCAGCGGGAGCGGTACCTCCGCAACCGGGCCGACCGCAGGGAGACACTGGGCGACGCTTTCAAATCGGCGGCCCTGCGCTGGCTCCGCAAACAGCCGAAGATGAAGACCTGCCGACTGGAAGACATCGAAAAGGTGGAACGGGTCTGGAATGAGGATGGCAAGCGCCGCTTCGAGATCAGCGCACAGGGCAAGCGGTACACCATCCGCTGAAGCACACGGCAACCGCTCCGGCGGTTCCGGCTGAGGGCTTCCCCATCGGGAGCCTTCACCCGGAGCCACAGGCTCCCAAATCAAACAGGGCACAGCCCGGAAAGGAACACAGCATGTACGAGAGCGATTACGAGGACGAGGCACAGGTCACGGAGGACACCATGCAGGACGGGCTCCGGGAACTCATCGAGACAGCGGAGGAAGACAGCTTTGGAATCGGCTGGGAGGAAGCCGAGGTACGCACATTCCAGCAGGCCGGGATCATGACCTACAACAAGGGGCTGGTGATCAGCCTGCCTAACGGCACAGAGTTCCAACTGACCATCGTCCAGAGCCGCTGAAGCACAGCGGCCCCGGCTGAGGGCTTCCCCATCGGGAGCCTTCACCCGGAGCCACAGGCTCTTAAATCAAGAAGGAGGTACACGCACATGCAGTTCATCGACCCGAACGACGACCGGGTTTACACCCCGGCAGACCTGAAGCGCGACTGGGCACAGTTCCGGGAGGAAGACCCGGAGAACCACGCCACCAGCTTCAAAATCGAGTTCTTCGAAATCCTGATGGCAACCATCAACGGACGGAACGATCTGGAGATCGTCGGCCTGACCCCTCGGGAGGTCAGCAACTACATCATCAGCCTGCGGGCACAGCTTTGAAATCAAGGAGGCAACAGAATGTACATTGGCGACCTGATCAACAACCCGGAATTCAACTTCAACGCTCCGGTAAGAATCCTGAAGTACCTCGGCGGCGATGAGACCGTCACGGTTTTCGACAGCACTGTTTCTGGCGGCATACACTTCGACCTGATGTTCAAAAGCATCACGGCGATCAACCCCGGTGACGATGGTGTCCTCGAGATCGAGTACGCCGACTGAATTCACAAATCAGCCGCCGGAGGTACAGATAGGGGTTGACTTCCGGCGGCCTCAGAGTGATGAATCTCATAAGCCACATGGCTTTGAAATCAAGAAGGAGGTACACCCATGAAGAAGTTCACCGCAGTCATCACCGACGCAGACATCCGCTACCACATCGATCAGGCTGCCACCGAACTGGAAGAAGACAACCTGATCCATTTCCCCGACAGCAACGCCCGGGCTGAGTTCATCGAAGACTGCGTCAGCTCCGAAATCGACAAGTACGAACTGTACGAACGCGATCCCTTCGGCTACCGCCCGGATTACAAAACCGAAATCCTCGACATGGCAAACCTTTACGAATACACCGTCGAAGACTGACACTTGCGTTTTCCCCCGAAAAGGGCGAAGATAGAAAAGGGCCGCAGGCTCTCAAATCAGGGAGGACTCATGAAGTACATCGCTTACGGATCAAACATGGTTCAGGAACAGATGGCATTCCGCTGTCCGGATGCCAAGCTCATCGGCACCGGGTACATCAGCGGAGCGCGGTTGGAGTTTTACCTCCACGCCACCGTTGAAAAGACAAACGACCAACGCAACCACGTGCCCGTCGCTGTCTGGGAAATCGACAGAAGCGATGAGAAAAACCTTGACCGATACGAAGGCTACCCCCACTACTACATCAAGGAGCGCTGGCCCGTGCACATGTCGGACGGCTCTCAAATCGAAGGCATGGTCTACATCATGAACATAATCCGGCAGTCCCCGCCCACCAGCACTTACTACCGGGGCATCGAGGATGCCTACCGGAAGCTCGGCCTGCGCTCTCAAATCAACACCATCCTGAAGCCCGCACTGGAGCGGAGCCTCCGACGGGGCACACAATGGTAAGACAATACCTGGACAATATCCTTTACAGAAACACACGAATACAGCCGCTTTCCACTCAGGAAGGCGGCTTTTATCGTCTCTGGGAGGCTTTCAAATCCGCGCCGTGTTTGGCCTACGTTTGCACCGTTTTCGCCCGGTCGGGTTCTTCCTTGGCCCTCGCACCAAAGCCCGCTAAATGAGCCAACGTGGCGGCGACACGGGCAAAAGGAAAAGCGGCCAGCGCCGTGGGCTGAACCGCTTTCAAATCTGCTGGGGTATTTACGCTTTGGTCAGGTGGTCGGCTGCGACCTCTACCCGGTCACCGTTTTCCCGGAATCGGATTACAATTTCACCGTCCGCAACTGTGTACATTGCCTGAAAGGGACGCTCCCAGATCTGTGTAAGCCCAGGACATTCCTTCATTGCCGCAATCCGGAGGTCTTTGAAATCTGTGCCCGCCTTCCACTGCTGGAAGATCCGGATCAGGCGCGGCACATGCTCTGCCTTGATGGTCTTCAGCGCTTCCTCGCCGGGCACCGCTTTGAAATCCGCTGTGGTTTCACCTTCCCGGAACTGCGCCCAACACTCCAGCGGGAGCGGGTTCCGCATGAAGTCCAGCATCGCTTCCGCTGTGCCGCAGTCGTCGCACACGTAGATGCCGTCGGCATGTCGGCTCAGCGCGTTGGTGTGCAGATCCGGCTTCATGGTGTCCCGTCCGCATCGCGGGCAGGGCATCTT
>DEFL01000016.1:16595-30837 GCA_002350845.1 Christensenella sp. UBA2853
AAATCCAGCAGGGCTTCCTGAATCACATCATTCATGTCTCTTTTCCTCCCCGCGCTCCGTTTTCTTTTCCTTCCGGATCTCTGCATATTTCATTTTATGCTTCTCCGCCGCCTCATCATTCGGGAATGCACTGTGCCCCTTCAGGCGTTTTAGCAGCAGATTCCGTTCCTCTTTGCATCCGGCACCTCCATACCCAATCCTCAGGAGCCATGCCCGTGCAAAGTACTTTTCATTCTCCGGCTCCATTTTTTCCGGAACGATTCGTGTTGCTTCCCGCGCCGCTTTCACAATCCTGGCCGCAAGCATGGCGTACACGTGGTTCCGATCAGGTTCATCCGGTAACACCGCGAAGGACATCGAAACCTTATCCTCTTTGAAATCGAAACCGGTCATACCCTTTTCTTTGGCATAATCGAGCAGAGGAATGTAATCTTCCATGCGCTCCGGTGTGCTTTCGATCAAGCGAGCCACCAGGCTGTCCGGGATATTCAGTATGTTTCCCCCTGTCATCTTCCAAATCAGGTACTGCTTCGAATACAGCATGAAGATCAGGTTCTTCAACTGCAGCGGGGTCAGCTGATCTGCAGGCACAGAAACAGTTACAACGTCCGGGGCATCCTCTTCAGGATGTGCTTTTTCCGGTTCTGTGTTTGCTGGAGCTTCCTCCGTTTCTGCCGCTGTAAGTTGTTCCCCAGCATTCTCCCGTGCCTGCGACAGCGGAATCCCCTCCTCGGGCAACATCCCGTTTCTCTGCAGGAAAGAGCGCAGCGCTTCGAAATCCTCTCCATGCAGCACCCCCTCCTTATCCAGGATGTAGCTGCCGATCTGATAATTGCAGTACGGAACACCCGTGTATTTCGCCGGGATGCCCAGCTCTTCCCCGATGGCCTTCGCCAGTGCCTTTCGGTTCGTCGTGTTGGTTACTATTGTCATGATCCATACCTCCTTCTGGTTTGGTAGGACATTACTCACTCTGAAGTGCATATAAGTCAAGCATTTTCAACGTCCTCAGTCTGTTTCTTCTCGACAGTGGTGTTTTCAGCTTCCCATGGCAGCCATTGTCGCCAGAAATGGCCCAGTGTCGAGGTATAGTTGTAATTCACATCACGCAAACCAAGGAATGAAATCATGCCTTCCGGGGTCAGATCGTACGTCTTTCGAATCCACTTCACGATGTGTCCAGCAGTCACCTTTCCGGTATGGAAAGTGTTCACGTAGACACCCACCGGCTCTTCGACCCCGATTGCATAGGACAGCTGAATCTCACACTTGTGTGCCCAGCCTGCCCGGATCACATCCTTTGCAATCTTTCTTGCCATATAGGCAGCGCTGCGATCCACCTTTGTCGGGTCTTTTCCTGAGAACGCGCCACCGCCGTGATGCGCTACACCGCCATATGTGTCTGCAATGATCTTACGGCCTGTCACACCTGAATCCGCAAAGCTGCCACCGGTCACAAATCGCCCGGTCGGATTCACCAGGATCCGATAGTCTGTGTTCAATCCGTAAGCATCTGCAAGCCTCCACATGATATGCGCACAGATTTCCCTCACATCCGCCATGTTCGCGCGCTCTGTATGCTGTGTGCTGATCAGGAAAGTATCTATCCTGTGTTTTCGTTCATCGAAAGAAACCTGTGCCTTAGCATCCGGAAGCAGGTCCGGATAATTTCCTTGCTGAAGCATGGAGATGGCTTCAGTCGCCAATACAAAGGGCATCGGAAGCATGCGATGGGTTTCATCTGTAGCGTACCCGAACATCATTCCCTGATCGCCCGCTCCCTTTTTATCCACGCCCTGTGCAATATCCGCTGACTGCTTTGAAATCTGCACAGACAGATCAAAGCAGTCACAGATTGCAGGTTCTCGCACGGCGAGCACACGGCGCACCAGCTCATGGACATCCGGTTCATGCTTCGAGGTAATCTCTCCGGCCACGGTCACATGTTGATCCTTGATCAGGGTTTCAACTGCCACACGGCTGTTCCGGTCATGCATCAGGCAGTCCGATAGCACAGCATCCGATATCTGGTCGCAGATCTTATCCGGATGTCCCGCAGACACCTGTTCGCTGGAAAATATCATAGAATGTACCTCCTTCAAGGCATAAAAAAATCCCCGCGCATGGCGAGGCACTGTCCAATTTCTGTAAGTCTATCATATCATAAACGGGCAGGGCCTGTCTCAGCCCATTTCAGCCCATATGAAAAAGATTCCGGATTACCGGATGGCTTTGATTTCGATGGGATTCTCCGGCATTTGAATCATTTTCAGCGCTTTCTGATGCCATCGCTTTGCTGTGGATTTCCCGATCCCCAGTCTATTCCCGATCTCCTCCCAGGTTTTGTTCTCCACATATCGGTAGAGCAGCAGCATCTGGTATGCTTCCAAATCCACACTGTGAATCGTGTCGTCAATCTGCTGTTTCAGGTCAACCAGCAGGTCAATCTGTTGGTCGATCTTTTCTTCCATTTCGGCCACCCGCATGATCGCTTTGACGAATGGAGCTTCCCCATCCGGCGAAGTCTGTACTTTATCGGCGCTAACCTGTGGATAACTCAGACCGCAAATCCCAGCCTTCATTTCCTGCAGTCTGCGCAGGTTGAAATTGATCCGCTGGTCCAGCAGCCATCCCTGTTTCAAATACTCCTTGACATTCATGCAGCTTCCTCCTTCAGTCTTTGGATCAGGTATTCAGGATCCAGATCCGTCAGCTGGGCAAAATACGAGGAGCGGAAGAATTTCTCCACCTCACGGATCGTAGCCTGTGCTCCTTTTTGATCGGGAGACCGGTGCAGTCGTCTCCTGGCCGCTCTGTAATCCTCGACCGCTCTCAGGATGACGGCGTGTGCCAGCTTCTCCCAGTTTTCGTGCATTCTTTTCCCCTCGCTTCTTCCGTCTGCCGCGGCGCTCCTCGCGGATGATATTCCTCAAAGCACATCCGGCCGTCGGATCCGAATAGTATTCACCGTTTCTGAAGATCATGCCGGTTCACCGGCTTTCTGCTTACACTTCCATTCCAGATATTCGTAGATCGCCATCAGCATATAGGTCGCCAGCGGATGATTCTTCCATGTGTTTGAAACCGCTCCCAGATCTTTGGCTGCCTGAATCCAGAATGCTTCGCACTCGGGTGTGCCGATTCCCGGCGGATCAATATGATCCCGCAGGTAATAGAACATGTCCCGCATGATTCCGTTTTCCTCAGATGTCATTCAGACTCACCACCTTGATCCCGATTCCCGGCTTTTCCCGAGACCAGCGCTTGGTCACCTCTTCCCGGCACACCTGAGCATCGTCCCGCCAAAAACCAACACGGGTCATGCAGTCCTTCAGCAGCTTTTGCAGATTGTCTGTATCAGGACGCGTGACCCGGTAGGTTCCTTCTTTATATGTTTTTGTTGAAAACCTCCATTCGACCGTCAGGGCAACCGGCCCTTCCATCGGAGAGGGAGGAATGTACTGCCGGAGCAGGCTCTCAAATGCTGCCCGGGCATTTTTTAATTTCGGTGTATCGTAAAACATCGGTTTTCCCCTCACAACCCGTACCTTGTGTTCCTGGGCGGTCACGGTTGGAGGCGCTAATTCGAGAAAGAATTCCATTCTGTGTCACTCCTTTCATGGCGGCAGGGCTCTTTTAAGTTGCCTGCGGCGGGCTGAAAAACGCATCGGCGTCCGCAGGGGTGGAAGGGCGGGCTTTCTGCCCTTCCCACCTACCGGAGGATGCCGATCCTCTTCCACCATGGTGGCGGAGGTATATGTATATATACCCAGCCTGCCGCCGCCATCATTCTTCGGAATCCAAATCGGCCTTTTCCGTTCCAGATCGGACCATGCCCTTATCCAGCACAAACTCTCCGTCCATCTTCTTCACCCGGTCTCGAACGGTGCGTTCAGCCAGCCCCATGTAGGCCGCAATGTCTGCCACGGATGCGCCGCTTCCGTCAAAGTTCACTGCATGGAAGGCCGTCCGGAATTCCTCTTCCGCTGTGTCCGCTGATTTGCTGTATTTGTTCCTGATCCGGCCTGCTTCCAGGGATCCCTGTGTCGGAAGCAGTTTCAGACTCTTCCCGTCATCCACCCGGTGAATCGGATATTCAAACCAGAAGTTCACCGGGACAATGTTCTCAAATTCGCGGAGGCTGCTTTCCAGCCGCCATGCAGTCGCGCCTTTTTTTGCTTCCCAGTTTCTGACATCTTCCGACATTTCCAGCTCGATCATATCCAGCTGAGCGTCCGGGTCCCTTGCAAACACACCGCTGCCGCTGGCCCTGTCCATCGCCCGCTTCGCTCCCTGTGCGCCTTTGCTGTGATGATGACAGTAAATCACGCTGCAGGATGTTTCCGCACAGATCTTGTCAAACTGATTGCAGAAAGCCGCCATATCGCTTGCCGAGTTCTCATCGCCCGTGATTACCTTGTAAATCGGGTCAATCACAATGGCGGACAGCTCTTTTCCCTGTACCCGGCGTACCAGTCTGGGCACCAGCTGATCCATCGGGACAGCCCGGCCTCGCAGGTTCCAGATCAGGATATTGTCTGCATGCTGTGGTTTTAAGCCCAGAGCTTCATAAATCTTCATAAACCGGTTGATGCAGGAAGCCGGATCGATTTCCAGGTTCACATACAGCACCTTGCCCTGCCTGCACGGAAAGCCCAGCCAGGACTTTCCTTCCGCAATCGCGATGCACAGTTCCATCAGCAAGAAGGACTTTCCCGCCTTGGAGGAGCCGGAAATCAGCATCTTGTGCCCCTGCCGCAGAATGCCCCTGATCAGTTCTTCCGGCAGGACCATTTCACTGGCTTCAAAGGAATCCAGTGTCCGAATTGTCGGGAGTTCATCCGTTTCCCCATCCACATAATCCATCCAGTCCAGCCAGGATGTCCGCCCGATGTTTACACCCAGCAGTTTCTGCATCTGACCGTTCCGGGTCACGCCGGGCATGCGGGAGAGGCGGCTGGGATTCCGGTTCTGGGTGTCCACCTTCACGCCCCGGGAGGAAAGGAAATCGTAGAGGAAGGTGACGCGCTTCCGGTATTCATCAAAGTTTTCGGCATCAACACGGACGATGGCATGCACACTTTTATGCCCGCTGTGCACCAGGGCTGCAATTGGCAGCTCCAGCTTCCGATACATCGCGATCTGCTCCTCAATCGGCATCGAATCCGATTCCACCAGTGCAAACTTGAAACTGGTCACATTCTCATTTCGGACGCCTTCCCCGTCCAGCGCATTGAAACGAATCCACGCACCGGCTTCCGGTTTCCAGTCTCCGATGGTCGCCCCCAGGTCATCCGGATAGCGGTGCAGAGAAGTGATCAGCTCTTCTGCCGTGCGGTAATACACACCCTTGGACGGCACCCACTTCCCGTCATCGGTCTGCCACGCGTCATTCGTGACATATCCTACATAATCTTCCGGCTTAAACAGGGTCTGCAGGTACAGAATCAGATCTTCCGTCCCTTTCCTGACCGGCTCCTGCGGATCCAGGTCGCTGCCTTCCCCGTCGTATTCCAGCACATCGTTCCAGTCCATGACGCCGTCTGCGCCGGAAAAGGGTGTCCAGCCCCTGTCCTGCGCCAGCTTGACAATCGTCGCGCCTGTCACAGGAGAATCACTGCCCTGGAAGGAACGCCATCTGCGGGCACACTCTCCGGGGTGATACCGGGCGCTGTCCAATGCGCTCCACTCATCCCATACGCTGACAGCGTACCCTTCCGTTTTCAGTGCCATGCCCACGCGCAGCCACGCGTCATGATCCAACTCCGCGCATTGAAGGTATTTCAGCGCAGAAAGAATATTATTCATCTGTTTGTTCTCCTTTACGGTGCATACGCACTGACATTCATTCCAAAGGGGATGTGCCAGTTATTTGTGGCAAGCCTTGAAATCAGAGCGCTTGCCTGCTCAAACGTCCATGTGCCCACCTGCCTGAATCCATACCGTTCAAGGCAGCGAATCTGCTTGGGCGTTGACAGGCCTTCCTCCTGCCGTTTCATCAGCCGATCGATCAGCAGGCTGGCTTTCCCCATGTTCTCTACGGAATCCGGGAAGATACCCCGCTTCTCCAGAAACTGCAGCTGTTTCTGTGTCGGCGGCCCCATTTCCCACACGAAGGTCGGCTCATAGTTTGCCAGATCCTCGGCAGCAATGGACATCGCGTACTGCAGCGGATCCACCAGCTTCCGGGTACGGTTCCGCATAACGGCCAGCTGTTCTGCCAGTGCCCGTTCACGTTCCGCGAGGGTATCCCGCTCTGCGGTTTCCTCTGCCTCCATGATGTCCACACCGTATTCCGAATCCATCACCTGCCGATCAATTTTCGCTGCAATGTTGGTATCCTTTGAAATCAGGGAGGACGGGCGGCACAGGTCATGCCGTTCTGTCAGCCACAGGAAATCCAGAATCAGCAGTTCCTTCTTTCCGGGAGACAGGCGCGTCCCTCTGCCAATGGCCTGCTGATACAGGCTGCGCACTTTGGTTGGGCGGAGCATGACCACGCAGTCCACACTCGGACAGTCCCAGCCTTCCGTCAAAAGCATGCTATTGCACAGCACGGTGTATTTCCCCTCTTCAAAATCCCGAAGGATCTGTGTGCGGTCAGCGCTGTTCCCATTGACTTCCGCTGCAGGCACACCCATTTCATTAAGCAGGGCACAGAAGGTCTGGGATGTGTGAATCAGAGGCAGGAAGACCACGGTTTTCCGATCCGCGTAGTTTTCCTCAATTTCCTGGGCAATCTGCCGAAGGTAGGGTTCCAGCGCTGAGCCGATCTCCCCCACGTTGTAATCTCCGTTGCTGACGCCAACCTCGCTGATGTCCAGCTGCAGCGGAATCATCTGGGCTTTGATCGGGCAAAGGTATCCTTCCCGGATGGCCTGCGTCATCGTGTATTCATAGGCCTGAGAATCAAAAAACGTACCGAGGTTACGTTTGTCTGCGCGGTCCGCAGTCGCTGTAACACCCAGTACGTTGGCCTCAGAAAAATACGCCAGCACCCGCTGGTAGGAATCAGACAGGCAGTGATGTGCCTCATCCACGATGATGGAGGAATAGTAATCCCGGGGAAAGCGGCTCAGACGCCTTTCCTGACAGAGCGACTGCACGGATCCGACCGTGATCGGCAAGATGTTGCCAAGCGCCGAGGCGCTCGCTTTTTCATAGGCACACTCGATACCGGTCACCTGCCGGATCTTATCCGCAGCCTGATCCAGCAGCTCGCCCCGATGGGCCATCACCAGCACCCTGCCGCCACGGTTCACCCTGTCCTCTGCCACCTTGGAAAACACGACCGTTTTACCACAGCCTGTGGGCAAGACCAGAAGTGTGCGCTTCCGGCCTTGCTCCCACTCGTGCAAAACTGCATCCCGCGCCTCAGCCTGATAGGGTCTGAGCGTCATTGTCATCTTTAGTCCCCCTCATAAAGCGGGCCATCCGTCAGAATGTTCTTGCAGACGACGATCGCCACAAGCAGTGCGGCATTCCGGATATCCTTTGTTTTCTCAAAAGCTCTTACCTGATTCATGATCGCCATGTCCATGGCTGCCATCATGTCCCTGCGGCACACCGGGCGATTCACTTCCCGAAGCATCTTCTGGGCTTCCTTTGTTGCCTTTTCTCTGCGGAGGCGAATCCGCTGCATGCGCTGTGCTTTCACATCTGCCATGTCTTCCGGGGACAAATCTCCATAGACCGACCGGATCAACTGATCGATCCCCTTTTCCGATTCCTGATAATCCCTCACAGGCGGATAGAACGAATCTCTGTTTTCTTCCCTGCTCATATCAGAATCCTCCGTTTCCCCAGGGCAGGTCCGCATCCTTCACCGGAGTCATGGCCACGGACGGATCGTAATCGATGAAGCGTTCCACATCATTCGTCTTGCGGATCTGCCCATCCTTTGTGTATTCACGGGGCTTAAAATGCGCCTTGCCCCTGGCTCCTACCACCTTGTTCCAGTTCATGACGACCTTCTCGCCATGCTTTTTCTGACCAATGCTCCGGAAGAAGGCAGCCATCTTCCATTCCACGGTACGGTACAGCAGCAGGTCAATGCGGGCCGTCGCAGCGCCCTGGTCATTGTCAATGTTCAGGGTCAGTGTTGCCTTCGGGCAGGCCGGAATCTTCGGGCCACCGGGAAACTGCCCGCGCTCAAAATTGGTCACCGTGTAGGTATAATCCCCCTCCGGCAGAATGACATACTCCTGTCCATCATTCTCCAGAACATCGTCCCATCCCATTACGTTCGGATCATTTGCCATGTTCGTGTTCCTCCTTCTTAAAACGGTACATATTCAGGATTGTTCTGAATCGTAGTCACAACCTGGTCCCAGTTGTGCATCAGCCATCCCCGTACAAATTTCTCCGGGTATTCTTCGATCGGTTTCTCTGCAGGGAAGTGCCCCTTCTGAGCCACCAGCGTCTGGATCATCTCAGGAGAAATCTGTGCCTGCTCCATCCATTCCTTCAGCGTCTTCAGGGTTTCCGGCGTCACGGGCTGCAAAGGTTCCAATTTGGGGACGGATGCCGCTGTTTCCACCACCGCGTTCTTCTTCGGCAGCGAGATCTGCGATGAAGGCACCGGTTCAAAGACCGGAGCAATACTCGCAAAGCTCAGATCCATTTCTTCGGGCAGATTATGGCGGTTCTTTGCATCCCAGCACGGATGGTGACTGGTATAGATGACCCGTTTGCCGCCCTGTGCCTTATGGGTATTCGCATCGGTCGCAATCACGTAAGTCTTGAAATTCAGGAACAGCAACGCATCCGGCCACTCTTTCAGCAAGGGTGCGGTCTGCTTGGACAGCTTCAGTTCCCAACGGTCAAAGGCCCCCTGTTCATCCGGCAATTCCTGCTTCCGCATTTTTGCGTGCGCCGTGATGACCACGTTCTTTCCGGAGCGAATCACCTGATCGCAGGCCTGCAGGAGGCGGGAAAACTCTTCTGCCAGATAGCTGTAGCCTTTGCCATACCCGAAGGCCTCAATTCCCGGCTGGCTGTACTTCCTGCAGATATATTCAATGCACATGGATTCAGCCCAGTCTGCAGTATCGATCACCAGCGTCTCGCACACTTCCGGCGTATCGGCAATCTCCCTGACCAGGGTGATCAGCTCATCCCAGTCCTGCGGTTTCTGCGTCCGCCGCACATCCAAATGCGCCGTCCCACCTTCCGTATCAATAAACAGCGGGTCCGGGCATTGTGCGGCGAGGCTCGTTTTTCCAATGCCCTCCGAGCCGTAGAAAACCAGTTTCTGCGGGCGGGCAATCCGCCCCGAGGTAATATTCAGCACGTTGTTTTCCTCCTTATCTCAGATAACAGCTGGTGCTGGTCACCCGCTCTGCACCGGGAACCTTATCCCCTGCGTCCAGCAGTTTTCCCACATACAACTTGGAGATTTCTGGCTTTGGAATCCGATAGCATTCCTCATGCCCGTTCTTCTGAAGCCACTTGAAAGCCGCCTCCTCATCCGTCAGTTCCACGCGGCTGCTCTTGCGGTAGCACAGGGTTGCAATACCCAGATCGGTTTTCTGCCCGCCGCATTCCCTGTCAAGGATGGCGATCAGGTGTTCCTGCCGCTGTTCCATCCGCACACGGCGGTCATGCAGCCGCTTCTCTTCGGCTTTCATGCTCTGCACCGCTGCCTTCGTATTCAGGGACAGCTTGGCCAGGTACTGCAGAATATCTTCCCGCTTCAGGGCGAGGGTATTGATCTTCTCAAGGATCTCTTCCTCATTGGCCGGGACCTCCCCGGTTTCCGGATCCGGTTCCAGCTGGATCAGCAGTTCTTCCAGCTGCTGATTGACTTCGTAGAGTTTCAAGGTTCCTTCCCCTTTCTTTGTTATGGATTCTGAATGGAGAATAGCAGCAGGACCGGCCCTTGAGTTAAACGCAGAAGGGGTGCAGGTCTTTTTTACAGTAGATAACTTTCTCATGGATCGTTCCTTTCCGGGAGCATCCCTTGTTTTCAGAAGAAGGAAAAGGACCATTTCAGCCCTTCCCGTCTTTACACTGTTTAGGATTTTCCGACCCGGTTTTTAGAAGTATGATCAGAAAAAGTTTTTCAGCTTCCTTTCCACCCCGTTCAATCGATAGTCCACAGCTTTCTGTGAAATGCCCAGCAGCTCGGCAATCTCCGCCTGTGTCAGATGGTCTTCATAGTAAAGATCAAAGACTTCCCTCTGCTTTTCCGTCATGGCAGCCCTGCGCTCCGCTTCCGTTTCTTTCCGGATATACTCGTCTTCCGGATTCGGAAAATGCGACCCGCAGCACCAGCAGTAGGATTTGTTCCCGTCATAGTCTTCCACATGAACAGCGTCACTCACGGTTCCCGCCGTCCTTGGATGCGCCAGATTCCGTTCGATGCTGTTTTCTCCGGCGATCACGACGGCAAGGTACCAGGGCATATCCCCCAGCTGCTCTGCGTCCAGCCGGTCTTCCCCAGATTCCGTTCCTTCGATGATCGCCCAGCTGTCCAGATCTTCCTCCAGATCGTAGTCGTCCCGATGTTCCTCTCTGAGCTTTTCAGCATAGGTCAGCGGGCTGTAATACTGTGCCGCGCGGATGGCCTCCGGCACCCACAGCACTGTTTTCCGGTCGCCATTGTCAAAAAGGGCATATCCACAATCGTACACTTCGCAGAAGCCTTCCCCGACCGGGATCCTGGCGATCACGGTATGGTTCTTCCTGAGCTGTTCGGATCCCGGGCGGCGCTTCGCTTTTTCCATACCTTCCGTCCCTTTCTGGCTCTCCGCCGTTTTCCGGAGGATCGAAACCAGCTCCTTAAAGGAAGTCTCATTATCCAGCAATCCTTGGCTGATGTTGCCGTTGATCGTGACATTTCCATGAATCGTGATATCCATATCTGCGTCCTTCCCGCTGGACCATCCACGGCAGATCTTCGGACACCACGACGGATCGCCAAAAAGGACGCACCGTGCTTTGGGTGTCCCGGCAACCTCTTTCTGGAATCAACCCGCACATCTCTGTGCAGGGGATTCCAGAATTCCGTTACCTGAACATCCGCCGCCGTATGCATCCGGCTTTGAGATATTGTTTTTATCCGGAAACCATTGAGATTACTGTGGTTTCAGCATCTCCCCGGTCACCTGACGCATTGAATGATACTCATCTCCGCGATCTATCTCAGCCACCCACGGGGGTGCCACGTTTCTCGCCGCTGAGAGTCTCTTAAAAGACAGAAAAATGCTCTTTTCCTGCAAATACGGGCTGTTTTCTGCGAATAATTCACAAAATGTATGCTCTTTTTACTTCAAAACCGGGCACCCCCATGGGTGCCAAAAGGGCAAAAAAATTTTCTGCTATTCATCGGCCGGATGATTGGTCAAAGAAAGTCAATTTCTCCAGGGCAAAAAAAATAGGGCCAGATATCTGTGTTCCCACAGGCGTCTGGCCCCGATCATATTCTAATCCAGCTTATTCCGTTTTTACACCGCTATCTCCTCGTCCATGCCTTCTGTCAGAGGTTCCAGCTTTTCCTGCCGCATAATTTCATTCGCCCTGGCGACAGTAAGATCCTTGGTTTCATAGAGCATCGCCAGCAACAAATTATGTTCCTTGTTGTTCAGAAAGGTGTTCCCGGCAAGGCGTACCAGTTCTAACCCTATATCTGCACGTACATCCAGAGCGATACAAATTGCTACAATGTGCTTCAGAGACATCCTTCTCCCGCACCACTTTCTTAGCGCTGCACGGCTTACACCCATACGCATGGAAAGTTCCTGCTGTGTAATGCCTTTTTCGTCCAGAATCATCTGGACGGCATCTGCAATATTATCCGGCATCATCATTCTCAGCTTCATCCACACACGGGAATCCTGGGCAAACAGTGTGTTTTCCTTTACCCGTTCCTTTGTCTCCGGCTCTGCGCCAAGTCCATGCCTACTCTGATACTTGTCCTTCACTGGCGTCTTCCGGGCTGCCTGAGCATCTTCATAGGCAGTGTTCGCATACCGCCCCTGAACCGAAAAGGAGATACAGCATTCCTCAATGTGGTGGCGAGCATATGAAGTGAGCCTTTTCAGCTGTCCGTATCTTTGCTCAACGTATGGCTCTTCATCCAGGCAGAAGTGTCCTTCAAGATACACATAGCGTCCACTGGTCAGTGCAGCTGCAAACTCTTTTGATTCACGGAGCAGTGCACCGGCATCTGACAGAGAAATCGCATAGGTGAAACCTCTCTCCCATGTCCCTGCACATCCATAGTCTGGGATATGCTGATTATCGATATAAGCAAAGATTCCTTCTGCCTCCGGGTACCCCAGTTCGATCATGCGGTACTTGGCCATGGACCGGGTAACCTTGAAGATCTGCGCCAGCTGGCACATGATCCAGTTCATGTTCTCTGGAGAACGAACACCGTTTCTCAGCGTCAGCAGCCTTTCGATCTCTCTTTTGGTATTACTCTCCTCCATCAGAATATAAGCCGGAAGCTTCTCTGCCTGCAGCTCCATCCAGTCAATCGGCCCATTGGTCTGAGGAAATCTTCTCTTCTGTATTTTCCTGCTTGTAAACGACGTGAAAGGCTTTCCACTGAGCATTTGTAATTTAAAAAACGGCAGATCCAGAAAAACATGGCAGCACTCATGGACAATCGTGCTATTCTCGATCTCTGGCGTTGGGCATAGGTCAACATTTATCAACACGGTCATGGGTTGAATCTTCTCTTCATGATATTGCCCATGTTCGTCTCTGGTCCTGACCACAGTCCAATCGAAGTAAATCCTTCCCTGTATATTACTGTCAGGCTCAAAACGCACCCGCCGTACCTCAAGTTTCATTCGTTTTGCCAGCTCCCAGGCATCGACGGGCGTAACTCCGTCCAGTGCTTCCGGGTAGTACCGGGATAACATGCGCTGCGCGGCTTTTCCATAGTCCTCCGAGTACATAATCGGCAGTAAATACTGATTGGTAATAGCCGTTTTCTGCTCTGTGATCAGATCCTTCGGAAAATAGGCATTCGGCGCAATCATAGGTGCACTGCATCGTTTATCCCAGAGTCCGATTAGATATCGCATCCTAAATTCAGCACTGAACCGCTGCTTTTTCATTACCGTATTCTGTTCTGCCTCTACACCACCTATTATCGCCTTTCCCACCGGCACCATTGCTTCTACAACTGCCACGAACACCAGGTCCACCGCTGTGGTACATGCCGGTTGTCTGAGAGAGCTTTCCACTTTCGGTTCACCAAGCCTGACCAACTTACATTCCTTTGCTTCCTTTTCTCCTATCGCCACCGCAGCGCCCTCCGGACAGGAATCCATATATAACTGGATGGCTTTCTCAAAATCCTCATTAAAGACTTCCCTGAGAATTTCTACGACAGTGTATGGCCGCGATCCACGCTCAAGGGAGTTGTTCACTTCTGCCGTATAGAACGGAACGATGCACGGTACAATGCCGTTTTGGGTAGAAATCAGCGATACCCCATATGTCCGCATCTGCCAACCCTCCTTCATAAGATTGTGACCGTCAGCAGAAGGCGGCAGCAGCCCGGCATCCCTCCTGCGCGATGTGTTTCTCATTATAGCCGCGGAAGAACTGGATTTCAAGAAAAAAAATTGTAAAAATTTTCACTTATTTATGTTGCTTTGTTAAAGAACCTTGTGCTATAATCAATCCAGGATGTATCAGTGCATCCATCGACTTTTATGTCGCTGAGATGCCCCACTCCTGATACATGCGGATAGAATCCAGGCTGCGCATTGTTGTATATCCGTGACAATCGCAGTCTTCGCCCCAATTCCACCTAAAGGAGGCACACCATGGCCAGCATGAAAAAAGCCGGTACAGTAACTCCAAATGTCGTCAACTTTCCCTCGACCGAGGCAACAGCCCCAGCGCCTGTTATGTTCGGTTCCCTGATCAAGGAACGCAGAAAAAAAGCAAAACTTTCCCAGAAAGATTTCGCCGATATGATGCATGTCACCAGAAATACCGTGATCAACTGGGAAGCGGACAAATCCAAACCGGATTACAGCCTGATTCCTGAAGTGTGCAGTTTGCTTAACATTCAGATTCACGAGATATTCAACATGCAAGCCGAAAACGGTCTTTCGGATCTCGAGGATCGGGTTGTCGGAAACATCCGTCTGCTGAATCCTGTCAGCCGCAGGGTCGTTGACAGAATGATCAGCGCGATGGTCGAGGAAGAACTTCTCGCCAAAGACAGAGCCCTGAAGGAAACCTTCGCGCTTTTTCTTAAGCGTCCCGGTTCTGT
>DEFL01000016.1:30880-38748 GCA_002350845.1 Christensenella sp. UBA2853
AAAAACCACATCAATGCCAAAGCTGACGGTATCGCCCTGGTTGATGGAAAAAGCATGGAACCGGTCTATCATGACGGGGATTATGTTTATTATGAAGAGGCTGCCTCCGCGGATCCCGGTGAAGACGTGCTCGTAGACACAGATGACGGCGCTGTCATCAAAAGAGTTGATGATGACCATACGCTTTACTCTGTCAATCCCGCCATCCCCTATCCAAGGAAGAGCGACCAGAACACACTTGTCATCCGTGGCAGGGTTTTAGGCGTTGTCTCATCTTCTGACAAGCCCAGCAAGGATGATCTTGGCATTTTGGAAGAACTGTTTGCAGACGAGATCCAAGAATTCAATAAAGAGCATGCTGTAGATAGGTGATAAATAATTGATAGCATAACAATCCAAACAGTTAGAGCAAAAAGCAGCCGGGGGTAATCGCTTTCTGACACAATTTCGTTCTGAAGCGATCACACTCCGGTTGTTTTGATAAGCCCCATTTTCACAAAGATTGGGTACAGATAACTTGCTCCGGATGTCCCAAGAGCCTTCGGACCGTTCACGTAACCATCGAGCTCGACAACTTTCCTATACGCCTTCATAACAGTTGCTCTTGTAATGTTTTTTTCCTTCCGAATTACGAACATCTCCCCACCGCGAATCTTGTATGTGAATTCCAGACCCTTGCTGGTCGTAAATAGACAGCCCTGTAGGTAAGTCATCTCCTGCCAGAGTTTCTCTTCTTTCTCAGCATCGGATCGAGTGGCATTTCTCTTTCGAACACGGTACTGCTTCTGACGTTCTGCTTTTATGCTGATATCCGGGAGATTGTAGACGATATGCATAAACGGCAGATACGAATTAATGCTGGCACGGCCTAGACCAGTCAGTTGCATCATCTCTGCTGTTGTCTTCCCCTCCGCGTATAGCGTTTGTACTCTCCTACTTATTTTTGTTGAATACAGCCCACCTGTAATCAGTAGCTTTCTAGCTTTCATGACCGTGATATCAAATCGTTCCGCAACATCATGCAGACTGACATGGTCCGGATTTTCCTCTTTTCGATCATCCACCGGTTCTCCATAATAATCGCACACGGCTGTCAAGAGTTCTTGCATGATGGATACGGGATTATAATTTGGTTTTCGTTTCGGCATTGGCATGGCCTTCACTTCCTTTGTCGTTTCAAGTAGCAATCCACAATTCTTTTTTGTTGTTTTAAACGTCACACTTCCGGCTTGTCGGTTGAATGCTATAGTGTTTAACATTTTTTTGCATTTATTTGTCACTTTTTCCTTGATTCCAAACCGATTCTTTGCTATTATAGGTATGTTTTTCGGTTCATTTATTCCGAAAATCACTTGTTGTTTTAAGCAACAGCGGAGGAAATCATGAAGAAATTATCGATTCAGTTGCTTGCAGATACAGTAGTATCTCGCCGCAAAACCCTGAAGCTCACCCAAACGCAATTGTCCAAGACTACAGGAATAAATCGTAGTCTCTTATCCCGGCTTGAATCACAGGACTATGTCCCAGCTATTGAACAACTTCAGGCATTGGGTGAGGCACTAAACTTCGATCCAACGGATATGTTTGTGGACACAACAGCAACCACTCCGATTCCTATAGAGCGCTCGTACAAGATCGCCGTTGCCGGAACCGGCTATGTAGGACTATCCCTTGCGGTTCTTCTGGCGCAGCATAACCAGGTTGCCGCTGTTGATATCGTACCTGAAAAGGTGGAGAAGCTCAACAACTTCACCTCTCCTATCCAGGATGACTACATTGAGAAATACCTGGACGAGGCGAAGAAAGGCAAACGGAATCTTACCCTTACCGCGACGACAGATGGCGCAACCGCGTATGCTGATGCAGACTTCATCATCATTGCTGCTCCGACCAATTACGATCCGAAGCAGAACTTCTTCGACTGTTCCGCCGTGGAAAATGTTCTGGCACTGATCAAAGAATCCACAGCAGGCCGCGACATCAAGCCCGCAATCATCATCAAGTCCACAATCCCGGTCGGATACACGGTACACATCCGGGAAAAGATGGGTATGGACAATATTCTCTTCAGCCCGGAATTCCTGCGGGAGTCCAAGGCCCTTTACGACAATCTTTATCCAAGCCGGATTATCGTTGGCTGCGATGAGCAGACAGAAGATGCTGCCCGTACCTTCGCAGGTCTTCTTCAGCAGGGTGCCATTAAGAATCCGGTCGAAACACTGTTCATGGGTTATACCGAAGCGGAAGCCACCAAGCTGTTCGTGAACACCTATCTCGCGCTCCGGGTCAGCTACTTCAATGAACTGGATACCTATGCCGAGGTCAAAGGGCTTAGGACCGCTCCCATCATCAAGGGTGTATGTCTGGATCCGCGCGTCGGGGATTATTATAACAACCCGTCCTTTGGTTACGGCGGATACTGCCTGCCCAAGGATACCAAACAGCTCTTGGCAAATTACCGGGATGTTCCGGAAAACCTGATTCAGGCTATCGTGGAAAGCAACCGGACCCGGAAGGATTTCATTGCGGACCGTGTTCTTGAAATTGCCGGAACCTATGGCAACAGCGAATCCTTCTCTGCCTCAAAGGAGACTCAGCAGAAAGAGGTTGTAGTGGGTGTGTACCGGCTCACCATGAAGTCCAACAGCGACAACTTCCGGCAGTCTTCTATTCAGGGGGTTATGAAACGGATCAAAGCAAAGGGTGCAACGGTTGTGATCTATGAGCCCACGCTTCAAAACGGTTCCACATTCTTTGGCAGTAAGGTCGTCAACGATATCAGGAAGTTCAAGAAAATGTGCGGGTGCATTATCGCCAACCGCTATGATCCGATTCTGGATGACGTAGAAGAAAAGGTCTACACCCGCGACCTGTTCAGGAGGGATTAATCCATGCTTTGTGAAGAACGCTTTTCCGAAATCTATGGAAAAGATCCAGAAGGTCTTTCCTTCTCCCCGTACCGGATCTGCCCGATAGGAGCCCACAGTGATCACAATCTCGGAAAGATCACGGGGCTTGCCATCAACTACGGCATTCATTTTGCCTACCGTCCGAAGAAAAACGGCGTTGTAGAAGTCACTTCCCTGCAGTTCCCCGGCCGTGCCCAGTGGCATATCCGGGAAGTTCCGCCGAAACCCGGTGACTGGGCCGACTATCTGCGTGGGGCCACATGGGCTCTCTCGAAAAAGCACCCGCTTTCGCTCGGCATCTGCGGTGTTTTTGAAGGCAGTCTCCCGATCGGTGGTCTTTCCTCTTCCGCTGCCGTCATCCTTGCCTTTCTCTCTGCCCTTGCCGCTGTCAATCGCATCCGCCTTGCTCCGCAGGAGCTGATCGACATCGCCTATGACGCTGAGAAAAATTATGTCGGAATCAACGTGGGCACACTGGATCAGAGCTGCGAAGTGCTGAGCCGGAAAGATCATCTGCTGTATCTGGACTGCAGAGACAATCGCTATGAGCTGATCCCTTGTGCTTTCAAAAAGCCCTATCAGATCGCCATCTTCTTCAGTGGGCTGGAGCACAGCCTGGCAGGGTCCAAGTACAATATGCGAGTCGATGAGCTCCGTGCCGGTGTTTATGCCCTGCAGGCTTTCTCAGGCTATGAATACGGAAAATTCAAGGATGCCAACGCCCGCGATGTGTCCTGGTCTGTGTATCAGGCTTACAAAGACAGGCTGCCTGAACCCTGGGCCAAGCGCTGTGAACACTGGTATACGGAATTCCAGCGTGTCGAAGCCGGTGCCGAGGCATGGAGACGTGGTGATCTTGAGGAATATGGACGCCTCTCCTTTGAATCCGGCTGGAGCAGCATTCACAACTGGGAATCCGGTGCTCCCGAGCAGATCCGGCTGTATGAAATCATGCGTGAAACCGACGGCATCTACGGTGGCCGCTTCTCCGGTGCCGGTTTCAAAGGCTGCTGCATGGCCCTGATCGATCCCGAGAAAGCCGATTCCATTCGGGGACACGTCGGCCGTGCCTATCTCTCGGACTTCCCGCATCTCGAAGGAAAATACAGTTTTCACCTCTGTGAAAGCGCAGACGGTGTCGCTTATGTTCAGGAGGGAACGCTATGAAGTGTCTGATTCTGGCAGCCGGTTATGCAACGCGGCTGTATCCCCTGACCGAAAACTATCCAAAGCCGCTTCTGAAAGTGGGAGAAAAGACGATCCTGGACTGGCTCCTGGATGATATTCATACTTCAGGTCTGGTCGATGAATATATCGTGATTTCCAATCACAAATTCGCAGATCATTTTCACGCCTGGGCAGATGCCCATACCCTTCCGATCACCGTTGTGGATGATGGCACCAGCACGAATGAAACACGTCTAGGTGCCGTCTGTGATATCCAGTATGCCGTGGATCAGCTGAATCTGGATGATGATCTCCTCATCATTGCTGGCGACAATGTGCTGGACTTTTCCCTGACCGAATTCATCTGCTATGCAGAGGAAAAGCAAACTTCCTGCACTATGCGCTACTGGGAGGATGATATAAAGAGGCTCCGTAAGAGTGGTGTCTCTGAAATCAATGATCAGGAAGTGCTGCTCTCCCTCGAGGAGAAGCCAGCTGAGCCGAAATCCAACTGGTGTACTCCGCCTTTCTATTTCTATACACGTGATGACGCAAAGAAGATCCGGGAAGCCATTCAGGACGGCTGTGGCACAGATGCCCCGGGCAGTCTGGTGGCCTGGATGTGCAGGCACATTGTCCTGCACAGCATGAAAATGCCCGGCAGCCGGTATGACATCGGGAATCTGGAAAGCTACGAGAATGTGCAGAAAACCTACCATGGCATCACAAAGAAGGGAGTCGCTGAATCATGAAGCAGCCTGTGAGTCTCAATGGAAAAACTGTTCTTGTCACCGGTTCTCCCGGATTCATCGGGGCCAATCTGGTACTTCGGCTCCTGAAGGAAATGACCAGTGGCACCGTGATTTCCCTGGACAACATGAATGATTACTATGACCCGAAGCTGAAAGAATACAGGCTGAGTCTGATCGAAAAAGAGGCCAAAAAAAGCCCTGTAAAGCACTGCTTTATCAAGGGCTCCATTGCAGACCGCAGTCTTGTAGATTCAGTTTTTGAAACCTATCAGCCATCTGTAGTCGTCAACCTGGCTGCGCAGGCCGGTGTCCGCTACAGCATTGATCATCCGGATGTCTACATCGAAAGCAATCTGATCGGCTTCTACAACATTCTGGAAGCCTGCAGACATCATCCGGTAGAGCATCTGGTGTATGCTTCATCCTCTTCCGTCTACGGTGGCAACAAGAAGGTTCCCTTCTCTACAGATGACCGCGTTGACAATCCGGTCTCCCTGTATGCCGCTACCAAGAAGAGCAATGAACTGCTCGCTCACAGCTATTCCAAGTTGTACAACATCCCTTCCACAGGCCTTCGGTTCTTTACTGTCTATGGGCCGGCTGGACGTCCGGACATGTTCTACTTTTCCGCCACCAATCGTCTGGTGAAGGGAGAAACAATCAAGATTTTCAACTACGGGAACTGCAAACGGGATTTCACCTATGTCGGTGACATCGTGGAAGGTGTTTTCCGCGTCATGCAGGGAGCCCCGCAGAAAGCCGTCGGAGAAGATGGCCTTCCGATCCCGCCCTATGCCGTCTATAACATCGGTGGTGGAACGCCTGAGAACCTTCTGGATTACGTGTCCACCCTGCAGGAAGAACTGGTCCGCGCCGGTGTCCTCCCGGAGGATTATGACTTTGAAGGCCACAGAGAACTGGTTGGCATGCAGCCGGGGGATGTACCGGTGACCTATGCAGACAGCACCGGTTTGGAAAAAGATTATGGCTTCAAACCGTCCATCGGTATTCGGGAAGGTCTGAGAAAATTCGCCGAGTGGTATAAGAAATATCATAAAGCATAACAATCCAAACAGCCAATCAAAAAAGATTGAATGTGAACTTCCTTGTTATCGCGGGACACCCGAACTGAGAATTTCGTGTCCCGCATTTTTACTTTAGAAAACTGAGTCCCGTCTCTTTATCCACCTTCATTCAGCCAACCATCTTAAGTTCTTCAGTACCGTCTCTTGCTTCTCAGGAGAAAGTTTTCGATAACAATCTAATAACTGTTGCTCTTCCACACTTTCTGCATATTTCCCATCTACATTCCCCGTAATCAGGTATTCTGCACTTACGCCAAGAAATTCTGCGATAGCACCGATATGCTCACAGAAATTCCGACTCCTTCCCGCTTTCCAGGAGCTGAATGTTCCTCGGGGAAGATTCAGGAATTCTGTCAGTTCTGCATACCTCTTCCCTTGCCGTTCCATTTCAGAAAGAATACGGTCAAAAATCTCTTCCGCTTCTCGTGTGTTGTCTTTGTTGTGCATAGTCGTTTGCCTGCTTCTTTTTTTCGATCCATCGGAGGATTTCTTTATTTGGGGTTGGGCACGGTTTTCTCACTGGGACACAGAATTCTCATTTTTCGCGTCCTGCGACAGCTGAATTGGCCCAGAGGTCTATAACTAATTTGGAATATCCTCGCCTGGAGGTGTGGACGGGTTGGATTTAACGAAGGAAGGTGCCACCGAGTACAGTTCGTAGAAACACTTCTCACACAGTTGGCCGGAACCTTCGATATAAGACCGCCTCACCGCTACAGGACTAGAAACCTCATATTTAGTTTCCCTCCCGCAACGGATACATGTTTCTTTCATTATGGTTCCCAGGGCGTATACTCCTTGCCCTCCAGAATATCCGCTATTCTCTCACAGGCATGACCATCGCCATAGGGATTCACTGCGTGGGCCATTGCATCATAGGCTTCTTTATTGGTCAACAACTCAGTAAAGGTTTTGTATATTGTCTCCTCATCCGTACCGACCAACTTCAACGTTCCTGCGTCTACACCTTCTGGTCTCTCAGTCGTATCTCGCATGACAAGAACCGGTACGCCATAGGACGGGCACTCTTCCTGGATTCCACCGGAATCAGTGAGGCAAAGGAAGCTGCGGGCTTCAAAGTTATGGCAGTCGAACACCTCTATCGGCTCGATGATGTGAATACGGTCGCAGTCTCCGAGTTCCTCATCAGCGGCCTGTCTCACCACCGGGTTCATATGAATCGGATACACAGCCTTGCAATCCGGATGCTCGTCAAGAACACGACGTATAGCCCGGAACATATGGTGCATAGGTTCACCGAGGTTTTCCCGACGATGGGCTGTGATGAATATGAGCTTGTCATCTCCAACCCAATCAAGCTCTGGATGGGTATAGTCCTTTTTCACCGTATGTTGCATGGCATCAATGACGGTGTTACCTGTTACATAGATGCTGTCTGGATTGCGTCCTTCACGGAGGAGATTATCGCGGCTCAAAGGTGTCGGTGCGAAATTATACTGGCTGACGATGGACACTGCTTCGCGGTTAAACTCCTCCGGATAGGGAGAATAGATATTATAGGTTCTAAGTCCAGCCTCAACATGACCGACAGGGATCTGAAGATAGAAGCAAGCCAAAGCTGTCACAAAGGTTGTGGAAGTGTCACCATGGACAAGAACAACGTCGGGACGTTCTTTTTCCAATACTTCCTTGATACCATTAAGGATATTAGTGGTAATATCGAACAGTGTCTGCCGATCCTTCATGATATTCAGATCGTAGTCTGGCGTTACATCGAAGGTCTTGAGCACCTGATCGAGCATCTGTCTGTGCTGCGCTGTGACACACACAACAACTTCAAGTCCATCCCTCTTCTTCATTTCATTGACCAGAGGGCAAATTTTGATTGCCTCTGGACGTGTACCGAATACAGTCATTACCTTTTTCTTCATAATGTTTTCTCCTGATCTACCGCAACTGCGGGATGACAATGGTAAGCGTAAAAACCGCCACGT
>DEFL01000064.1:0-7819 GCA_002350845.1 Christensenella sp. UBA2853
CGGTTTAGTTCAATCGGAATTTGACAAGGTGGAATCATGAAAAAAACGGATGAGCTGGTAAGAATACTTGCTACGGCTATGACTGATATAAGTTATCTCGGAAAGTTAATTGAGTGAAGAATTCGGAGAATGAAAAACAATGAAGCAGAAGCCAAAGATGATTCTCTTTGATTATGGCGGAACATTACTCTGCGAACCCGGCTGGGATATGCTCAGGGGAGAAAGAGCTCTTTTTGAGCATGTAATCACAAATCCCCATCATTATACGCCTGAAGAACTCAGCTCCTGGGAAAAGAATTACTTTCAGTCTCTTCAGCCGGTCCGGGATCTCGGTGCGGAGCCCACAGAAATTCAGATGCTCCGTCTGAAATATGAGCTTCACGGAATCAAGCTGGACATTTCCTATGAAGAAGCGGAATTCATCTTCTGGGATCATACGGCACCTATGACAGCAGACTGCATATATACGAATGTTTGTGAGTTGCTGTCGTTCCTAAAAGAGAGCGGTATCCGCACGGGAGTAATCAGTAATATTGGATGGACCGGAGCTGCACTTCAGAGAAGAATTAACACGCTGCTTCCGGAACATCATTTTGAATTCATTCTGGCATCCAGCGATTATGGCTTGAGAAAACCGGACCCGAGACTCTTTCAGATTGCGCTGGAAAAGGCAAACCTGAAACCGGAAAATGTCTGGTTTTGCGGAGATACCTATGACAAAGATGTGGAAGGAGCAAAGGAAGCGGGTTTATCAGCTGTATTTTATCAAGGCCTGACAAACGGTCATGCCAGACAAACACGTCCTATCCAAACGTTGAATAATAAGGATGTGCCGGTTATTACAGATTGGAAGGATCTCATCGAGATTCTGAAAAACATCGAATCATAAGATAAATCGGTATTTGACAGGATGGTTAAGCTTCCAGGGAGGAGATTTTGTGCGAAAATTGACAAAACCCGGTCGTCTGGAAAAAGATGACTTAGTAGCAACGGTCAGTCCGTGCAATGGGTGGGCGGGAGACCCGGATATAAAATGGAAATATGAACTGGGAGTATCGCGACTGCAAGACATTGACCTTCGTGTTGTGGCGGCGCCGAATTCAATGAGAGGCTCCGAGTATCTTGCTAAGAATCCAAAAGCCCGAGCCGAAGATATCATGTGGGCTTTCGAAAACAAAGAAGTGCGTGCAATCATCGCCAATGTTGGCGGCAATGACAGTATAAAGATCATCCCTTACATAGAACCAAAGTTGATCGCGGACAATCCTAAGATTGTTATCGGCTATTCCGATGTAATGAATCTTCATTTGCTGTGTTATCATAGCGGCCTGTCCACCTTTTACGGGGACAATCTTCTCACAACGATAGCCGATCAGACAGGATGGCACGAGTATAGCAAAAAGAGCTTTGTAAAAACATTGTTCGATCCTTCGCCAATCGGCATGATCGAACCGTCGAACGACTGGACATTTGAGTCTTCTGATCATATTGCTGTAAGCAAAATGAGGCATTATTATCCCAACGACGGGTATAAGATTATTCAAGGGAGCGGCCGTACGTCAGGAAGATTAATCGGCGGGCATACCGGAATTATCGAACTGGAAGGGACACCGATTGAACTGAAGGCTGAAGACTATGACGGGGCAATCCTCTTTGTTGAGGATATTCCCGAGTTTTTTAATGAAGAAGGTGTCAGAGTCTACTTTGAGTATTTGGGGCAAAAAGGAATTTTACAGAGAATAAACGGCGTTATCATCGGAAAAAACAATGAGAATGCAGACTTTTCTCAACAAGCCAGAATCATTCGACAGATCGTGACCGACAAGTATTCATGTGCAATTCCGATTATTTACGGATTGAATTTTGGGCATTCCTCGCCGATCTGTGTCCTACCTTATGGAGCACTGGCAGAGCTGGATTGTGAGAAAAAAACGTTTTCGATTATGGAAAGCGGCGTAATCTGACGCATAATTCATTTGAGCAATACAAATTCCAGTTTGTCAAGGCACCTGTTGGTAAGAAAACTCGGAACATATCTTCTGAAATTGTCGATTATCGATCACCTGGATTTATCAGGATTGCTGATCGTTGTAAATCCCTGAATACATCCCTGCCCATTATGTGTGCAGCGATTAACAGGGAAAAGCAATGACGCTGATCAGAAAGGAATATGAATGAAAAATCGGAAAAAGAGGATCCTCTGCCTTTTTGTCCTGATTCTGTTTGCCGGAGTTATTTGGTTCGGTATTGGTTTTTTTCAACGCAGGGAAGCAAAATCACGAATGCTTTCAGCAATAGGGATTAAAGACCGTCCGGAGATATATGGGTTTTATAGTGGTATCTGGACAGATTGGCTCCAATATACCGATGGATATGAAATCATGCATGTTTATACAAAAGAACAATCCGGTTTGGAAATAAAAGATATCATTCCGGAATCATGGACCTGGGAATCTCCAGACATTGAAATTACGGAATTGAGCAGGCAATTACACATTCATATCAACATACAAGCAATTCTGAACGAAAGTGTCGGGGGCGCCCAATGTAATGCATGGTTTTTTACAGATCACAGACAAGAAGATATTCCGTTTGATGAAAAGGAATTTTATCTTGGATACTATGATGAATCATCAGATATGATCCATATTTACCGTGGACACCATTTTTATGGGCTTTAGTATTGCGTAATTCGGGATATGTAAATCTCCAATTTTTCTGATCCGATGATAAAGAAAATCGGAAGATCATCTTCCAGGCGTCGAGTTCCTGCTTTTAAGTTGCTGGCACATGGAGAGGACAATGGAAAAAGGGTTCATTATCAGAAAAGCAACAGGTGAAGAAATGCTTGCCCTATGGGGTGTTCGAGAGATAAAGAAAGCATCGCCAACTGCAAAGTTCTTCTATGACAATATTTCCACAGGCAATACTGTCTTCTGGACATTGGATCATGATGGAGAGCTTCTTGGAGAGCTGTATGTTTTTTTGAATCTTGAGGACAAAGATTTTGCCGATGGCAGGAATACGGCTTATCTTTGTGCGTTTCGAGTGAAAAAAGAGTATCGTGGGCAAGGATACGGAAGTCGATTGATAGCGACGGCGCTGGAAGACCTTAAGCAGATCGGATTCTGCAGGGCGACCATAGGGGTCGGGAGTGAAGAGCCGCAGAATGTAAGACTGTATCGTCGATTGGGATTTATTACGAAAATCAAGGATTGCCATTATGATCCCTGTGGCATGGACGAAAATATGCGGCCGCGATACGAGGAAACCGTCTGGTGGCTTTTGCAAAAGGAATTGTAATCACACAATCATTGATCGTTGCAGACAGGAGCAGTTGCATGGTTTACAAATACAATGAACCCGTATCATCTGAAGCATTGGCCGACCTGCGGGAATCAGTTGGCTGGAATCGAATGGAGAACGAATACGGCAGTCCATTGATGAAATCTTTTTTCCATATTGCTGTCTATGATGACGATCGGCTTGTCGGATATATAGACAGTGTATCGAATGGCGTTACGGATGCCTATATTCAGGATTTAATGATCTGTCCGGATTATCAGGGCAAAGGGATCGGCACGGATTTGATGAAAAAAATGATTGCATGCCTGAGGGAAAAACATATTTTCATGATCTCCGTTGTTTTTGAAGAAAGACTGAAACCATTTTACGATCAGTTTGGTTTCAGCAGCATGCTTTGCGGTCAAATGGAAACATATCGCAATTCCTGAGCAAGACGTTTTTCGGTTTGGCGAATCAGAAATCCGAAAGATCATCATATTGATTTGATTTTGTGAGGGTAATGATATGAAGCACCTTGGAACAATACAACTGGAAACAGACAGATTGGTATTAAGGCGTTTTACGGTAGATGATGCTGAATCAGTATTCAAAAACTGGGCATCGGATGATGAAGTGACCAGGTATCTGACCTGGCCGACACACAAAAGCATCGATGTTTCCCGCGGATTTATGGAATACTGCGTGAAAGGATATGCTGATTCATCCTTCTATCTGTGGGGCATTGAACGAAAAGACACACAGGAACTGATCGGCAATATCGCTGTTGTCAAAGTGATCGATGAGATTGACAGTCTGGAACTTGGATGGGCGATCGGGAGAAAATACTGGGGAAACGGATATACCGCCGAAGCCGCTTTGAAAGTGATTGAGTTCCTGTTTGATCAGGTCGAAGCAAACAGCATCTATGCGGGGCATGATGTTCACAATCCCAACTCCGGCCGTGTGATGCAGAAAGCAGGCATGAAATTTGAAGGAATCTTGCGGCAAAGCGGACGGAATAATCAGGGGATTGTTGACATGGCCCGCTATTCAATCATCAAAAGAGAAAGATGAGTTCCGGTCTTATCGGGTGCCGGATGAGCTGGCAATTGGCATTTGCTTGCAGATGCATATCGAATGAAAAGAGCTGCGACAAATCCGGATTTGTAAGGATGTAAAGATGTTTGACTACGAAAGATATTTCAATCAATACTGCGATGATAATCAATTGGACTTGTTGTTATCCTTCCATATGCCAGCGGGATATGAAACTGCTAACGGCACTTTTGACGTTGCGTCAAAAACGGTATTCATCAATGCAGCATATATGAAAGAAGCGCCTGATTATGAAAAAGCCTTCTACTTTTTCCATGAATTGAGACATGCCTCACAGTATCTTTGTCCCAAACGTTTCAGCAAGGCGGTCAATCGCAGCATTCAATATGTTATTATGTTCGATGGCACTTGTTATAAGATCGTTAATGGAAAGTACTACGAGTGTAAATTGGAAGGCGGCGAAGATTATTTTACAAACATCTATCTTGGGCAGCCGTATGAAGTTGACGCCAATCAATACGCTTATGAACGGGTAAGAAGGATCTGTGGTGATTTGGATGACGTACGCAAACTGTATGAATTCTGGATGCCAAGTCAGCCTGTGCCAGATGACGTTTATGATTCGGTATATGCTTTGATCGACGAAAAAATACAAGTGAAAGATTAAGAGACAAATCCAGTTTGTGGAGGTAACTATGGACTACAGAAAAATCAATCCTTCCGAAGTGAATGCTCTCTGGGATCTTCAAAAACAATATAAGGCAGAAATCGGAGAAGATGAACCTGGTGACGACGGGAAAGAACGTTTAGCTGATGCAATCGACAAAGGTATGATTTCTTTCTATGGAGTTTGGAAGGACAACACTCTGATTGGCTGCTGCTCTATTACTGTCGGTTTTTCGACTTTTGATTATCATTCGAGTGGTGTATTTGAAGATTTCTATATTTGTCCTGAGCATCGCCATCAAGGCATAGCGCGTCAATTGGTCGAGTTTGCCTATCATGAAAGCGGTGTAAGTACTTTAACTGTCGGTTGTGCAGATTGTGATATTAAGATGTATCAGTCGCTGGGGTTTGCTATTTCCCTTGGAAATCTATTGGCGTTTGAATGACAAATTCCAGCTTGCAGGAGAAAAGATATGGATTATTGTGATTGGTGCAACCTGTCTGAAGAAGACAAACGGTTTCAGGTGTACGAAAGCAAATCATGGTTTGTTTTCCTTTCAGATGAACAGGATTATGTGGGACGATGCATTTTGGTATTAAAGCGTCATTGCAATTCAATGTCAGAGCTGACAGACGAGGAATGGGACGAGCTTCGCAATCTGGTTTGTAAGGTGGAGGCGTGTTTAAAGGCTGTTTTAGGAGCGGCCCTATGTAATTGGAGCTGCCTGATGAATCATTTCTATAAAGAGGAAGCGCCTGATCCTCATCTTCATATTCATGTCAGGCCCAGATATGATAAGCCCATCATGATGAACGGGAGGATTTATGCGGATAGTGAGTTTGGTCATCATTATGCATTGCATAAGAGCGGGGTCATGCCTGAGGAAGATCGGGAAGAAGTTTTTTTACGACTCAAGGAATGGCTGAATCGCTGAATCGCAAAAGCACGTCAGGATCTGCCCGAACAGCTGCACGGCAGATCCATGATGGCGCAGATCAGAAACAGACAGGAAAATCCATTTCTCCGGACAGATCCATGAAAATGCGATTGGCCATGGTGAAACCTGGGCAAAACAACCTGAGCGGTCACACTTTGCGGCCTGAACATGGAGGTAAGAAACGATGGGGAAAAGAAGATCAGTCGCGCCGATCTATTCCATGTGTGTCCAGCCTGCTTTCATCATCGGGACGAACAATGAAGACGGGACAGCGAATTTCGCGCCGATCACCTGGGTCAGCGTGACCCAGGAGGAAGACGAAGGATATATGCTGGTGATCAGCATGTTTGGCACGAAGAGAACGAAAGAGAATGTGCAGCGCACAGGCATCTTCAGCGCGAATCTTGTCAGCGTGGATATGCTGCCGCTGATGGACTATTTTGGCTCCCACCATGCTTCGGATGGGCCCAAAGACGGGGCAGCATATGAAGTTGGCCGGGGAGAAATCCTGGACGTTCCGGTGCTGGAACAGAGCCGCTGGGTCTATGAATGCGAAGTGGCCAGAATCGTGGAGACCGGAAACTCCATAACGTTTTTCTGTCCCGTCCGGAATATCCAGATGGACGAGCGGCTTTCGTGCAGGGATCCTTTTGACGTTGATCTGACGGTTCTGGAACCTGTAATCTATTCCGGGAAGTATCACAGCCTTGGGAAGCTGCTTGGCGATATCGGAGATTTTCTGTAAACCGGGATCCGTCGGAGCAGGTGCATTGCCGAAATGAGGAGCAGCGGGGTTTGAAAGGACAAGCATATGAAAAAGGGAAACCGTACTTCATGCATCAGACGGATCATCGGCAGCATGGTCAATACCGCCGGCCAGGCGGATTATGCCATTGTGCTTGGACTGGCTCTGGAAAATGGGAAACCCGCATCTGACCTGCTGGCAAGGCTGGATACAGCCCGGGAATATCTGGAGCGGTATCCTGAAGCGCATCTGATCCTGACTGGTGGAAATGCAGAACACCGCACCTGAACTGAAGACTCATCATATGGGTTGAAGTTTTTCCGGATATCACTCAATCGTCATTGTGCAGGGGGGAACAATCCATGGGACTGTTCAGCAAACTCAGGAAAAAAATGGGGCCTGAGTCTTCGGCTGATGAGAAAAAACTGGAGAAAGTTGCCCGATATCAATCGAAAGATCATCAGGTCATCAGAGATCTGAGAGTAAAAACGCTGGGAAAAGCCGATACATATATCGAGGGCAGGGTATATTGCAAATTATCGGATACAGAAATCGATGTTGATCTTTATGGTGATGTTCCGATTGAATATGCGGAAAAGTGCGCTGAAGCGATGAATTCCATGTCGGAAGACCTCGTTGATGCCATTTGCCGTGCTGCAAAACAATACTGTCTGGAATATCTGGATGCAGTTGGTGGAGCCGAACTGAATGAAATCAATCTGACCATTCCGGTAAACGAAAACACACCGCCTCTTGAGATGCTGAAATGCTTTGACATAAGTGCACTGATCATCGACGTTCCAAAGGACCCATCAAGGACAGGATATCAGCTGAGCGGGAACTGTGATTGGGAAGAAGAACACGGCATAGAGATCGTTATCCTGGATGACAGGCTGGTGTATCTGGGAGAATTTACCGATGAGTCACCCTGGACCGATCATTCGGAAGAAAGCTGGAACGCCGCAGCATCTGTTGATCATTGAAGCAGAAAGATGCTTTTCATTGTGGAGCCTTTTTGTAAAGGATAGATTCCAGCTGTCTGGGTATCACTGAATCGGGATTTATCTATCCGATTCTCTGAAAACCGTTGATTTTCCCGCATTTCACGCAGGTCTGCTACCATAAAAAG
>DEFL01000064.1:7846-46537 GCA_002350845.1 Christensenella sp. UBA2853
GCAAAACAAGGGAAACTTTTTTACTCTTTATAGTTTATACGCTGTTATTATGATCCGCAAAGTGTCATATCCTGCCATTTCCTCTAAAACAAAAAGGTGTACATTATTGTTTCGCTGTTTTCATGGCAAATCAGACTGAAATTTTAGTGGAACTCCCGCCCAGACAGACATTTGAATTTTGAAAAAAATGACTTTTATGCTATCATTTTATATTATGGGACGCGCAGAATCGTACACCTTTTTGCTCTGATAGGGCGATATGGAGAACGGTTCTGCTGTTGCATGCACATATATGAAATCTGTAACCGGAGAGATGCAAAGTGACAGAGGAAAAGAAATTGACGGGCGTTCCATCCATTGATAAGCCTTGGCTGAAATATTATTCCGAGGAGGCGATCAATGCTCCATTACCCCAAAGCAGTTTATACGACTATTTATATGAGTGCAACAAAGAGCATATGGAGGATTATGCCCTAAACTATTTCGGAAAGAAAACTACGTTCAGAGAGTTCTTCGAGTTGATTGAGCAGGCGGCAAAAGCATTTCTTGCTATCGGTGTTCATGAAGGAGATATCGTCCCCATCGTTTCTGTTTCCACTGTGGCCAGTATTATTTGTTTTTATGCGCTTAACAGAATTGGCGCGGTGGTCGACTTTTTGAACGTGCTGGCAGAGCAAAAGGACCTTGTGGAATATTTCAAAGAAGCCGATGCAAAGCTTGTGGTAACTTTAGATTTGTTCGAAGAAAAAGTGCTTGCTGCCTCTGATAAGTGCGATATAGAAAAAGTTGTTTCTTTTGGGGTCGATTATGGAATGCCCCTGCCGCTAAAGGTGGGATACAAGCTAAAAAACAAAAACAGAAACTCAAACAACAAAGGACGTTCTTCTATCATTGAATGGAATGACTTTTTGCGCCAATCAAAAAGCCAACCGGATATCAACTATCGAAAAGATCCGCATAAAATGTGTTTGCTTGCACATACTGGCGGTACAACGGGAGAATCAAAGATCGTTATGATTGATGACTGTGCAGTCAATGCGGTGGCTTTCCAGCAATATTTGATATACAGAAGGCTTTCTGAATTTGAAAAAAACAGTACGTTTCTTCAAGTCATGATTCCCTTTGTAGTGTACGGAATCTCAACATGTACGCACATGCCTCTTAGTATGGGTTGGTGCCTTGGTGTTGTTCCAAAGTTTGATGGGAAGAATTGGAGCAAGTATCTAAAACAATACGGCTTTTCACATGCATTTGCAGTTCCTGCTTATGTGACGTGTATGTTGGATGATCCGAGATTGTCCCAGGCGGATTTAAGTATTATCAAAACGATTGCTGTCGGAGGCGATGGAATTACCGAAACTTTGGAAAATGAGGTAAACCGTTTTTTGGCGGAGCATGGTAGTAAATCGGAACTGTATAAAGGGTATGGAATGACGGAGATATGTGCCGCAGGATTGATTAGCTTTCCGACATGTAATAGAATCGGCAGCGTTGGTGTTCCCCTTCCGAAGAATAATATCATGATATATGATAACGAGCAGGAAGCTGAACTGCCTTATCATGAGATCGGAGAAATATGCCTGCAAAGCCCGTCTCGCATGATTGGATATATGAACAATGAACAGGCAACCCGGGAGCTTTTCCGTATCCATGCCGATGGATCAGAATGGCTCCACACAGGGGATCTCGGGTACATTGATGAAGACGGATTCTTGTTTCTTGTGGGTAGAATGAAGCGTGTAATCCTCACAGCAAAGGACGGTGTTACTTATAAGGTCTTTCCTAACATGACCGAGAAAGTTCTGGATGAGAACGAGAGTGTAATTCAAAGCTGTGTTGTTGGTGCTGAATCTGGTGCAGATCAGGTGCTTCGGGCCTTTGTGGTAGTATCAAAAGAAGATATGTCGAGAATAGCAGAAATCGAGAACTCATTGCGTAACCGCTGTGAAGAAAAATTGCCGTCTTATGCCCGTCCGACATTTTATGAATTTAGGGAGAGTTTTCCTTTGACTGCTGCCGGAAAGATAGACTACAGGACACTGGAAAGTGAGCATAAATAAAACTTTATAATTGAGTACGTATCAAGAAGGTGTGGAGATGGGTCTCTACACCTTTTTCTTCATTGATTAACTTCGTTTGAACGAATATAGTATTATCCAGATTCTACGGAATCATAATTCGTATGTATTTTCAGCAGGCGGAACATAATCCGCCGCACATCCACGCAATTTATGGTGAGGATATGGCTGCCATTGACATTCAGACAGGCGAAGTGCTGGAAGGCCATCTTCCACCCAAGGCACTCGCTATGGTGCGGGAATGGGCAGCTATCCATAAGAACGATCTTCTGCATATGTGGAAGACGCAGGAGTTCAAGAGCCTTTCCCCCCTTGAGTAAGGAGCTGATTGCATGTTCCATAAAGTGAAAGCGGTTACAGCACTGCCGAACTATCGCCTTAGCGTACAATTTGCGGAGGGCGTGACAAAAATCTATGATGTAAAACCTCTGTTTGAGAAATGGGAGCCGTTCAAGGCGCTCGAGAATGCGCCGGAGTTGTTTTCCAGCGTGGAGGTTGATGCAGGCGGCTATGGAATCATCTGGAATGATGAGCTGGATTTGTCCTGCGACGAGCTGTTTGAAAACGGCGAAACGGTCAAAACACCCTTTGACGGGCTCATGGCATTTACAGACGCCACGAAGCTCTGGGGATTGAATGAAAGCACACTTCGTAAAGCGATTGCATACGGCAAACTGATCAACGGAGTGGATGCCTGTAAATACGGCAAGCAGTGGGTCATTTCCATGGAGGCTATGAGACGGGAATATGGCCAGCCAAAAGAAAACGCAAAGGAATAAGGGGTGGAAATCCACTGATTTCGTCGCGGCACAACAATCTGAGGGAGTACGGTAGACACTGGTCGGAGGCATGGGGGATGAACCCCAAAGTAAAGCACTCCCACGGCCATGGAAACGTTTTGCTTTTCAAGGTGGAAAAGATAGTCTGACAGTGGAATAGTCCAATCAGAAAAAGCTCACCCGGCAGTGAGCTTTTTTTCTGCAGGAAAACGGGTCTCTTGATCTCACGGACGAGAGTCCTGCAGTGTTTATCGATGCAGGGCCTTCTGAACGGCGGGGCCGGTGGCAGTCTCTGCACCGGTGCCGGGCTGTCTGCGTTTGAGCCTTGCCTGCGGCCTGCGGGTATGGTATATTCTCCATCAGAAAGAACCTGAACAGCCAAACAACCAACAGGAGGCAGTCTGTATGAATCTGCAGGAGAGAATCGAAGCGCTGATTTCATCATCGCGCATGGCCCATGTGATCATGCCCTATGACGAGACCGAAACCACGGACTGGCGGCTGGAGAAAAAGCTGGTTATTGAGACGTGTATTCTGGATGAATGTGAAAGCCTGGACTGCTGGCGGCCGGACACACCGTATGCAAAGGTGGAACTGTCGGACAGAGAATCGTATGACGGGACGCACAGCGTGCTTTTCCGCGCGCCATGCAATCTGCCGCAGTGGCTGCCTGAACGCGCCAGGGGCAGGATTTATTCGGAACCCAAGGCTGTGCGCGTACTGGATCATGCGGACCTGAGAAAATATAACCGCCTGTCTGTGTGGATCAAGCCCGATGTGCCAGGGATGCGTTCCATTGTCGCCCGGCTTCAGCTGCACAATGAAGGCACGCATCCTGTTCCGGACCGCTTTGAGCGGGAAGGACATCACAATGTCAACCTGAAAAACGGCGAGTGGAACCATGTGACCTGTGAAATTGAACAGCTCGATCGGGATGACTGCATCGGCATTGCCGTTGAGTATGACATGTGCGGGCATGAGTTTGATGCGGCGGATGAAATCAAATGGTATATTGACCGTCTGGAACTGCAGAAGGTCGAGTGTGACATGTACGCCGGATGGACGCCCGGAAAGGGCCGCATTGCGTTTTCCGGAAGCGGATACCGTCCCGGCGAAAAGAAGCTGGCGGTCATGGCAATGGAAAGCGCGGGCAGCGTGTTCCGCCTGATTGAAACGGAGACCGGACGCGTCGTGCTCGAAAAGCCCGTGGAGGAAAACGGTGCATGCGCCGTTCTGGACTTTTCGGAGTGCAGGAAAGAGGGAAGATATATCCTTCTGTGCGGGGATGTCCTGTCCCGCGCCTTTGACATTGCAGAGGAGATCTGGCAGCCTTCTGCGTGGAAGGTCCTGAATTTCTATCTTTCCCAGCGCTGCGGGTATGAAGTGCCGGGCAAGCATCACGCGTGCCACGGTGATCTGATGCTCAACCATAAGGGCTGGGCGGTTCCTGCCAACGGCGGCTGGCATGATGCGGCGGACCTTTCCCAGGGCATGGGCAATACAGACAACGGAACGGCGGGACTCTTCCTGCTCGCCAGGAAGCTCAAAGGCAGGAAAGGCACGGAAGCGGCCTTGTTTGAGCGGGTCATGGAGGAAGCGCGCTGGGGTCTTGCCTATGTTCTCAAGACGCGGTTCCCGGACGGGTACCGCTCCCAGTATTCCTCGCTGTCGGTCTGGACGGACGGCATGATCGGAACCGAGGACGACCTGACCAGCGAGGCGGCCATTGATCCGCATACCGGGTTTGCGGCCGCTGTCGCGGAGGCGCTCGGCGCGCAGATGCTCAGGGAAGAGGATCCTGCGTACGCGGCATACAGCCTGAAGATGGCCGTGGAAGACTTCCGCACGGCGGAAACGGCCTGGAAGCAGACGGAGAATGCCGGGGACGAAACACACAGTCTGTTCTTCCGCAGCGGCAATGAACCGGTGAAACTGTATGCCCTGGCATGCGCAGCGGCAGCCTGCATGGCAGGGGCAGGGGAGACAGAGTGGATTCAGACGGCGGCAGAGTATGCGCGCGGTCTGATGAACTGCCAGCAGCGGGAATACACGGACTGGGATGTTCCGCTCCGCGGCTTCTTCTGGAAAGAACAGGAGCACAGGATTCCGAGCCATCACGCGCATCATTCGTATGAGCAGTACCTGACCATGGGCATTTCAGAACTCCTCCGCCTGTGCCCGGATCATGCGGATGCGCCGGCCTGGAGGGAAACGCTGGAAATGTACTGCGAGTACTCCAAAACCGCAGCGAAAGTGACAGCACCCTGGCAGATGCTGCCGGAAGGCGTGTATCATGAGGATGAGGCGGAGAAGTATCCGGAGGCGACCCGCCGCGGCATCATTGCCTTTGACGATGCCTGCGTCAGGGACTTTAAGGAACAGGTGCATGCCGGGATCCCGCTCGGGAAAGGCTGGTATCTGCGCCGCTTCCCGGTCTGGTTCTCCTTCCGCGGCAACAACAATGTTCTTCTCTCCCAGGCCTGCGCGCTCGCCCAGGCGGCCGCCTGCACCGGAGACCGGGAGGCCATGTCCCTCGCCGAAAAACAGCTGCAGTGGGTGGTGGGCAGCAATCCATTTGCCCAGTCGCTCATGTTCGGTGAAGGATATGACTGGACCAACGAGTACTGTGTCCAGCCCGGACAGACCGTCGGTCAGCTGCCGGTGGGCATGGAGAGTTATTTCAACGAAGATCTTCCTTACTGGCCGCAGGTATGCACTGCCACCTACAAGGAAGTGTGGATTGAACCGGCCAACAAGTGGATGTGGCTGCTCTCGCAGATCCTGTGACAGCGGCATGGATTCCTGAAAACAACAGCAAAACCCGGCAGCTGCTGCCGGGTTTTGCTCGATGCTGACGGACAGAAGGGTGAGAAGGTTGAAACAGGTTGAGTATGACGCGGTGATCCATGTCAACGAGGACAACGGCGGCGCCTGGGTGATCTTTCCCTGGGATCTCCGCAAAGAGTTCGGCAAGGGAAGACTGAAGGTCCATGCGGCCTTTGACGGGATCCCCTATGACGGCAGTATTGTCAACATGGGCCTGAAACATGAGGATGGGTCCGTGTGCTATGTCATCGGGATCCTGAAGGCCATCCGCACCCGGCTGGGGAAAGGCGAGGGGGATACAGTCCACGTTGTCATTGAAAGCAGGGAGTGAGGAGGTCATCATGAGAAACCCCGATCAGGACATTCTGCTGTTTTTCAGCGGGCATGAGGAGGCCCTGGGACTGTATGAAATCTTTGAGGATTTTCTGTACAGTGCATTCCCGGACGCGAACAGACGCGTGCAGAAAACGCAGATCACCTTTTTCAACCGGCACGTGTTTGCCTGCGTATCCTTTGCGCGCGTCAGGAAAAAGGCAGATCTTCCAAAGGTATGGTTTGTGCTGACGCTCGGGCTTCCTGCACCGCTGGACTCAGAGCGTGTGGCTGTCAGGACAGAGCCGTACCCCGGGAGATGGACGCACCATCTGGTGATCAGCCGGCCTGAGGAACTGGATGCGCAGCTGCTCTCATGGATCCGGACCGCCTGGGATTTCGCGGATGCAAAATAAAGGAAGAAAAGCTGCTTCCGGAGACGCCGGATCAGTCCGGCTGCTGCCCGTCATGGGCTTTCCAGGCACATTCTGTCAGCTGCAGATCGGTGAATACGGCGGTAAAGCTGGAATCCTCGGGACTGCAGGCATAGATGCCGAAGCGGATTCTTCCTGCGCCTTCCCACATGTGGCAGACACGCATCTGTGTAAAGGTGACGCCGTCCTGTGAACATTCAATGCAGTAGTCATCCTGCCTGCGGCTGAAGCGGTACCACATGGTTTTGACGCTGGCCGGGATGGCGGTTGTGGCCCAGTCGGAATAACCGTGATTGGTGACGACGGATCCGAGGTGCTGGAAGGATTCATTCTCATATTCCACAGAACCTTTCAGCCAGTTTTCGGAATCCAGATACATCACGATGCCGCACTGGTCAAAGCGGTGATGGCTCTGCGTGAAATCGGTTTTCACGATGAAGGAAAAGAACTGTTCCTCTGTTTCCATCTGGAGCACCGGGGCATTGTCATTTCGAAAATGATAGTATGTGCGCTGCCAGAGATCGGTATGGGGAGCGGTGGTGATTTCAATCCGGTCGGAACAGATGCTTGAGGCAAGGGGTTCCCGGGTCCATTTGAATGCTTCTGTGTTCATTTTTTTGCGCCTCCGGGGTGTTTTTGACCGCTGTGCGGGTCATATCAGCATGAATAATTCTGCGCAACAGGCTGTATTGCCTGCTTTTTTTATCCATCTGTTTCAGGGATTTTTCACTGGGACTGCGGGGGGGATGGACGGTGCGAAAAAAGAATCAAAAAAATCCGTGTCATGACCTGCCACTTCCTTTTTGACTCCGTATTAATATGTGCAGGCCGGAACACACGGGCTGCAGAAAACAACTGACAATCAACCAACGCCCAAGCGGCGAGATAAAAGAAAAACATTGCAGACAACAGAGGAGAATAAACATTATGAATACAAATTGTGTAAATTGCGGAGCAGCACTGGAGATTGACCAGCTCAGACAGATCAAGCATTGCCCGTATTGCGGGGCTGAAGTGGAAATAAAGGATGAAACGCCGGATACGATGGCCGGAACCATCCATGGAATCGCGAAGACCTTCTTCAACCAGACGGCAGACAAGATCCGCTACAACCGTGAACATGCCGTGGAGATCGCGGAACAGAGACGCAAGGACAAGGCAGAAGAAGCCCGTCAGTCCCGCAAGATGATGATGTACATGATGGGCGGCATGGCTGCACTCATGACCGTCATGGTGGTCGTGATGAGAATCACCGGCGCCTGGGCCTGAGAATCGACTGAAAAAAAGATTGTAAGAAAATGCAGCAGACGCTGCCACTGAACCAATTTGTGCGTATCAATCAGTGCCGGGCGGAAAACACCGGCAGAAAGAAAAGAGAAAGACCTGCACAGCAGGCTGAATGAATGAAAGGAAGGTTGACCCTTATGAAGAAACTGATCAGCATCGTGCTTGCCATTATGACCCTTGCAGGACTTATGATCCCCGTGTTTGCGGGTGCAGAAACCACTGAGAATGTGACCATGTGGGTCAACTGTGCAAACGGCAAAACCCTGAATGTGCGCGACAGCGCAAACGGCAAAGTCCTCTACCGCCTCGAGTGCGGCACCAAGGTGGAAATTCAGTCCGCCGTGTCTGCACCGGCCGGCTGGGCCTGCATTTCCTGCAAGAACCACAAGAACGGCTTCGTGATGACCAAGTTCCTGGTTTCCAAGAAGCCCGGCAAGTATGAAATCACTGAGCGCGACGACAACTTCATCGCCGTGACCCCTTACAATGTGGTTGCCCGTGCCCTGAACGCCAATACGGAGCGCAGCGTTGGACTGCGCACTTCCCCTAACAAGACGGCCAAATCCATCCGCCGTCTGGCAGCCGGTGACGTGCTGCAGGTGGTCGCAAGCGGCCGCACCTGGAGCAAGGTGGTTGATCCTGAGACCGGAAGAACCGGTTATGTTGCGAACGATTATATGGTCAGACAGTAAAAGACCTTTGAAATAACAGAAGCTGTTCCGAAAACGGGACAGCTTCTTCAGTTTGTGCGCTGCATGGGGGCAATCTTGACAGGACCCCGGCAGCGCAATATGATTATTTAAATCATCTGCAAAACATCCTGCGGGAGGAATCCATATGAAAAAACTGACTGCGCTGATTCTGTCTGTGCTTCTGATATGCTCTGCTGCGACCGGCCTTGCAGAGGCTGTGTTTACCGTCACTTCCCAGTCGGCCTATGTGTATCCGGAAAAGGATACAGGTGCGTACTTTGCGCGGGTTGAAAACACGGGAGATACCGGCGCATACTTTGGGGATGGAAAACTGGAACTGTTCAAAGGGGAGAATGAAAAGCTGACGTCGGTCGACTATATCTCATCCAACCCGTACGGCATCTGGCTTGAGCCGGGCGAATCGACCTATGTCAGTGAGTACCTCTGGGGCAGTGAGCTGCTCCGTGCCACAGTTTCCGATGCAAAGCTCTCTGTTGCGGCGGGCGAGTATGGATACAGGTACAGGAAGCTGCCTCTGGAAGCGGAAATTGAAATGCCCGACGGCCAGGCATATGAAAACTATGTCAATGTCACTTTTACCAATACCACCGATGAGATCATTTACGGAGGCGCGATTGTGTGCGCTCTCCTGGATGCCGAGGGAAAGGTGATTTTTGTATCGACCAACTCCTATGATACGATCGGTGTGCATCCGGGCAGCACCATCACGGCGAAATTGTATGTCGATTATGATATGGCACTGTACTTCCAGACAAACAATATTGAACCGGCCCGTGCGGAAGCCGTCCTTTACTATGACGGTCAGCTGTAATGGATTCTGGGAGAGGAAAACGATCCGGAGGCCGGGGCGGCGGACAGGCTGCTGAAAGAGAAAAGAGTATGGGGCTGTAAAAAATAGCAGCCCAAAATTAGACATCAAAAAGGCAGCCAAGCTGGAAAGCAAGGCTGCTTTTTGGTAGAATGAAATTGATGAAAAAACAAATCACCAAGAGCAATTGTACACCAAAACAGCTCAAAATGCCAATCGAAGTTGAAAGACTCATCGATATGGAAGATCCGGTGTACAGCTTCAGCGAAGTAGTGGATCGTATTGACCTGAGAAAATACTTTGTTGAGAAGGAGAGCAAAGTAGGTCGTCCAAGGTACGATGGTGTGAAAATGCTGAAGATCATATTGTTTGCATTTATGGAAAATGGGTACGCGTCAGTGCGCAAAATGAGTAAACTGTGCAAAACAGACATACGATACATGTGGCTGTTGGACGGAATGAAGGCACCATCATTCATGAAAATCAGCCAGTTTATCCAGGGAGAACTGACAGAAAGCTGTTGTGTTTTGCTGAATTTCATTGCTTTTGCATGAAAATAGCCGTCAGAGGCAATATCACCTCTGACGGCTATTTTTCAGGAAGATGTTGTTTTACATCCCCTTTTCCCGTGGAATGAAGGATTGTCCAGGGAAATTATGCAAAACTCTGTCAGCTGTCCGTCCGGATGCTTTCTTCGGGCCGGTCAGCGGCAGGAGAAACGGTTTCGGTCTGCTGCTCCCGGGCGATCTGTGCAATGGCTTCCATATGATCCAGAATGTACTGCTGGGCATTGCTGTTATACAGAACGACGGTATAGTAGCCGCGACTTCCCAGGCGGTCGACTGTGGAAATGCCGAGTGCTTTGCCTTTTTCTGTCGGCATGCGCCTGCTTTTTCCATTCGGGTCGGTCACCTGGACAATGTACCCTTCCTGTTCGAGCAGCGCTGCGATGCTCCTGTAGGTGAGTTTCTTCATGTCGGGGTTTTCCGCAAGCGCGTTGAGCTGGGTGGTGATCACGCTGAGGGACACGGGCATTTCAGGAAAAAGATAATGGGCAGCCTGCTCAGGCGTGAGGTGGAAGGGAACGGTCCCGCGCGATGAAGGCTTCTTCAGTCCGCCCTTCTCAATGACCTGACGGAGAATATCCGAGACATAGGACAGGCAGCGGGAGATGCGCTCCTGACGGACGACATCGGTTTCCGGGAGCGGCTCATCCGAGAGGGGATTGATGCCCCCGGCAAGCTTGTCCAGATAGGTTTTTGCGTGCACCATGATTTCAAGTTCGGTTGCCATTCCTGTCACCCCGTGATGTATTTTTTGCTGGAAATGATGATAGCACATTGGAAACCGGGCAGCAACAGCACAGCAGTGCAAATGGACACCGGCCGCTTCGGCATGGTATAATCTGCTCAGAACAGGCAGGATATCAGAGAAGAACAGCGTTTTGTCCCTGGGAAAAAGTGCCCAGGAGAGGACGGAACAGGTTTCTGAAGCCATCCGCAGTTTTCTCTTCGGCCTCCCGGGGTGCACACGATTCAGATAGAGGAAACAACAGACTGTCCGTAACAGAGGACGTGAAAAGGAGGAAAAAAGCATGAAAAAGCTGACTGCCATTCTTTTGATCCTGGTACTTCTCCTCAGTGCGCTGAGTGCGTTTGCGGAAGATGCGGACGACCCTGCGGCGCTCGTGATCGGTGAACATGAGGTCACACGGTCCGAACTGAAAGATGCCCTGACCCTGTACATGTTTGAGGCTGCCCTCTCCTGTGCAGAGAACGGGTACGGTTTTGATATCGTGGACCGCCTGAACATCGAGGACGAGATGGACAAGCTGGTCTTCGATATGGAAAGATGGTATGTGTCGGAGGATCTTGCCCGCGGCATGGACCTGTATCCGCTGAGGATGGCAGCTGCGGTCCGGGCGAAGGTTGAGGCGGAAGAACGCTGGACGCATTACCGCGGGATAGCATGGAGCGATAACGGCATGGCGTTTCTGCCCGCCGGCGACTATGAGCAGCGTGAGGATGACCCGGAAGGCAATATTACCCGCTATTTTGCCTCTTTCGGCCTGACAAAGGAAGCGCTTTATCAGAAAGCCGTCTGGGAACAGGCGCATGATGAAGTCAAGAAATCAGTGACTGCGTTCATGGCCGGGCAGTCCGAAGATGAGATCATCGACTATTTTTCAGACTGGTTCCTGGAAAAAATGGATGAAGTATCGATCCGGGAAGACCAGGACGTGATCGCAGATGTCGTCAATGAGCTCTGCGAGGATCCCTCGGAATATCAGGAAGGCGATGATTTTGAGTCCTACGAGCGCAGCATTGTGATCGAAGGGGTCTACTATACGCTGGGGGACAGTACCATACGGGATCTGGAGAATGAGGGCTGGGACTGGACCCAGGAGAAGGACGGGCGGTTCCGCTTTCAGGTGACAGAGGATGGCAACTGGTTCTACGCCCGTACGGACAATGGACAGCCGGAGGGGCATCTGATCATGATCGACATGACATCCGCGTATGATATTGCCTATGACTACCTCGGATACGGATTTGACAGGGCCTTTGATCCGGAAGAGGACGCGGATATCTATCAGCTGATTGAGGATGTCTACAGCGGCGAATACAATGAGGAAGGTGTCCTTCAGGCCAGAACCGAAGTGTCACCCGGCACGCTGCTCATTGAGCTGGCCGAAAACACGCTCCGGCTGACGCTGGAATGACAGACACAGACGCCATAGTATAAAAAAATCAGCAGATCTGTATACGGAAAACGGAGGCAGAACATATGAATCATCTGTATACCCGGGTGAGCATCCGGAAGTATCAGGACAGACCCGTGGAAAAGGAAAAGACGGAGGCCATGCTCCGCGCAGCCATGCAGGCACCCTCTGCCGCGAACCAGCAGCCCTGGGAGTTTTACGTGGTGACCAATAAGGAAAAGCTGAAGGCACTTTCCGGCGTGAGTCCCTACGCAGGCATGACGAAAAATGCCCCGGCGGCGATTGTCTCGGTCTACAGAAAGGACTGCGCGATCCCCGCCTATGCGCAGATTGATCTGTCCATTGCCATGGAAAACCTGTGGCTGGAAACGGATGCGCAGGGGCTTGGCGGCGTGTGGCTGGGCATTGCGCCGCAGGAGGAGCGCATGAAAGCGGTGGAAGAGATTCTGGACCTCCCGGATACGGTGCGCGCTTTCGCAATCTTCCCTTACGGCTATCCGGCCGAAGAGAGAAAACAGCAGGACCGGTTTGATCCGGAGCGCATCCATTATGTGGAGTGAATCAATTCCCGGGCTCCTGTATTGAAACGGTGAAGATATCCTATACAAAGACGGGGACAGCATGACACAGTATGAGCGAATGGTCAAAGGACTGATCTATGACCCGGGTGACCGTGAAATCCTGGAAGAACAGCTGACGTATCAGGACGGCCTGTGGGCGTTCAATCAGCTCAGGCCCGGCGATATTGAAAAGAAACAGGAATACATGCGCACGGTGTTTGCGGAGTGCGGTGAAAACAGCTATATTGAGCTGCCGCTGCGCGCGAACTGGGGCGGACATCATCTGCATCTGGGATCGGGCGTGTATATCAATGCCAACCTGACCCTGGTGGATGACGGGCATATTTATGTCGCCGACCGCGTGATGTTCGGCCCGAATGTGACGATCACCACGGCGAATCATCCGATTGATCCCGAACTCCGTGCGCGGGGCCTGCAGTACAACAAGGATGTCTGGATCGGGGAGAACGCCTGGATTGGCGCAGGCGTCATTATTCTGCCCGGTGTCCATATCGGGAAAAACACAGTGATCGGTGCAGGCAGCATTGTGACGCGCGACATCCCCGACCATGTGGTTGCCGTTGGCAACCCGTGCCGGGTGATGCGTGAAGTTTCGGAGAGAGACAGAATCTATTTTAACAGGAATGAAATCATTGACTGGGAAAATCTCGAATAAAGAAAAGCGCCTGATTTCAGACGCATGCGGCAAAACCCGACGGAGAAAGGATTTCCATTCATAAGGAACTAATCCCTGGGGATACCGCGTAGTCGATGTGGCTACGCGGTTTTCCTTTGCTTTGAGATACTTTTTCAAGTGCTTAACTGTTTCTGGCATCAGGGGGACAATCCGGGTTTTGCCTTCTTTTCCATGAATAATTGCTGTAGGAGTTTTGTCAATTTTCAGATCACAGAGCCGGAGACTCAATATCCGAAGCATTTTTATCGAGGGTTAGCATCCATATTCCTGAGTTCTAGCGTATCATTCTGAGTTTTAGGCAGGTTTGTACTACAAACCTGCCTAAAACTCAGATTAATAGTACATAAAATTCAAAAACTCAGATGATCATCTCGAATCCAAAACTAGTATATAATTACACATTTCTTTGTTTTTCAATGACAAAATGTAAGCGAGCGCTTTTTCGCAACTTGAATGGGTATTCTCCACGGGTGAAAGAGATAAATCAATCTCGTAATTCCAGAAGGCATATATGTATTCGTCATTTGTGCTTAATACATCTCCTCCCAGTATTACAAAACTTCCTTCATTAAGAATAAAATTAATAGCAGTTAATGCCTCTCTATAGGTCAAGATAATCTCTCCCGTTAATTCTCTCGTTCGCCCAATACCCAACTGCTCATAAAGTATTTTTTCAGTCACGATTATCATCTCCTCAGCGGCTCAATTTCGATTAAAGAAACGATGATTAATCCAGCCGTCCGGGTCAATGATATACTCAAAAACACCTTCATATATCTTACTATCTAAACTCATTGAACCCGGCATCCGAACTAGTTTGTATTTTACGCCATTACCGCCTACAATTGGTACAATATCCATTTCTGTGATAGTGTCAAGTTGTTATGGAGAAATCAGCCAATCAGTTCGGAAAGAGAGCGCATACTACCCATTGACTTGCGAATGATATAGGTGGCGTCGACTTTACCATAAGAATGGTTCTCACGGGGACAAAAATCACAATTGTGGAAGGTCTGTCGGGTTTTGCTGTGGAGAGCAGGCACTGAGGGTGGTCCGCACGTTATGCAGCCGAATTGTATCAAATGTGTATAATTGGTATTTCATATAGTGACAAATGGAAACATACACCACAAAATTGAAAACGGTTTTCATTTTGAGGGGAAGGGGATGGATGCTGTGTCGGAGAGGACAGGCTATCGGACAAAAGCACAGGAAGAAATCCTGGCCTATCTGAAATCCACACCCGGCGTTCATCACACCGCACTTGAAATCAGGGAACACTTTACACAGTCAGGTTCTGCTCACCGGCCATCTGACCGTGGACGCGCAGAATCCGGAGAGACCCTGCTATTTTACAGACGCAGTCATTGAATGGGAAAAGTGATGTGTGTTGCAATGAAAAAATGGATCCTGTTGATGCTTCTCTGCCTGATGGCGCTTATGCTGGCCGGCTGCGCGGCATCCAGCGCGGACGGCGCCGCGGCCGCTGCGACCGGAGGAGCCGCTGGTGCCGGACCTGGACCTCTCAAAACTCAGCGGAACCGTCGTGTATTCCCAGGTCTACAATATGATGGCAGAACCGGATGCCTATCTCGGGCAGGTTATCAAAATGGCCGGCTATTACAGCGCGTATGAGGACAAGGAACGCGGCGTTGTCTACCATGCCTGCGTGATCCCGGATGCCACCGCCTGCTGTGCCCAGGGTATTGAATTCATCTGGAATGGCGAACACAGCTGGCCGGCAGATTATCCGGATGAGGGAACCGACATTGTAGTGACCGGCCGTCTGGAATCATATCTCGAGGACGGGTATATGTATCTGCACCTGGTGGATTCGGAAGTCAAATGGTAAACAGCCTGTGCATGGGCACAGGGCGTTGCGCGGACGGCGCGGAGTCCCGATGGGGAATCTGCTCCGGTCCGCTTTTTCTTTTTGCGGAAAAGGCGGAGGCCATCGCATCAGACAGGAGAAAAGGATTCCGGGGCGAATTGAATCAGGACGGGAAATCGAATGGGAACAGCAGAAAGCAGAGGCAGATCATGGCCATTTTTGTCACAGGGGACACCCACGGCAGCCACCAGCTGGGGCTGCACTCGGTGGACGGTTTCATGCACCGTCTGCGCACGGAAGCCTTTCCGGAGCAGAAAGAGATGAGCAAAGAGGATTTTGTCGTCATCTGCGGGGACTTCGGGGGCGTCTGGTCGACCAACCGGAAAAAGGTGCAGGAAAACGCGGAGGAGCGGCATGCGCTGGACTGGCTGGAGCATAAGCCGTTCACCACGCTGTTCGTTCCTGGGAATCATGAAAACTATGACCGCCTGACCGGGTGCCGGGACGAAAGGCTCCTGAACAGCTGGCTGTATGAAAGCATGCCGCCGGAGGAAAAGGAAAAGCTGCGGCAGGGATATCCGCGGAAGGAGTGGCACGGCGGCCATGTGCGCGTCATCCGGCCGTCTGTCCTGATGCTCGAGCGCGGGGAGATCTTTGAGATTGACGGGAAATCCTGCTTTGCCTTTGGCGGAGCGCGGAGCCATGATATCATGGACGGTATCCTGAACCCCGCGGATTACCCGGACGAGCAGAGCTTTCGGAAGGTCTACGCCCAGCGCCGCGGAGGGATGATCCGGGTCAGCGGCGTTTCGTGGTGGGCACAGGAGATGCCCACAGAGGAGGAAATGGAATACGGCAGGCAGAACATCCGGGCCTTCATGGAAACGCATGACCGGATTGATCTGATCTTCACGCATGATGCGCCGTCCTCGCACAGAATCTATCTGGGGTATCCGGACACGGATGAACTGAACCGGTATCTGGAATCACTCCGGGATGAGATGGAGTACGGGAAATGGTTCTACGGCCACCTCCATGACAACCGCATGGTGTTTGAAAACAATATTCTGCTCTATGAGCAGATCATCCGCGTGAATTGAGGGAGGGAAGCGGTGATGCAGATTGCGGCCATGACCTTCCGGCTGCATGCGCCATGGGTGCACAGCCTGAAGGAAAAGCGAATGATTGTACAGAGTCTGATTACCCGCCTGCAGTCCCGTCTGCACGTCTCCGCGGCTGAGATTGAGGAGCAGGACACGCATCAGATCATTGTGATCGGGGTTGCCGCGGTGGTTCCGCATCAGGCGATGGCGGACCGGGTGATGGAAACCGTTTCCCGGTTTGTGGAGGAAAACTGCGACGCGGAAATCCTTGAGGAGACCGCGGAAGTGCGGTAATACAGGAGGAAACAGCATGAAAAACGGCACGGTGCCGATCGGCACGACAGCGATGCAGTATGTCTCCTTTGGCACAGGGGCGAAGACCGCGGTGGTTCTTCCGGGGCTTTCGGACGGGCTGGCCACCGTGGGCGGGAAAGCGCTGATCCTCTCCATGCCCTACAGGAAATATCTGGGTGAGTACACGGTTTACCTTTTCAGCCGGAAAAATGAGATGCCGGACGGATATTCCATGGAGGAGATGGCGGACGACCAGGCGCAGGCCATGCGCACCCTCGGCATTGATTCGGCGTACGTGCTGGGCGTCTCCCAGGGCGGGATGATCGCCCAGCTCCTCGCGGCCCGGCATCCGGAGATGGTCACAAAACTGGTGCCTGCGGTCACCTCCTCCTTCGCGAATCCGGTGGTGACGCAGGTGATTTCAGGCTGGATGGAAATGGCAGAGCGCGGGGATCATCTGGCCCTGATGACGGATACCGCGGAAAAGATGTATTCCGAAACGTATCTGCAGAAGAACAGACGGTATCTTCCGGTGCTCGCGCGCTTCACAAAGCCGGACAGTTATGACCGCTTCCTGATCAATGCCCGCGCGATCCTGAACTTTGACGCGCGCCGTGTTCTGCCCGATATCCACTGCCCGACCCTGATCATCGCGGGAAGCGAAGATATTACGGTTGGCAGGGAGGCGGCGGGGGAACTGCACGAGGCCATAGCGCACAGTGAACTCTTTGTATACGAGGGTCTCGGGCATGGACTGTTTGAGGAGGCAAAGGATTTCTACGAGCGCGTGTTTGCGTTCTTCAGCCGCTGAGGGCGGGCAGGAATTCATGGAATAAAAAAGAAATGTACAAAGCAGAAAGAGGCACAGGCTGCCTGTGCGGTGCGGAAAAATCAACAGACCATCAGGATGGATACAGGGAGGATGCACAGATGGAACGGTTGATCCTTGGCTATGTAACAGACGGTTCGCTTGAAACCGTGACGGCGGAGGACGCAGTACGGCTCACCCACATCAACCTGGCGTTCGGCGTGATCCGGGACGGGCTCCTGGATATGAGCCACATGCCGCATATCGGGGAAGTGGACCGGATCCGGAAGATGAACCCGAAGCTGAAGTTTGTGCTTTCGGTCGGAGGCTGGGGCGCAGGCGGTTTTTCCCTCATGTCCCGCACGGAGGAGGGACGGAAGGCGTTTGCTGCGTCCTGTCTTGAAGTTGTGGAGAAGCACGGACTGGACGGCATTGACATCGATTGGGAGTATCCCTGCGACAATTCCGCCGGCATTGACTGCGACCCGTCAGACCGGGAAAACTACACGCACCTTCTTCAGGCCCTGCGCGATGCGCTCGGCGCGGACCGCATTGTGTCCATCGCGGCCGGAGCAGGCAATTACTTCATTGAGGGCACGGAAATGGAAAAGGTTGCGGCCATCTGCAATTATGTGCAGCTGATGACCTACGATATGCGCAGCGGCTTCCAGATGGAAGCGGGGCATCACACGAACCTGTTCACTTCCTCCGGCGACCGCCTGAACGGCTCGGTGAAGTCGAGTGTCGACGCATTCCATGCGGCGGGCGTACCCAAAGAGAAGATCGTGATCGGCGCCGCCTTCTATTCCCGCCGGTGGGACGGACTCCCCGATGTCAATCACGGGCTGTTCCAGATGGCCGAAACCGTCGGGCAGTACGGCGCGGGGTATACCAGGCTCACCGAGGAATTCATCAACAAAAACGGGTTTGTCCGCTACTGGGACGATGAGGCGAAGGCGCCTTTCCTCTTCAACGGGAGCAGCCTCATCAGCTATGACGATCCCGAATCCATCCGCCTCAAATGCGAGTACCTGAAAGCGGAAGGCCTGAAGGGAATCATGTACTGGGATCACGGCAGTGACCCGTCCCGCGCGCTGCTGGGGAGCATGTGGACCGCGATCCATAAGGCATAAGCAGAGGAACAATCACCAGGATGCATGTCCGGGGCTTCGGCTCCGGGCTTTTTTCTGTGCGCAGGAAGGACTCAGAAAAACCGTACAAGGTAAGATTCGGCTGAGTCATTGACAGCGGCATATCGGATGAATACAATGGCGGAAAGGTAAGGATTCCGTTGCTAAAGCAGAATCCGAACCTGTAAGACGGGCATTGAGGATGCCGGAATGAAGGGCATCCTGGAAGACACCTGTGCGTCAGGGAAAAAGACCAGTTTCTCGGCACGCTCAATGCCGGGCATCCCGGCGGCATGCTGCCCCTGACGAAAAAAGAAAAGGAGACGCTGCATCACGCAGATCTCCCGGACAATCTGTATATCGCAGACGCGACACTTCTGCCGCGGTCCATGGGCAACCCGCCCATGCTCACACCATCATGGCACTGGCCAAAAAGATCGCTGCCATCGTCTGAGACGCAGAGAGTTCATCATGAAGGCAAAACATACAGCCGGCTGCACCGCAATGCAGCCGGCTGTATTCTTTTACTCGAGCGTCTTGAGCATCTGTTTTGCGTTGTCCTTCGGCTTGACTTTTCCTATTGCGCCGACAATGACGCCTCTTTCATCCATCAGATACAAAAGTGCGGGAGGATGTTTCTTTTACGGAAGGAATACAGGCCTGCATCTGAGCCGGGATCAGAAACATTTTTCCCTGCGCTCTTTTCTGCACTGCTCAATGTGCCCGCACCGGTAGCACAGCTCATTGTCACAGATGCCGTCTTTTTCAAAGTACGACAGGATGTTGTTGACCGTTGTTTCCGCAATGTTGTCCAGGGCCTCCTCGGTCAGGAATCCCTGATGCGAGGTGACGATGACATTGGGCATGGAAATCAGACGGGAAAGCAGATCATCATTGAGTATGTGACCGGAGCGGTCTTCGAAGAAAACGTCCGCTTCCTCCTCGTAGACATCCAGGCAGGCCGCGCCGATCTTCCGGGCCTTGATGCCTTCCAGGAGCGCTTCAGTATCGATCAGGCCGCCGCGGGACGTGTTGACAATGACCACGCCTTTTTTCATCTTTTCAATGGCGGCAGCGTCAATCATGTGTCTGGTCTCATCTGTCAGCGGGCAGTGGAGGGAAATCACGTCGCTGCGGGCAAACAGCTCGTCCAGCGTTACATAGTCAATGCCGCTGTCCGGCGCGGGAAAACGGTCATAGGCAATGACTTTCATGCCAAACCCGCGGCAGATATCGATGAAGATCCTGCCGATTTTTCCTGTGCCGATGACGCCGACGGTTTTTCCGTGAAAGTCAAATCCGGTGAGACCGTTCAGGGAAAAGTTGAATTCCCGCGTCCGGTTATACGCCTTGTGGATGCGCCGCACGGACGTAAGCAGCAGGGCGATGGCATGCTCGGCTACGGCATAGGGCGAATAGGCGGGAACATGCACGACATGGATTTTGCCGAATGCGGCCCGGACATCCACGTTGTTGTACCCGGCACAGCGCAGCGCAATCAGGCGGACGCCGCACTGATGCAGTTTTTCAATGACAGCAGCATTCACCGTGTCATTGACGAATACGCAGACGGCGTCGCAGCCTCTGGCCAGCTCTGCGGTATCCTCATTCAGCTTGGTCTCCAGAAATCTGAAGCGGATGTCGTGTTCTCTTCCGCAGCGCTCAAAGGAAGGCAGGTCATACGCCTTTGCGTCAAAAAAGGCAACCTGGATCATGTTTCCACCTCCTGTAGTGTCCTTCAGACAGGGTCTGTCAATCGATGATGTGTCCGTCGCAGGAGATCGTGACGACCTGCCAGGGAATAAAACGGCCGCTTTGCTGCAGCGCGTTCTGGGCTGCCCGCTGAAGCCCGCCGCAGCAGGGGACTTCCATGCGGACAATCGTCACGCTCCGGATGTCGTTGTCCCGGATGATCGCGGTCAGCTTGTCTGTGTAATCCACATCGTCAAGCTTGGGGCACCCGATGAGTGTCACTCTGCCGCGCATGAAATCCTCATGCATGGCAGCATAGGCATACGCGGTGCAGTCGGCGGCGATCAGCAGTTTCGCGCCGTCAAAAAACGGGGCGCGGGTCGGAACCAGTTTGATCTGGCAGGGCCACTGGGCCAGGCGGGACACGGGTTTTCCGGATGCTGCAGGTGCCGGCAACGGCTCCTGCTGAGTGAACTGCCGCATTCTGGATCCGGGACAGCCGCCCTGGTGCATCGACTTCATCTTTTTGGCTTCATGGGCTTTTTTCACTGCAGCTGCATCATACTCAGGGGCTTCCCGCTCCTCAAAGGTAATGGCTCCGGCGGGGCATGCCGGGAGGCAGTCGCCGAAACCGTCGCAGAAGTTTTCCCGCACCAGCTTGGCCTTCCCGTTGACCATATCAATTGCGCCTTCATGGCAGGCGGACGCGCACAGTCCGCAGCCGGTGCATTTTTCCTCATCAATGTGAATGATCTTTCGAATCATGTCAGACACCTCCTTGTGGGTTCGGGTATATTGTAGTATGATCGCCATGGAAAGTATGTGGTTATAACCACATTTTTGCAAAAAAAGGAGCAGGAGAAAAACGTATGGAACCCAGCCAGGTGAAACAATCCATGCTTTTTCATGGCATGGAGGAAGCGGAAATCCGGGAGGCCCTGCAAAGGCTGCAGGCGCGGGAAAAACGATTTGGAAAAGGCGAGGTGCTCCTGCGTGCCGGAGAAGTGACAGATCAGCTGGGGCTTGTTGCCGAGGGCAGCGTGACCATCGAGAGCAATGATGCCTGGGGCAACCGCACGATCATCAGCCATGTGGGGCGTGGCCAGGTGTTCGCGGAATCCTACGCGATGCTGGACCATGAGCCGCTGCTGGTGGATGTGACGGCCAACGAAGACTGCCGCATTCTCTTCCTCAGGAACTGCGGGGTTCAGACCCTGACCGGCCTTCGGGAAGCCTGGGCGATGAAGGTGGTCGCGAACCTGCTGACCATTTCTGCGCACAAGAACCTGACACTTTCAGGACGAAGTTTCCATACCGCGCCGAAGACCATCCGCGGCCGGGTGATGTCCTATCTCAACTCCGTGTCGCTGCAGACACATGCAAGGGCCTTCGATATCCCCTTCGACCGCCAGCAGCTGGCGGACTATCTGAATGTGGAGCGCAGTGCCCTGTCCAAGGAGCTTGGCAAAATGGAGAGGGACGCCCTGATTGAGTGCAGAAAGAACCATTTCACCATTCTTTTGTCTGATCCGGACTGATTCACTGTCACTGCATGGAAGTCAGAAAAAGGAGCACCCATCGCGGTGCTCCTTACTCTGACTGTTTTTTTACTGCGCTACATCGAAATCCTGATGAATGCGTACAATTTCCATATTGTCGTTGAGTTCGATCAGGGTGGCGTAGAAGTCAAAACCGATGCTGTTCTCTTCTTTTTCAGCCTTGACCTTCAGAATGTTCTCCAGGCCGCTAGTGACGACAGCATCCTGTGCGTCGGGATCGGAATTGTCCTCAAAGAAGATCCCCTGGGCGACAGGCAGATCCAGCACGGCGAAAGCGTGCATATAGCGCCTGTCGTCATCGGTGCTCTGGGCGATCATATCGTCATCGCCGAGCTGGATAAAGACGATTTCGTATCCGTCTTCCGTGACGACCTTGATGTCGCCATATTCGTCTTCCGTCTTTTCCTTCACCTTGTAGACACGGCCGCCGGCCAGCAGGGTGTCTCCAACTGCCAGCTGTTCGACTTTCTCGATATCAAAGCAGTCATCTTCAAACAGGGTGACGCGGAAGGTGCCGTTCTGCTCGTCATATGCGCCGACGGTGGCGTTGACCACGGTTCCGGAGAGACGCTCAAATTCTGTATTGTCCGGTTCAAGGGTCTTTGCGCAGGCAAGGGAAACAGAGAGAAGCATCATCATTGCAAGGACAAGGGAAATCAGTTTTTTCATGGGTTATTCCTCCATTTTTCTTTCATCTATGGGGCACACGCCGGGCTGGCTGAGAACCCGGTCTGTGCGGTCGTTTTGGTGTTCCCGATAGTTGATACGTCAGAAACTACAGAATGTCAACGAACTGAAAGAAGAAAAGCCTCCCGAAACGTTCGAAAGATGTTCGGGAGGCACAGGGGATTCCAGGGGGATCAGGATCTTAAGAGCGTTTCAGCCAGGAGGAAAACAGGCCTTTCTTTTCCACGGTTTCTTCCCGGGCGGAGACGAAGGTGTACCCGGTGGCCTGGATGGTCTGTTTCAGCTTTTCCATGTCCAGCGGCGCATCGGAGAGGATGACGGTCTCTTCCTTTGATCGGGAAGACGTCACTTTCCTCACCGGGAAGGCTGCACGGACGGCGTCATTGATATGCGCTTCGCACATGCTGCACATCATGCCGGAAATATTCAGTGTGGTTTGAATCATGGGAATCCTCCTTTACTGATCGGATTGCTTTTTTGGAAGGGGAAGGCTTCTGGCCTTTTCCTCTGTGTCATCGTCTTCCACATACCCGTCATACGGCGCATCGGGATCCGTGTATTTCCGGGTAAAGGGTCTGCAGAGTTCGCTGCGGTGGCGGAAGACAAAGTCCAGATCGTCCGTCCATCCGGTATGGCCGGTCACAACGCAGACAGGATGCTTCCTGGAACGGATATTCTTTTCCAGCTTTTCCAGGCTTTCCACAGAGAGACGATTGTCCTCGGCCAGCGTGCTGATGAAACTGTATCCGCCGTCCCGGCCAAACCAGATGGTATCCCCGGTGAACAGCCAGGTGTCGTTGATCAGGTAGACCATATGTCCCCAGGTGTGACCGGGAACAAGGATGCATTCAATGCGGATGCCGTCGATGTCCAGTACCTGGCCGTCCCGGAGAAGAACGCGGCGGTTGTCGGTTTTGACCATCGGCAGTTTATACAGGCCGTGGAAGACCTTTCTGCGCACTTCGCCAGTGAGATAGCGGTTCTCCGTTTCCCCGATATAGACTGTGGCATCGCGGAAGAGCTGCTCACTGTCATTTTCCAGCGCACCGACATGATCGGTATCCTGGTGGGTGATGAGAATGTGCCGGACAGAGGACGGATCAATGTCCAGCCAGCCCATCTTTTCCTTCAGCCTGGCATAATTATAGCCCGCATCGATCATGATGGTGGTGCCGTTTTTTGTATAGAAGAAAATATTGGCAACCCATTCGCGGATGCAGCCCACGCCCGGCGCGATCCATCCGGTGTTCAGGGGTTTGAAGATCGCTTTTCCGCGGAACAGGACGCTCATGGACATCTTCTGGTGTTCTGAATCTTTTCTGGCCATACGAATCCTCCTTATTTGACACAGACAAAGCAGCCCATGCCTTCAACCGTCTGGGTCTCCACGGTCTCATACATTCCCTGCAGGCGCGTCCGAAGGCTTTCCGCACTTTCAAAGGGCGGGGTGAAAAAGCCTCTTGGGACATACAGGTGCTCGATGAACCAGTCTGTCCTCCTGCATCCGCCACGGATATAGAAGCAGCCGCAGAAAACACCGCCTTTTCTGAGCACACGGAAGGTCTCCTGATAAGCGGCTTCCTTGTCCGGAAAGGCGTGAAACCCGTTCATGGAAAGGACAATATCAAAGGATGCATCGGGAAAGGGCAGTGCGCCGACATCCCCCTGAAGAAAATGCACCTGGCTGAGATGCAGGCTCTCTGCCCGGGCCCTGGCTGTTTTCATCATGTCGGGGGAATAGTCCAGGCAGGTGATATCGGCCCCGGGAAGATCCCGGTACACCGGCATGGTCAGTACGCCCGTTCCCACCGGTACTTCCAGAAGCTTTCCCTGAAAGTGTTCCGGAATACCGGAGAGCGCCTTTTCGATATAGGTCAGGTTTTTTTCCCTGTCCATGTTCCATACCAGGCGGCAGACGGCCCTGCCCGGAAGCGTCGAACAGGTCATCATCCCGTCATAGAAACCGGCACTGTTCCCGGTCAGGCGGTAGGCATCCCGGATCTGATCACGGCGTGTCATGGCGGTCCTCCTTCGTATGCTGTGTATTTGGAGTCTTCAGCCCTCTGCGCGCCTCTTCTTTTTGGCAGCACGCGCAGAAGGCTTTTCATGAAGCTTCTGTAAAACCATTGACAGTTCAGCGGATGCATGGCATCTCCCGTCAGGATGTACGGACGTCCTGCCAGGGGATTACCGCGCAGATTTTTTGCCGGTCACTGTATAGATGAATCCCTGAATCTGGCGGGAGTCGGTGACGGTGAAACCGGCCTGCTCCATCATCCGGGCGATCCCTTTCCGGTTGGTGGTGTGGCAGTCCCCGCTGCGGGAGAGCGGGAAGAGAAGATGATTGTCAATCCATCCGCCCAGCCCGCCTACGCCGGTGTCGGACAGAATGTACAGCCCGCCCTTCCTGAGCACGCGGAAAGCCTCAGCCATGGCCTTTTCCGGATAGGGATAGTGGTGGAAGCTCTGGGAGCAGGTCACAATATCAAAGCTTTCATCCGGGAAGGGGAGACGGTCCGCGGAGCCTTCGGTCAGCTCGGCGCCGGGAATGTCTTTCTGTCGGGCCATGCGGATCATCTCCGGGGAGAGGTCAAGCCCTGCGTAGTGTGCCACCCGCTGCTTCGAGAGCAGGTCCAGAAGAAACCCGGTTCCGCAGCCGACATCCAGGAGATCGGCATACGCCGTGTCTTTCAGGATGGCAGCGATATCCCGGCAGCTGATCTTGCCTTCCCGGGAATAGTAGATGGTATCACGCTGGTCGTACTCCGGTGCCTGGGCATCAAAGTGCTTTTTTGAGAGGGCTTCATAGTCTTTCATGGCTTCTGTTTCTCCTTAAATGCTTCTGTTTCTCTCCCAGCCGTCCCCGGCGTCGGATGTATGCCGGACAAAGCGGAAATCACACCCATCCCCGCCCTGACAGATGGTCTTTGTGCGGATAAAATCGGTGTAGGGAAGGCTGCCGTAATTGATGATATCTGCGTGGCAGCACATGGCTCCGAGCTTCAGAAGGCCGCGCGGGGCGAGAATCTTTGCGTAAAGGCATTCATTGCACTCAAAGTGGAATTCATCCTTCGGATCGTCCCGATGCCAGGTGTATCGCCATCCTGCGCCGGAGCCTTTTTTAAAGCCGAAGGGCACAATCTTTTTCATCAGCGGAAGGAAAAAGCGCCTGCTGGCCAGCTTCTGCATGGCGGAAGGATCCAGAAAATCCCACATTTCCTGCGAAACAACGGCAAAGGCCTCCTCTTCACTCTTTCCGTGTTTCTGCCAGACTTCGTAGAGCGCAATGGATGTCAGGATCTGTGCCATATGGCTGTAATTGCCCCGGTCACAGTACTGCTTCTCTTCATCGATCAGCTCTGCGATTCTCTCAAGGACTTCCTGACGGATGTCCGCGTGCAGGGTGGGGAAATACCGCTGATAGCGGCTGACTGCGACCAGGTTTTTGGGGGTGTATGCTTTCATGCAATACCTTCCTTTTGTGCATGAGCCTCCGGACGGGGAAGACTCATTACCATGCTTTCAGCGCTGCCCTGAGGTGTCTGTCGATATCCAGTCGGGTTTCCCGGCAGGCCTGTGGGTATTCTCTCCCGGCCCGGAACATCATTTTGACCAGCAGACCGGACCCGACAGGCAGCATGCGCCGGAGCAGGGATTCAGGAAAAACGAAGTGGGTTCTGTGCTCATAGAGGAGAGATTCCCAGGTGCAGGCATGGGGCAGATGGTTCAGCCTTTCCTCCATGCGGCGGATATACCGGCAGGTATCCCACAGCACATCGTCTTCAGCCCCGATGAAAAGAATCTTTCCGCGGATCCGTTCCACTTTGATTTTTTCCTCTTCCTGAAGCGGGTGCCGCCTTTCCGATTCATCAAACATCGGTCTGGAGGCGATCCGGTCGCCGCCTGCCTTTGAGGCCTCGAGAATTTTCTGCCAGTATTCCGGATGGCGGTAGGCATAGGGGAGATAGGGCAGCGGTTTTCCCTGCCAGGAGACGGTGGACTCATGATCCCCCGGACGCTCGGCCATGCCGTCTTTCCCATCCTGGTAAAACCCTTCCATGATGAAGTCGGACGGGGACATGGCGATGGTCAGAGTGATTTCGGGGTAATACGAGGCTGCGGTCAGCGCAAGCATGCCGGTGGTGGAGGCTCCGGCGATCCCAATCTTTTCCATCCCCAGGCCTTTCAGGAACGCAATGGCCTTCCCGAACCGCTCAAGGGGAAGATTGTGATGGCCGTAATCCTTTTTGCCGGCAGACATGCACAGGGCATGGCATCCGTTTTCGATCACCCAGGCTGCGCCGCAGCGGGCCATATAGTCCTCGGAGGAGTCGCCCAGCATCAGGATGACGGCTTTTCTGCTCTGCTCAGGCCCGCCGTAATAGGCGCCGATGAACCCGTCTTTTTCGAGCGTAAAGATCTGCTTTTTCATGAGTATCCTCTCCCAAACTGTGAGTTAGGGAAACCTAACTATCGGTCAAAAGAGAAGCCGACTCCACGTCGGCGTTGTGACAAAATCTGAACCTGCTTCTCCGGAAGCGGGGCAGCCTGCGCGGCTGCGATATTTAGTCTATCGCTCTGTACTCTTTCTGTCAAGCCTGCTCGGACATCATTTCCGGTCTGCAGACAAAAACAGCGCGGCCGAAGCCGCGCTGCTCACGGTGCCTGAAAAGGCATGGGAACCGTGAAAAGGAAGGGATCCTGAAGTGCAAATGCACAGGGGGATTACTTGAGGAAATTCTGGGACAGGTCCACGAAGGTGACATCAACGTCATCGTGATCACGTTCCAGGACGACAGCCATGGAATCGACCATCCAGGCTTCAGCACGGCCTTCGAGGCGGCCGTCATCATCCACCGCGTAAATCGCGTCGCCAAGAGCGGCCAGGTCAAGAGGTGTGGACTCACCGTACTGCTTTACGATGCTTTCCTTGATGGCTTCATAGCTCACGCCGTAATCTTCGGTATCAAACTTCATCTGGATGGTATGTGTTTTGTTTTATTTTATGCGGGGGTTCCGCACAGCATACGGTGTGTTCAACATCTCAGCTTACTGAGCAGGGGAGTAATAGCGCCAGATCAGGCAGGGCTGATTTCCGTTGTCAAAGAGCATGCGGACATTTTCCACAGCAAAGCTCGGACCGTCATTGCTCTCGAGCAGGGCTTTCAGTTCGTCGCCGCTGCGCACAGCAATATCATCCAGGACTTCGCCGGTCTTGGGATCCACCCAGTCAAGCATGATCATATAGGGTTCGATTTCCTGTTCCAGGGTGCCGATGGTCAGCTTGGGCACACGGTCATTTTCCATGACGCGTTCAAAGACGCCATGGCTGGCATCCGTCAGGAGCATTTCTTTTTCGGTTCCGCGGTTGATGAACAGGTCGGGCCCGTCCCATTCCAGGGTTTCGACTGTGGTTTCCTCACCGTCAGAGACAATGACGTCTCCAGCCTTGATGGCCTTGACAGTCTCGGCGGAGAACTGTTCATTTTCCAGAAGCGTCAGCGTCATGATGCCGTTGCCCTTGTAATCGATATTGGTCGTGACGAAGTGGTCTTCCAGGTGCTCGATATCGGTCTTGATCGGGAGCGGCTGGATGGTATCGGCCAGGGATGCGCCGATCATGGTGACAGACATGGCTGCGGCTGCGGCCATCGCGATGACTTTTTTGTTGATCAGTTTCATAATCTATACTCCTCTCAAAATGCTTGTCTTATGAGCAGTACAAACTGCCTTACATGAATTGATACGTGCTTTTCTGCCCGATGGCAGTTCTTTCTGATAAAAATATCGTCTTTTTTTTGAATTTCAGCAGCCGGGGCAGAACAGGGAAGAACTTACTGGGAAGTACCTGCAGCGCTGCCTTCAGCTGCTTCGATATGCACTGTGCCCGACAACTGTTCGATTTCATCAGTGCCATCGAGCGCCTGCCCGAGCAGATAGAGTCCCGGATAAGCGTCAAAGAATTCATAGAACATGACCACATTGCCCCAGGGGGAGAACAGCGCCAGTGCGCCGGCTTTGCCGTCCCCTTCAATGCCCCCGGAAGGATCAACCTTCTGATCCGGATAGAAGATTTTCTCGTTGCGTCCGTAGTTTTCCACCGGCACGTCCATGGGAAGCATGTCATACAGGCTCCGGGCGGGAGGGCTGTCATTGAGCAGGTAGAGGACGGTATGCGTCCCGTCGGACACACGGACCCTGAGAGCCTGCTCCGTACTCATTTCCTCACACACCTCCTCAAACAGCACTTCCTTTTCCCGGGATGCAAAGAAGAATTCCCGACCTTCCTCCTCACCGCCCTTCCAATAAATATACATCCACGGTCCGGCATCGCCGTCTGTGAGATATTCCTCACGCACACGGGCTTCTCCACCGCGAAGCAGTCCGCACAGCGCGTCCCACTGATCCTCTCCCAGCTCTTTTGTGCCTGAACGGGTGATGTTTTCCTCGGTCTGAGGCCAGCCGCCTCCCTCCCGGGTCTCATGATAGAAGAAATGCGTGCCGTCCTCTGTATACAGGCGGTAGCGCTGATAGTAGGGCGGGAATGTTGAGGCGTCCACGGTGTAATAGAAGTCCGTGACTTCCTCAAACAGAATCTCTTCGCCGACGATTTTGACCTCTTCCGATACTTCCTGGGCTGTCCCGGCTGCGGGGAGCAGCAGAAGGATCATCAGAAGAGCGACCAGATGCTTCATGCGATGCCTCCTTTCGATCGTTTGTCTGATGCCTACATATAATGAAACGATGCAGTATTCTGTTTTCTTTATCTGCGGAAAACGGCCGCTGCCAGGTACTCTGATTGTACAGAAATATCGTGCGCCTGTCAAAGCCGCTGAAGGATCAGGACTGCAGGCGCGCAGGGCAGCGCTGCGGGGGCGGCGTCAAAAAAATCTGCAAAATCTGCAAATTTTTCCGGAAAAAACTGCCGGCCTTTCAAATGGTGCGTATCAACATGTGCCGGGCGGAAAACGCCGGGCATACACGATGAAAACAACCTGCACAGCAGGCTTTACGATTGAAAGGAAGGTTGACCCTTTATGAAGAAACTGATCAGCATTGTACTCGCTATCATGACTCTTGTTGGACTTATGATTCCCGTATTTGCCGGCGCGCAGGCCGCTGAGAATGTGACCATGTGGGTCAACTGTGCCAACGGCAAAACCCTGAATGTTCGTGAGACTGCCAATGGAAAAGTCCTCTACCGCCTTGAGTGCGGCACACAGGTTGAAATTCAGTCCGGTGTATCTGCCCCTGCAGGCTGGGCCTGCATTTCCTGCAAGAACCACAAGAACGGTTTTGTCATGACCAAGTTCCTGGTTGCAAGCAAGCCTGGCAAGTATGAAATCACTGAGCGCGATGACAACTTCATCGCCGTGACCCCCTATAACGTTGTCGCCCGTGCCCTGAACAGCAAGACTGAACGCAGCGTCGGACTGCGGGTATCCCCCAACAAGACGGCAAGGTCCATTCGCCGTCTGGCAGCCGGTGATGTGCTGCAGGTAGTCGCAAGCGGCCGGACCTGGAGCAGGGTAGTTGATCCTGCGACAGGCGCAACCGGATATGTTGCCAACGATTATATGGTCAGACAGTAAAACCATCCTCTGGTTGCAATGTCAAAGAGCTGTCCCATCCCCTGAGCGGGTACGGGACAGCTCTTTTTTGTACTATGCGGATTCTTCGGCTTCTTACATCCGGGCGGTGTCCTGCCGGAGAATCTTTTCTGCGATCTTCAGCGCAATATGAAATTTGTCCATTGCGTGGTTGGCCTCCTGCAGACCGTCCGGCGTATAGTCTGCCTGATCCACCACGTCGCCTGTCTGCACAAAATGATAGAGCTGGAAGCCGTGAAAATCACAGACTGCCTGCATGCCGGCCAGTTCCATTTCCACGGCAAGACAGCCTTCGCTCTTCCTTCTGCGGACCATTTCCCGTGTTTCCCTGTACAGAGCATCCGTCGTCCAGACTCTGCCGCTGACAAAGGGAAGGTGGAGGGAGCGGAACAGGTCTTCCAGAAAAGCGGCATTTCGGATGGCGATATAGTCTGCAGGCGGCGCGTAATGATAGGACATGCCTTCATCCCGGTAAGCTTCGGTGGGAATGACATATTTCCCCTCGGCCGCCTCCCGGTTCAGAAGGCCGGCAGAACCGAAGGCGATGAAATGGGAAGCGCCTGTCTTCCAGTTGACCTCAATGAGATCGGTGGCGGAGAGTGTCGCGCCGATTTCGGAAAGATAGAAAGCGATCTGCATGCCGTCTGATGTGATCAGATGAATCGGGCGGACGCGGTTGCAGGCACTGAGCTCACCGATCTGCTCACTGGGAAAGGCATCCAGGACGGATGCGTAGATTTCACGGGAAAAGGTCGCAATGGCTGTATCACAGATGCGGCGCTGGTCTCCGAAAAAAGCGGCAGGGGAGATGACGGGTTCACCCTGGCGGTCAAAAGAATCGAGAATCACAATATCACTTCCATTCAGCAGGGTCTTGCTGGAAATGAGTATAGCATGGACCGGAAGCGCGGGAAAGGGATGGCTGTCCGGCAGCATGAAAAATACCGGAAATAAAGATGCCTGGCGCGTGCCAAAAGGCTGAAAGATGCGTATCAATAGGTGCCGGCGCGAAAAGCACCGGTGATATGAAGAAATGAACGACCTGCGAAGCAGGTTTGAAAAAAAGAAAGGAAACTGAAATTATGAAGAAGGTTATCAGTATTGTACTGATTGTAATGACCCTTGTGGGTCTGATGATCCCTGTGTTTGCCGGAGCTGAAGGCAATACCATGTATGTGAACTGTGAAAACGGCAAGAGCCTGAATGTGCGCAGAGCGCCGAATGGAAAAGTAATGTACCGCGTTGTGTGCGGAAGCGCACTGGAAGTGGATCCTGTTGTTCCCTGCCCCAAGGGCTGGGCCTTTGTGCGGGTGCCGGGTCATACCTCCGGCGGATATGTCATGACCAAGTTCCTGTTCACCCAGGAACCCGGAAAGTATGAGATCACCGAACGCAAAGCCACGTTTACAAAAGTGAGCCCCTTCAGGGCTGCTGCCCGTCATCTTGCAGAACTGGGCACGGAACTGACTGCTCTGCGTGAAACGCCCAATACGTCAGCCAAGACGATCCGTCAGCTGGCAGAAGGCGACCTGCTGAAGGTTGTGGCCCGCGGCATCAACTGGAGCCGCGTGGTGGATCTGTCCACCGGAAGAACCGGATATGTGACCAATCTCTGTGTCAGCAAACTGTAATCGATGCTCAATGCAAAGGAGCGGTCCTGGGATGCCCTGAAAAGGGTATACTGGACCGCTCCTTTTTGGTGTGCAGAAAGGCTGGCGCGCGGAACACAGATCAGGATGGAATCCTTTATGACAAGCTGACACTGACAAGTTTTCCGTCTGCAATCCGGACCAGTCCGTCCCGCTGATCTGCCATCTTATGCCTGTCTCTCTTCAGGGTTGTGGGAGAATAGGGAAGCATGCCGTCATGAATGGCGTAAGCACAGACCCTGACGCCCGGTTCATATTTCAGGATCTCCTGGTTCAGTTCAGCCAGATGATCCGCGGCATCGCTTTCCTTCGCTGACTGATCCCAGGCGATATGCACCACAACATTGATTTCCCCGTGACTGCCGGGAAGCTGCAGGACGGCTGCATCATCAATGTAAGGTTTCTCCTTGATCCTGTGTTCTATATCAAACAGGTAGATTTCTCTGCCGTCGGGCAGTTTCACAGTGTCGTCCTTTCTGCCCCAGATATAGACAAACCCGTTCTCATCGATTTCTGCCAGATCGCCTGTATGGATCCAGCCGTCGATCATGGTTCTGGATGTAAGATCAGGTTTTCTGTAATACTCTTTCATTGCAGAAGGGCTTTTGATCCATAATTCGCCGCGCTGATTGTAGGAACATTCATTCCCTTTGCTGTCAAACACGCCCGCAGTGATTCCGACAAAAGGAATGCCGACACTCATAATGGGCTTGCTGAAATTATAGCGCACATCCGCAAATTCGGAACAGGCTGAAGCAAAGACTTCAGAAGCTCCATATGCACTGGCCACGCCTCTGTCCGATCCTGCTTTCTTCATCAGCTTCTGCCACTTTTTAAAGCAGGTGACACTGGTTCCTTCTCCCCCTACGACCCAGGATTTGGCATAAGAAAAATCATATTTCATGCCTTTTTCCATATTCCGGGCGACCCTGTTGAAAAAGGCTTCCCATGCGCTTCCGGTGGTACATATGACGTTTGCGTGATATTTTGTCACCTGATTGTAAAAATCCTTCTCAGACACTCTGGGATCCATGACGACGGTCATTCCTCTGAACAGCGGCAGCATGAACAGAATGTTCAGGGAAGTGGCTGCAGTCGGAGGAAAATGATTCAGACATCTTTCGCCGGGAAAATACTGGCACCCTGACGCGGCGGCCATATATAATTGAGTGACCGCGCTTTCGTTTGTCGCGACGACGCCTTTTACAATGCCCCCTAATGTCGTCCCGCTGGAGGATGTAATAAATGCCTTCCGGCCCGGTGCAAATGGGACCTTTCCATCTCCCGGATCACCACCAGCAAGCTTTCTGGCCTCCGGCACAGAAATGTATTTTTGTGCCTTTGGAATCCTTGACCCGCCTTTTGCTCCGGACAAAACAGAAACGATCTGTTTTTTGGGGGAAGGCATCGCGTCTGTGATTTTTGCAATGATCACTTTTTCAAATCTATCCTTTGAAAACTCGCCGGACACCTTATCCCACATCTGGTCAAAAACGATGGCAAGGCGGCATTCCTTTGTTTCTTCCGCCAGGGCTTCAGGCGTAATTGCAAGCTTAAGAAAATAAGGACATGCACCCAGCATATTCAGTGCAAAGATCATATAACAGGTATCCGGCATAAACGGACCGTAATAGGCGACAACCTCATCTTCCTTTACGCCCAGCTTCCTGAATACCTTTGCCCACAGATAGACATGATCAATAAAGGTTTTTCTGGATATCACTTTGCCAAAATATTCAATCGCAGGAATATCAATATGCTCATACAGACTTTTTTCGATGACATCCCAGACCGTCTGATCCGTGGGAGCATTCAGGACTTCTTTCTCCGCATGAGGTTTATAATACTTCAGCCATGGCTTATCCATCGACGGGAACCCCGTCAAAGCGTCTGCAACTCTGCCTGTCAAGACAATGACCTCCCCACTTGCATTTCAGGTTGCTTTTCGAGTGCAGATTATACATGGTTTCCATGGAATCGTCGAGAGAGAGGGTGGGATTTTTGCGTTTGGACAGATACCGGGAAAAACAGTCGAAAAAAAGGGTGCAAAGGGTGCAAAAATCCGGGATTTTGACTGCCATCCCCTGAATCCCTCCGTATCAATACATGCCAGGCGCAATGAGCCTGGCTCAACAATCCAGATGATCCTGCATCATGCAGGTTGAATATAGATATTTATTATCCAGATGATCCTGCGATGCAGGTTTAAGATAGATGACCACGAGGGGCTGCGGTTCCACCGGACAGAAAAATCCATACGCCGTCTGGCAGCCGGCGATGGAGAGGGGTGGACGCAGCCGGAACAAATGGGAAGTCTGCCAACGATTTTACGGTCAGAAAGTAAGAATGACCTTTGATATAACGGGCGCTGTCCTGATACCGCTGAGACGGTACGGGGCAGCGCCTTTTGGGTATGCCTTCAGCTTCCTGGCATGCGTTTTTCATGTTTTCCTGCATGCCTCTATTGAACAGATAAAATGCAGTTGTTATAATACAGAAAATCAAACAGAAAGGATACGGTGATAACCCATGAAACGCTTTTTGGCTATTCTTATGACACTTTGCCTGCTTGCTCCTGCCTGCTTTGCAGAACAGGCTGTCGACACGGTGACGACCGCATCGGTGATGGACTACTACGGCACTGCGCTGGAAGGCGACGACCTCATGAATGCCATCAACTCCTACAAGGGCTTCTACACCGTGACCACGATCAACCCTGACGGCACGCCTCTGACCGGCTTTTTCGTTTACAGCTGCGTGAAGGATGAAGAAGGCAATTACTATCTGGGTCTCGGCCTGGCAGAGAACCAGTCCCGTGCCAACATTCTGGCCAACGGCCAGGTGTATGCTGTGTATGCACAGCTTCCCGAAGAAGGTGCCGGCTATCCGACGACTGGCGCCCGCATGACGCTGGAGTTCGTGACGGATGAGGCAAAGGCCGCCGCCCTGAATACGTCCGGCTACGCCACCATGCTGTTCGCAAAAATCGTTGCTGTGCGTCCCCTCGGCTGAATCCCTGAGAAAAACAGAGGTGGAGATACGACTCAATCGGGTCGGTCTCCATCTTTTTTCGTGTGCGGAAGGGCAGCAAAAAAACAGACGGATTTTGTCAAAAACACGTGCATGACTCTGGCATCCTTTGCGGTATGTCCTATATAATAGGTCTTACCGGAAAAGAAAAATCAAGGAGGATGCCCCGATGTTCAAATGTTCGGATGATCTGGCAGACCTGAATCAGTATCCCTATCATGTGCGGGATGTGCATATCAGCGACCCGTGTATCCTTGCGGACCCGGTGAGCAGGAAGTACTACACCTATGTTCAGTTTGTGGACAGCGAGCGGTTCCCGGATGTGCCTGCCGGGCGCGGATACTTCTATGCGCTTGAAAGCCCGGACCTGATCCACTGGTCGAAACCCCAGGTGTGTTTTGAGAAGGGCGACTTCTGGGCAGACATGGATTACTGGGCACCGGAGTGCCACATCTGGCAGGGCCGGTATTACCTGATCAGTTCATTCCGCGCGGAAGGCACCTACCGCCGCTGCCAGTGCCTGGTTGCGGACAGCCCCAGGGGACCATTTCACCCGGTTCGGCAGGAACCGGTCACGCCGGAAGGCTGGCAGTGCCTGGACGGCACGCTCTATGTTGACCCGCAGGGGGATCCGTGGCTGGTGTTCTGTCACGAATGGCTGCAGGTCGGGGACGGACAGATCTGCGCGGTCCGGCTGTCCATGGACCTCGGGGAAGCCATCGGGGATCCGGTGATTCTGTTCCGGGCATCGGACGGACCGTGGGTGGGGCCGAGCGGCGTAACGGATGGTCCCTACCTGCATCGCCTGCCCGGAGGAAAACTGCTCATGCTCTGGTCTGATTTCACGCCCAACGGAAGCTATGCCATTTCCTATGCCGTCAGCGAGACCGGCAGGATTCTGGGACCGTGGAAACAGCAGAAGGAACCCCTGTATGCCCTCGACGGCGGGCACGGCATGCTGTTCTACACCTTCTCGGGCCAGCTGATGATGTCCTGCCACTGCCCCAATGTGCACAGCCGCAAGCGGATTCTTCTCTTTGAAATGGAGGAAACGTCGGATGCGCTGCATGTGATCAACGAAGTGACGGGCAACTGGTACAACGGGATCGGTGGGGATGCGGCGCGGTATGCCTACAAGGCCCCGTGCACGGAGGTTCCCTGTTTCCTGAAGGATCCCAGGGGATGAGACATCCTGTCTGTTTATGAAAAGAAAAGCGGAGCATGACGCTTCGCTTTTCCTATGAATGGAATTCCTGATTTGCCCTCAGGGTTTCAGGCGTGCCGTATCGACGAGAATGACCGGTCGCACGGTGGCAATCTTTTTGCTGGCATAGGTATAGTTGAGCGCGCCGCCTGAGTAGGAGCAGGAGACACGGTAACGCTCATTGCCGGGGGAGCGGAACCACCACAGGCTGCAGAGGCGGCCGGCATGGCGGACATTGTGCGCGCCGCGGGCGAGCGCATACGGGGTGGGCGTGCACTGCCGGGAGACGTCATCGGTGAAATAGGTGGCGGCCTGCGTGTAGCTGAGGAGAAACACATGATCGTCCGTATCATTGCCGCCGGGAATGCCGTACTTGCTGCAGCACGAATCGGGACCGTTATCTGTATGGTTGAGAACAACCGCCTGCTTTTCCGTTTCGCTGAAGGCGTCCTCATAGAATGCGCCGTTGAGCCATGCGCGGAGTGTGCATTCCTCCCAGGTGATATCCCCGTAGGTCTCATTGAAGGGCCGGGTATCCAGCGCGTACAGGCTCAGCAGGAGGCTTTGTCCGTCCACGGTGTCCAGCACCATCCATTCAATCTCCTCAGGGCCGTTCTCAAGGTTATTGTCCTGCTCAAAGTGTCCGAAGCGGACAATGCTGCCGGGATGATCAAACGATCCGGCTTCTTCCGCGGATGCTGAAAAGAACACCGTAAGACATACGAGCAGAAGGAATGCAGCGGCTTTTCTCATGTTTGGGCGCCTCCTGTGGTTTTTCTTGAGATAACAGTTCGTCCCTGCCGTTCAGATTTCCTGCAGGTTCGGGCTGCCGTCTGGCGGTTTTTGCGTAAACGCGGTACAATCATCATTAAACAGAATGCAGAAAGAGGCGGATGAAGCATGCAGTACAGAATCAATCGGCGGACCGGAGATAAGATCAGCGTCATTGGGATCGGCTCAGCCTATCTGTATGAGGCAGACAGAAAAGAGGGCGTGGAAGCGCTGCGGTGTGCGTTTGAAGGCGGGATCAATTACTTTGATCTCGCGGCAGGCGATGGCAGGGCGTTCCCGCTGTGGGGTGAAGCGCTCTCGGATGTCCGCAGTCAGGTATTCTACCAGATTCATTTCGGCGCGGATTACACCCGGGGCGCCTACGGCTGGTCATTGAACCTGGACACCGTGAAACGCTCCGTTGACTGGCAGCTCAGGGAGCTGAAGACCGATTACATTGATTACGGCTTCATCCACTGCCAGGACGAGGAATCCGACTGGGAAACCTACAGGAAAAACGGCATCCTGGACTACCTGATGGAACTGAAAGCGGCCGGTACAGTCCGGCATATCGGACTTTCATCCCACACGCCGTCTGTAATCCACCGGATCCTGGATGAAACGGACGTGGATATGCTCATGTTTTCCGTGAACCCGGCCTATGATTACGGGAAAGGCGAGTTCGCCCACGGCGGCGTCACGGAGCGCGCCGAGGTCTACCGCCGGTGCGAGCGGGACGGCATCGGGATCTCCGTTATGAAGCCCTTCTGCGGCGGTCAGCTGCTTTCCGCAGCGCAGTCGCCGTTCGGGCAGGCGCTGACGCCGTATCAGTGCATCCGCTATGTGCTCGATAAGCCGGGCGTGCTCACGGCCCTGTGCGGCGCGGGCGGACTGGAAGATGTGAAGAAAGCGCTGGCCTATTTTGATCAGCCGGAGGAGGCGCTGGATTACAGCGTGATCGGCACGTTTGCCCCGCCGGAGGCAAATGGCAAGTGCGTATACTGCAATCACTGCAGGCCCTGTCCTGCAGGACTGGATATCGGATTGATCAACAAGTACTATGACCTGGCACAGGCAGGCGATGCCCTGGCGAAGGAACATTACCTGACCCTGGAAAAGACCGCCGGTGACTGCGCGGAGTGCGGACACTGTGACGGGCGCTGCCCCTTCCATGTTCAGCAGATGAGAAGAATGCAGGAAATCAGCCGCTTCTTCGGGAAGTGAGAGGCGGAAAACGCGGGAAGGCCGGAACCGTTCTGCTGAAAACGTTTTGTGATACTGCCATCCTTTCTGATCGTACGTATCAAATGACGCCGGGGACAACCGGCATGAAGATAGATACGTCCTGCAATGCAGGCTTTACGATAGAAAGGATGGCATTCCATTTTGAAGAAACTCATCAGCATCGTGCTGGCGGTAATGACGCTCATGGGACTTATGATTCCCGTGCTTGCCGGCGCAGAAGGAAACATCAGATACGTCAACTGCGAAGACGGCAAACGACTGAATGTGCGTGAAGCCCCCAACGGAAAACTTGCTTACCGCATCGCGTGCGGAACCGAGGTGGAAATCATGCCCACCGTGGCAGCACCGGCCGGCTGGGCGTATGTCAGAGTCGATGGACATACCAATGGCGGCTTTGTCATGACCAAGTATCTTGTTACCAGCAAGCCCGGAGGAAAATACGAGATCACAGAGCGCGCCGACAATTTCGTCGAAGTGACGCCCTACACGGTGAAAGCCAAAGCGCTCAACAGGAGGACGGAAAAGAGCGTCGGACTCCGCGAATCCCCCAATAAGACAGCGCATGCCATTCGCCGCCTTGAAGCCGGTGATACGCTGCAGGTCATTGCACGCGGCAAAACCTGGAGCCGGGTGCTCGATCCCACCACCGGAAAAACCGGTTACGTAGCCAATGATTACATGGTCAAAGAGTAAACAGACCGTTCAATATACCGTGAGCTGTCCCGGAATCGGCCGGGGCGGCTCGCTTTGGTTTTACGCCGTGCAGCATGGACGCCGGCAAAAAAAGTGCCATCAAAAGATGAAAAGCACTGCCAGATGGAAAAGACATGCGTATCAATAAATGAAAGCGAGATGCTTTCAA
>DEFL01000064.1:46780-47733 GCA_002350845.1 Christensenella sp. UBA2853
GGTGACTATCTCTACATCAAAAAGTAAGGAACCAACCACTGCCGCAGCCCAGCGCTGCGGCAGTTTTTTTCCCCGGGGTTCCCGTGGCTGAAGCCTTTCAGGGCAGGGCCTGGATCAAAACGGTTCAAAGGGAGACGTGTTGCATTGACTTTGGCAAAAAAATTCACGAAAAATTTTTCTGCGCGCACTGCCATCTGCTCTTTTCATGCGTATCAATCAGTGCCAGGCGGAAAACGCCGGGCAGAAAGAAAGACAACGACCTGCAAAGCAGGCTTTGAGATTTGAAAGGAAGGTTGACCCTTATGAAGAAACTGATCAGCATCGTGCTTGCCATTATGACTCTCGCAGGACTTATGATTCCCGTTTTCGCCGGTGCAGAAACCGCCGAGACCACCACCATGTGGGTCAACTGCTCCAACGGAAAGACACTGAATGTCCGTGAATCGGCCAATGGCCGTGTGCTCTACCGCATCGAATGCGGCACCCGCGTGGAAGTGCAGAACAAGGTATCTGCTCCTGCCGGCTGGGCGTTTGTGACCGTCAAGGGACAGAAGAAGGGCGGCTACGTGAAGACCCAGTTCCTGTTCGACAAGAAGCCGGGCAAGTATGAAATCACCGAGCGCGATGACAACTTTGTGGATGTGACCCCGTACAATGTGACCGCGCTGGCCCTGAACGACAAGACCGATAAGAGCGTTGGACTGCGCACAAAGCCCAACAAGGTGTACAAGTCCATCCGCCGCCTGACAGCCGGTGATGTGCTGCAGGTTGTTGCAGAAGGCCGTACCTGGAGCAGGGTTGTGGATCCCACCACTGGCGCTACAGGATATGTTGCCAACGACTACATGGTCAGACAGTAAAAACCATACGACAGAATACACGCTGTTCCGGATGCCGGGACAGCGTTTTTTCTTCGCGGAAGGACAGACCGTTGGTGTAAAGTATTTACGGGA
>DEFL01000008.1:0-20642 GCA_002350845.1 Christensenella sp. UBA2853
GACACTAAATATAAGGAGGCCCAGTATGCCGAGAAAAGCTTCAGGCCAACCCAAAACCAAGCTCGTCGAACGCCGCCAGGCAAACGGTGACATATACGTTTATGAAGTAACTACGCTCTACAATCCGGAAAAGAGATACAACGAGCATGTATCCAGCAGGCTGCTTGGAAAGAAATCCCCAAACGGAGCGGAACTTCTTCCGACACGCCCCAGGAAGACGCCCGAAACCGGTGCTGTCACAGCACTCCGCAAAACAGTCGGCGTTACCGATATCCTTGAATGGATCGGCAGGGAATCCTGTATCGATGAAGATGTTCTCAGTTCCGCCGATAAAGGGACTGCCGAGAAGATTATCTCCATTGCAAGGTTCTGGATGGCAAATCCCGATAAGACGATCCGCAGGATCGAGGAATGGCAGATTAGCCATACCATTCCTTATCAGGAAGGAATGTCTGAAGACACCTGCTATCTGCTGATGAAGCAGCTGGGACAGGACATCACGGTGTCGCAGAAATACTTCCGGTACCGGGCATCCCATGCGCCCTCCAGGGCATCCGTTGCTGTCGACAGTACGACCATAACATCGTATTCCGAACTGCTGAACGATGTCCGATTCGGCTACAATAAGGACGGCAACGGACTGGCCGCCGTAAAGATGCTTACGCTCTTCAGTCTGAACGATCACCAGCCGATCGCCTTTTCGCGCCAGCCCGGAAACATACCGGACGTGATCTCTGTTCTCAACGCGTTAAAGCAGCTGTCCGTCCTTGGGATGGATAAACCCCTGCTGGTACTGGACGGCGGGTTCTTCTCCGAGGAGAACATACTGGGATTCCTGCAGGCACATACAAAGTTCCTCATGCGCGGCCAGCTTGATAGCAAATGGATCCTTCCGGAACTGGAACCGCTTCTTGCAAAAATGGAAGCACCATCCCATGCCTGTCCGGAAGACCCGTCGAAATACTGCGTCACAAAAAGGATCAGCCACCTGTTTTCATATGAAAGAAAGCGCACCCGCGGCGGCATACAAAAGGGCGATACCATCACGGAAGAACACTGGCTGTATCTTCATCTTGTTCTTGATACAGACAAGGCAAGGCTCGATAAGGCGCTCCTCATGAAGGATATCCAGCATGTAAAGGGACAGCTGGAAAAGGGTGTGGAACTCTCCCTGCTTACAAAAGCAGAAGTACGCACAGCTGACCGTTACCTCATCATCAGGAATGTCCGGGGCAGACTTGTCATAACGCTGAATGACAAGGCGATACTGAAAGCGACCCGGCTTTATGGGTATTTCGTGCTTGTTTCCAATGAGAAAATGGATGCATTCAGCGCATTGCGGGAATACCGTCTCCGCGAAAAAACGGAGGAAGGGTTCCGCCTTGATAAACAGTACAACGATGCACATGTGACGAGAACAAAAATCAGCGAAAGCCTGGAAGGCCGTTTCTTCTGTCAGTTTGTCGCGTACGGATATGAAGCCTTCTTCCAGAAGGAACTAAACCGTGTAAAGAGGTCCCTTGCTATTCCAAATGGTGATCCAGCGCATGACAAATCCGATGTTTTCAGAAAAGAGAAAGCTCTTCTTAACTGGCTGAAATGTATGTCAGTGGCTAAGTTGTTTGACTGGTTTGATGCCGTTCAGGAAACAACTGTGGATTCTCCCGTGGGGAGAGCTCGCTGGAGGACAGAGACCATCGAGCGAGATCGCCTGTTCCTGACCAGGCTCGGCGTTCTTGAACCATGAGTTTTGAGTGACTAAAGTTCAGATTTTAGGTTGAATAGCAGTAAATACCAGGATCAAAGCAAACAGAATCCAGGAGTAGGCGCTGGCGAGGCCCATCTTGTACTGCTTAAATGCGTATTTATAAATGCGCTCCAGGAATACAGTGGTCGCACCACCAGGCCCGCCGTTTGTCATGATCAGCACGGAATCAAATACCTGCAAGCCATAGATGATGTTGATAACAATCAGCAGGAACAATGTGGGAGAAATCAACGGCAGCGTGATTTTTGTCAGCTTTTTCCATCCTGTCGCGCCGTCAATAGCTGCCGCTTCGTAGCAGGACGGATCAATGGATTTGAGTGCGGACAGCACCATGAGCGCGTAATAGCCGGTGTCCTTCCATACGGCGGCAAGTACAACGCCTGGCATGGCCCAATCTTTGCTGTTCAGCCAGGAGGGACCCGTGATCCCGAATACAGAAAGCATCTGGTTCAGAAGTCCATATTTCCCGCTGAGTACCCATTGCCAGACGACTGCGGCGGCCACCCAAGAGGTGATCACCGGCGTATAGCATACGGTGCGGAAAATCCCATGGCCTTTGAAGGATTTATTCAGGATCAGAGCTTCTCCAACGGAAGTGACCAGAATCAGCGGAAGATACAGTATCAGATAGGTGAATGTGTGGCCCATAACCTTCGGGAATTCACTGCCCGTCAGGATGCGGGTGTAATTCCGGAAGCCTACATATTCCATGGTATTCATGGGCATCAAAAGATCATAATCCATCAGGCTGAATACGGCTGATGCTAGGATTGGCAGCAGGCAAAAGCCCACCACGCCAATCAGGGATGGCAGCAGCAGGAGGGCGGTGGCTCGCCTTTTGCTGGGTGTATTGGGGATATACACGTTCTTATTCCTCCTTTACTAGGCTGATCTTATCGTGGCTTGCATTCAAACGATACCTTTCTCCCTGGAACCACAAAGGAACGGAAACAGAGCGAATCGAATCCGGCAAATGTGGAGCAGTACGAAGCTCTTTTTCATCTGTCCACACTCCCAGCGCACCAAAGACCAGTGCCTGCCATGCTGCGCCGAGAGCTGCCATGTGAACGCCTTCTCGTCCGGTATTTCTCAGTTCGTCTCTGAGATCAAAGAAGAGTGCTCGAACAAAATAATTCCATGCCTCTTCCTGAAGATCCAGTTGAAATGCCAGCAACGCATGCATGCCAAAGCTCAGACTGCTGTCATGAACGGTCAGTGGCTCATAGGTTTGCCATATTGCCAGCTTTTCCTGATCTGTAAACCGTCCCGGGAACATCACCATTAGCTGAACCAGATCAGCCTGCTTCAGGGCTTTATAGCGCTGCATCCGGTCAAAGCAGATGGTGCGATACAGCGGCTCGCCTGCATCCCGATTGCCTGGCAGCGGCTCCAACCGCTCAAACAGTTCATCCTGCTTGTACAGATGCTTCTCTGGGTCGTAAAGGATCGCGATATGATCGGCAAAGAAACGGAGGGCTTCCTTCTCCTGGTCATCCATCAGGTCTGACGCATATTGCAGAGCAAGCTCGACATTATGCCTGGCCAGATAATTGGTGTACGTATTGTTGACTGCAGCCCCGCAATATTCATCCGGCCCCTTAACAAAGAAGGCAGAATACTGTCCTTTGCTTTCTTCCCAGGTAAAGCGGCTTTTCCAGTATCGCGCGGTTTCCAGGAATAGCCTGCGCATATCCTCTGTAGGGGTTTGGCCGGTAATCGTCAGCATCCGTTGCAGTGCATAGGCCACGTCCGCTGTAATATGCACTTCGCACAGGCCGATATCCCAGCTTTCGCACTGCTCCGTGCCGTCAAAGGCACACATCCAGGGGAAACGGGCTCCGGCCAGATTCTGCTTCTGCGCCAGCTCTTTTGCCTGCTGCAGATGGATGATCCTGTACTGCATCAGATTACGGGCTGCCTTTGGCCGCTGCCAGCAGAAGAAGGGCAGCATGAAAACGTCGGTATCCCAGAACGCGTTGCCTTTATAGCGGCCGTGGGTCAAGCCTCGCGCGCCAATGGAAACATGCGGATCATCTGCGGCATTGCTGCACAAAAGCTGAAAGATGTTCCACCGCATTGCGCCCTGAATTTCTTCATCGGTATCCATTTCAATATCGCAATCCCGCCACAGAGCAGTCCAGGCATCGGTATGGGCTTGCCAGGGATCGCTCGATTCGATATTCGGAGTTTCCCGATCCAGCAGTACCCGCACCCGTTTTTCGATCACGGTTGTTTTACCCGCCCGCAGAGGAATATCAAAGATAAACCCGGAAACCGATTCTTCGTGAAGTCTTACCTGCTGAAGAAAACGGATGTGCCGTCCGGAAGAAACGGCCTGCATAGTCAGCGTATCATTTGTTTTTTCCAATGTTTTCAGCAGCGGAACTGTTTCTGTTTCCTCGACCATCTGATCGTCATGCACTGGCAGATTTGCTACACGATCATCCATCCGCGCTTGAACTGTAACAGTTTGATCCCATTCCGACGTAAGGGCCATCCGGACACATAGAAGCTGTGGATCAGCCATGCTGGCTATGCGCAGCATCGAAACGGTCAGGCCGCGCTCCTGCCAGGTCTGGGTGAAAATTCCCTTACGCATATCAAGAGCCTGATGATAGTTAGCAGGAGTATATCCTTCCACCGTCATCCCCAGCACATCTGGCAGTTGCACCATGTCGGTAATACCAGGCTTTACCGGTTCAAAAAAACCTGCCCGAAACAGCGCGTGCTGATCCTTCCTGGTTTTGGGCGTTTGCAGATCATATCCGCGCATACCCAGGTAGCCATTTCCGATGGTAAAAATACTTTCGGTATAGTCGGTAACAGGGCCATCCAATTCAATTTGCCAGGCATGGATCTCCGGCTTCATTTTCTTTCACTCTTTCCAACACAATGATCTGATCGAGCGGACATTTAAACTCCCTGTATTGTCCGCCGACGCAGGTTTCACCTGTAAAATAATGCTTCCATATTCCCTGCGGAAGCCATACCCTGCGGACCGTAACGCCCTCTTCCACGATGGGACAAACCAGCAAATCCCTGCCCAGCATATACTGATCCGCGCAGGCACAGGCATTCTCATCCTCCGGGAAATCCAGACACAGATGTGCCATCATGGGCCTTCCGTGCTCCGTGCACCAGGCAGCTTCCTGGATCAGATAAGGCTGCAGAGCTTTTCGCAGTTTGGCATATTTCACGCTGATTTCCAGGATGCGGGGCTCATGCAGCTTATCAGCAAGGTTCCATGGGCTGCGGTCATTGTTGAAGCCGTCCTCGTGGGTTGCATAAAACTGCCCGCTTCGAGGCTCAGCATGCCATTGCATGACGGGAGAGAAGCAGCCAAATTCTGTTGCCCGGAGATACAGTTCCACGCTTGGCAATTCACCTGCAAAGCCGCCGATATCAAACCCCCAGAACAGTACACCGCTCAGTCCGGAGCTGATACCTGCCTGCAGTTGGGAACGCAGCTCGTTCCATGTGCTCAGTTGATCGCCAGCCCAATGGATAGGCCGCGTTTGCGCACCAGTGGAATCAGCCCGGCTGAAAGTAAGGCCCCGCACGCCGTTTTCCTCCATGAACCGATGGTAGGCGGCGATGTATTGGCCAGGATACTGGTTATGCGCTTCCATACCGCTGCTTCCGTCATGCAAAACTGCAGTATCATCCAGCAGAAATTCCCCGCCGTCCGTCTTGAAGCCTTCGACGCCCATGTCCAGAAGGTATTTGCGTTTTTCAAACCACCAGGCAAGCGTTTCCGGATTGGTAAAATCGGGAAGTAAGCTGCCGCTGAACCACACACCTTCCGGGATGCGGTAAGGCACTCCGCTTTTCAGGAAAATGCACAGTTTTTTCTCAACAGCTTCCCGTTCATCTTCCAGCAGTTGAGCACCAGGCGCTCCATCATGCTCCTGCTTAATGACCGGAATCTGCCACAGAATCAGATGCAGTCCAGCCTCTCGGATGCGGCGCACGGCTTCAGCAGGATTAACCCAATGTTCAGCGCCATTCCAGCGGTAAAAAGTACGCTCATCGCTCCAGGCTTCCAGCACCATCACGTCGGCAGGATAGTCGTACTGCTTCAATGCTTTCAGCTGAGCATCTACCTCGGCGTCGCTGTTCCAGCCGTTGGCACTGATCCACACACCGAAGGCCCAATCGGGGGGAAGGACAGGTTTTCCAGTGCGCAGAATGAACTGCTTCAATAGATCCTGCGGAGAGCCAAAGAACCAGATTTCATGCAGCAGCGTTTTTTCGTTGACTCTTTTTTCCAGAGAAAAACAATCCCGGAAATCCATGCCCACGGGAATGGTAGAATCCACAAAACAGCCGAGACACTGCTCTGTCATGAAGAAAGGGATAGGAAGATAGGTTTGTTCGCCTTGCTGGGTGAATTTTTCTGTGACGATACCGTTTGAAAAGCTGCTGCGCAGATCGACGGCATGATACCTTTCTCCTGTGCCCCAAATATGCCTGGCATACAACTGACCCTGCTGCCGGATCATGGTGAAATGCCCGTTTTCTCCTGCTCCAAGTGAAAAATCATTTATAGTAAGAACTGGCAAAGCATTATTATGAAAGCTTAAACGTTTCAGTAAACAGCCTTTTTTATTGCCGGTCAAGGTCATTTCATAACCCTCCGGCAATTCTACAGACACTTCCGGGACTTGTTTTCCCTGTGGCGGTTCGCCTTGCACAGCGCTGATTTCGAGTGTTGTTCCGGCTTTGTACAATACATAAAACTGGGAATAAACCTGACACCAGGTATCCTCACTAACCTGGATCAGCCCCAGCAAGGGGGGCGATATCATGAGTCATCCCTCCGTTCACATACAGACTCCCGCTCCACAAGACTCAGGGGCAGGATGCATTCGGTGTGATGATGTTCATTGGATTTTGCAGCATCAAGAACGAGCTGCACTGCCTGCCTGCCTTTTTCTCCGATATCCTGATGGATCGTTGTCAGGGCAGGGTGTGCCATTCGCGCAAGGTAAACGTCGTCAAAGCTGACAATGGATACATCCTCTGGGATACGGATATGGTTTTGCTGCAGTCCTTTGATAAGCCCCATGGTGATCACATCAGCTGTAACAAAGGCAGCCGTCTGCTTCCTGCCGCGGGCAAGGAATTCACGCGCTGCGTCCATGCCATACTCATAATCTACGGTGCCGGAATAAACCGCCTGCTCATTCACAGCAAGACCCGCTTCCCGCATGGCATCACAATACCCTTGATAACGCTTGATATTGACGCCGTTTTCACGGATGGAACCGCTGACAAACGCGATGCTGCGGTGTCCTTTTTCGATCAGATAGCGGGTTGCCATTCTGGCTCCTTCTTTATCTTCGATACCGATTGTATGGAAGAAGTCATCTTTCACATAACTGTCCACCAGCACAATGGGAACACCAAGGGTTTTCAGGGCATTCAGGTTTTCACCCGGATAGGTGCCTACGATGATCACCCCGTCCACGCCACGGTTCTGAGCAATACTGAGATAGTCCTGGTCCTCTTTTGTGCCGGAAACAAGGAGATGGTATCCATGCTGCCGGGCAGTATACTCAATAGAAGAAAGAAGTTCGCCATAGAAAGGGTTGGAGAACATCAATTCCTTACCGGGCTCTGTTTGCGGGATCAGGACGCCAATCAGGTTGCTGCGGCGGCTGGAAAGGCTGCGAGCGTTCAGATTAGGAACATATCCTAATTTGCTGACAGCTTCCATAACTCGCTTTTTGGTTTCCGGGCTAATGGTTTCGGTCGGGGTGCTGTTGAGGACATAGCTGACTGTGGAAGCAGATACGCCCGCTTCCTTTGCCACGTCCTTGATGCTTACCCGTTTCAAACCAACTCGCCTCCATAAAGCACTTAAACGTTTCAGTAAATGCAGTATACTAGGACCATGAAAGCTTGTCAAGTCTTTTTTCGATATTCATGAAAAATGAGGATAGTTGCGCCAAAGCTCTTCGTAAGCGCTTCCGCTTATTTTCATTGACTTTCTGCGGATTCAGAACATAATGAAGCCAGAAAGCATAGCTTGCTAAAGCTGTGCCACAAAAACAAGGAGGCTGAAAACACATGAAGAGGCTTGTTGCTTTGTTACTCACACTGACGCTTTGCTGCACTGCCTTTGCTGCCCTGGCCGAGGACGTCACACTCAAGGTTTGGGACGGCCAAGATGACCAGGAACTGCTCAAGGAACTGTGTGAAGCCTATGCTGCCGCGCATCCTGAGAACAGCTATAACTTCCAGTACGGCGTAGTGGGCACCGCTGACGCCAGCGCACGGTATCTGGAAGACCCTGCTGCCGCTGCGGATGTGTTCGTATATCCCGACGACCAGCTGATCCGCTTGGCTCAGGCAGACGCTCTGTATGAAGTGACCCGCAATCATGACGCCATCGTTGCAGCCAACAGTCAAGGAAGTGTCAACGCCGCCACCTATCAGGGCATGCTGCTGGGCTATCCCATGACGGCTGATAACGGATATTTCCTGTTCTATGATAAGTCCGTGCTGACCGAAGAGGACGTAAAGACTCTGGACGGCATCCTGGCTGCGGCGGAAAAAGCCGGCAAACAGTTCAATTTTGATGTAGCCAACGGCTGGTATCTGGCTTCCTTCTTCCTTGGCAACGGTTGCACAATCACCTTGGATGAAAATGGAAAGCAGGTATGTGATTTTAACAACGAGAAGGGCGTGGAAGCAGCCAAGGCTGTTGCCGCTCTGTGCGCTCATCCAGCGTTTCTGCCTGGAGATCAGAACATCCTGACAGGCACCATCGGGGATACCGTATGTGCCGGCGTATGCGGTACCTGGGTGGCAGATGCTATCAAGGAAAGGTTGGGAGACAACTACGCTGCTGCCAAGCTGCCTACTTTTACTGTCAATGGGGAGCAAGTGCAGATGGGTTCCTTTGGCGGCTGCAAGATCCTGGGTGTGAATACCCAGAGTGCTTATCCCGTGGAAGCCATGAACCTGGCTGAATTCCTGACCAGCGAAGAAAGCCAGCTGCGCCGCTTTGAGGTGCGCGGATATGGTCCCTCTAATATCAATGCTGCCAAGAGCGAAGCCATCGCTTCCGATCCTGCGCTGTCCGCTCTGGCTGCCCAGAGCAATTATGCCGTGACTCAGCTGATCATTGGCGATTTCTGGACGCCTGCCACGGCTTTCGGTAACGCGCTGATTGCTGATCCCACTGTGGATGTGCGGCCCCTGCTGGATCAGTGGGTGGCTCAGACCATCGGCCAATAACCATCTTATGAGGAAAAGGCTGCCGGTTTTTGCGGCAGCCTTTTCCCGCATCTTGGAGGCATATGTATGAAGCGATTTTGGAATGATCTCGCACAAGGTGATCTGTGGGTCAAGGGCTCCTGCCTGATCATGGGCTTAGGGTGCCTGAAACGTGGGCAGATCGCCAAGGGGCTGTTCTATCTTGCTGCTGAGATTTTATATTTCCTGTTCTTCTTTGGTTTCGGATGGAAATATCTGAGTCACTTCCTAACCTTGGGTGAAAATGCTCAACTGAGGGTCTGGAATGAGGAAATGCAAATTTATCAGCGGGTACCGGGAGACAACAGCATGCTGATCTTGCTGTTCAGCGTTTTGACGATTGCGACGACTGTGCTGTTCATTTGCCTGTGGGTCATGAATATAAGAACCGCTTCCAGACTGTATCAGCTGGAACAAGGGAAGAAGCATATCCCTACTCTCCGGGAAGACGGGGAAGCGATGCTGAATGAGCGTTTCCACGTGACACTGCTGGCCGCGCCCATGACCACGCTCCTGCTGTTCACGGTGCTGCCCATCATCTTTATGATCCTGATCGCTTTCACTAACTTTGACGCCAATCATCAGCCGCCGGGAAATCTGTTCACTTGGACGGGGATGCAGAACGTGTCCGACATTTTCCTGGGCAACGCAACGAAAACCCGCACCTTCACCGGCATCCTGGGCTGGACGATCATATGGGCTATCTTCGCTACCTTTACTAACTACATTTTTGGCATGATCCTGGCTATCATCATCAACAACAAGCTGGTGAAGGCCAAGAAAATGTGGCGCACCTGGTTCATGATCCCTATTGCTATCCCGCAGTTCGTTTCACTCCTGTTGGTTTCCCGCGCGTTGGAACCTACTGGTGCGGTCAATGTAGCGCTGATGGAGCTTGGCTGGATCCAAACGCCGCTGCCATTCCTGACTGATGTGACGCTTTCCCGTATCGTAGTCATCGTAGTCAACATGTGGATCGGCATTCCTTACACCATGATGACCTTTTCCGGGGTACTGATGAATGTGCCGGAGGAGCTCTACGAGAGCGCTTCTATCGACGGGGCGGGCCCGATACGCCGCTTTATCAGTATCACGCTGCCTTATATGGTATTCGTTACGGCCCCCGCTACAATCACAACGTTTGTGGGTAACATTAATAATTTCAACGTGATTTATCTGCTGACGGCAGGCGGCCCGGCCAGTCTGGATTATTATCAGGCAGGAAAAACCGATCTATTGGTCACCTGGCTGTACAAGCTGACCGTGGATCAGCACGATTATGCCCTGGCATCCACCATCGGCATCTTCATTTTCATGATCGTATCCATCTGCTCCCTGGCGGTCTATAACCGCACCGGTGCGGTAAAAAAGGAGGATATGTTCCAATGAAACATCATGTGAACAGGCGGAAACTCCGTGCCTCCATTGGCCTACACACCCTGCTGACCGTTCTTTCCATCCTGTGGATGCTGCCGGTATTCTGGTTGCTGATTTCTTCATTCCGGAAAGAACCAGGCGCGTATACACCCTACCTTTGGCCGAAATCATTTACGTTGGATAACTATACACGGCTGTTTACCGACACCAGACTTTTCAACTTTCCTCGGTGGTTCATGAACACCCTGTTCGTGGCCATCTGCTCCTGCCTGATTACGACCATCCTGACACTGATGGTGGCCTATGTGTATTCCCGGCTGCGCTTCAAAAGCAGAAAAGCAATCATGAATATCAGCCTGATCCTGGGTATGTTTCCCGGTTTTATGAGCATGATCGCCATCTATCATTTCATGAAAGCCATTGGGCTGGATCAGACGCTGCTGGCATTGATCCTGGTATATTCCGGCGGTGCAGCACTAAATTACTACATTGCCAAGGGGTTCTTTGACACCATACCCAAATCGCTGGACGAGGCTGCCACTCTGGATGGGGCCAGCAGGCACACGATCTTCTGGAAGATCATTCTTCCAAACTCGAAACCCATTGTGGTGAATACTGCCATCAACGCCTTCATCGCTCCCTGGGTGGATTTCATTTTCGTATCAGTGATCATGAAGGACAACTACAACAATTACACAGTAGCGAAAGGACTCTATACCATGGTGGACAAGGCCAACATCTACCAGTATTACACCGTGTTCTGCGCCGGATCGGTGGTAGTTGCCATTCCTATTGTGCTTTTGTTCATCCGGTTGCAAAAATATTACGTCGCCGGGGTCACCGGTGGCGCGACGAAAGGATGATCCCCATGCAATACGCCGCGATAATTCACCGTCCCATGAGCGAATTCGCCTTTCCATTGGATGAAGAGCATTTCACATTCCGTCTGCGCACAGCCAAAGGCGATTTGAAAAAGGTCATCTTCTATTATGCCGACCGCGCGGATATGGCTTCGGAGCTGACCTTTTATCCGATAGATATGCCATTGATTCGTAAAGATTTTTTATACGATTGGTATGAAGTCACATTGGAAACACCTTGGCAGCGGATCGCCTATTATTTCCTGCTGGATGATGGGAAGGAACAATGTCGCTTTGCCGGAGACTGCTTTGAGAGAATGGATGCGCATATCGAGCGCAGCGAGTATTTCCAGTACCCCTTTAATCACAAAGCTGACTTGGCTGTCGTTCCCGATTGGGTACACGATGCAATCGTCTATAACATTTTCCCGGACAGTTTTGCGGATGGGAAAAGGCGTATCGGCAAACAGGGAAAACGGGAATCCTACAACCAGTTCCCGTCTGACTCCACCTATGGCGGCACGCTCCGCGGCATACTGGAAAATCTGGATTATCTCAAGGAGATGGGCTTCAACTGCCTTTATCTGAACCCGATTTTTGCAGCAGGAGCCTATCATAAATATGACGTGATGGACTATCTGCATATCGATCCCTGCTTTGGAACGGACAACGACTTCAAGGTCCTTGTCCAGGCCGCCCATGAAAAGGGCATCCGGGTCATTGTGGATGGGGTGTTCAATCACGTCAGCTGGCATCATTTCTCTTTCCAGGATGTGCTGAAAAACGGAAAAGAATCACAATATTATGATTGGTTCTATGATCTTCCTGATCCGCTGGCACTGCCCGAACAGAACGAACCACCAGCCTACACCTGCTTTGCTTATGTCGCCAACATGCCCAAAACCAACACAGCCAGCCCGACTCTGCGGGAGTATTTCTGTGAAGTGGGCAGACATTGGATAAGGGAATACGATGTGGATGGCTGGCGTCTGGACGTGGCCAACGAAGTGGACGATGGATTCCTGCGGGCTTTCCGTCAGGCAGTTAAGCAGGAGAAAAAAGATGCCGTGATCATCGGGGAGATTTGGGAGAACGCCGAACATTACATGACCGGCGACATGGTGGACAGTGCCATGAATTATGATTTTCGCAGGTTCTGTACGCAGTATTTCGCGGAAAACACCCTGACGGCCCCGGAATTTGACCTGAGGTTGTCTTCTTTGCTGATGCGATATAAAAAACAGATGCTGCCCGCTCAGCTGAACCTGTTGGATGGGCACGACACATGCCGCTTCCTGACCCTGTGCAAGGGGGATTTGGATAAAATGGAACTGGCAATCCTGTTCCAAATGACGTTTGTCGGGATGCCCTGCGTGTTTTATGGTGATGAAAAAGGCATGATGGGCCGGACGGAGCCGGAATATCGCAAGCCCATGCCATGGGATACTACTTCGCCATTGGCAGACATCTACAAGCGGCTGATTGAGCTGCGTAAAATGCACCCAGCTTTGAAGCGTGGCAGCTTTGAAACGATCACGGTACGGGATATGCTGCTGCATTATGCACGGAATGGGCAGAAAGAACGCATCGAAATTGCTGTCAATCCTGGCAATGTGCCGATTTCCTGCTCGGTATCCGGTGATATTCTCTTGAAAAAGGGCTATACTTGTGATTTACTGATGCCATGCGGTTATGTTGTCACAAGGAGCATTCTTCATGGCGAACACGATCTATGATTTGGCAAAGGCGGCCGGCGTATCGATTGCCACAGTATCCCGGGCGCTGAATGACCATTATGCAGTATCGGAAGAAACCAAAGCACGCATCCGGGCCTTGGCGGAAGAAATGGACTATCGTCCCAATGCCAGGGCACGCAGCTTTGCCAAGCAAAAAAGCGGCAATGTGCTGTTCATTACCGATCTGCATCGCAATGTCGCTTTTGAGAATCCCCACATGTTTGAAATCATGACAGGGATCTCTCAATACCTGGATGAGAAGAACTATGCCTTATTGCTCAAGCATGTCACCACCAGGGAGGCTCCCCAGCTCATCAAAGAATTGATGATCCGGGAGCAAGCGGATGGAGTGATCATCCATGCGGCAGTTTTAAGCAAAGCGCTGGCTGGAACGCTGCACCATCTGGAGCTGCCGCATCTGGTGATTGGCAAACCGGATTTTCCAACGCCCATTTGCTGGATGGATGTGAACCATGAACAGGCAGGGCAAAAAGCGGCCACCTATCTGCTTGATAAAGGATATCGCAGGATGGTGTTCCTGATGGGCGATCGGGAAACAGACAAGATTTCCGCGGCTCGTAGGGATGGCATGCTGCAGATGTTTGCAGAAGAAGAACTATCCTTTACAACTCTCTATGGTGACAGTACATATGAATCAGGGCTCACCCTTTGCGAGGAAGCGCTGTCTATGCAGGAGCATCCCGAGATCCTGCTGTGTACCAACAATTATTTGGCCATGGCGTGCCTGCAGGTGCTTCGACAAAAAGGTTTTTCTGTGCCGCAGGATATTGCCATCATGACCTTTGACAATTATCCGTTTTCCATGTTGACCCAGCCGCAGCTGACAGCTGTGGAAGCTGATATGTTTGATATGGGCCAGGAGGCTGCGCGATTTATCCTCCGTAAAATTCGGATGCCAGAACTGCAGACACAGAGCTATTGCACGATTCCCAGAGTGATTGAGAGGAAATCTACATAGAATAATCATGTTTCGTCGCGCAATACTTTATAGATCAAGTGCCAATCGTGGTAATACAAGTTGGATAGCCATCAATATGAACTTGACTGTTTTTTGTAGGTGGTAGATGACCTTCCGCCTTAAAGCGAGTAAAGGTCGACCAAATGGTCGAAAAACCTGGTTTGTTCACATTTCAGCTTGTTCTTCGCAAGCGGTAGATCAATCAGACCGAGCATATGATTACAGATGCCGGAAAGTGGCTTGAAATAAGCACTTCCCGGCATCTTTCTTCTTTACTGACTGGCTGGGTTTCTGCGCCATCTAACAATTCTGCTAACGACTGTCGCATTTGTTGGCAGCGAGCCACTTTTCTGCCTGCCACATTTCAGGCGGGCGATGACCAATCTCTATCCAAAGCGGATGTGATGGCGGAAACTGGCTCTACATAAGGATTTCGCGCCTCTTTCAGATCTGGAGATGGGCATCATGCCAGCTGCATAATTGTTAGATTGCTAACGCTGGAACGGGCAAACGAAGAAATCCCCAGCAAGGATTCGTGGAAAACTCAGATAAACCTATTGACAAATCATAGCGAACGGTCAAGCTCCCGAAAATCCTCGATTGATGCAGGGCCACTCCAAACTTTGATTTTATTCCAAATCGAAGAAAAACGAACTTAATTTTTATTCCATTTTCGCTTGACTGATACTTGAATTTTGTGCACAATAGATGCTGTGAAAACTGGAGGTGATCCTGATGCTCAAACGCAAGGTGTACCGTGAGCTTCTCCAATGGAAGGAACAACGCCACACCGAACAGATCAGAAAGTGTTTGCTACTGAAAGGTGCCCGGCAGGTCGGCAAATCATTCATCGTCGAAGAGTTTGGCCAAAAGGAATATGCTTCTTTCCTCAAAATCGATTTCTTCCTCCAGCCGAACATGAAGGGGATTTTTGAAGGGGAACTTACGTCTGATGAAATTCTTAAGAGAATGACAGCATATGTGAGGGATTTTGAGCTGATCCCCGGCAACACACTGATTTTCCTGGATGAAATCCAGTGCTGCGGCAACGCCAGGACCGCGGTAAAATATCTTGCCATGGATTTTCGTTTTGACGTCATATCTTCCGGCTCCCTGCTTGGCTTAACATACGGTGAAGATGACGACGAAGCTGTGGAGATTCCTGAATCTGTGCCGGTCGGATATGAGACTCAGATCACCATGCACTCACTTGACTTTGAGGAGTTTCTCTGGGCAGATGGATATGACTCAGCAGCCATTGATGCGCTGAAATCATACTATACCTCTGGCACAACCATTCCTGCAGCCATTCACGAAAAATATGAGAGTCTTTTCCGCGAATTCATCGTGGTTGGCGGTATGCCGGAAGTGGTAAACGATTATGTGCAACATCATGATTTCAATAGGGTTGACAGGCTTCAACAAGATATTCTGGCAGAATATCGGGATGATATTGCAAAGCACGCAAAAGGCAAGGAAAAAGTATTGGTACGGATGTGCTATGATGCGATTCCTGTCCAGCTGATGAAAGAACAGAAGAAATTCCAATACTCAACCGTCGAACGCGGTCAAACCAGAAAGAAGTATGGCGGAAGCGTTCAGTGGCTGAAGGATTCTGCTATGGTTCAGGTCTGCTATAATCTCAACGAACCCTATCTGCCTTTAAAAGCAAATGCCAATGGAGATCAATTCAAGCTCTATATCAACGACACCGGCCTGCTCTGCTGTTCCTATGGTTTTGAAACGAAGCTTGCTGTTTTGAACGACACCATCACTGGAAATGCCCGCGGAGGCATATATGAGAACGCCATCTCTGAATGCCTGATCAAAAGGGGCTATTCCCTGTATTACTATAAGCCGGACAGTATACACGAGATTGAATTCTTTATTGAGCGCAGCGGAGCAGTCATCCCGATTGAGGTGAAAGCGGGGAATCGCTCAACTCCGTCTCTCAATCAATACATTGCGCGTTACAGGCCTCCATTTGCTTATAAACTGACGAATACGCAAAATGGCCGGGTAGATGAAAAAATCACGCTCCCACACTATATGGTCATGTTTATCTGAGCCCCAGTTATAAGCATCTGGCAGCACCTGTCTGACAGTGAACAGACAGGTGTTTTTCCTGCTCAAGCATCAACCTGAGACGATCCTTGTCAAGGATGAATTAAGACTTTTAACAGAATATTAGAAAAACCATATCGTGGATTACAAAAAAATGCTTTGCCGGAAAACCAGCAAAGCATTTTAGGTGAGACAATATTTAATGCAGTTCATTCATCTGACTGCAAAGCGTCGTATCCTTCCTCGCCGGTGCGAACACGCACCACGTTTTCCACGTCCTGCACAAAGATTTTCCCATCGCCGATATGGCCGGTATGAAGCACGCTGCGCGCGGTGTCGATCACCTGGCGAACCGGCACCTTGCTGACCACGATATCCACCTGCACTTTAGGCAACAGGGTCACTTCCACAGGCGTGCCGCGGTAGTATTCCGGCTTGCCCTTCTGCATCCCATAGCCCATCACGTTGGTAACGGTCATGCCGGTAATACCGATTTTGTTCATAGCTGTTTTTAGGCTCTCCAGGCTGGCGGGACGGCAAATGATCTGCACCCGGGTATAGACAGGCGCGTCAGGCGCTTTTTCTTTTGCCTTGCGGGGCGCTTGCGCAGCCTCGATGGGAGCGGGCATAGGCACGATCTCTCCTTCGACCAGGCTGCCGTCCGGCAGGATGGAGAAGCCGGAATAGGCGGTGACCAGACCATGCTCGGAACGGTCCAGGCCCATCGCTTCATCTGCGGCATCAGCCCGAAGGCCAATGGTCTTTTTGATGAGCGTGAACACCAGGGTAATCACCATAGCTGTCCAGGCGATGGTGCTGCCTACACCCAGAAGCTGAATACCCAAGAATTTGAAACCGCCGCCATAAAATACGCCCTTCATGGTGGATACGCCGGTGGCGAAGAAGCCGGTCAGGACGGTACCCAGCGCGCCGCATACCCCATGCACCGAAATCGCGCCGACCGGGTCGTCGATCTTGACCACCTTATCGAAGAATTCCACGGACAGCACGACGGCAAATCCGCAGCAGATGCCGATAACGGCCGCGCCAAAGGGATTCACCGCGTCGCAGCCCGCCGTAATGCCCACCAGCCCCGCCAAGGCGGCGTTGAAGGTCATGGACACATCGGGCTTGCCGTAGCGCAGCCAGGTGAACAGCATGGTGACCAGCGTCGCCAAAGCTGCGGCCAGGTTGGTGTTGAAAAACACAAGGCCCGCGGAGGTAATCAGCTCGTCGGTATCCATGCCCACGGTGGAAGCGCCGTTGAAGCCGAACCAGCAGAACCACAGGATGAACACGCCCAGGGCGGCGATGGACAGGTTGTGGCCCAGGATGGCTTTTGGTTTTCCATCCTTGCCGTATTTCCCGATACGGGGTCCCAGCATTTTCGCGCCGATCAAGGCGCAAACGCCGCCCACCATGTGCACGGCCGTGGAACCGGCGAAATCATGGAAGCCCATTTCCGCCAGCCATCCGCCGCCCCAGATCCAATGACCGGACACGGGATAAATGAACAGGGAAATCGCCGCGGAATAGATGCAGTAGGCAGAAAACTTGGTGCGTTCCGCCATCGCGCCGGAGACAATGGTAGCGGAGGTGGCGCAGAACACCGTCTGGAAAATGGCGTAGGCCCACAGGGGCACACCGGCGGGAAGAATGTGACTGTAATCCCCCATAATGAAAGGGTCGATCCAGCCAAAGGCCGCCGTTCCCGCGCCGAACATGATGCCAAAGCCGAACAACCAATACAAAGGTGTGCCGATGCAGAAATCCATCAGGTTTTTCATCAGAATGTTGCCGGTGTTCTTGGCTCGTGTGAAGCCTGCCTCGCACATAGCAAAGCCCGCCTGCATGAAGAAAACCAGCGCAGAGCCCAGCAGAACCCAAATGGTGTTTGCGGGAGAATACGTCATACCGCTCACTTCCGTTTCTGTAGAATTTCCAACAAAAAAGGCGCCGGGTGCATCAAGCACACCCTTGCGCCTTGTTGGAATGATGGCATTTTATGCCGGCGAAAGCCGTTTGTCAAGGGGAAAACAGTCAAAAAACAATCTCTATTCCCACTCGATTGAGGAGGGCGGTTTACTTGTCACATCCAGCACCACGCGGCTGGCATGGGCCACTTCGTTGACGATGCGGGAGGAGACGGCAGCGACGAGATCGTAAGGCAGGCGCGCCCAATCGGCGGTCATGAAATCATCAGTAGTGACGGCGCGGAGGGCTATGGTGTAATCGTAGGTGCGTTCGTCGCCCATGACGCCCACGCTGTGCACGCCGGTAAGGACGGTGAAATACTGGTTCACCTGGCGATCCAGCCCGACTTTGGCGATTTCCTCCCGGAAAATCGCGTCGCTGTCCCGCACGATCTGCACCTTTTCGGGTGTCACCTCACCGATGACCCGGATGGCCAGGCCAGGTCCTGGGAAGGGCTGACGCCAGACCAATTCGCGGGGCAAGCCCAGGGCTTCACCCAAAGCACGAACTTCGTCCTTGAATAGCATCCGCAGAGGCTCGATCAATTCCGTAAAGCCCAATTCCTTGGGCAGACCGCCCACGTTGTGATGGCTTTTGATCACCGCCGCGCTGGTGCCTTGGCCGCTTTCGATCACGTCCGGGTAGATGGTGCCCTGGGCGAAGTAGTCCAGCTTTCCCAGTTGTGATGCTTCTTCACGGAACACTTCAATGAAATCCCGGCCGATGATGTGGCGCTTTTCTTCCGGATCCGTGACGCCTTTCAGGTCTGCAAAGAACTTGTTCGCCGCGTCCGCCCGGATAAAGCGCACCGGGAAGAGCTGGCTGAACACATGGCACACCTGGTCGCTTTCGCCCTTGCGCAGCAGGCCGTGATCCACAAACACGCAGGTGAGGCGGCTGCCGATGGCCCGATAGATCAGCGCCGCGGCCACGGAGGAATCCACCCCGCCGGACAAGGCCAGCAGGACCGTTCCGGTCTTTCCTACAGCCTCCCGAATTTGCTGAACGGCGGTTTCGGCGTAGGCGCTCATGTTCCAGTCCCCGGTGCAATGGCAGATGCCGTACAGAAAATTATGCAACAGGGTTTTGCCTTCCTCCGTGTGGGTCACTTCGGGATGGAATTGTACGCCGTAAATACATCTGTCTTCATTCGCCATGGCGGCGATGGGACAGTTGTCCGTTTCGGCAATGGGATGGAAGCCGGGCGGACAGGCTGATACTTGCCAGGTGTGGCTCATCCAGCAGGAGGAGGCAGCGCTCATGCTGTCCAGCAAGTCACTTGTTTGCTGCATCCGCACCGTGACCCGTCCATATTCCCGCTCTTTTGCTTTTTCTACCTGGCCGCCCAGAAGCTGTGCCGTCAGCTGCATCCCATAGCAAATGCCCAGCACCGGCACGCCCAAATCATAAATCATCGGGTCGCAATGGGGCGCGTCCGGGTCACAGACGGAGGCTGGCCCGCCGGACAGGATGACGCCCACGGGCTGACGGGCGGCAATCTCCGACGCGGAAATACTCCAAGGTACCACCTCGGAATACACATGGTTTTCCCGCACCCGCCGGGCAATCAGCTGAGTGTATTGCCCGCCGAAATCCAGGATGAGGATTTTCTGATGGTCAGCCATCTTGCTGCCTCCTTGTCTTTATAACCCACTCGCCCCATAGTTGCTCAGCACCCGGGCGGAGGGGTCGTCCACGTCGCAGCCGGGCCAGGTCTTGTTGGGCATCCAGAAATCGGGGATCATCCGCGCCTGGCCGGGATAGAAGGATTCAAACAGCTCCCGGTAGAGCAGGCTTTCCTTGGTGAAGGGATGGCAATAATCATATTTCGCTGCTTTTTCTAAAAATTCCTTGTCGGTGTAGGTTCTTTCGGCAAGGGCTTTCAGGTCATTGACCATGGAGTGGCCCACGGCGTCGGAGAAGGCCGCCTTCTGCCGCCACAGGATCTCATCGGGCAGGATATGATCCTCCGCAAAGGCCTTGCGGATCAGGTATTTGCCCATGTGATGGGTGTTCATTTTCAACTCCGGGTCAATGCTCATGGCGTAGCGAACGAACTTCAGGTCGCCGAAGGGCACCCGAGCTTCCAGGGAGTTGACGGAAATGCAGCGATCGGCCCGCAGCACGTCATACACGTGCAGTTCCCGGATGCGCTTCTCGGCTTCCTCCTGGAAGGCGGCGGCAGAGGGAGCAAAGTCGGTGTACTTGTAGCCGAACAGCTCGTCGGAAATCTCGCCCGTCAGCAGCACCCGGATATCCGTGTGCTCGTGAATCCATTTGTTCGCATAGCCGCGAAGCCCTTCCTGCCACAGATGAGCCTGTCCAGCTATGCTGTATTGAGTGAAGTCTTACTTCACCCTTTACAGCATACATCTTGACTTTCGACAAATCTGGGATCAGATCCTGGATTTACCATACACAATCTCCCTGCACGCTGTGAGAAGCGGAGTTTACTAATACTTAACTGTTATGCACTTTTTTATCGTTTTTAAAAAATGTGATTTCGGTCATCTTGCTAATTTTGGCGAACGCTGTGGGAAAATGTCCTACCGCCTCCGATTAGATAATATGAAGTGACCTCAGCATTTGCAGCAGCGCGGATTTACCCGTATACTGACAAA
>DEFL01000008.1:20757-136585 GCA_002350845.1 Christensenella sp. UBA2853
AGATCATGTTTTGGCAAACATTATGGAGCTCATGAAGCAGATTCGCCCCGAAAGCTCAGCGGTTCTGATTGCTCGGTACTTTGAAGGAAAAACCTATCCTGAGATTGGACACGAACAATTCATCACGGAAAGGTAGGCGCAGAGAAAAGAAAAAACAGCCATCAAGGCGTTCCAATGCGTGCTTGACCGGAACGAGCCAACAGAGGCATGAAAAAACGGGTGAAACAAGGTATCCCTCGGGGCATAAACCTCGAGGGATTCTTCGTACTGATTCCATTTTTATTCTGTTATTCACAGTATTGCTGCCAGTTCCACAAAAGGTAGAGTGGCAGAGTGAGCGCTTTACAGCCCTCACAGTCGAACTGACCGATATTCTTCAACGATGTTTTGATCCCTAGCCTGGGCTGGTAACGCCGGCAGAACTCTTTGAAGCTCTTGGCTCGCGTGTTGTCCGCAGACTTGACCTCCACGGGGATGATGTGCCCCTTTGCTTCCAGCAGGAGATCAATCTCCGCTGTGTTGCCGGAACGCCAGAAGCAGCAGATCAGGTCCTGGGCAATCATTTCATTCAATGCATAGTTTTCGCTGAACGCCCCTTTGAAGCGGACAAACAGCGGATCCCCGGAAAGGATGGTTTCAGGGGATAGCCCTGCGCGGCATCTCAGCAGACCAATATCAGACAGATAAACCTTAAAGTAGGTCATATCCATTTCACCGCTCAGGGGGATTTGCGGCTTTTCGACAAGATATAACGGTGTGATCAGGCCGGCATCCCGTAGCCACAGCAGCGCGTCCTCCAGCTCGGCGGAACGCTTGCCTTCATGCACATGGGAGAAAATGAACTTGTTGTTTTCCTTGGCAAGCTGAACGGGAACGGAATCCCAGATCCAGCGGATTTTCTCCACCTCACTCAGCGGTGCGTGCTTTGCAAAGTCATCCCGATAATCCTTGAGGATGTCCTTCTGAACAGCTTCCACCTCCTGATAGTCATGCGTGTCAACCCATGTTGAGACGGCTTCCGGCATGCCGCCCACGATATAGAAATCCTTCAGCGCCTTTTCAAGCGGAATCGTATGCAGTTCGGGAATTGGTCGATCCAACGGCCAATTCCTTAGCGCGGCAATTCGTGATTCTTCCCCTGTCGCGGTCAGAAATTCTTCAAAGGTAAGCGGATACATCTGCATCCGGTTGACCTTGCCGACGGGGAAAGAAATCTGGCTGCTGCGCAGAGCAACCCCTAAAAGAGAGCCTGCCCCGATGACATGCAGATCCGCCTTGTTTTCACAGAAATACTTGAGTGATGTGATCGCGCGGGGGCATTCCTGAATTTCGTCCAGAATCAGCAGGGTTTTACCAGGCTCAATCGTCACTTTCAGTTCCAGGCAAAGTTCACGAAGGATACGATCAACATCGTAATCATAATCAAAGATGGAAGATAGCTTTCCGCTCTCTTCAAAGTTCACATAGACTGTTTTTTCAAAGAAATCATGACCGAAGGCCTTCAGCGACCAGGTTTTCCCGCATTGGCGTACACCGGTCAGCAGAAGAGGCTTCCTTCTCCTGCTGTCCTTCCATGCCGCCAGCTTCTCTGTAATCATTCGCTTCATTCGCAACACCTCCAAAGCCATGCTGAGCATGAAAAAGCTGTTTGCAGCTATTATAGCACAGTATTTGCGTTTTTCATATGAACTTTTGAAAGTTGATTGCGTTTTTCATATGAAAAAAGATGTCGCCCCATGTCGTGTAAATGTCGCCCTGGTGTCGTCTTCACTTCGTTCCTGTCCGCTGCTATACAAAAGGATAAGGGACTGTGAAGAAAAGGATTGAACAATAATCCTCCACTTCACAGCCCCTTCTTTGTCGTACCGAATATGAAACCGAATTCCATACTGCATTCTGGTGTGATAAAAGGGCTCCGGATATCCTGGGACATCCGGAGCCCATCACTGGTTGCTGCCATTTTCCGGCCGGTGCCTGGGAGACGGGAAACGGATCTCCCTGTGCGGGATTAATCGTGCATGAGCGTTTCCAGATCGAGCATCCGGCTGTGCACGGTTTCAGCAAGCACTTCCGATGCTGCGGCAGGATCTCCGGGATAGAGTGCGCGGAGCACGTTCATGCGGGCATTCAGCCAGCCCTGGAAGAGATTCAGGCCGGCGGAAAGCGATGCCTGGTTTTCAGGCGTCATGCCTGCATAGAGTTCGCTGGCGTTTTTCATCAGGATGGACATCCACAGCTGTCTGGAGTTATCGAATGCGTCGGCTTTTTCTTCTGCCGAGGCGGCCTCAGCCATTTTCAGTTTCAGACTGCTGGAGATGAAGTCATGGGTCCGGCAGACCGTCTCTGTGATATGGTATCCGCCGGGAATGACTTCTATGGATTTTCCGCAGAGGGAGGCTCTTTCTCCGCGCACGGAGAGCACCGGGATGCCGCTCTGCAGGATGCTGTCGGTCCGCTGGGCCGGTGCATGATGGATGGCATAGCACAGGTCAAGGCAGCGCTCCCTGAGCTGCTGCATGCGGAAGGCATCCGCTTTTTCTGTGCCGAACTGCCCGGCGATCATGGTATGCCAGGAGTCAAGCTGCTGGGCGAAGAGCGTCTGTTCAATCCGGAGGAGCGCAGCGGTCTCAGGAGATACGTTTCCGGCGAGGGAATCATAGCCTGTGCTGACCGCCTCTTCCCAGAGTGTAACGGCTTCTTCGACGGGCAGATTGCGTGCAATGGTTTCAAGGGTGTTGTGCTTCAGGCAGAAGATGAGATCATACTCGGCTCCGCAGCTTCCGTATCCGGTGAGGACGCGGCGGCAGGAGTCGGCAGGTCCGGCCTTTGGCGCTGGTGTTGCGGCAGGTGCTTCCGGTGTGGGCTGATCTTCCTTTTCAACCGGTACCATCCGGATCGTAGGTGCCTCGACCGGCGGTGCCCATGAGGTGTAGCCGGAGATGATCGTCGCGCCATCGTCATAGATCAGAACGCTGGCGTAGGCTTCGTTGATAACCGAACCAATGAGGTCAGGCGTGGGCGGCAGGTCGACTTCCCGGACCTGATAGGAATGGCTGAAGGACCTGGTCTCGCCGGGATGCAGTGTGATGCTTGCGATCATTTCCGGGGCTTCGGTTCCCCACACATCGTCCCAGACATCGACGACAACACTCTCCTTGTGCTGGCTGGTGACGGTAATGAGATAGTCGATCGTTTCACCGAGGGCATATCCTTTGGGATCCAGGGAGGCATTGTTCAGTTTCTTTTCAATGACGACGATTTCGCGTTCCTCGGGCGTCTCTTCAACGGGTGTGTTCACATAGTTGGAATAGGCGGTGGGCGGCATGGGGTCTGTGGACAGTGTATAGTTGGCATATGCCTGATTCTCCACCTGCAGCTGTGCAACATCCAGCGGACATACCACATGTGTGAATGGAATACTCCTGGTTTCCCCGTCTTTCAGGCTGGTGATACTGACCAGCACCGGGGATGCATAGCCGGTGATGTCATCATAGATCCTGACAGTGTCGAGATCCTCACCTGTATTGTTGGTTATTGTGATCAGATAGTAGATTTCGTTGCCCAGGCGGAAGGCAGTCTGGCCTCCGGGAGGCGTGTTGGTCACAGACTTCGTGAGAAGAAGCTTCTTTTCAGGCTCCTTGGACAGCGCTTTGTTGTATTCAACAGAATCCACATAGAGCAGGGTGCTCGTGGAGCTTTCAGAAGAGGCGGTAAAGAGAAAACCGGCATTGCCTTTTTCCACATCCTCTTCCGTAACCGTATACTCAAAGGTATATGGCCGGGTTTCCCCGGGATGGATGATGTCGAAAGGATTGTTGATCAGAGTGGCCACATAAACAAAGGTGTTCATGGCTGCTTTACTGACATCCAGCTGGAGACCTACCAGATCTTCTTTCCCGACATTCTCAATGATCAGCGGGACATACAGCTTTTCCCCGGCTTTCGGGGTCTGAGCGGGCATGGAGAGGTCAGGGTGTACGCTGATGCCGCCTGTGCCGCCCTTGAGATTGACGGTGAAGGAAACGCTGTTGGAGACGCCGGGCACAATCTGGGAATCGCTGTGGCGGCGGGCATACAGCCCTGTGAAGGTAAACGTCAGGGTTTTTGCTTCACAACTGCTATTGAGACATTTGGCGGCAAGGCCGGCAGCGAGCATCTGCTTGCTGATGCTGATTTTCGGGAAACACTGAACTCCTTTACCGGGACCGTACACCATTCCCTGGCCTGAACTGCCATAGGTTGAATTCAGCAGCACACTGCCGTCTGCGCTTTGGACGACAAGCTGAATCACGATATCTTCCAGATTCACATTGCCGGCGTTCGTCGCGGTGATGTCTGCCTCGAACAGATCCTCCAGTCCCAGGAGCGGATAGGACATCATTTTCCCTTCGAGATGAAGGATCTCGCTTTCCACCTTCTCTGAATTCAGGAGATAGTGAAGATAGACGGTGTCTGTGATTCCATCAGGCTCGGCAGATACCGTCACGCTGCGGATCACTTCTCCTTTGTCGATTTCCTCCTGCGTGGGACAAATCGTGTAGAGAAGACCATAGGTCTTAAAAAGTGGCATAAGATAAGCAAGTGATTTTGGAGAAAAAGAATCTGCCAGCGGCTCTTTTCCATACAGATCAAGGCTGGACAGCTGAACATCGGTCAGGGGGATTTCACTGCGATTGTTCAGGGAAAGATCAACAATGATGGTCTGGCCGGGTTCGTCAAGACGGTAGTAGCCTTCAACAGCAAGGTCAAGTGTGGGATCATGGTCAATCGGGAAAGAGAAAGAGATACTGTCAGTCACGTAGCCGCCGGATGTTGTGACAGAGCCGCCGACTTTCAAGGTGCGGTGGACGAAGTCGTGGACGCGGTCATTTTCGGTTTCGTTGATGATGTACGTGAAATAGAGATCATCGCCAGGCGTAAAGGCTGTTTTATTGGCAGCCTCTGCCCAGCCTTCAAAGGCATCGGTCGGCATGCTGGTATTGTTGAGTTCCACGGACTTCACATCGAGGGAAAGCGTCATGTTGCCGACATTCCTGACACAGACCGATATCCTGTACTGACAGGTATTCAGCGTGTCGTTCCAGGCCGGCAGAATGGAAATCGCAGTCACCATGAGCGCAGGGTTTTCTGTCTCCGGCTTCCAGCCGCCGGAATACAGGGACATACTCAGGTGCTGGGTGTCTGATACGCTGCCGTCGTCAGAGGAAGCGGTCACCCTTCTCTCCAGCTTGCCCGCATTCAGTTCGTCCGGTGTGACGTTGATTGTGTAATCAATCTGATCCAGACTCCCTGCAGGCAGTGAAATCTGCTGCTGGCTGCCTTCGCTGATCTGATCTTCTGAATGATCCGAAGAAATGAGGACTTCAAGGGCATCAGCCGTTCCGTTGGTCACCGTCAGGGATGCAGGAATCGTGATTTTGGAAAGGTTCAGCCCAGACCACAGGTTTTCTGCAGATTTCAGATCCATGTCGGCAGGCATCGTGCTCTGGGTGCCGGAAAGCAAAGCAGCTGTGGAATTCCCGATATCGCTGCCGGACTTGTACACGGAATAGTGCCCTGTGCTGATTTTCAGGGAAAGACTGCCTTCAGCAGCGGGTTCTTCCACATAGTCATAGGCTTCCTTTTCCGTGGCTCTGCAGCGCGTGCACTGATGCTGCCGCATGCCGGGAACGCCCGGAGCGGCAGGCGTGATGACGGTCCATTCGCCCCAGTCATGCCCCAGAGGCGGGGTCTTTTCGGACTCCCATTTATTGCACTTGGTGCAGCCGTGGGAGCGGTAGCCGCCCTTTTCACAGTCAGGCTCCATTCTGACGACCCATTCACCCCATTCATGGATCGTGCCGTTGACCTTGGTGGTCCGCTTTTCGGTTGTGCCGCACACCTGGCAGGTGCGTTCTTCTTCACCGCGCTCCGTGCAGTTGGCGTTTTTGGTGGTCACCCACTCACTCCAGGTATGGGGCAGGGGATCGCTGTCGAGAGTCTGCTGATAGCCGCAGAGCTCGCATACACGGTAATGCGACCCCTTGGAGGAACAGGTGGCGGGGATCATATCGACCCATTTGCCGTATTTGTGCGGTGCTTTGTCCATGGTTTCGGTCTCCCGGGTTCCGCAGACCGTGCAGGTATGAAAACGGGAGCCGGTAGAAGTGCAGGTCGGCTCTTTGGTGACGGTCCACTCGTTCCAGCTGTGTGGAAGCTTCGGGATGGTTCCGATCTGCTGTGTAAAGCAGATCGAACAGAAGCGAACCTGTTTTCCGGTTGTGGTGCAGGTGGGGTGTTCGATCGGATCCCACTCGCTCCAGCGATGGCTGCATGGGGCGCCGGGTGCAGTGTCTGCGAAGACAGATGCAGGCTGAATGAAGATCATAGCCTGCAGAAGGAGCCAGGCGATTGCTTTTCTGAGTGTCATATGATTCCCTCCCTGATCGTTCAGTGATCATTGCATTTTGCAGAATGGTTTCTGAGACCGGATCCATTCCGGGCTGTTGCGGAGCCCGGAGAAGCAGAACATGGAATAGATGCTGACGGTCCCCTTTCGGGCAGGAAAACACGGACCGATGGACTTTTCCTGAATCCTGGGACAGGTACAGTCAGGAAGACAGTCGGGACGTTCGCCTGAGGAAAGGGGGCGTACATGCTTTTTTCGGATGCCGGATGAACTTTGGAAACTCCGGCTGTTTTTGTGTTCAGATGGAACGGATGTTACAGTGGTGATCTCATTATATCGTTTGCAGCAGTGCATTGCAAATGGAACGGACGTGTCTGGGGAGAATAGACGGACAGGAAGACAGTCGTGCCATGCACGGTGTGTCTTCTTCTACTGCTTGATACGCAGGGGTTCCAGAATTGGCAGGAGAAGGGCATCCGGACCGGATGCAGGACGCCCTTCTCCTCCAGTGATGTATCCATTGCATCACGATACATTTTTATTGAAATACGATAAATTCTTATTGACTTGCATGCTGAGGTGTGCTATCATTCAGCCAACAAGGAGGATATCACTATGAATCAACACAAACTTTCTGTCTGGCTGAAAGGCATTATCATCGGTATTGGTCTCTGTGGGCTCATCGTGTACTTTGCTGTACTTCCCTCACTTGCAGACTCGTTCCGTATAAGCTACCCGGAGTTTGCCGGATGGTATTGGCCGTGGCTGCTTTTCCTGTGGGTTTCGGGCATCCCCTGCTTTATCGTGCTGTTCATGGGCTGGAAGATCGCTGAAAACATCGGCCGTGACCGATCTTTTTCGGAAGAAAATGCCCGGCTGCTTCAGCGCGTTGCGTGGCTTGCTGCCGGAGACACTGCATACTTCTTTGTCGGGAATATTGTGCTGCTCTTCATGAGCATGAATCATCCCGGTATTCTGCTCCTTTCCCTCCTGGTCTGCTTCGCCGGGGTGGCTGTCACAGTCGCCGCAGCATGCCTGTCTCACCTGGTATATAAGGCAGCAGACCTGCAGGAACAGAGCGATCTGACCATCTGATGGAGGACGATTATGGAGAAAGATACACAGGGTGAGATCATTTTCAATATTGATGTGATGCTTGCAAAACGCAAAATGAGCGTGACGGAGCTCTCCCAGCGCGTTGGGATCACACTGGCCAACATGTCCATTCTGAAAACAGGCAAGGCGAAGGCCATCCGCATCACCACGCTGGCAGCGCTGTGTGAGGTGCTTGACTGCCAGCCCGGAGACCTGCTCGAATACAGGAAAACAGAGGACTGACAGGATGCTTTCTGAAGGAATCATGCAAAGCACCGTGTTACAGGAAGGAGGATAAAGTATATGCAGGACACTTCAAAATGCAGCCTTGACGTGACAGACAAAAACACGGAAATATCAGCTGCGGAGGAACGCGTTCTTCTTGATGCCTCAGGCTGCGTACTCCTGGTATGCAGTCTGGCTGCAGCCGCGCTGTTCAGTTTTGGGCACGACTGGCTGAACCTGTCTTTTCATGGACCGGGGATCGGCATCACAGTCAGCCATCTGGTCCTGACCTGTTTGGTGATCTGCACAGCAAATGCCCGAAAGCATATAAAACTCAGAGGCCAGGGGATCTTTTTGCTTATCCTGTCTGTCCTGCTGAGCCTCACCTATGCCGTTTTCGCCAATCCAGCCATGAGACGGCTGAATCTGCCCGTTCTGTGTCTGCTCACGGCACAGACTCTTTTCACACTGACCGAAAAGAATCATGCCCCAGCCCTGTCCGGAAATGGGCTTTGGGAAGGGCTGCAGCGCTATGGGGTCAGCCTGTTCCGATACTGGAAAACTCCGTTTCAATCACTCTCTGAGAAAGTACAGACCAGGAGCTGGTCCGGCAGGAATCTGCTGCTTGGCATTGCGGCAGCCCTGATCGCTTCGATGACTGCTGCGTACCTTCTTTCAACTGCAGATCAGGTTTTTTCCAGCATTCTTGATGGTGCGGTGCGCCGGGCTGAGCATATCCGTTTCGATTCTGTTTTGAAGATGCTTCTCACGCTGCTTTTGACATTCATGCTCTTTTCCCATCGGTTCAGTCTTCTGCAGAAGCCGGAAAAAATCCATCCTGTTCTCTGCCGTGCATCGGATCCAACGGTTGTTTCTCTTATTCTTGTCGGGCTTTCGCTTGTTTATGCTCTTTTCAGTTATGTGCAGATTCGCTACCTCTTTGCCGGTGTTGAGAGCGTCCGCATGAGCGGCGGATATGCGGCATATGCCAGAAGCGGGTTCTTTCAGCTGGTCGCGGTTGCGCTGCTGACACTGAGCATCATCCTGCCGGCGCTGACCCTGTTCCGGGAAAAACGTGCCGTGCGCGTGCTGTGCGCCGTCACATCCCTGCTGACGGGCATCATTGACATTTCGGCGTTTGTACGGATGCGGCTGTATACAGAAGCTTTTGGCCTGTCGACGCTGCGTGTTGTCACGCTCTGGGGCATTGCCATGATCATGCTTGCCCTCCTGGCAGTTCTTGGAAAATGCATCAAACCTGAATTCCGGATCTGTCCTGTACTGGCGGTCATCATCCTGAGCAGCTGGGTTGCGCTCAACTGGATCAATATTGACCGCACCGTTGCAGACAACCTGGTCTTCCGCTTCAATGAAGGTGCCGAAGGTTCCGGCAGCATCCAGACACTGGCCTCGGACCAGTACTGGAATCCAGCGTATTATGCTGCATTCCAGAATATTGAAGATCCGGCCGCCCGACAGGATGCACTGGACCTGCTTGACCTCAGAGCCCATGAGCTGCAGGCTGACGGAAGGCTTTTGAAAGAACCTTCTCTGTATGACTGGAGTCTGGCCTTCCTCCCTGCCGGAACGGATCAGCAGTAACCCTTTCCCTGCAGGAGTCCAGCACCCGATGTTGAAAGTACTCGACACAATCAGCCCGTGCCGGGGTCAGCTATTGACAAAAAAGAGCTTTCTTCCACTTTTTCAGTGGTCGAAAGCTCTTTTTGGCTGCAGATCGATTGCTCAGACAGAATGCTTACTCATTCCGCAGGATATAAGTGATCACGCCTTCGTTGGAGGTGAAGACCAGTGCTGTTTTGTCTTCCGCTTCCACAATTTCATACGCACCGGGCGTGACGGTTTCGGCGGCGGGGTTCATGGCGATATAGGTGCCTGCGTCCTTTCCGTCTGTTTCATCAGCGTCAAAGGCGAAGAAGGTATATTCCGCGGTCAGCGCCGGGTCGCCCGTGCCTGTGAAGTCGGCATAGGTTTTGCCTTCACCGTCTGCTGACAGCACGATATACATCTGAGCGCTGCCGTATTCCGGGAAAGCGGAAAAATCACAGTCCCAGGTGCCAACCAGTTTAGCGCGCTGTGCGGCGGTTTCATCATTGGTCATGGAGGCCAGGTTCTCTACCACAAACAGGGAAATCACACTCTGCAGGGTATCCTCATTTTCTTCACTCAGAGCAGAAGATTCAATGGCGGAGCCCACCCAGTAGGCATAGGGGCCTTCCAGCAGATTTTCCACATTTTCCTCAGTGTCCCCATATCGGAATTCCAGGTGGTAGGTGGTGGCGGGCGTATCCGGGAACATCAGCAGGTATTGGAAGACGCCGACATTCTCTTCCTGCGCTTGATACAGGTAACCGTCCATGGCCATCTCATATTCACCATAGGTGCCCCTGGCTGCCCCATCGCGGACGAACGCATAGGTATAGGTCGCGCTGGAGCCGTCCGCCATGGTGTAGGTAACGGTTTTTCCGTCCTCACCGCCAAAGGTGATAGCGGTCACATCGTCAATGAATCCGCAGTAGAAGTTCGGCTCGGTGGCCTGTTCACCGTAGCCGGGGGCGTTGATGGAGCTCTTTACATAGGCAACCACGTCATCGGCAGTGGAAGCGCCGACTACAGCGGCAGCGTAGTCATGCCAGTAATGGTCATATTCGTGGTTCAGGGTCGCTCCTTCAAACAGCGGCAGGTATGTGCCGATGATCTGAGAAAGGAAGGTATCTCCTGTAATCGTCTCCTCTGCCTGAGCGGGGCAGCCTGCGGGAGCAGCCGTCATCATCAGAACGGCGGCTGCCAGGATTGCCAGCATCCGGGAAAGCTTTTTGAACATCGTTTTCATCCTCCTTGGAAATCTTGCGGAAGATCTTGTTAGACACCGCTAACTTGATTATAATATGGGCGAAATGACTTGCAATAGTTTTTGGGTCATTTCGGAAATTTCGTTGGGAGGGGCTGCCGGATGAATGCGTTCAGCCCGGAGAAACGGGAAAGTATCGAATCACGCATGATTGAGGAAGGCTTTTCCATGCTGAAGGCAGGGGGACTCAGGAATATCTGTATTGAAGAAATTGCGCGGAAGTGCGGTGTTGCCAAAGGCAGTTTCTATTCCTTTTTCGACACGAAAACAGCATTCATCTATCGGATCATGGTATCCAAACGGGAGGAAGCCAAACGGGAACTGAAGCACCATTTGCACAATGGAAAGATGAGCTTTGACGGTCTGTATCAATACCTGCTCTGGCTGGCGCACAGCGATCTGGATATCTTTGCGCATCTCTCTGAAAAGGAACAGCAGGAATTGAAACGACAGTGGCCGGCGTCCTGGCTGAACAATGACAGCAACAATATCCTTACGGTGTCCCGGATTCTGGACTGTCTTGAAAAGCCGCGGCAGGATGCGGACAAGCTGCTGTTTGCAAACTGCTTGAAGCTCATATCACTGGCCAGGGCGGAAAAGCAGGTGTTTGCTTCCACCGCGTTTGAACAGATGATTGAAAGCATTGTCCGTCTTGCCTGCGAAACAGTCTGTATTTCATCTCGTTAAGACGACCTGACTGCGTGATGGGTGAATCAGCTTGAAAGCATCACCGGACAGCGCAAAACCCCTGGAATGAAAGAAGGCGGGACACAGTGAAAGAAAAGGACTTACCGATCGACCGTACCCGGCACGCAGTCTACACAAAGAATGCAAAGAAATGCGTGATGCGGCTTCTGCACCGATGGTATGACGATCAGACCTGCGGACAGCTCTGGGAAAAGATCCAGCTGCAGTACTGCGAGTTTCTCCGGGATGAGCCGCCCATGGCCGGCGCAAAGATCAAGGTCAGCATCTATGACCCGATCCTGATCTTCGCCTGGTACAAAGTTGTTCCGGACAAGCCGAGACTGGAAGAAGTGCAGCAGGACATTTTTGACTGTTTTATGGGGTCATTTGATGCGCTGGGCAAAATCTTCAACCTCAACCGCAGACTGGACAACCGCCTCGCCAGCCGGATTTTCAGGAAAGCAAATGATATCCGGGTCAAGGAGATCAGGCGCTTTCCCGGATCGTTCCGAATGGGTTCCTGCTCCTATGACAGAGAAAACGGCGTGATCCGCTACAGCTTCACCCAATGCCCCAACGCGGAATTCGCCAAACGGCATCACATGGAGGATGTGCTGCCGGTCATGTGCAACTGCGACCATATGGCGATGCAGAAGCTCCACGCCTGCCTGATCCGCGAAGGGACCTGTGTGGAATCACCCTACTGCGATTACTGTATTGCAGGAGACCGGAATCCCATCACACAGGCGTATGAACTGGTAAAGAAGGGAAATGGCCTGCTGGTGAGTGTGAAGAAATAAACATGGAGGGATCCTATGCTGCTGACTGTATTTCTCGCCATTGTGCTGTGTGCGGCAGTGTCACTGATGCTGTTATCGGCCGTGGCGTTCGTTCAGAAAAAGGAGTTTTTCTCCTCCGCACCGAAAGAGGCGCAGGAGGCGATTCTTCCCCGAGAAAAAGAACTGTTTTATGGCGCGAGAACCATCGGCTGGACGCTCATGATCTTCAGTATCCTCATGATTCTCGGCACAGGAGCTGTTTCCATTTGGGACGGCTTCAGGAGCGGATTCGGCTTCTGGCAGTTTTTTACAAGGTTTGTGCTGATCTTCACGATCTACAAAGTCTACGACATGGTCTGCTTTGATTACTTTCTGCTGATGAAGTTTCATTTCTTCCAGTACTACTATCCGGAAACGCAAAGTGCGCTTGTCGGAAGAAAGTATGGATTCAACATCAGAAGCCAGCTGCTGAAGCTCCTGGTCATCTTCCCGGCGGTTTCAGCCATCGCGGCCTGGATCTGCACCCTGATTGGATAAGAGGTGGCACTGAGCATGAAACTGAGCCTGAAAGAATACGACGCCATGCAGTCCGGCTGGCGCAAATGGATCAACGAGCACATGGAAATCAGCGGCTTTAAGGCCTGGGGCATGGATTTTACCGGGAAAGACATTCTGGAGGTCGGATGCGGATCCGGCTATTCCGCGTCTCTGATCGTCAAAGATCACCCGAAAAGCTATACCGGCATTGACATCATGCCGGAACAGCTGGAAAAGGCAGAGGCGCTTGGGCTGAGGGATGCACGGTTTGTTCAGGGGGATGCTGCCGATCTGAGCCGGTTTGAGGATGAACGCTTCGACATGATCGTGGACTTCATGATCCTGCACCATGTGGAGGGATGGAGAAGCTTTCTGAAGGAAGCATACCGGGTTCTGCGGCCGGGCGGCGAGATGTATATCAACGACCTGACGAGAAAAGGGGTTCATCTGACGGACTTTGTCTTCCGATGGGACCATGCGGAGGAACCGCTGTTCTCAATGAAGGAGTTTGAACAGCAGGCCCGCAAAAGCGGTTTTGTGACGGTCAAAAGATGCAATTATGCAGGTCTTGACTTCTGCTTCAAGTTTCAAAAAGCGGAGGGATAAGCATGTTCTGGACAATTACCTTCGAAATTCTTTTCCTGTGGGTATGCTATGCGGCCTACATGGCTGTTCTTGTGCACAGGCGCGGGCCTGTCGGCGGCCTTTTCTTCTATCCTCAGGCGATGATTGACCGGGTCAAAGCCCTGGGCATGATCTCCGAAGAGGAATTCCGGAAGAGAAAGCGGTTTGCATTCACCCTTCTCATCGCATGGATGCTGGTGATCCCCGGCATCATGATTCTCCGGATCAACGGCGCGAGGAGCTGGTGGGACTGCTGCTGGCAGTTTTACGCGCTGTTCCTCGGCGCGGAATTCTTCGATTGGCTGTTTATCGACACCGTCTGGGTGGCACTGTCTGACTGGTGGCTGATCCCCGGAACGGAAGATCTCAATGACACCTGGCACAACGTCCATGTGAAGCAATGGAAGATGCTGAAACTGATTCCATACTCGGTGCCGCTGGCGGCAGCGGTGGGCGGACTGTACTGGCTGATTGGACGCATGATGTGAGCGCACGATGATCCGGGAAAAGAGGAAGTCTTCCACATGATCACGACACTGGCCGTGCTGGCGGTGGGAGAAATGAATAGGATGTTCTGAAGGAGTCTGAAACATGAATGCTGTGAAAATCTCATTTCTGATTGCGATTGCGGGGCACCTGCTCTGCGGCGTATGCGATTGCCTGCTGACGTATCTGCCCGGCGGACGGTTCCGCTTTGAGGACATGAAGGATAACGACAGGCTGTCCGCTGCGTTCAGGGACATGCCGCTGCGAAATCCGCTCCTGTCCATGCTGCTGGGCTGCCTGGCCATGTTTCTGTTTGCCTTTGGCTATCTGGCACTGGCAGACTGGATGCGTGCGTGGTCGGAGCCCTGTGCGATGCTGATTCAGATCAGCACGGTCATGGTGCTGACCTTTGGCATGGCGCATCATGTGTTCTGCGGCGTGCCGGAGTGGCTGTATGTGAAGATGGGCAGGACGGAGGAAGCAAGGCAGTTGATCACAGAGTTTTTCAAAAAGACATCGGTTACCCTGATCGTCTGCTATCTCGGATTCCTGATCTTCGGCGTATCTCTGTTTGTCCCGGTTGTCAGCGGGTGGACGCCGCTGCCACGCTGGGCCTGTGTGTTCAATATTCTGCCCCTGATGCTGGCGCTCATGCCGACACGTGTGGGCGGATCAGGGAACTGGGCCGGGGCAATCATGTTCCTGGGGCTCATCTTTCTTGTGCCATGATGGAAGTACTTTTGGGGGGAGCAGGAAGCGCACAGCTGTTACGCGGATCACAGGGATCAGCTGCAAAAAAGCTTATGCCGCTTCATGCAGCAGGTCAAACCTGAACTGGACTGAGCCGGGAAGAGGATGCTGCTGACAAATCCTTTCTTCAACAAAACTATATCTAAAAATATAAAGCAGGCCCGCAATCCAACCTGGAGGGGTTGGACTGCGAGCCTGCTTTGCATGATGCAGTATGTTCAGTCTGGTGGAAGATGTTTCAGTTGAAATCTGTCCGGATCACATAAAGCGTTGTGGTTTCAAAGGCTTCATTCCGCAGATCATAGCCTGCTGTCTTTCCTGATATCTGATTCCATGCATCCAGCACGGCTGAGATATCACCTGTCAGTACAGGAAGAAGCCTTTCGGCCACGGTCTTTTCGGCACCGGTTATCGCTGTCAGAAGTGTGTCGGTGCCGCTGTCGTGCAGAGCCGCTGCGCCGCTTAAGAGGTCAGCAGCACCGGCTGCAGCCTGGTCGACCCCGGCTGTATAGGTTTTCAGCCCGGTCACGAAAGTGCCCACTTTGTTCAGCTCCTCCAGCAGACCCTGCAGGCTGTCGTGGGCTGCCTGTACCTGGGCCAGCTTTGCAGCAACTGTCTCGTCGGTGGCCAGCACCTGATCCGTATTGTCAGAAACCAGCTGTTCGATCTGCTCAGCGGTATGTGCTTCAATCAGTTCTTTGACTGTGTCTGTTTCCATCTGTGTATCGACAGCGGCCTGAATCTTCTGCTGTACCGTGTGTTCCACCTGACCGGCCCTGACGGCATTCAGATAGGTTTCGGCATTCATCTCCATGCCGGCTCCCACCAGCACCTGTTCAAGCACCTGTGCCTGAACGGTCTCGGTGACTGCGCTGCGAATCTTTCCTTCGCTGGCTTTTACCTGGGGTCTGACCACAGCTTCTACCTGGGAGCGGGCAGCGGCGGTTACCGTTTCGGTGTCAAACTGAGCGAGAAGAGATGTCAGGGTATCAGCATAATTGTCTGCAGTCAGTACCGGCACCTCAATGCCGGCCTCAGCAAGACCGGAAGCGGCCAGCTGCTGGTTCGCTGTTTCCAGAATGGCGGAGAAGATCGTGTCAGCGCCGCTGTTCAGTGCTTCACTGTTGGAACTGAGCGCTGCGAGGCCGGTACTCAGGGCTGATGCGCCTTCGGAAAGGGTCTGTGCGCCATTGTTCAGATCCTGAAGGCCGCTGTTCAGACGATTGATTTTGTCCGGGATCTCTTTTGTCTTTCCGGCAGTCTCCGGAAGAGGTTCACCGCTTTGAAGTGCATTGAGCAGGGTGATGACATCCTGCAGCTCAGCCCGGGGATTGAAATCCATCCGGCTGTCGACTTCACTCCATGCCTTTTGAATGGGATCGGCACTGGCAAAGGTCATCATCCAGCCCAGATCTGCATGGTTCCCATGATAGCGGATTGTGAAGGCGGAGGGCAGCTTCAGTGCGGCGTCGGCTCCGGGAACGGTCCAGCCCAGGACGACCTGTCTGCCGGAAAGAGAGAGTACCGTTCCGTTGTCTACCGTCAGATCGCTGATGCCGCTTTCAGGCAGAAGGATCACAGAGGCAGCAAGATGCGGCGCCATGTCAGGCTGGCCGCAGGTTACGGTCAGCACAATCTCTCCATCCTTATCCTTCAGCTGGGATACGGGGATCTCCTGACCGTCCAGCGTTGCTGTGACCACAGGCGTTACAGGCAGGGGCTTATCCGAGGTACCCTGATACGTGATCTCCTTTCCGCCGGCCTGCCAGGTCAGCGTCTGTCCATCCAGTGTGAAGGATTCATCTCCGGCCACGTTTTCAATACCGGTCAGCATGGTGCTGTCAGTCAGAACGTCCAGCTTCTCCGGGTTTTCCAGCCGAATACTGTCGGTCAGACTCTGAACCGAGCCGTCTGCGTTGAGGACGGCGTAAACACGCTCATGCCGGGCGTTCTCCGCAAAGGCTGTTACGCAGCTCATCACCATGACCAGCGCAATCAATGCAGAAACTATCCGTTTATTCATCATGATCTTCCTTTCTTCCCGGATCAGCGGGCGGCCTTCATATCAAAGGTCGTATGAACAATGAACTTATCGAGGAGCATCAGCACAGCAGGCAGTAGCAGGAGCACCACCGCCACGCTGAGCAGCGCGCCTCGGGCAATCAGATGGCACATGGAGGAAATAATATCGATATTGGCGTAGAGACCCACGCCGTAGGTTGCGGCAAAGAAGCCGATGCCGCTGACCAGAACGCTCTGCGCGGCAGAAGCGACGGCCTTTTCAATCGCTTCTTTCTTATCGAGCCCTGCAATCCTGTGCTGTTTATACCGTGTTGTCAGAAGGATCGCGTAGTCCACGGTCGCGCCAAGCTGAATGGTGGAAATCAGGATCGGGCCCACAAAAGGCAGCTCCGTTCCGGTGAAATAAGGGATGCAGAGATTTGCAGCGATGGCCAGCTCAATCACGCCCACCAGAATGACCGGCAGAGAGAACGATTTCTGCACCAGCAGGATGATGACAAAGATGGCAATGATTGAGATCAGGCTGACGACGGTGAAATCATGGTCTGTGCAGGCGATCAGGTCCTTGGTGCATGGAGCTTCGCCGATGAGCATGCCGCCCTGGTCGTATTTTTTCAGGATGCCGTTGAGCGCATCGATCTGCGCGTTGACTTCGTCGGAGGAGATGACATACTCAGAGTTGATCAGCATCAGCTGATAGCGGTCTCCCTTGACCAGTTCCAGCACTTCCTGAGGCAGGATGTTCTCGGGAATATCCGCGCCAAGCAGGCTGTCGATGCCGTACACGCTGGTAACGCCGTCCACCTGCTGCATTTCTGCGGTCATGCGGCGTACATCCGTCTGAGAGACGTCGGCATCGACCAGCAGCAGATGCGTGGTGGCCGTGTCGAAGGTCTCCTCCAGCTTCTGATTGGCAACGACAGAAGGCAGGTCCTGAGGCATTACCCTGCTCATGTCATAGTAGACATTCACATGACTGTAGCCATAGAAAGCAGGGATGCAGAGCAGCACCAGAAGCACAGCCAGCATTCTGTAATGTCTGGCGACAAAACGCCCAATGCCGCCCACATCCGGCAGCAGCGGCCGGTGACTGGTCTTTTCGATTGCTCCGTCCAGCAGGCGGATCACGCAGGGCAGCAGCACAATCGTTCCCAGCAGTCCCAGCACGACGCCTTTGCTCATCACAATGCCAAGGTCTTTGCCCAGGGTAAAGCTCATGAAACAAATGGAGATAAAGCCGGCAATGGTCGTCAGGCTCGACCCGAGAATCGAGGTGAAGGTCAGATGGATGGCTTTGGCCATCGCCTCATCCCTGTCCTCTGTCAGTGCCTTCTGCTCCTTGTAGCTGTGCCACAGGAAGATGGAATAGTCCAGCGTGACAGCCAGCTGCAGGACAGCAGCCACTGCCTTGGTGATATAGCTGATCTCACCCAGGAAGAAGTTCGAGCCCATGTTCCACAGGATGGATACGCCGATGCACAGCAGAAAGATCAGCGGGAGCAGGAAGGAATCCATCGTGATCATCAGGACCAGAGCGCACAGCGCAACGGCGATGGCGACATAGGTGGCTTCCTGGGCTTCCACCAGTTCCTTGGTGTCGGTGACGACGGCGGACAGTCCGCTGACAAAACACTTTTCACCAGCCACTTTCCGCACCTGCTGGATGGCTTCCATGGTGGCCTCCGAGGAGGAACCCTCATCGAAGAAGACGGCGGTCAGCATACAGTCACCGCGGCTGAATTTGCTGCGAAGATCCTCCGGAATGATCTCCAGCGGGAACTGTCCCCCGGTGAGGGAAGCATACCCGATGACGGAATCCACGTGGGGAATCTCCCTGACGGCATTCTCCATGTCAGCCTGTTCCCGGATGTTCATTCCCTCGGTGACCAGCAGGGAAAACGCGCCTTTGCCGAAATCCTCCAGCAGTATCTCCTGACCTTTTACGGTCTCCAGGTCCTGCGGCAGGTAATAGAGTAAATCATATTTCGTTTTGGTGGCCGCCATACCAAGGACGGACGGCACAACCAATGCCAGACACAGGATGATGATCAGCACCCGGTGCCGGACCATACCCTTTGTGAAGTTCTTCACGGTTTCAACCTCCTTGTCGAAACTGAACATGATGTTGACTATCTCAACGATGAGGATTATAATCATAACGATGATTGATTTCAATCGACAATATGATTATCAGTCGTCTGTTAATCGACAAGGATTTCAAGAAAAAACAGTTATCCGACAAAAATCGAAAAACTGTTGAGAAAGCAGGGAAAACATGGCTGAGGAGCTGAAAAAGGAAGACCGAAGGGTCAGGCGGACGAAAAAGCTGCTGACTCAGGCACTGACGGAACTGCTTCAAACAAAGCAGATCAACGAGATCACCGTGAAGGAACTGACGGACCTTGCGGATATGAACCGGGGAACCTTTTATCTGTACTACAAGGATATTTTTGATATGCTCGAAAAAATCGAGGAAGAACTGTTTCAGAAGCTGGATGCCATCGCCCAGACCCACGAACACGGCGATCTCACCGAGCAGGTCAAGCCCATCCTTCTGGATCTGTTCCATTTCATTAATGAAAACCAGGACATGTGCCGCGTGCTGCTCAGCCCCCACGGAGATATGAATTTCCTTCACCGCCTGTATGAGGCCATCCGGGAGCGGTGCCACGAGATCTGGGGGGATCAGGTTGGCAGCGTCAGTGAAAAGGAATTCGACTATCGGTACAGTTTTGTGGTGTTTGGCTGTGCGGGAATGATTCGCGCCTGGGTGAACAGGAACTGTCAGGAAACAGACATGCAGATGGCGGAGCTGGCGGACAGGATGATTCGCCGCGGCACGATAGATCCCGCTGGCTGCTGAATGGCAGCGTGTGAAACCTGTCAGATGATGAAATGCAGAACACTGTATAAAGTGGCTGTTCAACGATCGGGTCCCCACAACAACAGACGCCGGGAGGCATCAAAAGCTTCCCGGCGTTTTCTTTTGGTTTGAAGGAGAACGCTGGAGGAGAAGAGCGGACATCATGCATGCGGACCGGTCTTATCAGACCTTCTGCTCAGCCGTTTTGTTCTCTTTCGCGTTTCATTTTTTCTTTGTCTTCATGGAAATCAAGATAACCGGCATCCGGATAGGAATATTCACCGCGGTAATTGGAAGCATTGTAAGTCGGGAACTGAACCGGTTTTCTGCAGCCCGGCTTTGGCGCGTCCTCCTGGGTGTAAATGAACATCCGATGATAGTCCCAGCAGATCAGTTCATCCCGCTCATCCCCGGTGATCTGCAGCGTCTCACAGCACAGTGTGGGGTGCCCGTCATCCGGGAAGGCCACTGCACGAATGCCGTTTCCGTTCATCAGCCCGCCGCGGTGCGGATCGGCATTGGTGAGGATCAGATCGGTTCCGTCGCCGTCCCAGTTCACCGGAGCGACGATATTGCCGTTCATTTCGTTTTCCATCTCCCAGAGGGGACGGCCGTCCTGATCATACAGAAGAAGGACGCCCTGGTGTCCCCAGAAAGTGGTTACCGCAATCTGCAGTCCATCCAGTTCCGGACGATAGTTTGCGACCGAAACCCGCTGTGCGTGGCCGATCAGATCTCGATTCAGAATATGCCCGTACATATCCCCGACAAAGAATCCCTGGGTGCCGGAGACACAGGCAAAATAACCGTGCAGATCATCTTTCTTCCATTTTCCGGCCACGATTTCATCTGTGTGGTCCTCTGTCAGCGGATACGCCCAGAGCTCACTCCCGTCGGAATCCAGCAGACGATATCCAACCAGCAGCTCATCCTTTCCATCCCCGTCCACATCCACGGGGAGCGGGCAGTGCCCGGTGTTTGTCGGGCTCTTATAATGCCACAGAACATTCAGCTGATCATCAAGTGCCCACAGCCGACAGTACCGGTCCTTGATCAGAATATCTCTCGGCTGGTCCAGCCCGCGGAAGTTGCAGATCCGGATCCCGTCGGGGTTCAGCCTTGTGAAGGCGTAGGTGCCGTAGGGAGCGCCGATCAGTCTGTCATCTTCCTGATCCGCGATGGGCGTCCTGCAACTCTTTTTGATCTTTCCGGTCGCACCGTCCAGAATCAGAATCTGAAAATCCCATCCGCAAATGACCTCATCCCGGCCGTCTCCGTCGATATCATAGACCTGAAACGGCATGTCGGCGGAAACCTTGCCCAGGATCTCTGTCTGATCGGAAGGCTCTCCCTTCTGCCACAGGACATGTCCATCCAGGTCAATCGCCGTCAGGCAGGAAATAAAACCATAGGCATCCCGGCTCACCCGCTTCTGCATCTGTGCCAGCACGATCTGCCAGCTGTCTCCTCCCAGCAGATGCCCGAAACGGATCTGGCGTGCGGTACCAAAGTTTCCAAGGTCAATGGTTTTCCACAGTTTCATCCGCGGATGCCGGGCCATCTCGGCCGCTTCCTCTGCCTTCGCAGCCTGCTCGCGCTGACACAGGGCTTGGTACTCCGCTTCTGTCACGGCGACTTTAAAATCTGTGAACCGGGTCGGACAGTCCGCCGTGATGCCCAGCTTGCCTCCGCGTGCAACCAGCGGATGGTCCAGTGACAGGATCAGCTGTTCATTGAGATAGCAATCCACATGCTCTCCCTGGCAGCTGATCCGCATCCGGTACAGGGTATCACTGTCCGAGGCACAATCCGCCTGCGCAAGGACGGTCAGCTCCTCTTTATGCCGATAACAGAGGCGTACCGTTGTCCGGTCTTCCAGGCTGAAAACGAGTGTATCCATGGAATGGTTCATGCAGAAGGCCAGCCCGGCCATTCCCCGCAGAGACAGCCGGCGGACGGTGACCTCCGCATCGTAGTTTCTCCAGCTGGTCCTGCCTGTCTGCAGGGTCGGAAACATCCGGTGCGGGTGATTCTTCTCCACCCGCATGCACTCCATCGCATGCCGTCCGTCCTGCTCGGTAATCAGCCAGGTGGGGCCAGTGCCGTTCCAGGTGTAGTTGGTGACCTGATCCACCCAGATCCCGCAGTCGCCCTTTTCTACGATATACTGATACTCTCCCATGGCGGAATGATCACGATCGTAGGGAAACTCACCGATGGGAAAGCCCCTGAAATCATCCTGCGCCAGAATATGTTCCCTGTTCATGTTGATGATCCCCTGCCTTTCTCTTCTGTCCCCTGCCGATAAGCAAAGGGAGTGATTCCCTCATACTCACGGAAGGCGGTCACAAAATGCTGCGCGTTCACGTAACCGATCTGATCGGCGATTTCATACACCTTCAGGCTGGTTCCCCGAAGCAGCTCCTTGGCACGTTCCATTCGGAGCTGACGGTGGTAATCCACAAAATTCTGCCCCGTTTTCTCCTTAAAGTATCGGGACAGATAGGCAGGATTCATCTGCATGTACTCCGCTACGCTGGAAAGCGATACCTGTTCGCTCAGATGAGCGATCATAAACTGGCGGATCCTTTCCACTGGTGTTCCCTGCTGGTCTTCCTCCTGCTTTTCACGGCGGGAAAGAATCCTTTCCACGGCGATCTTTACCTTCGAGATGACATCCCGGGGGAATACGGGCTTTGTAATATAGGCCAGCACACCCAGCTCCAGGGCTCTCCGGGCATACGCAAAATCCTCATGGGCTGTGAAAATAATGCATTCGCAGTCCGGAAGCTTTTTCCGGATCTCCTCGATGGCATCCAGACCGCTCAGTCCTGGCATGCGGATATCCACAAGAAGGATATCCGCGTGCGATGCAAGCGCCTTCTGTACCAGGGACAGTCCGTCCCCGACACAGTCTGTGACCGTAACCCCCAGGGCATCCCAGTCGATTGCATCCCGGAGCCCGTTCCGGACAATGGCTTCATCGTCCGCAATCATCAATGAAATCATGCTTCTCCCTCCACCGGAAGAATCAGAGATACTTTCGTGCCTTCCCCGGGTGTGCTGTCGATGTAGATTTCCGCTTTTTCGCCGTAGCGCAGCTTCAGCAGGAGCGAGATATTGACCAGCGCAAAGAACCGGCTGGAGGGTTCCTGCGCGTCAGCCATCGCCGAGCGGATTTCTTCCAGCAGCTCTGCAGGGATGCCACACCCGTTATCCTGTACGGTGATCCACACCTGCTCCCCCTGAAGCTCCGCGTTGAGCTCCACGTGTCCACGTCTGTCCAGATTCTGAAAGCCGTGAACGATCGCGTTCTCCACCAGCGGCTGCAGGATCATGTTCGGCACACGGCAGGTCTGCGCCTCGTCTGAAAGACGGACCTCCAGGTCGAAGGTGTCACCGAACCTCATTTTCTGAATCACGGCATAGCAGGACAGCTGCCGCTCGTTTTCCAGCAGAAGAATATCCTTTTCCCCGCCGTTGAGGGCTGTCCGATAGTATCCGGCGGTCGCTTCCACCAGGCTCTCCAGCGCTTCATACTGCTTCTGTTCGGTCAGCCAGATCATGTTGTTGAAGATATTATACAGGAAATGCGGGCGGATCTGCATCATCAGCAGGCGGGTTTCCAGTTCCTTCGCGCGGGTCTTTTCATCCACAAGCGCCGTGAGCGTCTGATCCAGATGCTCCGTCATATGGTTAAACCCGCGGTTCAGGTCGCCGAAGATCGGGTCTTCGGTCTGCTCGATCGGTTCTGTCAGGCGGCCACTTTCCACGGCCCGAAAGCCGGCAAGCAGCCGGTTTACCGGTCGGGCAACGCGCTGCTCGGAGATGAGGACGATCATCGCAAAGCCCAAAAGGAACAGCAGTGCCACAAAACCGATAAAGAGAAAGAGCCTTCTCGAAAGCAGCATCTGCCAGTTGTACTGAAAACTGTATTTGGCGCTGAACGGATCCATCTCTGCGCTCTTTTCCAGCAGCTGCTGGCCTTCCATCGATTCCGGCAATCTGCCCGCGATCTGGGTCTCCCCGAAAAAGATCGCCGTGCTTTCGTTTTCCAGCGCGATGGCCGTATACTTTTCAAAATTGGCATAGGGCACGGACACCAGCATGAGGGCTTTGACTTTCCCCGAATACAGGCTTCGGACAGGTTGCACATGCGTCAGGTAACGGGCATTGCGGGTCCTGGCAACCAGTTTTGGTTCTCTTCCCTGATATGTGTCCGTCCAGAATCCATTCCCTGCTTTGGTGAGGAATTCCTCATACACGGCGGCGTCCTGGTCCTCCAGGTGATAGAACACACCCTGGGAGGAAGTCACCAGTGTCTTTGTGCTGAGCACATACAGATCGATGGCATGGAGGCCGTAGGGCCCCATCTGGTATTCGCTGAGCAGATCCCGCCCGTCCGCGTAGACCAGATAATCGATCCGGCTCCGTTCCACCAGCAGATTCTGCAGCCGTTCGCTCAGGAAAAGGGTATTCTCCACATCCTCGATTTCCTGAAGATACCGCTCTACCTGAAGCAGTTCCTGCGAAAGAAGATGCTCCCGCTCTGTCCGGACCTCATCCCGCATTTTATCGGCCGCATAGAGAATATAGATGCCATGGAGCATCAGGGCGCAAACAAGCAGGACGGCGAGAAAACAGAGATAGATTCCGCCCATCCGCAGATGTTTTCCCGTTCGTCCTGCCATGTCAAGCTCCCTCATTTCAAAGAGCGCTGCGGCGGAAGCCTCAGCTTCCGCGCAGCGCTGAGAATATTAGCGGTTCAGTTCCGCGAGAATGGTGTCGCCATCCACGCTGTTCCAGAAATTCTTGTAATTGGCCAGGCCTTCTTCGACTGTGACGGAACCCAGCACGATCTGGGAGATCACTTCTTTCCAGTAGTTGGTGATCGAGGCAGAGTTTTCGTCATACAGATCCGACTTCCCGGCGGGGATCATCTGCTTGGGACCGCGCAGTTCCATGCCCTTGTCGATAATACTTCTCTGCAGTTCCAGAGCAGCCTTCATCGTCTCGTCCGGCTGATAGGGCAGGCTGGAGAAGTCAGGGATGAAGGAGTCGGTGATGTAGTTGTACTTGATGGAATAGCCGGAGTTGGTGGCCTTCTCGGTTGCAACAGCAACGCCGTTCTCGATGGTGTAGTGTGCACCCTCAACGCCCGTGTTGTAGAAGCCGGCGTGCACGGCAGGATCGGTCACCAGCGCTTCGATCACGCGCATGGCCGCGTCAACATTCTTGCAGTCGCTGGAAATGCACCATGCCGTCTGGATGGATTCGTTCAGGCCGCCGCCCTTGCCGTCAGGACCGACGAGCATATAAATGGGCTGCACATCCGTTGCGGCTTCCGCAGCTGCGGACTGGGAGATGTAGTTGGAATAGTTGGCCACATAATCGATGTCAGAAGCGGCCTTGCCCGTGTAGACATATTCTCTCATCGTGGCGTTTTCCGTGGTGATGAATTCCTGATCCATCACGCCGCTTGTGTAGAGCTCACGCAGATAATTCAGACCGTCGACCATCTGCGGTTCCTGCATGCCGTCCACGTAGACACCGTCTGCATTCTGATAAATGCCTGCGTAGGCGCCGAAGGAGTTCAGGAAATACTGGAAGTTGTCAATCCACTTCGGGAAGGAGAAGGGAATCACGCCGGTGCCCTTCAGCTTGGACATTTCCGTGATGAACTCGGTGGTGGTCGGTGTTTCGCTCAGCTGAATATCATACTTCTCCATCACGTCTTTACGGAGGAAGAGGCACTTGACTCTCGGATAGTAGTAGGGAATTGCATAGATTTTGCCGTCAATGGCCAGTGCCTGGAAGTAGGACTGATCCAGAGCAGACAGCTTTTCGGATTTCGCGATCAGATCGGTCAGGTCGAGGCACTGCTCACGGGTGACATAGTTGGGCAGACGGGTCATAGCCTGGGAGATCGAGAAGACATCCGGGACATCTCCGCCGGCCATCATGGTTTCCAGCTTGTCGTTATAGGAGCCGATCGGGGGAATGACGGCTTCCAGGTCCACATTGCATGCTTCGTTGAGCATGTTGACCACAGCCTGCTGCAGCTCGGGATCCGTGCTCAGGCCGAAGGTGTTGTCGGGCGAGCAGATGGAGAGCTTCGCCGGCGCTTCTGCCTCAGCCAAGAGGACGCAGGACAGAAGCATCGAGAGAGTGAGAACCAGGGACAGGATACGTTTCATGGTGATTCCTCCTTGTGTTTCTATTTCTGCGGACAGTGTCCGCCAGGGTACAAATTGGACTGCATGAGCGCTTATTCCTTGACGCCGCCCAGCATAAGGCCGGTGACGAAATAGCGCTGCACGAAGGGATAGATCAGCATGACCGGCAGCATGCCCAGCACCATCACGGCCATCTTTGTGTTGTCGTAGACAATATTGCCCTCTCCGAGTGAGCCGTCGCTCTGGTAGATCAGGGCACGCAGCATCACCTGCAGGGTATACTTGGAGGAATTGTTGATAAACATGACTGCTTCCGTATACCTGTTCCAGAAGGAGACAAAATAGAACAGGGTCACGGCTGAAAGGATCGGAACAGCCATGGGAATCACAATCCGGATCAGCGCCATCAGATCATTGCATCCGTCCAGCCAGGCCGATTCCACAAAGCTGGTTGGAATGGACATCATAAAGTTTTTCACGATGATCAGATTGAACGTGGAGAGCATGAAGGGCAGGATCAGTGCCCAGCGGTTATCAATCAGGCCCAACATGCGGATGAGCACATACAGCGGTATGATGCCGGCATCGAATACCAGGGTCAGGGAAATCGCCTTCATGAAGAAGTTGCGTGCGACCAGCTGCTTCTGCGCCAGGGCAAAGCCCATGGGCGTTGTAATCACCATGGCGAGCACTGTGCCGACGCCCGCGATAAACAGTGAGTTCCAGAAGCCGCGCATATAACCCGAATTCAGCACCCGGGCATAGGATTTGAATGTCAGGGATCTCGGAATGAGCAGATAGACTCCGCCCATGACGTCCTTGTCTGCCGCCAGGGAAGTGATCAGTACATTCCAGATGGGAATGACCACGATCACGCATACCAGTGTCAGGAAAATCACATTGCAGATTCGAAATGCTTTTCTTGCGTTCGATTCACGGATGGCGTTTGCTCTTTTTGCCGTCATCATCCTTTTTCCCTCCCTCAGGAACTGTCCTTCATTCCCTGAACAGATTCCTTACAGAATCGAATCATCCAGAAAATGCTTGCTGATCCAGTTCGTGCCGAGCACCAGCAGCAGGCTTACAATCCCGACAAACAGGCTGACGGCCATGCCGAAGCCCAGATTGCCTGTCAGGATGCCTTCACGGTAGGAGAAGGTCTGCAGCACGTCGCTGACGGAGTAAACGGAAGCGTTGTACATGACCATGACCTGATCAAAGATCATCAGCACATGGGAAAGATTCAAAAGGAGCATGGTAATGATCGTCGGCTTGATGGTCGGCAGGGTGATATACAGCACCTGGCGGAACCGGCCGCATCCGTCGATCTCAGCGGCTTCATACAGCTGCGGATCCACCGTGGAAAGGGTCGCAACGTAAATCACTGCGCCGTAGCCCATCTGCTTCCAGATGTAGGATAATATCAGCACCTTTCGGAACCAGCGGACATCGGACATGAAATAAATCGATTCCATGCCCAGCGATCGGAGAATCTGGTTCACAATGCCGCTGGAAGGGGACAGGAGGTTGACGAAAACGGTTCCCACTACGACCCAGGAGAAAAAGTAGGGGATATAAATCAGAAACTGAACGGTTCTCCTGGCTCTCAGGGAGCGAAGCTCGTTGATTAACAGAGCAATCAGTATAGGAAAAGGAAAGTAAAAAACGATGTTATACAGGCTGATGAGCAGCGTGTTCCGGAAGGCATTGAGGAAAGAGGCGGACCGGAAGAGCCGCTCAAAATTCCGCAGGCCGACAAAGGAAACCGTTTTGCGGAATCCATAGTTCGTAAAGGAAAGCGCGAGGCCCGCATAGGTTGCGTACTTGAAGAGAATAAACCAGAGGATCCCCGGAAGTACCATGAGCAGAAGCCAGCGCTGCTTCCAGAGGCGTCTTCGCAGCGATCCGGCCGGATGATGAATCACGTGAGCCATCTGTCCTGAGTTCTTCATCCCTCATCCTCTCCTTTTTCGGTTATACGGTTTGAATTCTTCTGAATGTGTAAATTATATCTGTTTCTTGCCAGAACATCAATTTGTCTTTTTTCTGATTTTGTTTGTTTTTTTTACTTTGTGCCGCTGTTCATGACGCGGGAGGCAGGAAGCGTCCATGCAGACCATGCGGGTCGTGCGCAAAGTCCTGTGTACGGGGCTGCTGACCGGCGGCAGGCAGAATCCCGGCCTTTCGAGCCGGATGATATAAAAAATGGACGGCAGGGATTGCTCCTCGCCGCCGTTTGAATGTTATACGGGAACCGTTTCCGTAGTTCCTTCGGCCATTAAAGCTTTGATATCGCGCTTGCCGCTGCCTGTCAGTTTGAACGAAGCTGTCCCCTTATGAATTCTGAAGAATAAATGAGCAGAGAGCTCTTTTCCGAATTTGATTTCACAGCGTTGCTTTGCATCCTGCAGCTCGCTCTTCTGATCCTTTTGATACTTCGGAAGAAATTCAACATGTGCAATATATTGATCTTCAACATGAACCACTTCACAGGAAAGGAAAGCCCTGCTTATTAATATTTCATCTGCAATTTTGAAAGGGGGAACAGACTGCCCGTCATCCAAAATGCGATTCAGCATGTAGACCTTGCCGTGGTTGTCAATGTAACCATAAACACTCATATCTCCCCAGACCTGTCCGCAGCTGTCTGTGACAAAGAAAGCTTTTGTGGCTGCCAGATCGTTTTTGTAGCATTTCATCGTGCATGGAGAGTTTGCAACCAGTCTTCCAACCTGATTGACACCCAGGCGATTTCCCTGTGCATCGATGACGGCAATATCCACGAAATCGAACGGTGTCATACCATACCGTCTTTCAGAAGAAGGATTGAGGGTGAAATTTGTCACTGCACGGAACAGCCGATAGAGGATTGAGCCGTGTTCACAGTCCCCGCCGCCAACGCAGAAGCAGACAGGAGAAATGGGCAGATGATGAAAATTCTTTCCGGCATCAGCTTTCCCCTGTCCATCATCGAATCAGCTGATCTTCCCAAGGACCAGCCCTTGTTCCTGTACTGCTTTCGGGGCAGCCGGAGCAAACGGGCAGCGGACATCCTTGCCCGGAAAGGGTACACACAGGTCAAAAGTATCGGCGGCATCGCATCGTACAGGGGAACGATTGTCTCGGGAAAATAAAACCCAGCAAAACAAAACTCGCCGGCAGGAATGAATCCTGTCGGCGAGTTTTTGTTGAATTTACTTCATCACGACATCAAAAGCGTTGTAGAAGTAGAAGCGGCTCATGAGCGTCTGATGGATTTCACCGGAAATGCTGTAATACAGGTTATTTTCTGCGGGATTGAGGCCATAGCTGAAGTCGTCAGTGTCAGCCACCATGGCAGAAATGAGGGCAGCGTTGACATCGTACATCATGTCGCGTTTGCCGCCGCAGGCTGCATAGATGTAGAAGTCGTTCTTATAATCTGCCTGGCTGCCGAGGGCATCCTTGAGCATCTGGAGCTGGTCATCTACGGGCATTTCCAGGGTCATTTCATCAGCTGCGCTGATGTTGGCGGAGAAGGGCATATACCACTTGGCCAGATCCAGATTATGGAAGAACTGATGCCAGCAGGCGTAGCAGCCGCGGGAGAAACCGGCGAAGGCGCGATGCTCGCGGGAGGCAGTAAAGCCGGCTTCGTCTGCAGTTTCAGCGTAGGTGCGGTAAGCACTTTCAACGGCGGGCATGATGTCATTGCGCAGTTCCTTGGTGGAGAAGGCTTCCATGTCGATGGCATGGGCTTCGTAATCGTAGTAGTAGGTGGGGAACACCATGATAAACGGCTTCGTGACACCGACCTCGATCATGTTATCCAGGGCGTTCTTGGCTTTTTCGTCACCGATAAAGCTGTCCTGGGTTTCGTTGGTGCCATGGAAGAAATAAATCACGTTGTAGCGCTCGGTGCCGTTTTCATCATAGCCATAGGGCAGATAGACGTTCACCCAGCCGGCCTGCTCTGCGCCGTAGGCTGTGGTGGTGTAATCCAGACGTACCACGGTGCCGGGCTGCTCGGAAGCGGCATCATAGAATTTATTGTCGTACTTTTTGAACACGGTCTCCGCGCCGATCACATCGTCGGTGGTGATGACTTTTTTGTCAGCGGGTCTTTCCCGGTTTTCCGCCAGTGCAGAAATGGTGCAGAGAACCAGCGCCACAGCGCACAGCAGAGCGATCAACTTTTTCATGTTGAAGTCTCCTTTTTGAATTGTTTCTTGTCCTTTGAGAGAAGAAGAAAATGCATGCATGAATCGGCTTTTATGGAACAACTGCGTCAGGCTGACTTTTTCCTGGCCTTTTTGCTGTCTGCAATGGAGATGATCAGGAACAGGACAGCGAGTACACCGGTACCGATCTGGCCGTATGTGATGGCATCCTGCCACCAGCCGTGCACTTCTTCCACAATGGTGTTGAAGCCCATGCCGTTCATGGCGTTGGAGTTGGCCACGGTGTAGAGGATGTGCTTGGTGGCTTCACGCATGGCGGATACGACCTGGGGATCGTCGGAATAGGTCTTGAGCTTATCGGTCCACTTGGAGGCGTCGTTGCAGTCCCAGCCGTCGCCGCCTGCCAGCAGGCCCTGGATCACGTCCATGAAGTTGTTGTTATTGGAGAAGTCGGTGAGGGCAAAGCCGGGCATGCCGAATTCGCCGCGCAGGATGTTGGTGATCAGGTTGTAGTCACCGCCGGCCCAGGTAGCGCCAAGACGGTTGAAGGAGGTCATCACGCAGTACGCGTTGGCGTCGGCAATGGGATATTCAAAGGCCTGGAGGTAGATTTCACGGGCGGCCTGCTCGTTGGTCCACACGCAGATGCCGTCACGGCCGGTTTCCTGATCGTTGAAGGCGAAGTGCTTGTTGTACACGTACACACCCTTGCTCTGGATGCCGGCAGTTTCGGCAGCACAGGTCTTGCCGGAAATGAAGGGGTCTTCAGAGTAGTATTCAAAGTTGCGGCCGGAGTAGGGGGTGCGGTGAATGTTTGCACCGGGACCATAGATGCCGGAGTATGCCTTGCGGTTGGCCATCAGGCAGTCATTGCCCATGGAGCGGCCCACCGCTTCGGCGATGGCCGTGTCGAAGGAAGCGGCCATCACGTCTTCGCTGGTGTAGCTGGTGGAGGAGGAGCCGCCGGTCAGGGTGGCGGTAATGCCCTGGGGGCCGTTTTCATCCTTGGTGGCGGGCTTGCCCACGGACTTCACAGCGGCGGTGGCATGGTAAGTCTGGCCGATCAGTTTGGCCATTTCATTGAACTTCACCTGATCCATCAGATCGTCCCAGGTGTAGGTCTGGCCGTTCTGCAGAGTGATGGAGCCGTCCAGCGGTACGCCGATGAAGTGGGCCAGGGTCAGCTCCCCTTCCTTGCCCAAGGTAGGCATGGTGCCCTTCTTTTCGGAGTCGATGATGGTGTTCAGAGCCTTCACCAGCTCGTCGTTGGCGGCCATCTGCACGGCGGCCTTGTAGGTGTTGTTGGAAAGGTCGGCCTTGGGCATGGTGCCCGCCCAGTCGGCGCGGGTCAGGTACTTGATGTCGTTGCTGGCATCGGAGTCGAACTTGTTCAGGTCGCCGTGATCCAGCTGGTTGGTGATGGCAAAGCCGGTGCGGGAGGTGGCGTAGGTGGTGGTGTCCTGCTTGGCCTGCTTGTAAACCACGGCCAGGTCAGCCCGTCCTTCGCCCACAATCTTGGCGGTATCCACAGCGCCGTTCAGAGTATCGTTCTGGGCGGCCTTCTGCATGAGGATGTTGTTCAGGGCTTCGTGGGCGCCGTTGCCGGTGGCGAAGTAATAGCTGCCCTCGTCCACGATGTAGGTTTTCGCGCCGTTGGCGTCATAGGCACGCATTTCGGACTTCGCCACGGACACGTTGGCGGTCACGGTCTTGCCCGCGGGCACGTCGATCTTGGTGTAGCCCACCAGCTCCACGGCGGCCTTTTCGATGCCGTTCTGCTTGTCGTAAGCAGTGTAGGGGCTCTGCATGTAGATCAGCACCGCTTCCCGGGCGTCCCGGTCAGAGGGGTTGGTCACGTCCACGGTGAAGTCGAACATGTCGCCGTTCTCCTTCATGTTCAGCTTGCCGTAGGAAAGATTGCTGTAATTCAGGCCATAGCCGAAGGGGAAGGCCACGGTCTTGGCGTAGTCGTAATCGCCTACGTTCTGGTTGCCCAGCACCACGTCCTCATAGCGGGTTTCGTAGTAGCGGTAGCCGATGTAGATGCCTTCCTGATAGACCACATAGTATTCGTTGTTGGTCTTGGCGAAGGCCAGGCCCTTTTCCGCCGCGTTGGTGTAGGAGGTCACATAGGCGTTCTGCACAGCGGGAGAGGTGGTGTTGTCGTAGCAGTAGGTATCCACCAGACGGCCGGAGGGATTGATCTTGCCGCTGAGCAGGTCGCCGATGGCGCGGATGCCGCTCTGGCCCACTTCGCCCACCCACAGGCAGGCGTCGATGCCAAAGTCCTCGCCGCACACAGCGGGCTCGATCACATCCAGCTCCACCGCGTTGGCGGTGTTCAGCAGCAGCACGATCTTCTTCAGGGAACCGGCGGCTTTCAGCTCAGCCAGCTTGCGCAGGATGTCCTTTTCCTCGGCGCTGATGGAGAGCATGTTGCCGTTCGCGTCGCTGGCGCCCACCACGGGCAGGTCCTTGCCTTCGCCGCAAACACGGCCGATGACCATGATGGCGGCGTCGCCGTACTGGGAAACGGAATCCCATTCCGCGGCGGAGAAGGCGCTCAGGGGCGCTTCGTTGACAGCGAATTCTTCGTTCTTGAAGATGTAGTTATTCAGGGAACCGGCGGCGCTCTTCTGGCCGTAATCCTTGCCCGCGCCTTCCCGATAGAAGCTCCACAGGGTGGGGTTCACGGTGAAGCCGTCCTGCTCCAGGGCGTCCTTTAAGGTCATGGCTTTGGAGGTGTCCATGCCGCCGGAGCCGGTGCCGCCGTACACAAAATGGGCAGAGGAGGTACCCAGCAGGCTCACTTTTTCATTGCCGGACAGGGGCAGGGCACCGTCCCGGTTCAGCAGCAGCACAGCGCCGTTGGCGACCACAGATTCGCATACCAGATCGGCGGCGGCAGCCTGGGCCGCGCTGTCCTCAAAGTCGGATACGAAGCGGGGCGGCAGATTCTCCGCCGCGTCGCCCACGATGGTGCTCCCCTCGATGCCCAGCACCATGTTGATAATGGAGGCGTAGTTGTTGGCGATGGGGCCTCCGATCATGAGAAATGCGAAGAGGAACGCAAATACGCCGCAGAGAATTATCCATACCAGTTTGCCGTGAGGTTTGTTATTCTTGGCCATAAGTATGCTCCTTTGTATTTCAGGTTCCGGAGAGCCGGAGTACAGCTGAGGCTGCATGCCAGTCAGGTGTCAGGACGAACATGCCTGTGCTCTGAGCTCTTCTCTCTGAAAAAGGCCGCCGCACAATTCGCACGGCGGCCCTGTTGATATCAGGTCAGTGAATGCTTTGCTCAGCCTTCGGTGATGGTGAGGGCTTCAACGGCTTCCATGCCTTCAGGCAGGGTAACGATTCTGTTCTGGAGCGTTACATCGTCCAGATCTTCACGCAGGTCTTCGACGGTGAACATTTTGCCTTCCAGGGTATGATTGGCCAGGAATTCAGCAGCGCCGTCATCGGTGCCGTCAGGGAATGCGATGTCGCTCATTTCGTCGGTCCAGTTGTCGGTATCCAGAACCATGGCGAAGCCCAGAGGGGTGCGGCCGTAGCCCTTGCCGTGCTGTTCAAAGTAAATGCCTTCGCAGGTATCCAGGGTGATGTCAAAATGGCAGGCCTCGTCGTCAGCGGATTCGGTGCTGGAATAGGTGCCGCGGTACACGATCAGCTTGTTGGCTTTCAGGCCGGGATCGGTGGTGCCGAAATAGTATTCACGATAGAACAGTTCATAATGGGTGTCATCGCGAAGGATCAGGGAAGCGTCCTTGGTGGCGTACCAACCCACAGCTTCGATGAAGTTGTTGTCGCTCAGATTGTAGGAGCTCTTGATTTCAGCGGAAGCGACAGTGACCAGGGACAGAGCAAGGATCATCGCGGTCAGAAGGGCAACAAACTTTTTCATGGGGAATCCTCCTTCTTATGACAGCCTGCTTATACAGGTTGCTTTTGTGAGGGTAATGTATCAAATGGGCATTTTTGCCACAAGGCGTACATCGTAACTGATGGATTTTACATCGTAATTGCATTAATGAAACAGCCCGTCCAGGAACGCGTTGTACAGATAATAGCGGCTGGTCAAATCCTGGTGGATATTGTCGGACAGGCAGTAAAAGAAATTGTTTTCCGACCGGTTCGTCCCATAACTGAAATGCGGATTGGCTGCGAGGGTTTGTGCCAGCAGATTGCTGTTGTCAAAGGCCAGATCCTCTGCGCCGCCGCAGGCCATATAAATGTAGAAAGGTGCTTTGGTACTTTCCACAGCGGCAATGACGGCTTCCGTATCCTGCATGGGGCCGGAGAAGGGCAGGAAATTGGCGCAGACATCCAGCATGTGGGGAAACAGGGCCCAGGTGGTCATACTGCCCATGGAGAAGCCGCAGATCGCTCGCTGATCCCGGGAAGCCAGAAAGCCTTCTTCATCCGCGGTTTCAGCATACGTGCGGTAGGTGCTCTCTGCCAGCGGCATGATTTCCTCCCGCATTTCCCGGGGAAACAGCTCCCAGTCATACAGCAGGTGGCGTGCATCGTAGTAATAGGTAGGAGCGGCCAGGATGAAGGGTCTGACAACGCCGGTGGCAATCATGTGATCAAAGGCATTCTTGGTTTCCGGGTTGCACAGAAGGGTGGTCGGGTCACAGCCCCGGCCATGGAAGAAATAGATGATCGGATAGCGCTCGGTACTGTTTTCATCATATCCATAGGGCAGATAGACATACATCGTTTTCTTGTATGTTTTTTCGCCGTACACGCTGGTGCTGTACTTCATTTTTACGACGGTGCCGGGCTGAGTGCAGGGAGCCTCATAGAATGCCCGGTCATAGAGAAGATAATGCGTGGGTACGCCAGCGAGTTCTCCTGCGTCCAGTACAGTGGGGGCCTGAAATCCGGACTCCTCGGCACAGGCAGGAAGTGCGCTGCACAGCAGCGCCAGCAGCAGAGCAAGAGAAAGAATACGCTTCATTTGATCCTCCTGATTTTCATAAAAGGCAGGGGCAAAACGCCCCTGCCCATGGGATCAGCTCATTTGAAGAGCACATCCTGGAATACATTGTACAGGTTGAAACGGCCTTTGAGGGTCTGATGGATTTCCTTGGAAATGGCTGCATAGCAGTTGTTTACAGCAGGGTCGGTGCCAAAGGAGAAGGCCTCGTCGGCAATCATGGCGTTGATCAGTTCCACCACGCCTTCGTAGGCCAGGTCGCGCTTGCCGCCGGAGCAGATGTAGAAGAATACGTCGTCGGCGTACTTGTTGTCCTTCATGGCTTCCTTCAGGGGCTCATAATTGCGGATGCTGCCGCCGGACATGGGCACAAAATATCTGGCATAGTCCATGCAGCGATAGGTGACCTGCCAGCAGACGGAGCTGCCCTGACTGTAGCCGGAAAAGGCGCGATGAGCGCGGGAGGCGATAAAGCCTGCCTCATCAGGGGTTTCGGCATAGGTGGAGTACTTGCTTTCAGCGGCGGGCATCAGGTCATTGCGCACTTCATCCACAAACACGACATGGTCGGTGGCACGATCGGCATAGTTGTAATAATATGTGGGGCACACCATGAGGAAGGGCTCGCAGATGCCCATATCAATCATGTTGTCAATGGCGTTCTTCACGGATTCATCCCCGATGAAGCTGTCCTGAGTCTCATTGGTGCCGTGGAAAAAATAGAGGATATTGTACTGACGGTTTTCGTCGTAGCCGTAGGGCACATAGACATTGGCCCATTGATTCAGGGTATCGCCGTAAACAGAGGTGGTGTACTCAAGTCTTTCAATGGTGCCGGGGTGCTCGCAGGCCGCTTCCCAGAACTTGGGAGCATAGTTGCGGAAATGGGATTCATGGCCGTCAGCCAGTTCGGTGACAGTTTCCTTGCGGTCCGCGGGGGCTTCGCGGTCTTCTGCCAGAACGGGAATCATGGCACAAAGGGTCAGCATCAGTGACAGCACAAGGCAAATGATCTTTTTCATCATGGGTTCCTCCTTCTGTGGATTCAGGGATATCTTGTGATCTGAGTGTATAAAGCGCTGTTTCTTCGTTCAAGACGAACCGCGTAACTGCACTTTTCTGCATCGTAATTGTTCAGCGGATGGTCATGACAGAATGGAAAGTGATTTCGCCCAGTTCGTCTTCCTGATAAGTCAGAATGCCGGTTTCTTCCCGGGTGATGACGGTGCTGCCGTCATGAGCAGTCCCAATGGTGGATGTGCCTTCGCACTCCATGCCGTATTCTTCCTCGCTGAAGGTGAAAAAGAATTCGCGGCTGGTTTCGCTGCCATTGCAGGTGATGCCGTCCCACAGACTGTGCACATTGCCGGGGCCGGTAATGTAGCCGATATCAATTTCGACCTGGCAGTCGTCGGGGGATGAACCGGAAACGCTGCAGGTCAACCGGATCAGCTCATGGTCGGGACCGGTCATGGTGACGCTGAACACGTCTGCGTCAAGAGTAAGCACCGGAGACAGGGCAGCCCAGTCGCCTGAGAAGGTTGCGCTGCCGATCAGGTTGGTGTCAAAGCGTACGCCTTCCTTTGTGGCAGCGGCATTCAGATAAGCGTTCCCATCGCAGACAGCGGTCAGCAGGATTTCATTGTTCTCCTGCCGCAGGGTGCAGGTGACCATGCCGTACCGGGAAATGATGTCAGCCAGTTCATCCGTATCGGACTGAGCGGTGACGGTGAGAGTAAACGTTCTGCCGTTTATGAGATGTTCAAGTGCATCGAATACAGAAGTGGTACTTTCTGCCTGAGCACCGCAGATGCAAAGGACCAGCATGACCAGCACCAGTGCCAGTATTTTCTTCAAGGGAATCCCTCCTTTTTCCACGCTTTCCATCGCGTATCCTGTGAACGCATCCTAAGAAAAAGCGCGGCCCGCTGCAAGGCGAACCGCGCAATTGAGGTTTTTTACATCGTAATTTTGATGATGATTTTCCGGCGAAATCACGCGATGAGAGTCAAAGAACCATTTCCAACGGAATCTCTCTGCATGGATTATCTTTCCGGTGCGAGCAGGAGAATATCCATAAAGAACATTTTCCCGCGCTGCTCGGCCGTGAGCATGCCGTTGTACTTTTCTGCAATACGGTTCATGCTTTTCATGCCGAAGCCATGCCAGTCCGGATCCCCTTTGGTTTGGGGGAGACCGTTGACAAAGGTGATTTCCTCCTCACAGGGATTTTCCATATGAATGGTGAGCATATTGCCATCCCGGGCAGAGGACAGAGAGATGAAGCGCTCGCTGCCCTCGGGCAGTGCAGACACGGCGTTGATGGCGTTGGTCAGGGCATTCTGGAAAAGAGAATACAGATCCAGCTCCTCTACGAAAGAGAAATCCGTCATGCCCACAGAACAGGTCAGCACGATGTTCCGTTGCTGGCAGATGCCGATTTTTTCTGCCAGAAGCACATCCAGCACTTCATTGCCCGAATTGGCGGGGCGCTCATAGGCGGCAATGGAATGCTTCAACTGATCCAGCTGCTCCTGGGGTACTGTGCCCCGGAAGGATTTCAGGAGGTGCTTTAAATCGTGATATTTTTCATTGATCAGCTGTGCACTTTCCTTGCTGGCCTCATACTGCACGCGCTGAGTATGAACCAGCTCCCGCATCGTTTCCATGTTTTTGGCCAGGCGGGCCTGCTCCATGACGCCGTACTGCAGGGCGATGACCAGCACGTCGATGACGATCTGCCCCAGGGCTTCGGCAATCACTGCCTGCTGATTCCGGTTTGGGTTATCCTGAGTCAGGCGTGCCATGCCAATGCACAGCAGCAACACGAGGACGGAAGAAACGGCTTTCCGTTTATTGTCGAAATTGTCATTACGGTTTCGTACAAAGGGCCGGAGGGCAAAAAACATCAGGACATATACTGCACCATAGCAGACCAGATCCACGATCAGGATGCCGCCCTGCTGCCGGGAAAAGCTGTTGACCCATTCAATCTGCCGAAACAGGGTTTTCACGCTCCCGGCAATGTCCTGACCGATATAGCCGGTGGCGGTCATAAGCAGGACAGTCCAGATGCTTTCATCATAACAGAACCAGGTGATGGCACTGAGTGTAATATAGACCAGCAGTGCGGCGGCCGCATGGCTGAGCATTGCCGGCGGTGTGCTGCCCGCGATATAAATGCCCCGGACAAGGTATTGCACGGCGCAGCCGGCCAGCACAGAGGTGATCAACCGCAGATAAAACTGTTTGCGGCGATTCATGGAACAGGACACCAGAAGCAGAGCGATCACCGACTGGATAAGCAGCAATGCGCTGCGTCCCTGCTGATACCAGACAGGCATATAGGACATTATCTGCTGCCTCCTTTGTACTGCGCCAGGGCCATCAGGAATTCTTTCCGCTTGCTGCTGCTGATGGGCAGATTATGGCCGTGTACCATGACGGTGTTTCCGTTGACTGCCCGGACGTATTTGAGGTTCACCAGGAAGGACACGTTGCATCGCACGAAATGAGCGGGGGCCAGCTTTTCCTCATAGGTTTTCAGATTGCCCCATTGCCGGATGATTTCGCTGTCGGTGTGGATGAGCACATCATGGTTGGACACCTCAATAAAGGTAATATCGTCCACATTGATGCGCCGGATTTCTTCCTTGGTACGCACTTCAAGGGTCATGGATGTGCTTTGATGGGCGAGCATTCTGCATACGCGGTCCATCTTGGAGGAAAACTCCTCAAAGCGTACAGGCTTGAGCACATAATCAAATGCGCCGACGGAATAGCCTTCGATGGCGTATTGAGTGAGCATGGTGACAAAAATGATCATCACCCGGTTGTCCATCTGACGGATGCGCTTTGCCGCCTCCATCCCCAGCATGTCGGGAATCTGAATATCCAGAAACAGGAGATCTGCATCACATTTGTATTCCGTGAGAAAGGGAATGGAACGGTCATACAGCTTGAGATTATAAGCAAATCCCTCATGAGACTCCGCGTATTTCTTGAGCATGTGGGACAGCCTGTCTGCCTGCTCCGCCTGATCTTCCAGAATGATAATGTTCAGCATTGCGCACATTCCTTTGCAGAAGAAGTAGTTGTCGAGGGCTCAGAAAAACAACCCACAGCGGAAAAGTGCACAGGGCATTTCCTGATTATTCACACTGATTGTAGGAAAAGAGAAAGTCTGTTTTCAAGTCGAACATCGTAATTGACCTGTTTTCTATCGTAATTCGGATCATTGCATCATTCACGTCATTTTTTCATGAGCTGGCGGGAAAATGAATTCAGTTTCCTGCAGAAGGGTGGCCATCCTCAGATGGGTGTGCGCCATCGCTTTGCAAGAAAAAATGACGGCAGTTTTCACTGCCGCCACGCGGGTTTGTTTACTGTAGAGGAGAAATTGCATCGAGAATCGTCTTTTCCAGTGCTTCTCGTCCGTAGCTGTCCACGGCGGCTTTGTTCTTTTCACCGTGCGTCAGATTTCCTGCGCCGCCGATACAGCCGTTTACACAGGCCATGCCTTCGATGAAGTTGGCATCCAGCACATTTCTGCTCTTCTTGAGCAGTGCCATCCGGCATTCTTCGATGCCGTCGCAGGCACAGGCTTTCAGCTCGAAGTCGTCCAGCTTCTGCTCCTTCAGTCCCTCAGCCACAGCGTCGGACAGGCCGCCACTGCGGGCAAAGATGCGGCCGAAGTAGCTGGCATTGTCCAGCACATCCTCAGGCAGTGTGGTGATATCGATGTCCCGGCTGTCCAGCAGCGCCTGAAGCTCCTCGAAGGTGATCGCTGCATCCACATAAGGTTTGACATCATCCAGCTGTACTTCAGCTTTTTTCGCTGTGCAGGGCCCGATGAACACGATTTTCACATGATCTTCATGCTCTTTGATGTATTTGGCGATGGTTGCCATGGGTGACAGGTTGTGAGAAATATAGGGCACCAGTGCAGGAAATGCTGTTTTCACATAGCGCACAAATGCCGGACAGCAGGAGGAGGTCAGGAATCCTTTTTCTGTCAGTTCCTTTGATTCAGCCTGTGCGACCATGTCGGCGCCAAGCGCTGCTTCCACAACGGTGTAGAACCCCAGTTCCTTGATGCCCGAAATCACCTGGCCAAGCTTTGCATAGGTCAGCTGGCTTCCGATGGCCGGGGCAACCAGGGCATAGACCTTATACCGGGTATTGTCCTGGCTTTTTTTGAGCATATCGATGACATTGATGATGAAGGAACGATCCGTAATGGCACCAAAGGGGCACTGGTAGACGCATGCGCCGCACTGAATGCATTTATCATCATCGATTTTTGCCGCATTGTCTTCGCTGATGGAAATGGCCTTAATCTTGCAGGCACTCTGGCATGGACGCTTGCGGTTGACGATGGCGCTGTAGGGACACACCTTGGCGCACTGGCCGCACTCGACACATTTGGTTTTATCGATGTGCGCTTCGTGATTGTGGTCAAAGGAAATGGCGCCGCGCCGGCACGCATCTTCGCATCGGTGAGCCAGACAGCCGCGGCAGGAATCTGTGACCTGATATCCGACGGCCGGACAGTCGTCGCAGGCGATGTCAATGACCTGGATGATGTTGCTTCCGCGGCCTCCACCCATGGCGAGCTTTACGCGCTCAGCGAGAATCGCACGCTCCTTGTACACACAGCAGCGCATGGTGGGCACTTTGCCCGGCACGATGATTTTGGGAATATCCAGTACGTTTTCCAGCAGTGTGTCGTTCCATGCCTGCCGGGCGACCTCCCGCAGCACCTTGTATTTCAGATATTGTACCTTGGTATCAAATTTACGCATAACGGCTCCTTAGAAATAGCTGACTTTGATGCGCTTGCCCATCTTCTTGAGTGCTTCGGACAGTTCCTGCACCAGGTTCATTTTGATATTAAAATTGATCGGCAGGTCGGGGTTCTGGTGAGCGGGATTGATGGCTTTGCCGACATAGAAGTTGATATCGGTGGCCTCCTCAAAGAGCAGACGGCTGATCAGGGAGGCTCCGTCTTTGCCGTTGCTCCAGGCCTCATAGCACTTGTTTTCACCGATATAATCCTTGGCATATTCCACAACCCGATTCACCGTGATCACGCCCTCTGTGACCAGATCGACACCTTCCAGATACGCGATCGGCGGAATATCGCCGACAAAATCCAGAGAGGCGCGCAGGGGCCTGTCCAGCCATTTGGCTGCAATGGAGGAAGTGGTTCCGCCGCAGATGATGTGTTTTCCTTCCTTGGCGAAGAACAGGCTCATCATCCGGTCGGCGTCATCCCGGTTGCTGGGCGGGCCGAAGAGCATGTTCATGGGCACCCGCTTTCGGATGCGCACCACGCAGGCCGTCGCGTCATCCCCGGGCTCACCGCCATAGAGTTTGTTGCACTCGTCAACCAGCAGGGTTGAAAGATTTTTGGCCGTGTAGCCGCACAGGCTCATGGCCTCCATAAACGAGATGATGTCCTCTCTTTTCCAACCAAAATTGTAGGCTATGCCGATGCCGGCATGCGGACATCCGTCACTCATGGCGATGAACACATCATCTTCCTGCAGCCGGATGAGGGAGCGGTAAATCTGCTTGCCGCCGATGGTGGTTTCCGTGCGCGGATATTCCCAGTTTTCGCCGTTGCGCAGGACGATCACCTGAGGATTGTCGTACTGGATGAGCTCAGCTGTCTGATTCCGGATCAGGCGGATGATGGTGAAGGTGGAATAAGCCACGCCGCGCACCGAGCATACCGGCAGCGTGGCGGCTATGGTTTCCACGCATTCCTCAATGGAGAGACCCGCTGCGAGCATGGTGGAAATAATCTTGCTGGTAAGAGTGGACAGAATGCTTGCTTTTACGCCGCTGCCAAGGCCGTCGGCCAGCACAATCACTGTGGATCCGTCCTCCTGCTCGACCACTTCCACATGGTCGCCGCACAGCTGCTCACCTGCGTGGTTGATACTTTTATAGCCGATATCACAGGTCAGGTCATTCATTGGCGATGGACTCCTTCAGTTTGGACAGGGCAATCTTGGTTTCTGCGGCGGTCTCGCCAAGCAGACTGGCAATCTCCTGTACAATGCGCATCTGCTTGTCCACGACTTTGTCGGCGACCTCCGCTGTCTGACGACTGATTTCTTCCTTCTGTCGGCGGGTTTCCTCTTCCCGCGTGACATCGCGCATAATGCACAGCAGCATCCGGCCGTCCTCGGCGGGCACGATGGTCTGCTCTACGGTGCAGTCGTACTCTGCCAGATAGGTGCGTTCGTGGAAAATGCCGCGTCCGGTTGTTTTAACTTTCAGGAATGGCGTGGGATCCAGGATGCGGACAACCTGATCCCCAAGAACTGTGCTTTCAGAGCGCAGGTTCAGAATCTTCAGGGCAGCCGGATTGATCTGCTGGACTTCCAGCTGATCGTTGAGCATCAGAATGCCGTTGGGACTGTTGCGCGCAATGGTATCGCTGAAGTTTTCCGCCTTCTGCATGAGGTACGGCAGACACATGGAAATCTCTGCCTTGCCCTGATAAATGGCAATGGCTTTTTCGCGGCAGGTATCATAGCCGCACGAGCCGCAGTTCAGTTCCTGACTGGGCTTGAACTTGCCCATTTCACGCAGAATATCGCGGATCTCCACTTCGCTGGGCGTGCCCGCGCGATGCTCAATGGGCTCAAAGCGCTTGCGCAGCTCACGGATTTCCGGCTGTTCGATTTCAAAATCCTTGTCTCCGGCATACCCGGAAACTGCAAGATAATCCTTCAGCGGACTGCGTCCGTACTTTTCCATCACCGGGCCGCCGGCGCAGCTGCCCACGCAGGCGCTCATTTCAATGAAGCAGTGATGAATCCGGCCCTGCTCAATTTCTTTGAGTGCGGCAATGCAGTTTTCGACCCCGTCCAGTGCCATGTAGGTAAAGTTCGGAGCATCCTTGACCATGGTTTTGAGAATGCCGCCGGTGGTGGGGAAGAAGCGGGCGAGACTGTGCTGGTCCAGGCTTTTTTCCTGCCTGAGCTCGATCCCTTCTTTTTTCAGCCAGTTGGTCAGCTCTTCATACGTCAGCACAGCGTCGACGATGCCCTCGTAGTATTCTGCCTCATCTTTCTTGGCCACGCAGGGTCCGATGAAAACGGTTTTGGCACCCGGTATACGCCGCTTGATATCCTCGCAGTGCGCCTGCATGGGGGACAGGACATCAGCCAGGTAAGGCAGTTCCCGCGGAAAGTACTTCTGGATCAGCAGATTGATGGAATGACAGCAGGAGGAAATGACAATGTCCCGGTCCTCTTCCTTCAGAATGCGGTCATATTCCCGCTTGACCAGTGTCGCACCCAGTGCGGTCTCTTCCACATCATAAAAGCCCAGCTTTTTCAGTGCTTCCCGCATGGACTCAATGCCCACACCGTCATAATTGGCGACAAAAGAAGGAGCCAGAGAGACGACAACGGGATCGCCACTTTGGATGAGTACCCTGACTTTTTCGGTTTCATCGACGATTTCCTTGGCATTCTGGGGGCAGACCACGAAGCAGTGGCCGCACAGAATACATTCATTGCCGATGATATGGGCCTGGTTGCCGGAGAAGCGGATGGATTTGACCGGGCAGTGGCGGATGCATTTGTAGCAGTTTTTGCAGTTGGATTTTTTCAGTGTCAGACAATTCGGCATGGTTACACCTTTGCTTTGATTTCTTTTTCAAAAAACGAGGAAACAGTCTCCGGCGATACGGAGAAGAATTCTCCATCGACCGTGACGCAGACACCCTGCTGACATTTGCCCATGCAGAATGTGCCGCCCAGTTCAATCTTGTCGCTCAGGTTTTCTCTGGCGATCAGGTCCTGCAGCTGCTCCACCACGGGACGGGAACCTTTGATATGGCAGGAAGAACCGATACAAACGGTGACTTTCATGGTTGTATCTCCTTTTTACTCAGACATGCAGGGAAAGGGAGCTCCCTTTCACAGCTCTCTTTCCCATCCAAATCCGCACAGGCGGAAAGAAATGGGCTGATCATCAGTGATATTCCACCACATTGGCCCAGGACAGCAGGAGTTCACGCTCTTTTTCATTGCCTTTCACGGACTGGCTGGCAGCCACGATGGGCATCCATTTCTGGACATACTGGATAGGCGTGCCGCTCTTTTCGCAGAACAGGTTCAGGTATTCCCCTGCACCTTCCGTGTCTCCATTGAGCCAGAACAGAAGATAGGTGCGTGCAACGTCTGCAGAGGCATTGCCCTGTGTGACGTGACTCCAGTCGATCACATAGGGAATTCCTTCGTCGCTGATAATGACATTGGAAGGCCAGAAATCGCCGTGGCACACCTTGTTATGGGTGGGCATGCCTTCCAGGCGGGCATGCAGGTCATAGCGGGTGGTGGCATCCAGGTCGGCCTGCTCAATCTTGCGGCTCATTTTATCCTTGAGCCGGTTGAGCATAGGACAGGTCTTGCTCTGGATTTCCATCTGCACGTCCACAAACAGGTTCAGATATTTGGATTTATTGTCGGGATCTTCTTTCATGATCTGAGAGAGCGTTTTCCCGTGAATGTATTCAGAAATAATGGCCCATTTGCCTTCGATCATGCTGACGCCCAGAATCCGGGGAATATGAAGCCCGGTTTCCTCAATGCGGGCCTGATTCAATGCTTCATTGAGGATATCCGCCTTGGCATAATTTTCATTGAATACCTTGATGCAGCGGTCTCCGTCGCGATAGATGGTTTTGGCGTTGCGCACGGCAATGACACGATCCAGATTCATGCTCTTTTCCTCCTTCTCACATCTTCCGCCCGGGACGGTATGCCTTTTTCACAGCGTCGTCGCTGACATCGGCAACGTCCTTTGCGGTAGGCTTGGGCATTTCGGTGAAATGTTTTTCTCCGTAATAGGCATTGAGGTACATCTGCCTGATTTCACTCATCAGAGGATAGCGGGGATTGGCACCGGTGCACTGATCGTCAAAGGCCTGCTCGACCATGTCATCGAGCCGTTCCAGGAAATCCTTTTCATCAGGCACATAATCCCGGATGGCAGGCCGGATGCCCACATAGGCTTTCAGGTCGTTGATCATTTTGATCAGTGCTTCCAGTTTTTCCTGGTCCGTGCCCTGGACAACGCCCAGTGCTTCGGCCACCTGCGCATAGCGGCGCAGGGTATGGGGATGATCGTACTGCGGGAAGGTGCCCATCTTGGCAGGGGCTTCGGAAGCGTTGAAGCGCAGGACCTCTTCGATCATCAGCGCGTTGGCAACGCCGTGGGCAATATGATGGAATGCACCCAGCTTGTGGGCCATGGAATGGCACACACCCAGGAAGGCGTTGGCAAAGGCCATACCGGCCATGGTGGCGGCATTGGCCATCTTTTCCCTTGCCTCCACATCGGTCAGGCCGTTATCGTAAGCCCTGGGCAGATATTCAAAGATGGTCTGCAGCGCCTTGATGGCCAGGCCGTCGGTGTAATCTGTTGCCATCATGGAAGCGTAGGCTTCCAGGGCATGCGTGACAGCGTCGATGCCGCTGGCGGCAGTCAGACTCTTCGGGGCGGTCATATGGAAGTCCGTATCAATAATGGCCATATTGGGGAGAAGCGCGTAGTCGGCCAGAGGATACTTGACGCCGCTCTGTTCATCGGTGATGACCGCAAACGGCGTGACCTCGCTGCCGGTGCCGGCAGAAGTCGGAACAGCAATGAAATAGGCCTTTTCACCCATTTTGGGGAAGGTGTATACACGCTTGCGGATATCCATGAACCGCATGGCCATATCCTGGAAATCCACTTCAGGATGTTCATAGAGCACCCACATGATCTTGCCGGCATCCATGGCACTGCCGCCGCCCAGCGCAATGATGACATCCGGCTGGAACAGACGCATCTGTTCTGCGCCAGCCTTGGCGCAGGCCAGTGTGGGATCGGGAGCCACATCAAAGAATGTGGCATGCTGAATGCCCAGTTCATCCAGTTTCTCAGTGATGGGACGGGTATTGCCGTTGTGATAGAGAAAACTGTCGGTGACGATAAAGGCCTTTTTCTTTCCCATCACCTGTTTCAGTTCGCTGAGCGCTACCGGCAGGCAGCCTTTCTTGATGTACACCTTTTCCGGTGCGCGGAACCAGAGCATGTTCTCTCTCCTTTCGGCCACGGTCTTGATGTTCAGCAGGTGCTTTACGCCCACATTTTCCGATACGGAATTTCCGCCCCAGCTGCCGCAGCCAAGGGTGAGAGACGGGGCCATTTTAAAGTTGTACAGATCACCGATGCCGCCCTGGGAGGAAGGCGTATTGACCACGATACGGCAGGTTTTCATCCTTGCGGCGAAAGCATCCAGCACATCGGGCTTCTTTGCGGTATCGGCATAGAGGGAAGCGGTGTGGCCGTAACCGCCGTCTGCAATGAGGCGGTCTGCTTTTCTGAAAGCGTCTTCAAGGTCTGCAGCGCGGTACATGGCCAGAACAGGACTCAGCTTTTCATGGGCAAACTCTTCGCTCAGTTCCACGGATTCCACTTCACCGATGAGGATCTTTGTGCCCTCAGGTACCGTAACGCCTGCCAGGGCTGCGATTCTGCAGGCACTCTGGCCGACGATTTTCGCGTTGAGTGCGCCATTGATGAGAATGGTGTGACGTACCTTATCGAGTTCTGCGCCTTTCAGGAAATAGCATCCGCGGGTGGCAAACTCGGTCCGAACGCGGTCATAAATGCTGTCCAGCACGATCACACTCTGCTCGGAGGCGCAGATCATGCCGTTATCAAAGGTTTTGGAATGAATGATGGAATTGACAGCCAGGATAATGTCTGCACTGTCATCAATGACAGCGGGGACGTTTCCTGCGCCGACGCCCAGGGCAGGCTTGCCGCTGGAATATGCAGCTTTGACCATGCCGGGACCGCCGGTGGCCAGGATAATGTCGGCCTCCCGCATGAGCGTATTGGTCATTTCCAGGGAAGGCACGTCAATCCAGCTGATGATGCCTTCCGGTGCGCCGGCTTTCACTGCGGCTTCCAGAACGATTCTGGCGGCAGCGACAGTGGACTTTTTTGCACGGGGATGGGGACTGAAAATAATGCCGTTGCGGGTTTTCAGACAGATCAGAGCCTTGAAAATAGCGGTAGAGGTCGGATTGGTGGTGGGGATCACGGCTGCCACGACGCCGATGGGTTCAGCAATCTTCCGAATCCCGTAGGCTTTGTCTTCTTCAATCACGCCGCAGGTTCTGGTGTCCCGATACGCATTGTAGATATATTCGCTGGCATAGTGGTTCTTGATGACTTTGTCCTCGACCACGCCCATGCCGGTTTCTTCCACGGCGAGCTTTGCCAGCGGGATGCGGGCCTGATTGGCGGCTGTGGCAGCGGCCAGAAAGATTCTGTCGACCTGCTCCTGGGTATATCCGGCATAGATCTGCTGTGCGGCACGTACCCTTCTGATGGCTGCCTCCAGCGTTTCTACGCTGTCCACCGTGTCATACGCTCTGGTTTCCATACTGTTCCTCCTCGTTCTGCTGTCCGTCGGCCGTCACATGGAGATAGGCCAGCGATAAAGCGATGTTTTCCTGATGCACCGTCACGCCGGAAGGCACTTTGATCGGTACCGGCGCAAAATTGAGAATGGCGGTCAGTCCGGCTGATATCATTTTGTCGGCAGCTGACTGGGCCGATGATGCCGGAACCGTCAGAATGCCTGTGTGCACATGGTGCGAAGTGCAGAAAGCGGTCAGCTGCTGCATGGGAAAGACCGGAACATGACCATGAAAGGATGGCGGTGATGCTGTGTTTCGGTCAAAGCCCGCGATGATTTGAATCCCGTAATCCGAGAATCCGTCGTATTCCATCAGGGCGGTTCCAAGTCTGCCGGCGCCTACGATCACCGCGGGAGCAGGCCTGTCCACGCCAAGCGCCTTTTCCATATCCTGCCTGAGTGCTGCCGCAGGATATCCCACCCTGGGCAGGCCGGCTGTGCATATGCTGGCCAGATCCTTGCGCACCTGAACCTCACCCAGCCCCAGTCCTCTGGCAATCTGTGCGGCGGAAATCTTTTCTGTATTCACGCAGCGGACAAACTGCAGGTACATGGGCAATCGGCCCAGCGTCGCTTTGGAAAGCGTACTCTGCAAAGGATCAACCTCCTTTCGATATGGACTATATCGAAATGTTGTCCCTTTGCGAATTACCAAAACCGTATAGTCGATATATATCATCACATATAACATTGAACGGTGCATGGGCAAAAAAAGAAGCTTTGCTGCCGGATCGGACAGCAAAGCCTCTGGAATGACGGAGAAGATGGTGATTATTTTTTCGTAAAGCACGCACGTTTGGAATGCGTGAGTTCAGTAATGAAGCACTTGTCCAGTTCTGTCAGATGATAATCCTGACGGTAAATCAGCATATCGCGGTACGGCCGCCGTTGATCCGCACATTCCCGCTGCACCAGATGCAGCTGCCGCAGGAGACGATCCGGCAGGGGCGATACCCACATAAAGGTTTCAGGGTTTTCGGAGAGTAAATCCAGCTGACTTCCCCGTTCAAAGACGAAAATGCGCCGGGGTGTCTGCGGAAGCTCTTCGTTTCTTACCGCAGACAGAGGCAGGGAAGGAACATAGGGATCCGCGTGCGCAATCTGGATATATTGAGGAAGATCCGAAAAGTGGATGCTGTCCATCGCTGCAAGGGGGCAGTCTTCACGCATGACCAGCATGTACCTGAACTCAGAAACCAGCTCGAAATGCAGACCCTTTTCTTCCAGCATCTGTTTAAAATACTGATCATAGCTGGCCGCATAACGGATAATGCCCAGGTTGTACCCCACTTCCAGAATGTTCTTTACTGCCTGAAGTGCGTTGGTTTCATGATAGAAAATCTCGGCGTCTTCTTTTCCGAGCATCCGGGAAAACGATGCGAAGGCATCTGAGATATAACTGGCTCTGGGGACGGAGATGGAAAAGCGCTGCTTGTGCTGCTTTTTTTCTTTGTACAGATTTTCCATTTCATCGACCTGCTCCAGAATCTTTCGTGCCTGATTGACAAACAGTTCCCCGTCGGGCGTGAGGAGCATGCCTCTGGAAGAACGGCGGAAGAAACAGATGCCCAGATCAGTCTCCATTTCCCTGACCACACGGCTCAGGTTGGGCTGTGCCACATGCAGTTCTTCCGCAGCTTTATTGATGGATCCGGTCTCTGCGATGCAGACCACGTATTTCAAATGCAGGATATTCATGGATTGTCCTCCTGACGCATATGCCTGAGGTTTGCGGAGAATTCAGCGGAACGTCCACGCCGGCTGTTCTTTTCTGCGGTCTTTTTCGGAAATGAATTGCCTGAGCCGCCCTGGACGAAACTGGGTTTATTCGGCTGCGTTCATCATCGAGGCAAAGCCTTCCGCCCCGTAAGTCTTGTACAGTTCCAGGTACAGATCAATCATGTCGGCATAGTCGGGATGATTTGCTTTCAGCGTGTCAGCGAAGGCCGCAAAATCGATCTCTTCACCGGTCTGGGCTGTTTCAAGGAAATTCATGATCTCTGTCAGGATCTCACTGAACTCTGCGAAGGGATCTTCCGGCTGGTCGACCGTGCCGTCCGTGTGGAAGCGCTTGTCGAATGCCCATTCCGTGATGCCCAGAAGCGAGGCGTCCCTGACCACAAGGTCGCCCTCGGTACCATTGTCCCTGGCCGCCTCAAGCTGGTCAAAGTCTGCGTCCATGATGCAGCTGTAATCAAAGACGCCGTAACGCAGCCAATAGACGATGATCATCTCTTCATTCTCGTCGGATTCGGTGAAGCTGCTTCCGATCTCAAAGCCTTCTTCGGTCAGCTGAGACAGCGTTTTTCCGCGCATGGACCCGATTTCCTCATCACTCAGAGGAATGGCTGTGAACTCCTCACTGTAGGCGATGGGGAGCGTCTTCTGGTAATCATCCACAGCCTGCATGGCTGCATCATGTTTTTCGAAGAAGTCCTCTGCCTCGTAGTCCAGCTGGTCGAGTGCTTCGCTCAGTTCAGTCATTTTCTCATCCCAATAGGCAACATTGCGGTAGTACTTTCCGTCTTTCTCCGTGACCACAGCGATATATTCATCCGGGATAGCGCCTGCGATGACGCGGTCTTCCGGGCATGCTTCCATCGCATCCCCCACGGTTGCATACAGAGGCGCAGGCAGCTGTTCTTCTGCCAGACCTCCGAACACTGTGCACAGCATGAGTGCGGCTAGGAACAATGCAATCCTTTTTTTCATGTCTCTTTCCTCCTGTTGTTTTTGATTGAGTGCTCACAAGGTTCTTTTTTATGGCTGCAGACTTTCAAAATAGTCGCAGATGCCTTCCACCATTCCTTCTGCCAGCTTTTGCTGGAATGCCGGATCATTGAGCTTTTCGTCCTCACCGGGGTTGGTCAGATACCCGCATTCAACCAGAATGGCGGGAACTGCTGACCAGTTGAGGCCGGTATAGGTATCACGCAGAAAAATGCCCCTCTGCCTTGCGCCGGTGGCCTCCGCCATACGGGGAAGGATGCATTCCGCTGCGCGCCGGCTTTCCGCGGAGATGGCATAGGATTTGTTGACATAGAGTCCGATGCCGTTTGCGGACGGGTTGCTGGAACCGTTGCAGTGGATACGCAACACCAGGTCAACGCCCAGCGCATTCATCATTCTGGCCCGTTCCTGATTGGAGATATTCACATCATGTGTTTCCCTGGTCAGGTATACATCTGCGCCTTCCCGGATCAGTGCGTCCCGAAGCACAAAACTGATTTCCAGGACGGTGACATATTCCGGGATCCCGGTTTTTGTTCCACGCGTGCCGGGCGCGACTTTGTCCCGCACTTTTTTACTGTCCGGAGCTATGGCTTCCTTTTCCCGATTTCTCTGTTCCTGGTGCCCCGGATCAATACCGACCCGGATCCCGGCCAGCCGCCTGCTCGTGACTTCCTGGTCATCCGGGAAGTCTGCCCAGTCCGACAGGGAATCCAGTAGCATTTCGCTTTCCGTGTCTGATAATGTCTGCGCCTTTCCTGCTCCAGTCAGAAGCAGACCGACAAAAATCAGCACCAGAATGCTTTTGAAATACCGTCTCATATGATCCTCCACATGATACAGGATACTCAGGATCAGGCGGAATGTCCATATTTGTAACAGCATATTTTTGAAAAGTCGCATACAGACAAAGCAGGATACCAGGCCGGTGAACGAGCATTTGTCTGCTGCGCTGATTTCCGCCCTTGTTTTCTGAAGAGATTCTGTCAGGCATGCTTTGATGCAAAACAGAGCTTTCTTCCACCGGTTCAGTGGAAAAAAGCTCTGTTTTGAAAATCCATGGCCTGCAGGGATTCGATCGGTTTATCCTTTGAGTCCCTGTGTGCTGATGCCTTCGACCAGCTGGCGCTGGAAGAAGAAGAAAATGACCAGAATAGGCACAAGAGAAAGAGTGGACATGGCGAAGATTGCGCCATAGTCGGTGCCGGCACTGTCGGAAAAGAGCTTGAGAGCGTAAGCGACAGTATAACGCGAAGGCGTATTCAGATACAGAAGGGAACTCATGAAATCGCCCCAGGAGTTAATGAAGGTCAGGATGCCGACAGTGACCAGAGCAGGGATAATCATCGGCACCATGATGTATGCAAAGATACCATAATAGCTGCATCCATCAATTCGGGCAGCTTCATCCATATCCCGGGGAATGCCACGGATAAACTGCATCACAAGGAAAATATCAAAAGCGCCGCCGAAAAAGTAGGGAACGGTCATCGGCAGAAAGGTTCCGACCCAGCCGATCTGGTTGAACAGCACAAAACGCGGGATCATCATGACCTGTCCGGGCAGCATCATGGTGATGATCATGGCGACAAACCAGATGTTTCGGCCGGGAAAACGGATCCGGGCCAGACCGAAAGCCACCAGTGCGGAGGAGATGACAGCGCCGAGAGAGGCAAACAGCGCGACCTGAAGTGAATTGAGAAAGTAAACGCTGAAACTCAGACCGGCAAAACCCCGCCATCCGTTGACGTAGTTTTCCGTTGTAAACGTTTCAGGAATCAGGTTGTCCACGGTTCTGAAAATCTCTGTATTCGGCTTCAGCGAGGAAGAGAGCATCCAGAACAGCGGATAGAGCATAAGGAGACTGAACAGACCGACGAGGATATGATAGATGACGGTCGTAACCATTTTGTGGCGCTTGATACTGCCGTAATGAGTCGGTTTCACAGCTGACATATGCTCACTTCCCTTCCGATTCGTAGTAGACCCACGCGCTGGAGGAGCGGAAGATCAATGCCGTAAAGATGGCGATCACCAGCAGCATAAACCAGGCCATGGCACTGCCGTAACCCATCTCGTAATAGGTAAACGCACGGTTGTACAGATGCACGCCGTAGTACAGTGTGGTATTGAGCGGTTTGCCCTGCGTGATCAGGTAGCTGGAGTTGAAAGCCTGGAAAGCGCCGATCGTCTGATTGATCAGATTGAAGAAAAAGATCGGTGTGATCATCGGGAAAACAATCTTGAAGAAGCGGCGTACAGGACCTGCACCGTCCACAATGGCGGCCTCGTGATAGCTGGCCGGCACGTTTTTAAGGGCTGCGAGGAAAATCAGCATGGAGCTGCCGAACTGCCATACGCCCAGACCGATGAGCACATAAAGCGCTGTACCGGGATTCGAGAGCCATTTGACAGGCGCGAGCCCAAACAGTGCAGTGAAACGGTTGATGACACCGTCATAGGAGAACAGCTGCTTCCAGGTGAGTGCAACCGCAACGCTTCCGCCCATCAGAGAGGGAATATAGAAAGCGGACCGATAAAAGGGAATCGCTTTCGTGTTCCGGGAAAGAATCAGTGCGACACCCAGGGATACGAGCATTTTAATCGGGACCTGAATGAACGCGAATTTGAAGGTAACCCAGAAGGATGTCCAGAAGTACTTGTCCTCAAAAAACATGCGGCGGAAATTCTGGATGCCGATCCATTTGGGCGGGGTCAGAATATTGTAATCTGTAAAGGCCAGATACAGGGAAGTGAAGAACGGAATCACAGTGAAGGCGAACAGGCCGATGATAAAGGGGGCAATAAAGATATACCCCGCGACGCTCTCCTTTCCCAGAATCCTTGACAGTTTATTCTTCATACGACGATCTCCTCCGAAAAAGAAGGAGAGGCCATCCTGAAGCGGCGGCCTCTCCCCTGGTGAGGCATGTTTTTAGTTTGCGAGAGACTTGGCAATAATATCGTTGGCTTCGTTGATGAAAGCCTGAGCATGAGCAGTCAGGTCATCCACCATACCGTACTGAACCTGTTCGAAATATTCACCGAGCAGAGCGTTGATCTGGCTGTGAACGGCGATGTCCGGCGGCATAATGGGGCTGGTCTTGCCTTCCTGTCCGAGATAATCGATCATGGCGGCAACACGCTGAGAGGTTTCATTCAGATTGGGTGTAATGTGTTCGCGGATCTTGGCAGAAATCGGGATTGCACGGTCGATGCCGACGATGTCGAAGCAGTCGGTGTCATTGGTGAAGAAGTTGATGAAACGTGCAGCAGCATCCTTCACTTCAGACTTGGAATTGATGGACCAGTACATGGAAGCCTTGAAGAAGGTCGGAGGTACAGTCGCATCGGAGGGAACCGGCACGAGGGACATTTCAAGCGGGAAGCCGTTGCCGTTCTCATAAGCGGCCAGTTCGTTGGTCCAGTGCCAGCCTGCCCAGTAGTCGTCGATCAGGTTGTCAAAGGCGGTGGTGGCGGACAGTTCGCCGACGTCCTTAATCCAGCCTTCTTTGGTTCCATCCACATAGCCCTGCCAGATGTCGGCAATGTACTTGGGATCATCAAAACCGAGGGAAGTTCCGTCATCGGCATAGAAATTGAGGCCATAGGAGCGGAGATAATAACGAACACCGTCAAAGCCGTTGAAGTTGCTGTTGTGATGTCCGGTTGCTTCGTACACTTTGCGGGACAGTTCAGCCAGCTCTTCAATCGTGGGTTCCATCGGCATTTCCACGCCGGCCTGGTCCAGGACGTCCTTGCGGTACATGGTGACCAGAGCATTGGTGCCGGTGGACAGCGCATAGACTTCGTCTCCGCCGCACTTGCCGGCGTCAATTACGCCCTGTGCGACATCGGAAATGTCAATGGCGCCGCTCTCAAAATAAGGATTGAGCACTTCGAGCACGCCGGCCTTAGAATACTGAGCGAGGTAGGCGTGGTCCATCTGGATGACATCGGGCAGAACGCCGCCGGCGATCTGGGTGGCCACCTTCTCCCAATAGCCGTCCCAGGATGTATATTCGGGTTCAATCTTGATGTCGGGGTTCTTTTCCATGAATTTCTCGATGGCGGCCATGGTCAGATCATGCCTTGTCTGACTGCCCCACCAGAGAACGCGGAGGGTGACAGGCTCTTCTGCAGCGGCCGTGGAGACCAGGGCAAAGAGCATAAGGGAAGCAAGAACGAAAGCCAGGATTCGTTTCATGAGTGATTCCTCCCGTTTAGAGTTTTATGGTGAATAAAGTATAAATAAATCTTTAGAGACATTCAATATCCTATCTGGTAAATATTTGATCCGAAATAAACTAATATTTAAAAAATGCAAGCAAGTTTTTGCCTGCATTTTGGGCTCATTATGCACATCTCATGGATCAGGCGGTTCGGCGTTCATTTCCTGAATCAAAACAGGTGCTGCGAAGAGCGTGATTCTGACAATCCGGATCTTCGCAGCACCTGCGGCTGACATGGCGCATCGAACGGCCTCAGTGTCTGTATTCACTCAATCCCGTTCTGGAGAAGTTCATCCAGGATGAGCGCAGCATCATAAACAAGCTGAGGACAGGGACGCTTTCGGTAAAATTCTTCGCTTCTCGGTTCCGGCTCACCGCCGACAGAAGGTTGAAGACCTGCCATCACGAGCATTTCGCGGCAGTTGATGCTGGCGTGCTTTGACTTAAACCGTTCAGTAAACTCCCTGACCAGGGCGTAATGCTGCTTCTTGGCTTCATAATCGGCAGGGTCGTCGTACCCTTTTGCGATGCCGAGCACCAGTGCGGCGGCACTGACCACACCGCAGGTTTCGCGCAGGCGCCCCAGTCCGCCTCCGAAAGAAGAGGACATCCGGGCAGAGGTATCAAGGTCATAACCGGTGACATCCGTAAAAGCACAGAAAACCGACTGTGCACAATTGTATCCTTTGAAAAAAAGCTGTTTTGCGATCTCGGCATGGCTGGTCATCATCATTCACCTGCACATCTTTGTTTTGAGCGGGGAGAAAAGTGCATTGTGCCCGAGGGAACCGGCCGGCAGGCTGACGGTGCACTGCTTTCAGGTCCATTTTATCCGCTGAAGAGAATTCCTTCAATATAAGAAAGAAGGATTTTACAGGACAGCAGTCTGTAAAGGAAAGTCTGCCGCTGACAGAGGGAGAAAACAGCGGAGATCCAGTATGGTTTTCAGGCGTAGATTCAAAACATCACATGCAGCAGCCGGCCATGGATTCCCATGTCTGCCACCGGGATGTATAATTATAATATAGGAGAAAAAATATCTTCTGAGGGAGTCTCCCGCTATTTTCAGGCGTTGACCGTCTTTCTGCCCAGGGAAACGGGTTCTGAGACGGAGAGGCAGGGGAAACCATCAACAGGAGGGAATGCCGTGACACAGCAGAATGTACAGACAGTCAAAGAGCGCTTCCGTCTGAGCGGCAACGCGCTCAAGGTGATTGCAATCATCGCCATGACGATCGACCATATTGCATGGATGGGAATTGAAGAATACAGCCAGGCGGAAGTGCCATTGCAGATTTTCCTGCACTGCATCGGGCGTCTGACCGCGCCGATCATGTTTTACTTTGCGGCGGAAGGCTATCACCATACGCATGACTTTCGAAAATACCTCGGCCGCATGGCGCTGCTGGCGGTAGTCAGCCATTTTGCGTTCTGCTACTTTGCTCAGCCGAGCTTCAATCCGTTTGAAAACCAGCTGTTCAATGCGACAAGCATTGCCTGGCCGCTGATGTGGGGACTGATTCTGCTCAGAGTCTGGGATTCAGAAAAGCTGGAAACCTGGCTGAAAGTACTGATTACAGTGACGGCCTGTGTGCTGACGATCACTTCGGACTGGAGCTGTGCAGCTCCGCTGGCCATCCTGATGGTCGGACGGAGCAGGGGGAACTTCTGTAAACAGATGCTGTGGCTCATGGCGATTACGACACTGTACGCTGTTGCATTCTTCATATTCAACAATCCGACCTACGGCATGGTGCACATGGCCTGCTGGCTGACCGTGCCGCTGCTGTCGCTGTACAACGGACAGCGGGGAAAGGCTCACTGGCTTGGGAAATTCTTCTACTGGTACTATCCGGCGCACATGGCACTGATTGGGCTCATCATTCATGTGTTTCCGTCAGGGCTGGTCCACTGAATCTGACAAAACAGACTCTTTTTTGGTGCAATCTGAACGAAAAATGACCGTTTGCGATTGTTTTTTGACAGGTTGCGCTTTTTTTGCGCCAATGCCCCCGCTCCATGATATGATATCACTAAGATAAACCGCAGAGGCGGCTTTTCAGAAAACCCTGCTCTTTGCGGAATCTATATCTGAAAGGAAGAAAACGTCATGAGTCAGAAAGCAGCCAAGGTATGGCGCGGTCTTACGGCCCTGTTTTTGTCCCTGTCTCTGCTGGTGTTCAGCATGGGCGGTGTAGCGAATCAGTGGCGCAGCGTCATTGACCAGAGCCTGGGCACTACAAGCAGCAAAACCGTCAATGACGGACGCTACAATCCTGATTATTCCAATACCGATGATCTGGTGAAAGCACACTGGGCCATCGGCGAGCAGGTCGGTCAGGAAGGCGCCGTGCTTCTCAAGAACAACGGTGCTCTGCCTCTGCAGGCCAGCTCCAAGGTTACGCTGTTTGGCATGGGCAGCCAGTATCCCTTCCTCGGCGGTGTGATGGGCTCCTCCATCAGCACACCCGATCAGGTGAACCTGGTGAACGCTCTCACCCAGAAAGGTTTCCAGGTTAACCCCACCATGACCGCGATCTATGAGGCCATGGGCAGCGTGGTGACCGGCGAGGCCCATGGCTGGGGCGGCACAACCCCCATCTACGGACTGCGTCCTGCCGGATTCTCCACTCCGTATGCTCCTTCTGAGCCCAATCCTGACACCTACACCAAGCCTGCTGCAGAAATGGGCGGCGGTGCAGCTGAAAACTATCAGGATTCCTTCAAGGATTATGCTGATGCAGCCATCGTTGTCTTCTCCCGTCCCGGTTCTGAAGGCAGCGACTATTATCCCGGCGCAACCGGCATTGACGAGAGCGTGTCCGGTTCCAAGAGCGCACTGGCCCTTTCCGCCAATGAAAAGGCTGTGCTCGAAATGGCCAAGGCCAACTTCGACAAGGTTGTCGTGCTGGTCAACACCGGCGTGGTCATGGAAATCGAAGACCTGAAGCAGGATGAAGGCGTTGACGCCATCATGTATGTCGGCTTCCCCGGCGCTTTCGGCTTCCTGGGCATTGCCAACCTTCTCAATGGTACGGCTGCTCCTTCCGGTCACCTGGCAGACACCTGGGCCGTGGACTTCGCAAAGTCTCCTGCAGCCCAGAACTTCGGCGCCATCCAGCTCAGCGACATCTCCATGCTGACCTGGCCGGGCTCCCTGCTCGGAAATGCCTCCGCAGCTGCTGCACAGGGCGGATTTGTTACAGCTGATCAGAACGGCGTGAACCTCTCTGCCAACTACTATCTGGTTGAAGCAGAAGGCATTTACACCGGCTACAAGTATTATGAAACCCGTTACTATGATTCCGTTCTGGGCCAGGGCAATGCTGCTTCTGCAGTCGGCGCTGTGGACGGTGCGGAAAAGTGGGATTATGCCAACGAAGTGTCCTGGCCTTTCGGCTACGGCATGAGCTACACCACCTTCGAACAGAAGCTGGATGAAGTCACCGTGAACGGCACGACCGTCACCGCCAAGGTGACCGTCACCAACACCGGCGATGTGGCCGGCAAGGATGTCGCTCAGCTCTATGTGCAGACTCCCTATACCCAGTATGACAAGGATCACGCTGTGGAAAAGGCCGCTATTCAGCTGCTGGGCATGGAAAAGACCCAGGAACTGGCTCCCGGCGCTTCTGAAACGGTCACCATCACTGTGGACTCCAAGTACATGGCTTCCTGGGATTCCACTGCCAAGGAAGGCAAGGGCGGCTGGATTCTCGACGGCGGAGATTATTACTTCGCAATCGGCAACGGTGCACACGAAGCTGTGAACAACGTGCTGGCTGCTCAGGGCATCACCCTGAAAGTGGAAGCCACCCCTGTTGAGGAAGCTCCCGCTGAAGAAACTGCCACCGAAGAAACTGCTGAAACCGTTGAAACCGCAGAAGCTGCTCCTGCAGAAGAAATTGCACTGGGCAATGCGGAATTGGCCAAGGCTGTGAAGATCGGCGAAGAAGGCACTGTGGATGAAACCACCTTTGCCAAGTCCGCCAACGGCACGGAAGTTGTGAACCAGCTGGCCAATGCCGATGTCAACTACTACAAGCCCGGCTATGCCACCTACCTGAGCCGTACCGACTGGGCGGCCACCTTCCCCAAGACCTACAATGATCTTGAGATCGATGCAGCCAACACGGAATGGATTCAGGCTCTGACCAACGAAGTCTATCAGATGCCCAATGACGGCACTGTCTCCGACGAAGAAATGAACAAGGGCATTGCCGGTTCCCTGAAGCTCAAGGATCTGGCCGGTGTCACAGACATCAACGATCCCCGTTATGAACAGCTCGTCAAGCAGATCCCGGTGAACACCCTGATCGCCAAGCTCGCCAAGGGCGGCTCTGCTTCCGACTATATCCCCGAAATCGAGAACCCTGTTGTCTATCAGAATGACGGCCCCAACGGCTTCGGCGGACGTCTCTCCGGCCGCGGCAGCTATGCTGATGACAAGAATGCAGGCTTCAACATGGGCATCATGGCCAATGAAACGCTCATGGCTTCCACCTGGAACAAGGAACTGATCAAGGCCTGGGGCGAACTGATGGGCAATGACGGCCTGATGAGCGGCAACTGGAGCATCTGGGGTGCTGCTGCCAATACCCATCGTTCTGCATGGAACGGCCGCAACTTCGAATATTATTCTGAAGATGCTATGCTGAGCAACGTGATGTGCGCCGCTGTCATCGAAGGCAGCCTGAAGTACGGCATCATCATCGGACCCAAGCACTTCGCATTCAACGACCAGGAGACCCAGCGTTCCGGCATTGCACCTTATATGACCGAGCAGAAAGCCCGTGAAAACGAGCTGCGCGCATTCCAGGGTGCTTACGAGGACAAGGGTGCTCTGGGCATCATGACTTCCTTCTCCCGTATCGGTGCCACCCCTGTCAACGGCCACATTGGTCTGCTCAAGAACATCCTGCGCGGCGAGTGGGGCTTCAAGGGTCTGATGTCCACCGACATGATGAACAGTGCCGGATACTTCCGTCCTGAAATGATCATCGCTTCCGGTGTCACCCAGATCGCTGACTTCTCCACCAATGAAACCATGCAGCAGGTCACTTCCACCTGGAACTACATGACCTCTGAACTGGTTCAGAAGAACCCGGGCTTCGTCGCTCTGGCCCGCGAAGCCATGAAGTATCAGCTGTATGCTTTCGCAAACAGCGAAGTGGCCTCCGTCAGCTTTGAAAAAGTAACTCCGTGGTGGGAGACTGCCATGAATGCTGCTCAGTATGGCTTCCTGGGCCTGGGTATCCTCAGCTGCCTGCTGTACCTGGTCAGCTCCATGAAGAAGAAGGAGGAAAAATAATGGCTGCCAAGAATGTGAAAAAGTCCGGTGTGATCGCATATGCGCTCATGGCGGTGCTGGCACTGATCTCCTTGATCGTGTATCTGAACAATAACGGCTATATTTCCACGGCACCTACAGCCAAGGATGAATTCTTCCAGAGCTACAATGTGCATGCTTCTCTGATTACATGGCTGACCATCGGCGGCATTGCCTGCGCTGTGCTTTCTGTGCTCTCCGCTCTGTTTGCGGAGCAGAAGGGCATTGTGAAGCTGTGCACAGACGTTCTGCGCGTGGCGGCTCCGGTCCTGGTCATCGTTGCACTGGCCTACTTCCTCACCGACCGTGTGGATGGCTTTGGCTATGTGTACGGCTCCAATCTTGCCCTTGGCAAGGATGACGCGTTTACGGCAGGAAGCCAGAGCATTCAGGGTCTTGCGCTGTACTGTGTCACCTGGCTGGTGGGTATTGTAAGTGCTTTCATGAATCTGAAGAAGAAAGCCTGATTGCATTCCTGCAGGGCAGCGGTTTGTGCCGCTGCCCTGCTTTCAATTCAAAATGGAGCGAGAGAATTATGCTGAGCATTCGTAAATTTACGGTGGAACACCTGCCCACGGGATGCGTAACTGACAAAAAGAATCCGGATTTTGCCTTTGCTGTGGACAGCGACCGGCAGGGAGCGAAAATCCAGAACGCAGAGCTTTCTGTGAACGGCTGGAAGACACAGACAGCGCAGCAGCACAGCATTGCCTATGAGGGCCCTGCACTGAAGCCGTTTACGCGCTATGAGGCTTCGATCTGCGTTCAGGATGACGCGGGAGAGACAGCGGAAAGCACGCTGACCTTTGAAACCGGACGCATGGATACACCGTGGCAGGCGCAGTGGATTTCTGACGCTGCGTACAGTTTCCAGGAGAAGGGTGTTTCTCCCATTCCCATGGTATTCCGCAAAACACTGAAGATTGCAAAGCCGCTGCGCAGGGCAACCGTGTATGCGACCGCCCTCGGCATCTATGAACTGGATGTGGACGGGCAGAAGCTGGGCAATCAGTATTTCGCGCCGGGCTTTACCTCCTATCCGTCTCACCTGCAGTATCAGACCTATGATGCGACGAGTCTGCTGAAGGACGGAAGCCAGCTGACGGCCACTGTAGCCGGCGGCTGGGCTGTCGGATCGTTTGTGTTCACAAGAAAGAACCGCTATGCCGCGGACTGTCAGGCGCTGCTGCTCGAAGTGCGTCTGGAATACGAGGACGGCGAGGTGCAGACGGTCGGGACGGATGCTTCCTGGCAGGTCACTGAGGAAGGTCCGGTCCGAATGGCGGACCTCTATGACGGTGAAACATACGATGCCACAGTGGATCTGAATGCAGTCACCTGGCGTAAGGCGGCTCAGGAAACCCTGCGGGTCCATCCGGTCATCGAGGCTCAGTACGGCCTGCCGGTGGTCGCCCATGAGGCGATGAAGCCGACAGCCTGCCACAAGGCCGGGGACGAAACCGTGTATGATTTCGGTCAGAACTTTGCGGGTGTTGTCTGCCTTCAGATCCGGGGTCGAAAGGGACAGACCGTGAAAGTCCGTCATGCGGAGATCCTGAATCCGGACGGCAGCCTGAATGTCTCATTCCTCCGCTCCGCCAAAGCGACAGCAACCTATACCTGCGTGGACGGCGAACAGTCGTACTCTCCCAGGTTCTCTTATATGGGCTTCCGCTATGTCGGCGTATCCGGTATCGACCAGAAAGACATCGAAGTGACAGCCGTGCCGGTGTATTCTGACCTGGAAGAAGCCGGCGGGTTCACCTGCTCCAATGAACTGCTCAACCGTCTGCAGCAGAATATCCAGTGGGGTGCGCGCAGCAATTTTGTCGACATTCCCACAGACTGCCCGCAGCGCGACGAACGCATGGGATGGACAGGCGATATTGCCGTGTTTGGTCAGACGGCCTGCTTCAATTTCGATATGGCCCGTTTCCTGGATAAATGGCTGGCCGATATGCGCTCGGAACAGAACAGGGGAGGCGGCATTCCCAACACCGTTCCGGTGCATCTGTACGGATTCCCGGCCACCATGCCCCGCATGGCCATTGACTGGTGGGGCGACGCCTGCGTGATGGTGCCGTGGGCACTCTATCAGGCGACCGGTGAAAAGCGCTATCTCGAGGAAAACTATGAGATGATGAAAAAATACGTCAAGGCATGCCGTTTCTGGGCAGGCTTCGGCGTAGGCGAGTACCGCTACATCTGGCATACGCCGGCTACCTTCCATTTCGGTGACTGGGTGGCTCCGGATGTGCCCAAGATGCAGCAGTGGCAGGCGCGCTCGAAATGGACTGCGACCGCTTCCCTGTATCACACGAGCTCTATGACCGGAAAAATCGCCCGCATTCTCGGACACGCTGATGAGGCTGCAAAGTACGAAAAACTGGCTGAGAACGTTTCCAAGGCCTATATCCACGTCTTCACCGACGGGCAGGGCAGGCTGAAGAATGAATTCCAGACCGGCTATGTGCTGCCGCTGCAGTTCCATATGTTCCCTGACGGCGTGCAGGAAAAGGCAGCCGAAAACCTGACCGCTCTTGTCAAAAAGAATGACTGGTGCATCGGCACCGGGTTCCCCGGAACGCCGTACATTCTCTTCGCCCTGGCAGACAACGGACAGAAGGACGCAGCCTATCAGATGCTGATGAACACGCGCTGCCCGTCCTGGCTGTATGAGGTGAAGGTCGGTGCGACGACGATCTGGGAGCGCTGGGACGGTCTGGATGAAAACGGCCAGTGCCCGATCGGCGATGACGGCACCGATAAGATGATCTCCTACAACCATTATGCCTCCGGCGCAGTCGGTGATTTCCTCTATCGCCGTGTGGCCGGCCTCGAACCGCTCGAGCCGGGCTACAGACGCTTCCGCGTAAAGCCGATTCCCGGCGGCGGGCTGACCCAGGCCTGTGCATGGACGGAAACGCCTTACGGCAGGGTTCAGGCTGAATGGGAGATCAAAGACCATCAGATGACGGTGAAAGTCACCGTGCCTGTCGGTGCAGAGGGCGAACTGATTCTGCCCGATGGCAGGCAGGTAGCCCTGCAAAGCGGTGTGCACACGCAGACATGCCCTGCTGAATGATGACGTGCATGATTCCTGCTGATGGTGTAGAATATACCTTATCAGCAGGGAACCTGCTGGCAACTGAAATATGGAGAAAGGACGATGTACAATGAGTCAGACATCAAGCAAAGGCAGCGTATTTGATAAACTGCCCAGTCTGATCAAGAAATCCAATGTGACACTCTTCCCGGAAGGCGCGATCGGCTATCTGGTCGGTCCGACCCTGGCCCTGATGGCCAACTCGGTCCTGGCCAACTATTTCAACAAGTACATGACCGACGTGCTGAACATCAACTCGTGGGCAAGCGAGTTCTTCAAGTGGCTGCCGGTTATCTCCGTGATTTTTGTTGTGCTCGGCAACATTATTGTCGGCCGTCTGATGGACAAAAGCTCTTCCCGCGCAGGCAAGGCCCGTCCTCTGCTGCTGATTTCGGTTCCGATCTCTTTCCTGGCCCTTCTGATTCTCTTCGTCATTTCTCCTCTTGCGACGGATACCATCAACCCGCAGGGACAGAGCATGGCGCTGGTGTGCATCGCGATCGGTTATAATCTCTGGTTTGCCATCGCATACCCGATGTACTATACACCGCATGCAGCTCTGGTGAACCTGTCCACCCGCAACAGCAAGGACCGCACGCTGCTGGCCACCCTGTCCAATGCAACAGCCCTGGCAGCCATGGGCCTGAGCACCATGATTCTTCCGTTCTTCCTGAGCCTGCTGTTTGTGCCGCAGACCACCAATCTGCCGGAAGGCGCGGTGCTCCTGGAGAGCGGAGAGTATGCGCTCAACGGTGTTGTCCTGTATGATGCCGTTGCCTCCTACAATCACTGGAAAATCTTTGTTATTGCCCTCACGGCCATCACCGTCGTCGGTGCGCTTGTGGAATTCATGTTCACCCGTGAGCGTGTCACGGAGGAATCCATGGATCAGGGCGAAAATGCCGCCCCTGCCAAGGCCCTGCCGATCGCTCAGCAGGCGAAGATCTGCTTCTCCGATAAGTTCTGGGTCATCATGATGGTGTTCTTCTTCTGCTATCAGCTCGGCGGCATGGCGAAGAACGTGTCTCAGCTGTATTTCTGCCAGGCAATGTTCCCTGCCGGTGTGGAGAACGGACAGAATGTCTATTCCATCAGCAACGGCGGCAGCATCTCCGGTTTCCTGGCCATTATCGGCGCCATTCCCACGGCTATTGGCATGGTGGCAGCGCCTCTTCTGGCCAATAAGATCGGCAAGGGCAAGGCCATTTTATGCGGCGCAGTTCTCGCCACAGTGGGCGGCCTGCTGGGCATGATTGCTCCCTCGAACCTTGTGCTGGTTTACGTCTCCTTTATTCTCAAGGCTCTGGGTTCCACGCCTGCCATGTACCTTTCCATGGCACTGCTCGCGGACGTTCTGGACCATCAGGAAGCCATCCACGGCAAGCGCACGGACGGCCTGACCATGACCATCTACGGTGCGATCATGGCCGGTATGACCGGTGTGGCCACCGGCATCCTGAATATCGTGCTTTCCAATGTCGGCTATGCCGCAGACAATATTTCCTCCGAGGCTATCCGCGCTGCAATGCCCTGGGTGTTCATCGGTGTGGAAACCTTCTGCTATCTGATCATTTTCCTGACCTTCATTTTCATGGGTGTGGAAAAGTTCGGCAAGTATGACCATGAAGCCATTGTGGCTGATCAGAAGGCTGCCGCTGAAAAGGAAGGCCGCGCCTATATTTCCGCTGAGGAAAAGATCCGTCTGGAGGAAGGCGAGGAGGCCTATCAGGCAGAACTGAAGAAGCAGGCGGATGCAAAGGCTGCCGAGGAAAAGAAACTGGCAGCACTTTCCGCTGAAGCCCGCAAGGCGCTCGCGGACAAAGAAGAAGCCATCCGCAAGGAATTCAATGCGATGCGCTCTGCCAATGGCCGCACTGCGCTGTAATCATCTGGTTCATTAAAGGGAGGACAAAAGCCGTGAAGCTTTTCTGGTTCCTGTTTGCCCTGGCGGCTGTGATGCCGCTGCTGGGCAGGGTCATCGGGAAGGGCAAGCTGCTTTTGTCCTTCCTTTGCGTTTTATTCACCTGCGGGGCGGTCGGTGTCTGTGTGCTTGAGGGAGAAAGCCTGATGACTGCAGGCACCGGGATCGCCGCTGTTCTTCTGATCATGCTCTGCATGCAGGAAAGGAGCGGAAAACCATGAGCTTTGTTTCCGGAACTTTCCTGCTGTTTCTGCCCCTGACGGTGCTTCTGTACTGGGTCTGCCCTGCCCGGTACCGCTATATCCTGCTTCTCATGGCGAGCTGTCTGTTTTATATGGGATGGAGCGCGCCGCTCTTTCTTTTGCTCCTTTCTGTAACAGCGCTGTGCTATGCCGGGTGCCTGCTGGTGGAAAAACACAGATCCAGGAGCCTGCTTGCCGTGCTGCTGGTCCTGGCGTTTGCACCGCTGTTTGTGTGCAAATATCTGTTTTTTACAGCGGCATCCCTGTCCGGTCTGATTGGCTGGCCGGGGCAGGAGACACTGACGCGGCTGTCCGGGATCATTCTGCCGGTCGGCATTTCTTTTTATACGTTCCAGGCCGTATCCTGCGTGCTGGATGTCTACCGGGGTGAGCAGCGTCCGGAGCGGAACTTCCTCCGCTTTGCGCTGTTTGTGTCGTTTTTCCCGCAGCTGGTCGCAGGCCCGATCGAGCAGGCCAGGGATCTGATGCCGCAGCTGAGAGCAGAGAGAAGATGGAACCCGGAGGATCTGGCTGCCGGCGGGCGTCTCCTGCTGTGCGGATTTCTCCGGAAAATCTGTCTGGCAGATTTTCTCGCACCCGTGGTCGACCGCATCTTTGCCCTCGAGCATCCCGACGGCATGAGCGTTCTTCTCAGCGGCATCCTGTTCGGACTGCAGATTTACAATGATTTTGCGGGGTATTCCGAGATTGCCATGGGCAGTGCCCGACTGCTCGGCATCCGCCTGACCCGGAATTTTCAGGAACCCTACCTGTCCAGGGGAATCCGGGACTTCTGGAGAAGATGGCATATTACACTGAACCGCTGGTTCCGTCTGTACGTCTATCAGCCGCTGGGCGGGAAAAACAGAAGGCTTGTGTCAGTGACGGCCGTGTTCCTGCTCAGCGGTCTCTGGCACGGAGCCGACTGGACATTTATCGCATGGGGTGCCTTCCATGCGCTGCTCTATGGAGCAGAAACCCTTTTGGGAAAAAGGTGGAAGAAGAGGATTCCTGCGCCTGTCTCGATTCCTCTGACCTTCCTTGCGGTCTCGGTTTCCTGGATCCTGTTTCGCGCAGGCACGTCCCTGCAGGCCGTGCAGATGCTCGGGAAGCTGGTTTCTGTATGGCATCCTGCGGCTGCATGGCAGGAAATCGGCATGAGCCTGGGACAGGCTGTCCATCTTTTGGTCCTTCTGCCGGTGTCTTTTCTTACCGGCCGCTGGGCGTTTCGCGAGGAAAAGAGCCTGTCGGTGAGAAGCATGGCGATCTGTGTGCTGCTGGTTCTGCTGATTGCCGTTTCATGGCTGATGAACCTGCGTGACGGGACGCCGAATGCGTTTATCTATTTCCAGTTTTGACGGAGGATATGTGGATGAGAAGACTGCAATCTGAAGAGCATCCGCATGCCAAAAACAATGTCTGGAAATGGATGCTTCTGTTTTCCCCGCTCCTGGCCCTGGCGCTGCTGTTTTTGTGGATCCTGCTCCTGCTTCCCGCGCAGTATGGCGACACCTATCTGGCGGCGCTTCAGGACAAAACTGCGCTTCTTCACGGGTCTTCCGAAAAGAAGCGCATTGTGACGGTGGGCGGGTCCGGCGCGGCTTTTGGGCAGTGGAGCGATCTGCTGGAAAAGGAATTTCCGGAATACACTGTGATCAATGACGGGCTTTACGCAGGCCTTGGCACAGCCCCGATGATGGATCTGGCCCGGCAGGATATCCGCCCGGGTGATATTGTGATTCTCTCGCCTGAACAGAACCGGCAGTCTCTGTCAGGCTTTTTCGGCGCGCGGGCCATGTGGCAGGCAGCGGACGGCGCACCGGGACTGCTGCTGCGCATAAGCCCCGGAAGATGGCGTTCGCTCCTCGGTGAGGCGCTTCCTTTTTGTGCGGAAAAGTTCTCTTTCTGGATGCACGGCAATGCGCCGCAGGGGGACGGCGTCTATGCACGCAGCCACCTGAACCGATGGGGCGATGTGCTGGGAGAAGGACGGGAGGCCAATGGCATGCCGGATGGAATGGATCCGGACATGCCGATCCGTTTTGATCCGGATGAGGTATCCCCGGATTTTATCCGGGACATGAATGCGTTTGCGCGCGAATGCATGGACAGGGGCGCGAGCGTGTATTACCGCTTCTGCCCCATGAACCGGAAAGCGGTCGCTGAAGAGGAAATGCAGCGTCTATCTGCGTATTCGGAATGGCTGGAGGCGCAGCTGATTTTCCCTGTTCTGGGGAAGGCTGAAGACAGTGTTCTGGACAGCAGCTGGTTTTTTGATACCAATTTCCATCTCAATGCGGCTGGCGCCCAGGTCAATACGGCATGCATGGCCAGACAGCTGAAAGAAGCCCTGGGCATCCCGGGGGACGTTTCGATTCCCATCCCGGAGGCGCCGGCACCGAAGGCATTTGAATCCGGCACAGGCAGTGTGCAGGACACGGACTGCTTTGTCTTTGAAGAAAGGGAAGGCACGGGGAGGATCACGGGATTGACTGCGGAGGGAAAAACCAGGGAGAGCCTGACGCTTCCGCATGAATACAACGGGATACCGGTGACGACATTCTCGCCTTCCGTGTTTGCGGGAAATACCGTCATCCGGCAGATTACCATTCCATCCTCCATTGTCAGAATTGAGAATGGATCCTTTGCGGGGTGCACCCGCCTGGAGTCTGTGATACTCAGGCAGACCCGTCCAAACGCGATCACGCCGGGTGACAACCTCCTTCAGGGAACAGACTGTGTCATTCTTGTGCCGGCCCATGCCTACAGTCAGTATCAGACGAGTTATTTCTGGAGTGTGTATGCGAGCAGGATCCGGCCGGACGGGGAGACGGACGTCGTAGAGACGGCCGGGATACCGGAAGCGGGCGAGGCGTCCGGTACCATGTATGTCGAAGCCAACGGCGGGGAGCCGGTGGCGGGAACAGAAACACGGACGGCGTTTCCCATTTCCTCAGAACATCTGCGGACCAACACGCCGCTCGGACAGAACCTGTTCCGCAGGGAAGGCTTTGTGCCGCTGTGCTGGAATACTCAGCCGGACGGCTCCGGGGAAAGGATTCCTTTCGGAAGCCGGACCGACAGTGTGGACGGAAAAACGCTGTATATGATGTGGATTCCTGAGACGCCCGAGGCGGATCTTGTCCGGGAAGTCCGGGACGGGGAAGTCTGGATTACCGGATGGTCCGGTTCAGACTCTGTGCTTGCGCTGCCCGGCACCCTGGACGGTCTGCCGGTGACGCATATTGCGGGCGGTGCGTTTCAGGGCGCGGAGATTGATACCGCGGTTCTGCCGCCTTCCGTGTTTGCCATCGCGCAGCATGCTTTTCAGGACTGCACACTGCGTGAGCTCTGGCTCTACGACAGCCTCTTCTATGTCTATGAGGAATCCTTCGAGAACTGCACGGCACTGACGACCCTGCATCTCTCTGCCGCCACATCGCCGAGGTACTCCATCAGCTATTTCGGCGCGTTTGCCGACAAGCTCGACTGGCTGCGCCTGCATGCGGATGTGCCCAAACTGGTGCTCGCCGGCGGCTCGGCCACACGCTATGCCTATGACAGTGAGATCCTTTTCAAGGAGTTTCCTGGCCTGACACCGGTGAACATGGGTGTGTTTGCGTACTGCGCGATGCTGCCGCAGTACCGGATCATGCAGAAGTTCATGGGAGACGGGGATATCCTTGTGTCAGCGCCGGAGTTTGACACGGTGAGGACACAGTTCTGCGTCTCCAATGCCCTGGACGACCGCTTCTGGCCGCTGACGGAGGGTGACTACAGCTGTGTTTCCCTTTTGGATCTGAGACAGTACACCAGGGTGTTCTCCAGTCTGTCGGAGTATCTGCACACGCGCAGGATGATGACAGCGCGCAGCTATGAAGAATCTCCGGCGCATTATGACGATGACGGGAATGCCGTCTCCGAACGGACCTATAATCAGTTTGGTGACTATGTTCTGCAGCGAACAGGCGCTGAGAGAGATGAACTTTTACAGACGTACCTTGCGGATTACACGGAGGCAGGGTTCCCGGATGAGACCGTGGAAGCCCTGAACAGGGTGTACCGCGAATTCCAGGCGCAGGGGGTGCAGGTGCTGTTTGCCTATGCGCCGCGGAACCATAGTGCGCTGACCGAAACGAGCACGCCGGAAGCCCGGGCGCTTCTGGACCTCTCTCTCCGGGAGCGGCTCTGCGTTCCGATGCTTCTGAACATGGAAGAAAGCCTGTATCCGGCGACCCGGTTCTATCTGATTGACAATCATCTGAGCAATGAGGGCGTCCGACTGCACATGCAGAGGGTTGTTCCTGCGCTCCGGAAAATGCTGAAGAGCGGCATGCACTGAGATCACCTTTGGTCGTTTTCCTTGTTTTTCGAATCCATCAATGCTACAATCTCAGAAAAGGCAGAAAAAAACGGGAGGTGAACAGCCGTGATTCGTGTGGCTCTGGTCGAGGATGACGCCGGATACCGCACCCAGCTGGAGGAATACCTGGCGCAGTATCAGCGTGAACATGATGAGTCTTTTCAGATCACGTCCTTTTCTGACGGCGACGAAATCGCGGAAAATTACACAGCCCGGTATGACATTATCCTGATGGATATCGAAATGCCCGTCCTGGATGGTATGAGCGCAGCGGAGCGGATCCGGCAGAAGGACGAAGAAGTGGTGATTATCTTCATCACCAATATGCCCCAGTACGTGATGCAGGGGTATAAAGTCGACGCACTGGATTATGTGCTCAAGCCGGTGACCTATTTCTCGTTTTCCCAGCGCATTGCGCGCGCGATCAGCCGGATGCGCAAGCGGCAGGAAAAGTACCGCATGGTGCCGGTTCGTTCCGGCATGCAGAAACTCCGCGTGTCCCAGATTATGTGGGTGGAAGTCCAGAATCATGATCTGGTGTATCATACGAGGAGCGGCGATATCCAGAGCAAGGAGACACTGGCAGAGGTTGAGGAGAGCCTGAATGACCCGGCCTTCTTCCGCTGCAGCAAGTGCAGTCTTGTGAACCTGGAATATGTGGACGGTATCTCCGGCAGCGACGCCCTGGTGGCCGGAACCCTCGTCCAGGTGAGCCGTGCACGGAAAAAACCGCTGCTGGATGCTCTGAACAATTACATCAATGAGGTGAGCAAATGACCACGCCGGGATATTGGTATGCCTTAGCGTATTGGACAGGCGGAATGGTTGTGGCCCTTCTCAATCAGCGCAGACTTCACGGATGGCGTTTTGCCGGGATGTCCGCGCTGCTTTTTGCGCTGCTGATGATGTTCATGACGGCAACGGACGGCGTGGACAGGGTGTATTTCATTCCGTGCATGCTGCTGGTCTTTTCCATTCTGGTGCTTCATGTGTTCTCGATGTGCGAGTTCGGCGTGTGCAAAGCGGTCTACTTTTCCGTACAGGCGTTCATTCTGGGAGAGCTGATGGCGTCCCTGGCGTGGCAGATCGCCTATTATCTGGGCGTGACCTCCGGACAGGGAATGACGCCGATGGGCGGAAATCTCCTTCTGATCGCTGTGTGCACCCTTGTGGCCGGCACCATCTATTTCATACTGAAACGCTATAAGGAAGACAATGACAGTCTGGAGATTGGCTGGAAAGAAATGACCATCGCCCTGACGATCGGGCTGGTGGCCTATGCCCTGAGCAATATGAGCTATATTTCACAGGACTCTCCGTTTTCCAGCCGCTTCCCCGCAGAAATCTTCATCATCCGCACCTGCGTGGACCTTGGAGGCATGGCGATCCTGATGGCCTACCATATGACGCTGCGTGAACTGCGGGTGAACATGGAGAGGGAGTACCTCCAGCGCCTTCTGCACATGCAGGGAGAGAATTACCGCATGGCAGAGGAAAGCGTGGAGCTGGTCAATCAGAAATATCATGACCTCAAGCATCAGATTGCCCTTCTGCGCTCCGGAGCGAACACGCCGGAAGGGATCGAGATGCTCAACCGCATGGAAAATGAAATCAAATCGTATGAAGCGCAGAATAAAACCGGGAACAAGGTGCTCGACACAATGCTCACGGCCAAGTCGCTTCAGTGCCAGCATCAGGGGATCAGTCTGACCTGCGTGGCGGACGGCAAGGAACTCGATTTTATGGACCCGCTGGACCTCTCAGCGCTCATCGGGAATGCGCTGGACAATGCCATGGAAAGCGTCATGAAAATGGATGACCCGGGGAAACGCCTGATCCATCTGTCTGTCGCACGACAGAAACAGTTTGTCCGGATTCGTGTGGAAAACTGCTATACGGGTTCCCTGCGCTTTGAGCACGGAGACCTGACCACCACGAAAGCGGACCGGAGGTATCACGGGTTTGGCATGAAAAGCATCCGCCGCATTGTGGAAAAATACGGCGGATCCACGACGATCGACGCAAAGGACGGCTGGTTTGAACTGCGGATTCTGCTGCCGGTCCATGCAACAGCTGAAAAGTGAATCATTGAATTTCAACAGAAACGGCTCTCTGCATGCAGGAAGCCGCTTCTGTTGTTTTGAGCTCGTGGACGGGCGTGATTTTCCGGACAGGAAAGCTTCAAAGATGATGCCGAAGTATGGTATACTACCTGACAGAAAGAAAACAGGAAATCCATTTGCGGTATAAAAATGAATCAGAAAGGATGCATAACGATGAAGAGAATATTTGCGCTGTTCTTTGCGCTCTGCCTTTTGGCGGGCTGTATTCAGATCGCTGCAGGGGAGGAAATTCCGTCGCTGAAGGATGTGTATGCGGGGAAATTCGATTTTGGGGCAGCTGCGCCGAGGAAAGCATTTCAGAACATGCAGACCATGGAGCTGATGGCAGAGCAGTTCAATATCCTGACCCCGGAAAATGAGCTGAAACCCAATTTCGTGATCGACTGGGTCAAAAGCAAAAAGAAAGTGCTTGAAACCGGGGATCAGACAGCTGTGGCGGTCCATCTCGACAGTGCAAAACCGCTGCTGGACTTCGCCAAAGCGCATGGGATCCGGGTCCATGGCCATGTGCTGTTGTGGCACATTGAAACAAAGGATGAATTCTTCCATGAAGGGTATGTTGTTTCTGCGCCGCTGCTGGACCGGGAGCAGATGCTGGGCCGCCTGGAAAACTATATTGCAGGATTAATGGAACTGCTCGAGCAGCAGTATCCGGGGGTTGTGGTCTCCTGGGACGTGGTGAACGAGGCGATCGATGACGGATCCCATGCCCTGAGAAAGTCCAAGTGGTATGAGGTGGTCGGGGAAGACTATGTGGAACGGGCCTTTGAATTGGCCCGGAAGTATGCCCCGGAGGGAACGCTCCTGTACTACAATGACTATAACACGGCGTATCCGGGCAAGCTGAAAGGCATCCTTCAGCTGCTGGAAAAACTGCAGGCCGAGGGCAATATTGACGGTTATGGCTTCCAGATGCATCACCGCGTGCGGGAGCCGGGCATGGGCATGCTCACCAATGCGGTCAAAGCAGTGGCCGCGCTGGGGCTGAAACTGCGGGTCAGTGAGCTGGATGTGGGAGTCAGCAAAAACACCGAGGAAGATTTCCAGAAACAGGCAAAGAAATATGCGGATGTCATGAAACTGATGCTGGAATATGCCGATCAGACAGAAGCCGTGGAAGTCTGGGGTCTGACGGACAATATGAGCTATCGGTCGTATGAATATCCGCTGCTGTTTGACGCTTCCTGCAATCCGAAGCCGGCTTTCTGGGCCGTGGTGAATCCGGATGCGGAGGGCGGCTGGTAAGCGCCTTCTCTTTCAGCGGGACCTGTATTCAGATGGCGTCATGCCGATGTACTTTTTAAACACACGGGCGAAATGACTCTGGGATGAAAACCCTAAATAATCGCTGATAGAAATCAGACTTTTATCTGTAAAGGCGAGCAGGCGGGCAGCCTCCTCGCTTTTTTTTGCCAGATATGCTTCTTTGCGACGGGTCAGGCCAGTTCCACTTTCCTGAGCTTTTCTCCCAGTCCGCCCGCCTGTGCACGAAGTGCTCTTGGGACGCCCCAGGACAGTTCATCCAGATGTTTTGCACGGACGTCTGAATCCGGATCCCAGGCCAGGGCATGCAGACCGGGCGCATGTTCTGCGAAGATGGCATCAGCCTGCGGATTCCTCATGATGTCCAGAATCAGAGCGTGCTCATCGAAGGGATGGAGATAGTCTCTGGCCGGCATATACTGATACCGGTGTTCGCCTTCTCCCACATCTTCTTCGAACGCTTCCGGGTGGTCGGGGAGCACAACGTGCGCCGTACAGCCATGGGGGACGGAAACGAAGAGCGAGAAAGAACCATCGTCTGCAATTTCCCATGCGGTTTTCCAGATACCGCTGACGGTTTCCTGCTCGATGCGACTGCGGCGGATCGCTCCGCGCACCTTTGGCGCAATCTCTGCCTTTTTCCAGCCGGGTGAAACGCAGCGCAGTCCCATGATCCTGGTGTAGACAGCGTTACAGACAGCGCCGTAGGCATAATGGTTAAAGCTGTCCATGCCGGTATCACTGACACGCCCATCCTCCAGCGAGTTCCATCTCTCCCAGATCGTGGTCGCTCCATGCAGGATTTCATAGAGCCATCCCGGGTACTCCTCACTGAGGAGAATACGGTATGCTTCGTCCACAAGGCCACAATCGAGGAGGACGTTGAGCAGGAGCGGGGCACCGGTAAATCCGCACCGCAAGGCGTAAAAATCGCGCCGCAGCCTTCTTTTCATGGCGTCCGCCATCTTTTGGCGGTCATGATACAGCCCGTGCTGGAGTGCGAGCACATAGGCTGTCTGAGTGTCCAGAGCGAGCCGTCCGCCGTCTGTGACATACTCCTGCATCAGACTGTTCCGGATGTCCGCGGAAAGCTGCTCATAGCGCTCGGCATCTTCAGTCTTTCCGAGCACCCGGGCGGCTTTCCCGGTCAGTTCCACGGCCTGGAGGTAGTAGACGCCCTGAATGAAGCATTCCTCAGTTCCGCCAAACACGGATTTTCTGGAAAGCCCGTCCAGTGCAAGCCAGTCGCCGAACGTAAATTCATCAAACAGCACATGGGTAAATCCCAGATCCCGGTCCTTCTGAATGCGGACTTCGGTATAATCCCGCATCAGCGGATAGCTTTCGCGAAGGAGCGCTTCGTCACCGTAATGCATATAGACCGTCCATGGAATCACGATGCCTGCGTCAGCCCAGACGGCTCCGCCGATGCCGGCTGTTCCCCGGAGTGACGGGGAGAACATGGGCAGATCGCCGTGATAGTAGCGGGTCTGGTCAATCCGCAGATCTTCCATATATTTCCGGTAGAAGTCTTTGCAGTCAGCCTGGAAGCAGGCTGTATCAGCGAAGGCCTGAGCGTCCCCGGTCCAACCCAGACGCTCATCCCGCTGAGGGCAGTCTGTAGGGACATCGAGAAAATTGCTCAGCCGGCTCCAGCGCGCGTTTTCCATGAGTCTGTTCAGCAGCGGGTGGGAGGTCTTGCAGCGCAGGGTTTCCTTCAGATCACTGGAGAGGACAACCCCGGTGAAGTCTTCGGGACGGATATCCAGACGGCAGGTGACTTTCACATACCGGAATCCGTGAAAGGTGAACGCTTCCTCCACACTTTTCCGGACACCGTCTGAGACATAGAGAAACTCAGACTTTGCCGTCAGAAGATTTTCCCTGTAAAAGCAGCCGCCCTGCAGTACTTCGCCGGTCTGCAGGAGAATCTTTTCTCCAAAGGGAAGGAAGTTTTCAAAACGAAGGACACCGGAAAAATTCTGCCCAAAGTCGAGGACGGTTTCCCCGGAGGGAGTCATGACCAGGGTCGGCTTCAGCTCGGTCACGATGTGAATGGGAGGAGAAACCGGTTTTTTCAGGCAGTATCCGGGATCAAAGGCTTCAACAGGCAGTTCTTCCGATGCTTTGAACGTGTCATCCCGATGCTCACCGTCATACAGGCTGGCCATGAGGATACCGGATGCACAGGCTTTCCAGTCTTCATCTGTTTCAATGACCTGTTCAGTTCCGTCTTGATAGGTCAGGCTCAGGCGTGCCCACATCATGAACCGGTCGCCCCAGTGATGCATCGGTCCGCTGCTCATGCCGAGGCGGCCCATGTACCAGCCTTCCCCCAGCGTGATGCGCAGCTCGTTTTCTGTTTCAAGAAGTGCGGTCACATCATAGGTCTGAAACCGTACATAGGCATCATAGTCATTCCAGCCCGGGGTCAGATAATCGTTTCCGACACGTTTCCCGTTCAGTTCTGCCCGGTAAATTCCCAGACCTGTGATCTCCAGAACGGCACGAAGCACGCGGTGAGCCGAAAAACGCCGGATAAAGACGGGCTGCTGGACGGACGAATCGGTGCGAATCCATTGCATCATGTTTCGCCTACTTTCTGTCGGATTGTCGTTTCAGCAAAAAGAGTATACAACGAAAAGGACTTCTGCGCACTGCAGAACAGAAGAAATGCCGACAATTGAAAAGGAATGGATCAGAAAAGGACCGCAGACTGTGGCGGTCCTTTTGAATGCTTATGCTTTTACAGATACTTTCTTCCCGGGATGCCGCCGGCATCACGGATCCGCTCTTGCAGGGCGGGGATGCTGACGAGTCCCACATTGCCGTTTTCGGCGAGTGCTGCCGCAATGCCGGCTGCCTCGCCCAGTGCCATGGCTGTGGGTGTAATGCGCGCGGAGGCGGCCGCTTCATGGGTGGCGGAAATGCTGCGCCCGGTGACGAGCAGATTGACCGGGGTGCCAGGGAGCATGACGCGGTAGGGGATGTCATAGCAGTTGGCGGTGTCAGTCTGTGTCCAGTACAGTTCCTTGCCCAGCGGGTCGTGGACATCGATGGGGAAGCCGCACATCGCCACTGCATCCTCAAATTCTGCGCCGGTGAGAATATCGCGTTCGGTGAGCGTGTACTGTCCGTGAATGTGTCGGGTTTCCCGGATGCCGATGGCTGCGCCGGTCTCGATGAGACAGGCGGACTGGAATCCATCAATGTTCTTCACGAGGAAGGACAGAATCTCGTCTGCCTGGGCACGCCCTTCGATTTCAGCCTCCGTCAGGTCAGTCACACTGGTTCCCTGACGTTTGACCACACGGCTCATATTGACGACAGCTTCTCCCTCCCGGATCCCCTGGAAGAGCAGAACGCGGTCGCGGGGGAAGGTCAGTTCGCCCCGTTCATGTCCTCCTGCAACCGCATCAAAATAGCCGGATACTGCGATGTAGGGGATCTGATCGGCGTTTTCGCACAGGACAAACTGATCCGGACGATCCTTCATGGCTTTGCGTACCTTTGAGAAATCGACGCCGCCGATTTTCATCACCAGGGTCATGGGCTGGGCGAAGCCATCGGAAGCGCGTCCGTGCGTATACGGGACACCGGCCATGACGGCAAGGTCAGCGTCGCCGGTCGCATCAATGTATACATCCGAGGAGAGCACGGTGCTGCCGCCTTTGTGGACGGCGGTGACACTCTGAATTTTCCCCTGCTCCTGATGCAGGTCTGTCAGAAAGGAGTGCAGCAGGAGTGTGATGCGTTTTTCTTCCCGCAGCATCTCAAAATAGACCTGCTTGAGGATTTCCGGTTCAATGGGCGTAATGGTTTCCGTGACGCCGAGCGGATCGGGAATATGACCGAGGGTACCGCCGCGATGCGCAAGACGGTCCACGATTTCCTGCGCGAGGCCCCGGACCACCTGATGGCTGCCAGCATGAAAGCCCATCAGGGGACAGACCAGGCTCTGGGTGTTCGTGCCGCCCAGCATGCTGCTTTTTTCCACGAGCAGGACCTGTTTTCCCGAGCGCGCAGCCGCGATGGCTGCGCAGATGCCGGATGCGCCGGCACCGGCGACGAGAATGTCATGATCTTTCATGTGCAGTCTTCCTCCTCCGGAAGCATATCTGCCCTGACTTCAAAGGTTCTGGACCAGGGCAGGGATACGGTATAGCGCGGAATTGTCTTTAGCGGCCATAGCCCGGGCAGTTCCCTGTCGTACAGGGATCGGAGCAGGCTTTCCGCGCGGGACTTGTCTTTCAGGGAATACACATCCTCGCCCAGATCGGAGAGCAGTTTCTGCACCTCCGGGCGGATTGTCTCCTGATAGATCAGGTCATCCAGCAGACGCTCACAGTAAAATGCTCGGTTGGAACGCCCGTGCAGTGTGTCGGAAAGCACCTGGGCGAGCAGGGTGCCCATGGAATTGGAGGCGGTGTTCCAGGCCGAGTACCCGCAAAGACGATCCGGATCTTTCACAGAGCGGATCAGCTCCCGGCTTCCGCCGTTGGCGCGGGTCAGGTCGAGCAGATAGACCTGCCTGTTTTCTTCCAGGAGGGCAGACACACGCTGTGCATAGGCATTCAGCACGGCTGGAGAAACCGGCTGTTCCGGTGCGTCGGCTTCCGGCGGACAGCAGACACAGATGACGACAGGACTGCTTTCTGACCGGACCAGGCCGATCTCCCGGCAGGCGCTTTCCATGTTTTCCTGGAAAGGCCGGTCTTCAAACGGGGCAACAAAATCCTCTGCGCCGAGAAACAGAATCTGCACCGGGAGAGGCGTGCGGCCGGCCCACAGGGCTTCCAGGGCGGATACGCAACCGGCTTCATCCGCTCCGTTGCGCAGATACACCCGGTCTGTGCCGGTCTGGTTGATTCTATCAAGGAGGACCCGCTGATCCTTTTTATGCAGGCCGAACAGCTGACTGTCTTCCTGCAGAAGGCTTACGGAGCGGACCAGGCCTTCCGCGGCCAGGCCGACGGCCGCAAGATTCACCTGCAGATTCCTCCGGCGCACGCGAAACACTTTATCCAGCACGTCCGTGGGGATGCGCTTCCGGGCATTTTCTGCCTTTTCCCGGTCTTCCGGGAGAGCAAAGCGCTCAAAACGATCGGAGGCGACAGAGTATTCGGTCATTGCATAATAGGCATCCAGATCCCGGAAACTCAGCGTGGAAATGGACGAGCGCATGATGATTGAACTCATATAGACCGGCACATCCGGATGTGCGCGGAGAAGCACCGTGAGATCCGCAACGCGGAACAGCGCTTCCTCTGTGGTGACTTTGTCATCCCGGGAAGCCAGAAGGCCTCCGAAGCACCAGTGGTCCAGGCTGATGACGGCGGCATCACACAGGGAAAGCTCGGTTTCCAGAAATTGCCGGGTCCTTGCATAGGGTGCCGGACGGTGAAAGTCGTCCATGGCATCAGCAGGCGGCATCACGCACTCGGCTCCGGCCCAGCGGACAAGCTCGTGTACGAACTGTGTGTTGCAGGGACGTGAATCGATGGGCAGTACGGCAAGACGCATCTTACACCTCATCAATGGCTTTCCGGAACGCTTCCACAGCGCGGGCAATCGTGGATGCCTCCCTGCCGGTCACGACTGCACCGATCATCAGGCCCCTGACCCCAGTGCGCACAAGCGCTGCGACATCCTCCGTGCGGATGGCGCGCTGGGTGGGCACGACAACAGGGACAGACACATTCTTTGCGATCAGCTGGTATTTCAGCAGGTCACGCATGGACAGGGGCTGGCCGTACTCTGTTCCGGGGATCACGGATGCTTCCAGCACATCGGTGCCGCAGGCAGGCATTTCCCGGATTTCATCGAGGGAATAGCTTCCGTCGCATGCGGCCATGAGCGGAACGCCTCCGCCGACAGCCCAGGCAGGCATGTGATGCGCATACACGGAGTGGAAAGCAAAAGGCAGGTTCCGGGCTTCAAGCGCATCCAGGGCGACCGCTTCCGGACTGCCGCCGAGAACCAGGCCCATGGGGCCCCGTCTGTGTTCCAGCATGGTTTCCAGCGCCGGGCATTCCTGGGCAAGACGGCCGAAATGCGTGCCGCTTGCGCGGTGTTCCACATTGATGTGTACTTTGACCGCGTCCGCGCCGGCATCAAAGGCCGCCCGGCACAGGGCCGGTTCATTGCAGGGAAGGCTCATGATGAGAACCAGCTTTCTGGTTTCAAACAGTTGCAGATAATCGTTCATGATTCGTCCACCTCATGCAGTTGTTCCTGTCGGCTGCCAAGGATCCGCTCAGTCAGAGAAGAGACTGAATGCCGGACCGGGCAGCTGGATCTATTTGTATTGGAAGTCTGTCTTCCAGAGATCAACCTGTACGGAGAAGTATAGCATATGGCCGGAAAAACTGCCATGAAAAACCCGGCTTCCGTGTGTGGAGAGCCGGGTTTGCTGCTTTGGGTGGAAAGAGGCCGGGCCTGCCTCAGGTAGCATACATATCCATGGTGAACTTATTTCGGTCGCCGCGATAATAGCTGAAATTGTATTCAACAGGACTTTCCTTCTGATCATATGCGATGTTTTCGACCCGGCATACAGCGGCATTGCGGGAAATGTTGAGCAGTTCAGAGATGGTTGTTCCTGCGTTGATGGCGTCGATTCGGCGGTTGACGTGAGAGACTTTTGCGCCGAAGCGGGAATTGAGCAGCTGATAGAGCGAATGTTCCTCCATGTTTTCATGAATGATGCCGGCAAACCGGTTTGCCGGGAGATAGGAGATCTGATAAAACTCGGGTTCATCGTCCCCAAGGCAGAGGCGTTCCATGATGACCAGCGGCTGGTCCGGGGGCATTTTCAGCACTTCATTGATGGAAGGATCACCGCCGATAATTTCAAGGCGGAGCACGCGGGTGCTGGGCCGGATCCCCATCCGCTCCATTTCAGAATGAAAGGATTCCAGCTTGGCGATGAAGTTGGCCTCCAGTTTCGGACGGGTGACATACGTCCCTTTTCCCCTTTTGCGGTCGAGGTATCCTTCGGCGGCGATGGCATTGAGTGCCTGTCGGACGGTCACTCTGCTCAGGCCGGTATCTGCCATGATTTCTTTTTCAGAGGGGAATTCATCACCGGGCTTCAGCTTTCCGCTTTTGATCTCGATCATGATTGCTTTTTTCAGCTGCTGATAGAGCGGGGAGGAAGCATTCGGATTGATTTCCTGCATGACATGAGGCATATCAAACATAAGGAACAGCCCCTTTATGAACAGAATCGATAGGTTGATTATAACCAAATGTTATAACAAAAGCAATAGAAAAGAGAGCAAATCGCCGTTTGCATGATTGTAAAATGGATAAAAACATGCAAAACCAACCTTTTAAAACAAATTTTATAAAAAACAGAGGATGTGACGCTTGAAAATGTTATAACAATATGATATGATCAGGCCAACTCAAAAGTGCGATCAACTGAATAGGCCCGATGACAAGCAAAAGAGGAGGAAAAAACTCATGTTCGATTTTTCCAGCATTCCTTTCTTTGATAATCATACCCATCGCATTGATGTGTCCAATCGTGAGATTAAGCCGATCGATCTGGGCATTGCCTTTATGCATGGGTGGGGACCCATCAATCCGACCGACCAGCCTCTCATGCTTTCTGCAGAGGTTCCGAACTGCACGCCGGAGTATGAAGAAACGGTCATGAACATGGGCGTTGTGAAAGTCGTCGTGAATCTGCTGGCGAAAAAGTTCGGCTGCGAGGCAACACCGGAAGCCGTGATTCGTGAGCGGAACAAGCGCACGGCCCAGGACGGTTATGGCTGGGCGAAAGAACTGTATGAAGAGGAAAAGATCATCGGTGAAGTGGTCGATGACGGCGCGCCTTTTGGCGATCCCGCGCTGGGCTGCTTTCCGACAAAGATTTACCGTCTCTTCCAGATGGATCCGTTCTTCAGAAAACTGCTGGCTGAATGTTCAACCTATGAAGAACTCAGGGATCGGTTCGTTCAGGGCATTCGTGACAAAATCCATGAAGGATTTATCGGCATTAAGTGCCACATTTTTGAAATCCGCTACCGTCCCCTGTATGTCACAGAGGAAGAAGAAGCGAAGGCCAGTTTTGCAGCGGCCAAAGCTGGTGATCAGACAGCATTTGAAAATGTCTATATGGTCATGTTTGAGAAAGTCCTGATGCTGACGCAGGAAATGAATTTCTCCGTCCATATTCATACAGGATGTACGGGAAATCCACACGATCTGAAGAGCAAAACAGATCCGATCGGTATTGCACCGATCATGCGGGATCACCGGTTCTATGCTGCGCATATCTGCTTCCTGCACGGCAATTTCCCGGACATCCGCCATTCCGCTCTGGTGGCGCACAGCTATCCGAATGTCTGGATCGACATCAGCTGGTCGCTTCCGTGGCTGAGTCTCAATATGGAGCAGATTCTCGAGGAAGTCATTGCCATGGCCCCGCACAACAAAATCATGCTGGGTACGGGCCAGCACAATCATGCTGAAATGGCATGGACGGCGGCAAAGGTGGCAAAGATTTCCCTGGCACGTGTCATGGACAAACTGGTATCCCACGGACTTCTGGCTGAAAATCAGGCCACGGAAATTGCGGAACAGATTCTGTATCGCAACGCAATGAAACTGTACAGGATTCAGGACTGAACCGACAGGATGATGGTCGCGAGAGGTGATTCAGTTGGCTAAGCTGCATGCGAAGGCATCACTGAAAGAACTGAAGAAATCACTGCGGACATACTGGCAGCTGTATCTGCTGCTGATTCCGGTGGTGGCATATTTCGTACTGTTCCGATACCTTCCGATGGTCGGCATTCAGATCGCATTCCGTGATTTTATGCCGAGGCTGGGATACTGGGGAAGCAAATGGGTCGGGCTGAAGCATTTTACCCGTTTCTTTGGAAGCTATTATGCCGAGCGGATGATTGTCAACACGATCGTTCTGTCCTTCGGCACACTGATCCTGTCCTTTCCGGCCCCTGTGCTTCTGGCTCTGTGCCTCAATGAAGTCAGGAACAGCAAGGCAAAGAAAATCATGCAGACCATCACCTATGCGCCGCACTTCCTTTCAACGGTTGTTGTCGTGGGTCTGGTGGCATCCCTGACCAACATCAATTACGGCCTGATCAATATTCTGCTCAAGCAGGCCGGCATCATCGAAGAGTCCATCAACTTTATGACCAAGGAAAACTGGTTCCGCCCGCTGTACATCATTTCCTCCATCTGGCAGGAGACCGGCTGGAACGCTGTGGTGTATATGGCCGCCCTTTCCTCTGTGGATGTATCCCTGTATGAAGCGGCCAGGGTGGACGGAGCGGGAAGACTTCGCAGCATCTGGCATGTGACGCTCCCCTGCATTGCCCCGACCATGATCACCATGCTGATTCTCAACTGCGGAAAAGTCATGAACATCGGATATGAAAAAGTGCTCCTGATGCAGAACGACCTGAATATGGCCAAATCCGATGTCATTACCACCTATGTTTACCAGCAGGGTATTCTCAAAGGGCAGTACAGCTACTCAACGGCTGTGAACCTGTTCAACTCCGTGATCAATACAATGCTTGTGGTCACTGTCAACGCGATTTCCCGCCGTGTCAGTGAGACAAGCCTGTGGTAAGGGGGCGGAGAATCGATGAGCAATGTGACAGTCAACGGTAAAAAACTGAAGGGTACCAGCCGCAGAGTCCGGGACCGGGGTGATCTCGCGATCGATATCGGTGTGGGGATTATTCTGGGATTCATTCTCCTGTTCACCCTCTACCCTCTGATTTATGTCGTATCCTGTTCCATCTCTGCGCCGTCTGCTGTGCTCAGCGGACAGGTCATGCTGCTGCCGGTCAGACCGACCCTGATGAGCTACAACAAAGTATTCCAGGAAGGCACACTGAACCGCGGCGTGCTCAATTCCATTCTGTATACGGCGGTGGGCACCGGGCTGAACCTGCTGCTGACAACCATCGGCGCGTATGCGCTGTCGGAGAAAAGGCTGGTCGGGCGGAAATTTTTCTCCAAGATGATCATGTTTACCATGATGTTCTCCGGCGGCCTTATTCCGACATACATGGTCGTGAAAAACTTCGGCATGCTCAACACCATGTGGTCCATTGTGATTCCCAATGCCATCGGTGTGACAAACTTCATGATCATGAAGAACACGTTTGAAAATTCAATTCCCACCGAGCTCAAGGAAGCGGCCTGTGTCGAAGGCGCTTCCCAGATCAGAATCTTTATCACCATTGTGCTGCCCCTGTCCAAGGCGATTCTGGCCGTCATGTTTATGTATTACTGTGTCGGACACTGGAATGAGTATTTCAATGCCCTGCTGTACATCACCGACGCATCCAAGCAGCCGCTGCAGGTCGTGCTCAGAAAGGTCCTTGTGGCCAACGAGGTCAATGAAATGATGTCAGACGGCGCGACCATGACGAGTAATGACCGCCTGGCCCTTGCTGAAGGCATCCGGTATGCCATTATCGTCATTTCATCTGTCCCGATGATTGCCATGTATCCTTTCTTCCAGCGCTATTTTGCCAAGGGTGTCATGGTTGGTGCCGTCAAGGGCTGACCGACGAATTGTTCGAACCGATCAGGCAGAAGCCTGAAAAAATAAAACAAAGAAAGGGGTATCCCAAATGAAGAAACTCGTTTCCCTGATCCTTGCTCTGCTTATGGCGGCCGGACTGATGAGCACGGCGCTGGCAGATGTCACCGCCCAGGAATGGTCGCTGCCGATCGTTGAGCAGCCCATCGAAGTGACCGGCTACTGCCTGCAGAGCCCGCAGGGTGGTATCGGCAATGAAATGATTGCCTGGCAGAAATATGCTGAATGGACCGGCATCAAAGTGGACTGGACCGACGTTCCCACCGACAACCAGGCGGAAACGCTGAACATCCTCTTTGCATCCGGTGATCTCCCGGACATCATCTATGCCTGCGGACTGGACAACAACACGCTGGTCAAGTACGGATCGGCCGGTATGTTTGCCGATCTGACAGAAGCCTATGAAAAGAATGCCTACTGGCTGCAGAAAGTCATCGAAGAGAATCCGTCCCTCGAGGGCGGCCTCAGAATGGCGGACGGCAAGATCTATGCATTCCCGCACCTGAAGCTGGGCGACAACATGCTCACCAACAAACTGTTTGTCAATCCCAACTGGCTGAAGGCTGTCGGCAAGGAAATGCCGACCAATTTCCAGGAATTCGAAGACATGCTGTATGCCTTCCGTGATAACGATGCCAATGAAGACGGAGATCCCAACAACGAGATTCCGTTCATCATCCGCTATAACGATTATCACTTCCTGCCGATCCTGTACACCTTCTTCGGGCTGGGCAATCGTGGTACCGGCCACCGTTATGTGGACTGGGATTATGAGAACAACTGCCTGCGGTTTATTCCGACATCCAAGGAGTTTAAGGACCTGCTGACGGTTGTCCACAAATGGTATGAGGACAAACTGATTGATCCTGAAACCTTCCAGAACACCTCCTCCAAGCAGATCGTGGCAAAAACCACCCAGGGTATTGTCGGTGCACACGGCGACTTTGTCACCAACACCGGTTCTGTGTATCAGGACATTTTCCGCTGCATCCCTGTCATGGAAAACTACTACGGCAATAAGGCATACACCCGCCGCAGTCAGATGATCGCCAGCCTTGGTGCTTTCGTGGTCAGCGGGGACAGCAAGTATGTGGATGAACTGGTCAAGTGGGCAGACTACTTCTACAGCCCGGACGGACAGATTCTGTACAACATGGGCATTGAAGGCGTCACCTTCGAATTTGATGAGAACGGCAAGCCGCAGTGGAAGGATGAGATGATCCACGATCCCAACGGCCTGACCCTGACCCAGAAGCGCGTTCAGTACATGGGCTTCCAGAGCGGCTGCGGTGCCTGGACGGATGAAACCTATCAGGGCGCTGAAACCTACTGGACATCCACGGAACTGATGGACGAATACAGGCCGTACCTGCCTGAGGAAGTCTGGGAGCTCTTCTCCCCGACGCCGGAAGAGGCTGAGGAAATGGATTATCTGTGGACAGATATCCAGAACTACCTGAACGAAAACATCGCCAAGTTCATCACCGGCGACCGTTCCCTGGATGAATGGGACAAGTATGTTGCGGATATCCAGAACATGGATATTGCCCGCTACATGGAAATCTACACAGCAATGTACAACCGCTACAAGGGCAACTGATCGTATCTCGTTTCTGCGTCCCGCGGCGCATGGCCGCCGCGGGACGACCTGTATACGCAAATCAGGAAAGGGTGATGCTGTATGGACGAGATCCAGACGGTCATACCACAGATCCTGATGCTGTTCTGCATCGCTGCGGTCGGCTGGATTTTAAGGCGCATCCATGTTTTCACCAATGAGGTCATCAAGGGCGTCAACAGCATTACCCTGAAAGCAGCCTGGCCTGCGATGATCCTGATGACAACCCAGAAGGACTGTACGGAAGAGAGTCTGCAGGGATTTCTGATCGTGTTTGCCTTTACTCTGGTACTCCTGCTTGTGCTGATGGTCATTCTGGGGTGGGGATGTGCAGGACTGTTTAAAGACCGGAACAATCAGGTCTTTACACTGCTTGCTGTCATGCCCAATGCGGGTTTTGTCGGGCTTCCCATCATTGAAGCGCTGTACGGATCCGTAGGGGTGCTGTACCTGGCAGCGTTTCTCGCGGCCTTCAATTTTGTTCTCTGGACAGTCGGTGTGCTGCTCTTTTCGGATTTCAGTCTGAAAAATCTCAAATGCATGCTCAATCCCGGACTGATTGCTTCTGTGATCGGCACCCTGCTGTTTTTGCTGAAAATACGACTCCCTTCCTTTGCTCTGAGCACAGTCAAACAGCTGGGCTCACTGACCACACCTTTTTCCATGCTGCTGCTCGGTGCCAGGCTGGATATGATCCGCCTGCCGATTCTTCGTGAACTCCGGCTCTGGGCTGCACTGGTTCTGAAGATGCTGGTGATCCCGCTTGCGGCGGTGGCGGTCTTCCATTTCCTGAAAGTGGATCCCGTTGTGCAGGGTGTGACGATTCTGTCCTTCGCAATGCCGTCGGCGTCGGCTGCGCAGCTGTTTGCGGAAAAATATGACCGCGATGTCGAGTTTTCCATTGCCGGTGTCTCGGCTACCATGCTGGTGTGTATCCTGACTCTGCCGCTGATCATACTGATTGCGGGAATCTGAGAAGATGTAAGAAAACTGGAGCGTGAATGCTATGCCAACCGTATTTGACAATATTGCAAAGACATATACTGCATCGGAAAGCAGATATGATCAAATGGAATACAGACGCTGCGGGAACAGCGGCCTGAAGCTGCCGGCTCTTTCGCTGGGACTGTGGCACAACTTTGGAAACATCACACCTTTTTCCACACAGCAGCAGATTCTCCGCACCGCGTTTGATCAGGGCATCACGCATTTTGACCTGGCCAACAATTATGGACCGCCCTACGGCGAAGCGGAGCGGAATTTCGGCCGTCATATGGATGTGGACTGGCGTCCGTACCGGGATGAACTGATCATCTCGACAAAGGCCGGATATGATATGTGGCCGGGACCCTACGGGGATTTCGGCAGCAGAAAATATCTGATGGCCAGCATTGATCAGAGCCTGAAGAGGATGCATCTGGACTATGTGGACATCTTCTATCATCACCGTCCGGATCCGGAAACGCCTCTGGAGGAGACGATGGGGGCTCTGGATCAGATCGTGCGGTCCGGAAAAGCGCTGTATGTCGGTATTTCCAACTATCGCCCCGAGCAGGCGCAGAAGGCGTTCTCGATCTTGAAGGAACTGGGTACACCGTGCCTGATTGAGCAGCCGAACTACTCCATGCTCAGCCGCTGGATTGAGGACGGACTGACCGATGTGCTCAGGGAAAACGGCGTGGGCTGCATCTGCTTTGCACCGCTCCAGCAGGGTCTGCTGACGGGCAAGTATGTCAACGGGATTCCCGCGGATTCGAGAATCGCGCATGATCCGCGCTATCTGACAAAGAATGCGCTGTCGGAGGAACTCAACAAAAAACTGACAGCGCTCAATGAAATCGCGGTGAAACGTGGTCAGAAACTGCATCAGATGGCGCTGCAGTGGGTGCTGAGGGATCCTGTGGTCACCTCTGCCCTCATCGGCGCGAGCAGGCCGGAACAGGTCGTGGAGAATGTGCAGTGCATTCACGGGCCGGCGTTTACCCAGGAAGAACTGGATGCCATCGACGAAATCACCAGATAAGATCAGGCGGGCGGCGCATCGCGCGGAAGCGGGATGCTGACCGCCTGTTTTGAAATCATATGCAGGACGGGAGCAACTATGCGGGAAATCACGAGAAATGTCATGCATGCCATGCTGGCCATGCAGCGTCATCCCTGGGAACAGGGCGTATGCGGCCAGGCATTGTTTGAAGCAGGGGAAGAGAACCTGTGGGTGTCGGCAGCCCTGGACTCGGTCAAGCGCCAGGACCGCCTGGGCAGGCTGTGCATGCTGGGCGGACGCGTCGATTCAGCGGATCCGGCATCCGCCGGGGAAATCTGCCTGAGAGCGTCTGAACGCTTCGGACTGAAAGAATGCGGCGATGGAGCAGTGAGGATGCTGCAGTATCTGAAGGAAACAGCGCCGAGAACAGCGGACGGTGTCATCTGTCACAGGAATATGAAGACGGAGGATGGAAGAGTGGACCAGCAGGTCTGGATTGACGGACTGTATATGGTGCCTCCGTTTCTGGCGGCCATGCATGAAATGGATGACGCATGGTGTCAGGTGACCGGGTTTGTCCGGTATCTTCTGGACCCGGAGACCCATGTCTTCTTCCATATCTGGGATGCCGGGAGCGGCACCTTTGTCCGCCGGAAGAGATGGGCGACCGGGACAGGCTGGGCACTCATGGGCATTGCCCGCGTCGCCGCGTTTGCGGAGGCAGACGGCAGGAAGGACATTGCAGATGGCGCGGACCGTCTCTTTGATACTGTCCTGGACGGCATGCTCAGGTACAGGACAGAGGATGACACGTTCCATGATGTTCTGGATGAACCGGACACCTTTAAGGACCATACGGCCGGCCTGATGACGGCGGCCGCGGTCTATCGGCGGATTGCAGAGGGAAAACTGGATGATACCTGTCTCCAGGCAGCGGACGCGATTGTCGCCTCGGCAGAAAAGGATATTGATCGGTTCGGGATGATTCACAATGTATGCGGCGCGCCGGACTTTGCGCATCAGGGGACCTCGGCGGAAGCCCAGGCCGCATTTGTAATGGCGGATGCGTGGAAGCAGAAAATCAGCAGGAAAGAGGAGTGAAACAGGGATGGACAGCAGAACGATCACAAGGGAACAGCTGGCCGGCATGTTCGATCATACCAACCTGAAAGCCTATGCGACGGATGAGGATTTCGTAAAACTCTGCGCCGAGGCCAAAGCGAACGGATATGCCATGGTGGCGATCAATCCGTCTCCGGTCAAGTTGTGCCGGCAGCTTCTGGAAGGAACGCCGGTTCATGTCGGCGCGGCGATCTCCTTCCCTCTGGGGCAGACGACGGTGGAGGAAAAAGTGCAGGAAACCTGCCAGGCCATTGAGGACGGTGCACAGGAGATTGATTATGTGATCAATGTGGGCTGGGCCAAGATGGGACGGTATGACCTCCTGCGGGATGAAATGATCCGGATCACAGAAGCCTGTCACAGCAGGAATGTCCTGTGCAAGGTGATCTTTGAAATCTGTTATCTGACGGATGAGGAAATCCGTAAGATCGCAGAGATTGCAAAGGAAGTCCGCCCTGACTTTATCAAGACCAGTACCGGGTTCGGAACATCCGGTGCGACGGTGGAAGCGGTCCGTCTGATGAAGGAGACGGTCGGGGATGCGGTGAAAGTCAAAGCAGCCGGCGGCATCCGGGACTGGGCCACATGCGCGGCGATGATTGATGCCGGGGCTGAGCGCATCGGGACCAGCAGCAGTGCTGTGATCCTGGAAGGCTTTGACAGGCAGCGGGCTCAGAAAGAGTAAGGAGGCGGATTGCAATGCAGAAATCCAGACTGTTCACACTTCTTCCGGAAGCGTATGTCTGCACACCCGACGGCATGGAGATTGACAGAAACGGTGATCTGATTCTGTCCTGCCCCAACTATGCGATGGATGACATGTCGGGCTGCGTGGTGCGCATTGACCGGGACAAAAACATCACCAAATGGTTCGATGTCCCTGTGCATCCGGAAACCGGGATTGCCCGGAACATGGGCATTGCCTTTGACAGCAACTTTGACCTGTATATCTGCGACAACCAGGGCTGGAGCGGAAAGCCGGAACTGTTGTTCAAAGGCCGCATTCTGAAAGTTGAGTTCGATGAAAATAGACAGGTCAAAGCCTGGCATACAGTGGCTGACGGCATGGAACATCCCAACGGCATCCGGATCCGCGGAAAGAATATGTATGTGACGCAGAGCTATCTGACCAAAGTCCCGACCGAGGGCCGGGGGCTGATGAGCTGCGTGTACCGCTTTGCGCTCGACGAAAGGGATGTGCATATCACCAACACTCTGGAAGACAGGAATATCTTTGCGACATTCATCACGCATGACCCGGTCTGCGTGTATGGCCTGGACGGGATTACCCTGGACAATGACGGAAACCTGCTGGTGGGCAATTACGGGGATGGCGAAGTCTGGCGGATTTTCCTGAACCGCGACGGGGATTATGTGGAAAGAGAACTCTACGCAAAGAATCCGGCCGAACTCAATTCCACCGACGGCATGATCATGGACCCGAAGACCGGGAAACTCTATATTGCCGATTTCAACAAAAATGCAATCGTCTGCGTGGACCCGGACCGGACCGTGCACCGCGTGGCCCAGTCGCCGGACTGCGACGGGTTCCATGGTGAGCTGGATCAGCCGGGCGAACCGATCATCTGGAACGGACGCATCATTGCGAGCTGTTTTGACCTGGTGACCGATGAAACCAAGGTGAACAAAAGCCATGAGATGCCGGCCACCATGGCGGAACTGGACCTGGAGGATTGATAAGACATGGCTGTCTATCTGATTGCCCACGATATCGGAACATCCGGAAACAAAGCCACGCTGTTTTCAGAGGACGGGCGGATGATCGCCAACACGGTGGAGCGCTATCCGCTCTACAGTGACGGAAACAGAGCGGAACAGGATGCGAATGACTGGTGGCGCGCGGTCTGCATGGCTACCCGGGAACTGCTGAAGAAGAGTGCGGTTTCGCCGGACGACATTGCTGCTGTCAGTTTCAGCGGTCAGATGATGGGATGCCTTCCGATTGACCGCGAGGGCCGGCCGCTCCGGCGCGCCATCATCTGGGCTGACCGCAGGGCGGATCAGCAGGTGGCGCAGATCCGGGAAAAGATGGATGATGCGCATTTCTTTTCCATTGCAGGGCACCGGAACATTTCTTCCTACGGCATGCAGAAGGCCATGTGGATCCAGTCACAGGAACCGGAAGTGTATGAGAACACCTGGAAGTTTCTTAATGCCAAGGATTACATTGTGCTGAAGATGACCGGAAAGTGCCTGACGGATGTGTCGGACGCCAACGGCATGGAATGCTTTGACCTGAAGGCCCTGAAGTGGTCCGATGAACTGGTGGCCTGCTCTGGGCTGGACGGGGACAAGCTGCCGGAGGTCGTGCCTTCCACGCATGCGGTGGGCCATGTGACAGCGCAGGCGGCGCAGGAGACCGGTCTTTCGGAAAAGACCATGGTAGTCATGGGCGCCGGTGACGGTGTGGCTGCCAATGTCGGGGCCGGGTCTGTGACGCCCGGCAATGTCTACTGCTGCATCGGAACCTCCGCCTGGCTGGCTGCAACCACGGAGCAGCCGCTGTTTGACCCGGAGAGAAGAATGATGTGCTGGGCGCATGCGGTCCCGGAACTCTATTCACCCAACGGCACCATGCAGTATGCAGGCGGCAGCTATGCGTGGCTGAAGGACACGATCTGCACGGCGGAAGTGGAAAAGGCGGAGAGAGAGGGCATCAGCCCCTATCAGGTGATTGAACAGGAGATTGAAAAGGCGGCGCCAGGCAGCGGCGGCGTGCTGTTTCTGCCGTACCTGATCGGAGAACGTGCACCGAGATGGAATGACCGGGCGAAAGGCGTGTATTTCGGTCTGACAGCGGATACCTCAAGAGCCGACATGCTCAGGAGCGTGCTGGAAGGCGTGGCCATGAACCTGGACAAATGCGTGAGCGCGCTGCGCGATACCATGCCGGTCCGGGATGTTACGCTCATCGGCGGCGCGTCCTCGAGCAGGATATGGCAGCAGATTTTTGCGGATGTGTTCAGGGCCAGGGTGCATGTGCCGGATCTGCCCGGAGACGCAAATTCCCTCGGCGCTGCGGTGATTGCAGGGGTCGGCTGCGGACTGTTCCCGGATTTCCGGGTAACCGAGCGGTTTGTCCAGGCCAACCGCACAGTGGATTTTGCCGAGGAAAGAGCAGCCGTCTATGACGGCATGAAGGAGAAGTTTGACCGCGTGTATGAAGCACTGATCAATGAATTCTAAAAGGGTGAACAGAGATGGCGGAAACCATGAAAACACTGATCGTTGAGAAGGATGGATCACTGAGAAGAGCAGAAGTGCCCCTGCCGGCTTACACCGAGAAGCAGGCGCTGGTGCGGACAGTGGCATGCGGAATCTGCAACGGAACGGACGCGAAACTCATTCACCGGAAGTTTAAAGGGTTTGAGCCGGAACAGTATCCGGTCATGCTCGGGCATGAGGGCGTCGGTGAAGTCATTGCCGTGGGAAAGGATGTCGTCAGCTACAAAATCGGGGACAAGGTTCTCCTGCCGTTTGTCGGGGATGATCCGGTCCGTTATCCGGGCCTGACCTCGGCCTGGGGCGCTTTTTCCGAATACGGGGTGGTCGATGACCTGAAGGCGTATCCGGAGGGCGAAGCCCCGGAATGCGCCTATGCGCAGACTGTGCTTCCTGAATGGGTCGATCCCGTGGACGGGGTCATGATCGTGACCCTCCGGGAAGTGCTCAGCGCGATCCACCGCTTTGGCATTTCGCGCGGCGACCGTGTGGCGGTCTTCGGCTGCGGCCCGGTGGGGCTTACCTTCATTCATTTTATGAAGCTGCTCGGCGTGGGCTGCGTGATCGCCTTTGATGTTCGAAAGGAAAAGCTCGCGAGCGCGCTGACCCAGGGGGCGGATGCAGCCTTTGACAGCACGAACTGCAGTCCGCAGGATGAAGTCAGGAAGATCTGCCCGGGCGGCGTGGACTATGTGCTCGATGCGGTCGGCTTCCTGCCGATCATCAATCAGGCCATGACCATGGTCCGGGACAACGGGAAAATCTGCTGCTACGGGATTTCCCCGGACATGGCCATGCAGCTTGAATGGAAGGATGCGCCGTACAACTGGCAGCTGCATTTCCAGCAGTTCCCCAGCAAGAAGGAGGAAGGGGCTGTCACCGATCAGATTCTTTCCTGGATGCAGTCCGGAGACGTGGTGCTGAAAGACTATATTTCGGATTATTTCCCTGCAGAGGAGATGGAAGCGGCGTTCCAAAAGCTCGAACAGAGGGAGATCAGCAAAAAAGGAATTGTCGCCTTCGGTAAACAAAAATAACCTCTATAGAATATGCATCGGCAGTCAAGCGATGCGCCGCACAGACAAAAAACCTTCCATGCTCACAGCGGCATGGGAGGTTCTTTTGGATGGTATTTGCACTGCATCAGTCCAGGCGTTCAGAGACACGGATCATTCCGATCTGGCGCAGTCAGGGCTTGTTTCAGGACAGAACCTGAGGTGAAATGCGCCGTTTAGCGGGATGATGGCATGTTTTTCTGCAGCATGTCACAAAACCTGTCAAGCACTGCAAGCATGTCATCCGGCAGACGCTTTCTGCCTTCGGCGGCGATGTCCTCAGGCACGCCGTAGAAGGCTTCCGCCATGCCGCCGGCAATGCAGGTCAGGGTATCGCAGTCTCCGCCCAGAGAAACAGCGGTCCGGATGACATCTTCAAAATCGGTTCCTTCCAGAAACGCGGTGACCGCCTCCGGTACGGTTTTCTGGCAGGATTCGACATGGTGGTAATCGGGCCGGATTTCATCGCAGGTCCTGGAGAGATCATAGTGAAACTCCCGGATGATATATTCCCGGATGGCTTCCTTTGTGCTGCCGGTTCTTGCCATATAAATGGCACTGGCCGTAGCCTCTGCACCCTTGATGCCTTCCGGGTGATTGTGTGTGACCTCGGCGGTCAGACGGGCCATATGGCGTGTCTCTTCGAGTGTGTCAAACAGCCAGCCTGCGGAGGAGACACGCATCGCGCTTCCGTTGCCGAAGCTTCCGTAGGGTTTGGGATCTTCCGCACGGAGCCAGGAGGAGAACATATGCCCGTATCCGGCATGGGGATAGCGTGCGCCCCACTTCTGCATGGAATGCACCAGCGCCTGCCGGATCTCCTCATCGCTCTTTCCCATGGCATCCATCAGACCTTCCGCCACAGCGATGGTCATGACGGAATCATCCGTAAACTTCGAATACCTGATAAACAGTGGAAAATCCTTGGTTTTGTTTCCGCGGTCAAATTCATACGGGCATCCAATCATGTCGCCCAGGATTGCTCCGATCATGTGATCAGCCTCCATTTCTTGTATTGATCTGATTATACAGAAAAACGAAAAGAAAGTGGTCGTTTGTCAGGCGACAAATCGTCCACTTTCGGTAAAGCGTGAAGTACGGGCGGCTTTTGTCAGGTGCAGGGATCTCTTTGACTTCGATTCCCTGAATGTTCATGATGAATACACTGTATTATTATTCTTCTTTTTCGTTTTTGTACAGAATGTCCTCGTAGCGGAAACCCCAGTTCATGATGGCGTAGAAGACCGGCAGGAGATCGCGGCCCATCGGGGTCAGGGAGTATTCCACATGTGGAGGAATCTCATTGAACTGTTCCCGGGAGATCAGCCCGTCTGTCTCCAGTTCGCGCAGCGCTTTAGTCAGCATGGTATTGGTGATGCCCGGCAGATCCCGCTTCAGCTGCCCGAAGCGGACCGTGTCATAGATGCACATTTCATACATGATCTGCGACTTCCAGCGGCCCTGCAGCATGACGAGCAGGGGCGTGACGGGACAGTGGCCGTCCGGGGTGACAATGCCCTGTCGGATGTTGACCAGATACTCGTCATAGGTCATGTAGGCTGTCTGCTGATTCTGCATCCTGATTCCCTCCAAACTTCTTCCAGGAAAGCACGCGCTGTTTCATGCCGTCCACATCGAGCACACCGCAGGCAAAGCCTTTTTGGACCAGCAGCGGCGGAAGATACTCATCATACTTTTCAAAGACCGGGTTTTCCCCAGGGTAGACCAGTTCCATGGGGTCCAGCGGTTTTTCCGCTTCCTCTGAGACGATGGCATAGAATTCCGTTTCGTCCACCTGCAGTGTGAACTGCATATAGTAGGGCCGGGAAGCGTTCAGGCCTTTGAGGCCGAGCTGCTTTGCGCAGCGGATTTTCAGAAAGCGCTCCAGGGCCAGGAAGGCATAACTGCCGAGCCACGGGAACAGGGCCCACATGTTCCCGCCCAGATGCACCAGCGGCCGCCGGGACATCCGGGATTTCTGAAACACGTCTCTTGCCTGTGCAAGCCGGCAACGGGCATGCGGCATCAGGTAGGGGTACTGACGGTCCCCGGAAAGCACTTCCTGCATTTTTTCGAGGATCCGGGTGTGAATGTCCCCGGCAACCAGCCCGAAAAAGGCGGGGATATTGCCTTTGACGAGAGTGCAGTACACATCCCTGCGCTTGTGATCCACTTCGTCCACGACCCAGACGCGGCCGGCAATGGCAATCTTGTCGCCCACGGGCGGCGGCTTGACGATGGTGCCCAGCTGCTCGGACCCGGCATGGACCGTGTATTCGATGTTTTCCTGAAACACGGCATAGAATTTGTACTGACTGACCACGCGCTCCCCGGCCAGGCCGAGAATGAGGCCGCCCTGTTCTGTGCGCTGGATGTGGTCGGTTTCGAGCAGGTGATGCAGAAGCAGGCGGTAGTCGTCCTGTGTCACCCTGTGAAAACAGCTCAGCGTCAGCACACGGGAGGCCAGAGCGGAGGGCGTCATTTCCCCGCAGGAAGCGAGCGTGCTCATGGTCTGGTGATAGAGCAGGCTGTAGGGCAGTCTGTCCATGCGCGGGGGCTCGACAAACCGTTCTTCCGCATACAGCTGCACAAGGGCAATGCCCTGCACTAGATACCAGGGAATGGTGTCGGGCAGCATGGCCCGGGCTTCCTGGTGATCTTCGCGCATCACAAACCACATTTCCGGCGGATCCCCGCGGCGCCCGGTACGCCCCATGCGCTGGAGAAAACCGGAGACCGTAAACGGTGCGTCAATCTGGAAAGCGCGCTCCAGCCGGCCAATATCAATGCCGAGTTCCAGCGTGGCCGTGGCGCAGACTGACATCAGGGAATCGTCGTCCTTCATCTCCTCCTCGGCACTCTCCCGGTAGGAAGCGGAGAGATTGCCGTGGTGGATGAGAAAACGGTCGGGCTCATGATTGGCTTCACAGTACTGCCGCAGACTCTGGCAGACGGACTCGCATTCTTCGCGTGAATTGGTGAAGACCAGACATTTTTTGCCGCGGGTGTGTTCAAAAATGTACCCGATTCCCGGGTCCGCGCCTTGCGGCGCATGGTCAGTGGCAGGCTCCATGACCGGTGTATCCGCCGGCGTCTCCAGTCCGTCATCAGCCTGAGGCTCAGTGTTGTAGAAATGCTCCATGCTCAGCCGCCAGACTTCCCGTCCGCCGTCGAACCTCGGAATGATCGTTCCCCGGCCGCTGCCGGCGGCGAGAAACCGTCCGGCGTCCTCGGGATTCCCGATGGTGGCGGACAGTCCGATGCGGCGTGGACTGCAGCCGGCCAGGCGGCACAGGCGTTCGATCAGGCAGAAGGTCTGCAGTCCGCGGTCCGCCCGGAGGAGCGAATGGATTTCGTCGATCACAATGAATCGCAGATCCCCGAACAGGGCGGGAATCTCCATATGTTTGTTGATGAGCATGGCCTCCAGGGATTCAGGCGTGATCTGCAGAATGCCGGAGGGATGCCGGAGCAGTTTCTGTTTTCGGGACACTGCGGCGTCCCCGTGCCAGCGGGTCACGACAATGCCTTCCTCCTCGCAGAGTTCACTCAGGCGTCCGAACTGATCGTTGATCAGGGCTTTGAGCGGGGCGATATACAGCACACCGACGGTCTTTGAAGGGTTCTCATCGAGCAGGGTCAGAATGGGGAAAAAGGCGGCTTCCGTTTTTCCGGAGGCAGTGGAAGCGGTCAGCAGCACATTTTCCTCTGTGCCGAAGATGGCTTCACCTGCTGCGTTCTGCACGCCCCGCAGGCTCTGCCAGCCGGAGTGGTAGATGTAGTCCTGGATAAACGGTGCATATCGTTCAAATACGTTCATAGTGTAAACTCCATGATCCCCGGTTCAGCATCATCGGGGACGGCGTCCGATTTGGAGAACGAAAACTGGTCGGAGGCAAGGAGCGTGGAAAGTCCCTGGTCCGGATGCTGCAAAAGCAGGTCGAGCAGTTCAATGAAGTCGCGGATGACTTCGCGCGGCGTGATATTTTGTTCGGCACCGATGCGGCCGTACTCGGTCTGAATAAAGGCGGACAGATCCTCGGTGGTCACGGTCCGGGGATAGGCATACAGCCCTGCGTGCATGTCAGCCAGCTTCTCGCACAGCACCAGCATTTCCTCAGCCGTCAGGGGCTCGAGACGGATGACCGGGGCCAGCATGTCCCGTGCGCCTGGCTTCGAGAAGCGGCCTTCGGCCAGACGGGAGCGCAGGGCTTCATAGCTGTAAATGCCCCGCCGTTTGTCCTCGAGCGCCTGGGGTGTCGCGCACATGATGATGCCAAGGTACCTGGCTTTGCCCTGAAGCGTATCGTTGTACATGGTCAGCAGCTTTTCATAGTTGTACTGCCGGGTGATGCTGTTGGGAATCTTGTAGAGGTTCACCAGCTCATCCACCATGATCATCATGCCCTGATAGCCCGCCAGACGGAAGAAGGCAGAAAACAGCTTCAGATAATCGTACCAGTCGTCATCGGTGATGATCACGTGGACACCGAGCGCCTCGCGGGCCTCGCTTTTGAGCGTATATTCTCCGCGGAACCAGCGAAGGACTTTACCCTTGGTCTCGTCATCTCCGCTGATATACGCGTGGTAGTAGGCCGAGAGCAGGCGGCCGAATTCAAACCCGTGCACGAGCTCGCTGACAGAAGAGGTCACGGCAAAAATCTTTTTGTCCGTGGCCTGGGAAAGTGCGGGATCGTCGGGGGCAAGTCCTGTCTCCTGCATGGCCTCATTCTGCACGGCGCTGATCCACCGGTCCAGAACCAGGGGAAGCGCACCGCCCTCCGGCTTCGTCTTTGTGGACAGGTTTCCGATCAGCTCCCGGTACGTGGCCAGGCCCTGGCCGTGTGTGCCCTGCAGACGGCGCTCCGGGGAGAGATCCGCGTCCGCCACGATGAAGCCGCGGTCCATGACATAGTTGCGGATGGTCTGCAGAAGAAAGCTTTTGCCGCTGCCGTAGCGGCCCACGATAAAGCGGAAGGACGCGCCGCCCTCGGAAATGATTTCCACATCGCGGAGCAGGGCCTCGATTTCATGTTTCCGGCCGACCGTGATGTAGGGCAGACCGATACGGGGAACGACGCCGCCCTTGAGTGAGTTGAGCACGGTCTGGGCAATACGCCGGGGTACTTTTTGCTGTGTTGTCATTCTGGTGATCCTCCAAGCAGCGAAACAAGGTCTTCCCGGTAATCTTCCACCAGGGAGAGCGTGTCGTTGTCACAGTCGAGTATATTGTCGCCGATTGCATCAAACAGGGCTTCGTTGATGCTGTCGGCGGTCATGGTGGGCATGAGGCGGTGCTCGCGGAGCAGGGGCTCTACTGGTTTTCCACTGAGCAGGAGACGCAGGACCTGCAGCTGGATGCCGTCCAGCGGCAGGTCGGGTGTTTCCTCGGTTTCAGGAGGCGACTCCTCAGTGATCTGCAGTGGTTCGCCTGCTTCCTCCGCATCCCGTTCCTCATCGGTCAGCAGACTGTCCCGGGTGATCAGGGCATCCTGCCGGATCTGATCGAGTGCGGACAGATCAAGGACGAGCTTTGGGCGGGCCGCCTCTGCTTCTGCGGCCTGATCGGCCCGGATGACGGCCTCAACACAGGGTTTAGCCCACAGGTCCTCCTGGTTTTCCCTCAGATAGTTTCCCGTTTTCAGGTAACGCCGCAGCATCAGGTCTGCCTGTCGGAGCAGGCCGTGGAACGCTGAACGGTTGAAGGTAAAGCCCTCATAGGACACGGTCTGCCAGACGCCTCCCTGACAGACGAAACGGCGGCATGCATCCAGCAGATAGATCTGATTTTCCGGCGTGCCGTGCCAGCAGTACACCGCATTGGCAAACGGATGCCAGGGAGAGCATGAGGGATCGCCGAAATAAGTGGAAAACCGATCAGCTTCAAGTTCCGTCCCGCTTTGCAGGGCCTGCTTCCATACGGCGGTGAACAGATGCCTGCCTTTTTCAGGTGCCTTCCGGATGACCGGCGATTGGGCGAGCCGTTTCCCGTCAAAAAAGCACAGGGCAGAGAAAACCTCATCCACGGTGTAGTCATTGGGCGTGTGCAGCGTCATCAGCGCGCGATCCCGTTCCAGCAGGGCCGGATCGGCGTACTGCTGCGCAGTCTCAGCGGGGAGGGCGTGTACAATGGCCAGTTCGGTCATCCACCTTCTCAGGCTGGCACGCATCTGCAGATCCCCATAGCCACTGTCCAGGAAACCCTGTTCAAAGGCCTTCAGCTTGTCCAGGGCGTCTTCCGGGGACTGCGCACCGACAAGATTCAGCAGTTCGTAAATGTAGATATAAGCGAGCGTCACCGGAGCTGGCCGGAAGATGCCTTTTCTCACGGAAGTGCGCCAGGTGAAATATCTGCGGAGCTGCCGGGTGGTCAGATCATGATAGGTCGGGAAATATCCCACATTGACCGGGTCAGGGTAGTCCGCATCGTCTTCATAATCGGCCATAAACTGTGCCTGGCGGTAGAAATTGGCGGCTCTGGCCTGAAGGGAATTACTGCCGTACTCATAGAGATGTCTCATCTGCCGGATGCGCTCGGGAAAGACCTCCGGGGCCAGCTGCAGAGTCTGAGCGGCAAAGGGGAGAGGCGTGTCCACATGGACAGTGCGCGCAGGCTGGAAGGGGTGTTCCAGGACCATGGTAAAGCCCCGCTGGTCACCGGAAGTGAACGCCCGGTCAAAGAGCCGGAAAACCACATCGCGGTCCGTGTCACGGGAAAAGGCAATGCTGATCCATTTCTGGCCTTTCATGCGGATGGGGCGGGAGAGATACGGCAGAGGAAATTCAGAGAGTGTCTGCTCCCCGCATTTCAGATCGCAGCGCTCCACGACCTCGCCGAGGTCACTGTCCCACTGGCGCATCAGTAGCGCCACCCAGTGACCGGTCTGAGGATGCACGAGGACGGAAAAGCCCGGGAACTCAGCCCACTTGTGCTGTTCCTCGATCTGATATTTGTCTCTGGCATAGGATACCAGCTCGGACAGTTCCATCCTCTCACCTCCTGCTCTGCATGGATTGTCAGGCTGTTCGCTTTGACGGTATCATTATTGTACCATGTTGCGGAATGGTATCAAGTACGCAGTTGTTTGGTACATGGTATAAAAAATATACCAACTGCTCGCCGATGCGCAGGAGAGGCGGTCATGGAAAAACAATCGAAAAACATTACACCTATTGACATAGTAGGTGAATGCAATTATAGTATCCGCATACGAACGAGAGGAGGCAGTGAAGATGAACCGCATTTCGGCTATTGGAAATCTTTTCTTCATGTGCTGTCGAATGCTGATCTCCCGGGCATGGAATATGGCTGGGTCATTCGGCTGCGCATCTTTATGCCTCCGTATGACGAATCTCTGACATTCCAGAGAGCATACAATGCCATTTGCCCGGGAGTGATGGAATTTCCGGGTTTTTTGATGTGTTGATTCAATTGAAATAACAGATATAACAGCAGGAGGTACACCATGAGTCAGTATAAATTTGAAACACTTCAGCTTCATGTAGGACAGGAACAGGCAGACCCGGCGACCGATGCAAGGGCAGTGCCGATTTATCAGACGACATCCTATGTATTTCACAACAGCCAGCATGCGGCGGACCGCTTTGGCCTGGCGGATCCCGGCAATATCTACGGAAGACTGACCAATTCCACGCAGGAAGTGCTGGAAAAACGCATCGCAGCGCTCGAAGGCGGAAGTGCGGCGCTGGCTGTTTCCTCCGGTGCGGCTGCGATTGCCTACACGATTCAGGCCCTGGCGGCGAACGGAGGCCACATTGTTGCACAGAAGACCATTTACGGCGGAACCTATAATCTTCTGGCGCATACGCTTCCCCAGTACGGCATCAGCACAAGCTTTGTGAACGTGCATCAGCTTTCAGAAGTGGAAGCGGCGATCACAGACAATACACGGGCGGTCTTCCTGGAAACGCTCGGCAACCCCAACAGTGACATTCCGGACATTGATGCGGTGGCAGAGATCGCCCACCGGCACGGCATCCCGGTGGTCATTGACAACACATTCGGCACCCCCTACCTGATCCGTCCCATTGAACACGGTGCGGACGTTGTGGTGCACTCGGCCACAAAATTCATCGGAGGACACGGCACCACGCTGGGCGGCATCATTGTGGAATCCGGAAAGTTCAACTGGAAAGCCAGCGGAAAGTATCCGAATATTGCCGAGCCGAATCCCAGCTATCACGGCGTTTCCTTCTATGATGCAGTGGGCCCCGCCGCCTTTGTCACCTTTGTCCGGGCCATTCTTCTCCGGGATACCGGGGCTGCGATTTCTCCGTTCAATGCGTTCCTGCTGCTGCAGGGCGTGGAAACGCTGTCGCTTCGCCTCGAGCGGCATGCATCGAATACGAAAAAGGTGGTCGAATATCTTTCACAGCATCCGCTTGTGGAAAGAGTCAACCATCCTTCTCTTCCGGATCACCCGGATCATGCACTGTATGAAAAGTATTTTCCGAACGGCGGCGCTTCCATTTTCACCTTTGACATCAAGGGCGGAAAAGAGGAGGCCTGGAAATTCATTGACAGCCTGAAGATCTTTTCACTCCTGGCCAATGTGGCCGACGTGAAGAGTCTGGTCATTCACCCGGCCAGCACAACGCATTCCCAGCTCTCAGAGGAGGAGCTGCTTGACCAGGGCATTCGCCAGAACACGATCCGCCTGTCCATCGGCACCGAGCATATCGATGATATTCTCGCTGACCTCGAAGAAGGCTTCCGCGCCATCTCATAAACCGGACAGATCAGGGAAAAAACTGAAAAATGAAAGATACTTCAGTGCTGCTTTGCCATGCTTCACGGTTCCCAGCCAAGAAAGACACTCAGCACAGAAAAAAAGACTGCCGGCGCGACAGAAATCGATCTGTCGGCCGGCAGTCTTTTCATGCTTTCCTCATGGCAGATAGGATGAATGAAGCCCGGCATGCGATTTAGCTGTCAGGGCATGCACTGATCTGCGATTGCAGTCAGGTCCAGTCCATCGGGGTCTGTTGTGGAAACGTCGAGCGAATACATGCGCTGGGATGCGGCATCGTACCACAGGCACAGTTCCACCCAGTCCACGCTGCCGGTCCGGGCCTGCCCAATGGTGCCGCGGCAGCCGCGGATTTCGACATCCTCCTCATTCTCCCATGCAAAGTACATGCCGGAGTTGTTCAGGAGTTCTCCGTCGGCAAGCTCGGCCTGCTGGACTCTGCAGCAGAATTCGTCCGCACCGATGGTGAAGAGCATTTCAGCGAGCCCTTCGTCCTTCAGATAGCGGTAGATGACCTGTTCAGCGCCTTCCGGCACAGCAAAGGTCAGTCCGGATTCGTCCATGAGCTCCGCAGCGGTGAGTTCCACCCACGGATTGGGCATGGCAACCGATTCGGCGGGCAGCCAGCTCACAAAGCCGCTGGCGTTCTTTTCACTGTACAGGAAATAGTTTTCCAGCGTATCCGGTGTCTGTTCAGCCTCGTTCACATGAGACCAGAAAAGCATATCCTCGGTCAGTGAGGACACAGGGGTGCCAGGCGCAAGGAGCAGCATAGTGTCGCCCGCGCTGATACCGTAGGGTTCGGAGATCACATAGCGGATGCCGTCTTCAATGGATTCTTCACCGGGCTGACCATCCGTCTGAAGGGAATCCACGGCGATTTTCCAGGTGTTTTCATCCACCTGTTCCACCATGTGCATCTGTCCTGTGAAGGAACAGAGATAGAGCGTGCCGTCCGGATAGGTTTCAGCGGTTTCTCCCATTTCACTGTCGTGGTATTCACCGCTGAACGTGCCGTCGGGCAGGATGCGCATTTCGGCAGACCAGCCGCCAACGCCGCTCGAGAAGGACCATTCCATCCCCTCAAACCGGCTGAAGAAGGATTCGGATGTTTCACCGTATGCGCCAGCCGCACCGAGCAGAAGGGCCAGGCACAGCATCCAGGTTACGATTTTTTTCATGTTCTTTCCTCCCTGAAGGCTTTGAGCCTTCATAGATAGATACGAAAGAGAAGGCAAAATGGTTCCCGGAGGGGGAAAGAAAATGCATTTCCTGTGTGGAGACTGCCCCCCCGGAAACATCGTCCCTGTCTTGAATCTGCACTGCCTGCATGATACGATGTCAGCTGTCAGAAGGCGGCAGACAGGAAAAAAGACGGAGGTGCATGCGGGGTGGACATGCTCAGGGAAGAACTGCAGACACCGGTGACAGGAACGTATGATGTGGTGGTGGCCGGGGGCGGTATCGCAGGGATTGCCGCGGCGCTGGCGGCGGCCCGGCACGGCGCGAAGGTCCTGCTGCTGGAAAAACAGTATCTGCTCGGCGGCCTGGCGACAGCGGGCCTCGTGACGATTTACCTGCCCCTGTGCGATGGCATGGGACATCAGGTATCCTTCGGCCTGGCCGAAGAACTCCTGCGCGCCTCCATCTGCATGGGAGCGGAGGCGGAATACCCGAAAGCCTGGCTGGAAAACGGAAGCGTGGAAGAAAGGATGCAGCAGCGGTTCCGGGTGCGCTACAATGCCCAGCTCTTTGCCATCACGGCGGAAAAGATGCTGCAGAAAGAGCAGGTCACCGTGCTCTACGGCGCTTCGGTCTGCTGGACACAGGTGGAAGACGGGAAGATGACGGCCGTCATGGTGGAGCACAAATCCGGGCGGGAGGCGATCCGCGCACGCGCATTTGTGGATGCGACCGGGGATGCTGACCTGTACCGCCTCTCCGGGGAGGAGACGGTGCTGTTCGCTCCGGGCAACATTCTGGCCGCCTGGTACTATTCGCACGGGCAGAACGGGTTTGACCTGAATGTGCTGGGGCTTGCAGAGATCCCCGAGGAGGACCGGAAGGAAGCCTCCAGACCGCTCATCAGCAGGCGGTTTCAGGGCGTGGACGGCTGGGAAGTCAGTGAAATGGTCCAGTTCTCGCACGACCAGATCCTGCGGCAGGTCATGGAGCGGCGGAAAACCGATCCTTCCTATGTGCCGGCAACCGTGGCCACCATTCCGCAGCTGCGCATGACGCGCAGGATTGCGGGCATATCCACCATGGATACCGCGGACGATCATGTGGAAAAACCGGACAGCATCGGGCTGATCGGAAACTGGAAAAAGGCAGGTCCGGTCTATGCGGTGCCGTTCTCAGCACTCCATGGCCATGGTATCCGCAACCTGATTACGGCCGGCAGAAGCATCTCTGCCACGGATGCAATGTGGGATGTGACAAGGGTGATTCCTGCCTGCGCTGTGACAGGTCAGGCCGCCGGAACGGCTGCGGCCATGACCGGTGACTTTTCGCAGCTTTCTGTGGAAACACTCCAGAAAGTGCTTTTGGAGGATGGTGTCCGGCTGACACTCGGGGAAATCGGCCTGACAGGCAAATCATGAAAAAAGCGCGCGCCGTGCACATGATATGCAGGACGCGCTCTTTTATTGAAGTGAAATCAGAACAGTCCGTTGATGAAATCGGTCAGAGCGGGCCGGTTGTAGAAGCTCGCAATTTTGTCAATGTAGATATCCGGCTCCACGCCCTGGTCAATGTTATAGAAAGCTCCGTTTTTCGGGAAAGACATTCTCAGGGAAGAGGAAATCTGGAAGACAGCTCCGTATGCTGTGCTGATGGGTTGAACGACACAGCTGCCGCCGGCGGATGTTTTGCCAAGCAGCGTGACCTGGTGGGAGTTTTTGAGCACGGCCGGGATGAGATTGCCGCAGGAGAAACTCACCGGGGAAATCAGACAGTAGAGGTTTTTATCGGAGATGGTATCCTTCTCGTCATAGACATGATCCAGATTGACATCGGAGCGGTAGAACGCCGTTGATGAGGCTCCGGTCGACATGTCTTTCAGGCTGAACGGCGCATCGCCCAGCATCCAGCCCAGAACAAAGACCGCTGCATCCACGCTACCGCCCTGGTTGTTGCTCAGATCGAGCACCACATTTTCAATCGGGCTGTCTTCGCGTGTGATCTGTGCATGGGCGTAGATGATGTCGCCAATGGTGTCCTGGAGGCGGTTCCCCTCCTCTTTGGCCTTGTAAAAGGCGTTCCCGTTGTACAGGGAAGTGAAGTTGTCAAATGTGACATAGGCGGTGTTGCCGACTTCCTCATACGAGAACCATCCGTCCGGATAGGCTGCTGCCCTTGCTGCCTTATAGGCATCTGCCTGGGCAGCATAGCTCAGGAATGCTGTACCGCCGCGTCTGGGCATGTTTTCCAGACCGGTCAGGTAGGAGAATTCATTGAACATGGAGTGCAGATCGTTCAGGTTGGTATCAATAAAGGATTTGAGTGCATAATCGGCATCGGCAGCGCTTGTTCCCGCCAGAACATGCTCCAGACCGATCTGGTAGAAAAGATCGCGGAAGCTGTCAATCTCATGGGTGTCTTTCAGCCCGTAGAACGTGTCCAGTGCCAGACAGAGCTCATTATAGCTGTATTCGGCCAGGGCCGGGCTGCGCTCTCCGGTCGGACCTTCATAATACAGTTTTGCAATTTCTGTGTACTGATTTTCAGAATAATCAAAGAACAGTTCATCGTTGGCAAGGAACAGCGCTTTCTGGTTAAACAGAAATGCGGCGCCACGCCTCAAAAGGGTGAAGTCGTTCATGGTCTGCAGCGGCACGTAATACTTATCATCCTGCAGCACCAGATGAATGTTATAGGCCGCAAGATCGGCAACCAGTTCATGGCCGTAGCGCTCAAACGAAGCGTCTGTATTCCGCTGCATGAGGAGGGCGCCGCCCTCATCATCGATACCATTTTCTGAGACGATATCAATCAGCGTAGTGTCGTCAGACGTGTGGACAAAGGCGTTGTAGTCCGTAAAGATCAGCCGGTCATTTTTAAAATCGAGGTTCATGGAATAACCGTTTTCCCGTGTCAGCGTCACAATCTCGTAATCATAGTGGATCGTCAGCCCATAATTTTCGTCATTGAAATACTTTCGGTTGATGAAGTCCATCATCTTTGCCCATTCTCCGAGCTCAATATAGGGCAGATCATTGACTCCGTCGAGAAAACACAGCGGGATCTGCTGCGTCAGGATATTTTCCTTTGTCCGGCCGACATAGGTGTCATACTCCTGCGTAACGACGGTGTGACCGCCATTGGTTTCTGCGAGCGCGGGGGCAATGCAGCAAAGGCAGAGCACCAGCACAATGGCAATGGGATACAGGCAGCGGTTTTGCTTCATGTTTTTGCACCTCATCTGGAGGTCCTGACAGTGGGTCTCCGGAAACGGACAGACCGCGCACTGGAGACAGTGGACAGAGTTGTTTTCATTTGTTGAACCTGTATGGATTATAACAAAATGCAAAGGCATGTCAAACTTTTCCGGTGCGCATCTGCAAAAAACAGAGTCGTTTTTGTATACTTTGAAGGTTGAAGCGAAAAGAATTTCTTGTACAATGCAGGGTATCATGTCTGAAGAAAGAGACAGCAGAGGATTTCATGGAAGCCCATCGGAAAAGGGGGGCCAGGGGATTGCAGAATACCGAGCAAAAAGCACTGAACAGGAAAAAAATACAGTTTCAGCTTTCGCTGACGGAGTTCATTTACAACGGATGCTTTGCAGCCTCCAACTATCTGTCGGTTTTTCTGGAATCGATCGGAATCTCGGCTTCCCAGCTGGGACTGATCACTTCGCTCATGAACGGGATCGGCATTGTTTCCCAGCCGACCTGGGGTGTGATTTCCGACCGCATTCAATCGGTCAAACAATGTTTCCGCCTCTGCATGCTGGGAACGGCGCTGTGCGTCCTCTTCATTCCTGCACTGTCTACAGGGACCGGCATCTGGCGAGGGCTCATGATCGCCATGCTCATGGCCATGAACTTCTTTTTCCAGCCTTCCAATATGATGATGGAGCTCTGGCTGGTCCGGGTCAATGAGCATCCGTCGCTGCGGATTCCCTACGGCAGCATTCGCAGCTGGGCGTCCATCGGGTACGCTGTGTTCAGCCTGGCTTTTGTGGCCGTGTTCAGGGTGATCCCTGTGCGGAATCTGTATTATCTCTTTGCCGGGTTTGCAGTCCTTTCCATCCTGCTCACGTCCATGATCCCCTCGGAGAGTGAGGGAAGGGCAGAAAAGCAGCAGCGGCTGCGCCTGCGGGATATGCCGTTCCGCTCGATCCTGAACTACTGGATTGTCGGTCATATTATCTTTGAAGTCCTCTACCAGATCCCGATGGGCTGGCGGGTGACCTACATGGTCTATACCCTGAAGGAATTCCAGCTGGATACAAGCATATACGGTGCGCTCATGTTCATTGCCGGCATCTGCGAAGTGCCCATGCTGCTCCTCATCCGGCGCTTCACGCGTCGCGCCGGCTGGGCCTGGCCGCTGCTGCTCAATGTACTGATCCTCGCATTCGAATACAGTCTGTATGCGTGGGGGCATTCGGTGGTGATACTCTTTGCAGCCCAGCTGCTCCGAGGATTCTCCTTTGCCCTGTATATTGCAAGCCGCTATCAGTACGTGCATCGCCTGGCGCCGGAGGGCATGGAGGCGAGCACTCAGGCGCTGATCAATTCCATCAGCGCGGTGGTCAACGTCATCGCGGCGGCTGCGGGCGGCTTCCTTCTGGAATCCCTGGGAACGCGCAGCTTCTTTGCGCTGCTGGTCGGACTGCAGCTGATTTCCGGTGTGTTTTTTGTTTTGGTCCATGTTGCCGGTGCCAAATGGTTTCATCAGGTGCCCAGAGACCGGGAATGCATGCTCTTTGTCCCGAAGTCTTTGCGCAGACCATAAACGGTTCCAGACTTTCCTGAAGATGTTTTCCATAGTATAATCGGCAGCAGAGGACGAATTCCTGTGCAGAGGATCCTGCGTGTGCGATGCATCACTCTGTGCTGTGACTTCATGAAAAAGGAGAAAGCGATGCGCATCATTTTTGTACGTCATGGAGAACCGGATTACGCACGGGACTGTCTTACCCCGACCGGAAAGCGCCAGGCGGCCGCTGCGGCCAGACGGCTGGAGAGGGAAGGTATTCAGGAAATCTATGCGTCCCCGATGGGCCGCGCACATGAAACGGCACAGAGCACAGCCGATCTGCTAGGGCTGCCGATCACGACGCTTGAGTTTATGCATGAGATTTCATGGGGCGGCGGGAACACGCCGGAGAATGGACATCCGTGGACGCTGAGCGACTGGATGATCTCCAGAGAGGATTTTGACTTTTACCATTCCGACTGGCGGGAGCATCCGTACTTTGCGGAGAATATTGCCGTGCAGTACCTGGATGCCGTCAGCAGTCAGTTCGATGCCTTCCTCCTGACCCAGGGCTATCGGCATGAAGGCACCCGGTTTTTCTGCGAGACGGATGAGCAGAAGACCATCGCGGTCTTCAGTCACGGCGGATCCGGTGCATGCGTTCTGTCTCACCTCCTGGCGCTGCCGTTCCCGTATGTATGCACGGTGATGCCCTATGAGTTCACCTCGATCATCATTCTGGAGTTCCCGGTGAGCAGGGGAGAATACGTGCATCCCAGGATTGAGCTGTTCAACGACGCTGCACACATCCGGGACGATTCCAGCGGACTGGTGTTCCAGCAGACCGTGGACCCGGAGTGATGACAGGAAAAGGGAAAAAACGCAATGCAGAGGATAACAAGACCGGAGGCCTTCACTGTCCTCTGTTTTGTTTTTGCCGGGGGATGCGGAGGTCGTCATACACGGTTGAGTTTTTCAGACAGTCCATGTAGAATCATGCAGAGAAAGACAAAATGAAAAGAAATGCAGACGAAGGGCGGGCAGACACATGAGAAAGATCCGGACAGTTCTCCTGACAGCAGCCATCATGATGCTGGCTGTCTGTGCAGGCATGGGGGAGGAGGCTGTCTTTCAGCCGAAGGATCTCCCGGTGATCTATGTACAGATTGACGGAGGACAGGCAGAGACGGAAAAAATGAACAGCAGCCCGGATCATTCCTACCGCTGTACAGGGACCATGGATCTAGTGGTCCCGGAAGGGTACAGCGGCGGGTATGAGGGCCGGTTTCCGCAGAGGGACCTCCGCGGACTGAAGATGGAGTATATCCGGGGCCGGGGCAACGGAACGTGGGGGATGAGCAAGCACCCTTACAAGATCAAGCTGAGGAACAAGGAAAACCTGTTCGGGCTCGGGAAAAACAAACACTGGGTTCTTCTGAGCAATTACTTTGACAACAGCCTGATCCGAAACTGGATCACGGAGTGGATCGGCGAACAGATCGGGCTGGAGTACACGCCCATGGGAACCTTTGTGGAAGTGGTCATGAATGGCGAGTATCTGGGCACGTATTATCTGTGTGAACAGATCCGGGTCAGCAGCGCGCGTGTGGATATTGATGAGCTGACAAATGCAGATACCGGTTTCCCTGCTATCCAGGGCGGTTATCTGATGGAATTCTTCCCGGATGATGAAGACATGGAGACCTCCTTTTTTGAGACCGAAGCCGGCGTCCGTCTGGGCAACAAGTCTCCGAACTTCAATCCGTCCGACGGCGGGTATGTCAATGATGCCCAGAAGGTATACATCCGTGAAGCAGTCCAGCGCATGGAGAATGCTTTCCGGAACGAGGGGCCGGATGCCGATGGAAAGACCTGGGAGGACTATGTGGACGCTCAGAGCCTGGCGGATTACTGGTGGATCATGGAGTTCAGCGAAAACGCGGACGCCTTTACAACCGACAGCAGCCTGTTTTTCAAGAAACGCTTTGAAGCCGACGGGAGCGAGGGCAAATTCCACTTCGGCCCGCTCTGGGACTTCGATGAGTCCTGGGGGAATGCGTACCTCACCACCTTTCAAAAGCCAGGCTTCAACAATGCCTATTCGGCCTGGGTCAACATGCTGAGGGAAAGGCCCGAGTTTCTGGACTATCTGAAGGAACGCTGGACGGTCATGGACGGCCTTCTGGAGGAAATGGTGCGGGAAGGCGGCGTGCTGGACAAAACCTGTGCCCTTCTCAGGAATGCATGGAACCGGGACCGCGAACGCTGGCTGCCGGCCCGGGAAGAGGACGGTACGCTGGTGGAAAGAGACTTTGAGGAAGAAATCGAACATCTCAGGGGCTGGATCCGCCTTCGCCGGGCATGGGTCAACGAACATCTGGACAGGCTGGGGCTCATGGAATGCGTGGTCACGATTGTGATTGACGGACAGGCGGAGGAATACCGGATTCCCTGTGACACCGTTCTGGATCTCATGTATATGGATGCGCCGGAAAAGGACGGCCTGCAACTGACATGGGTGCTTGAGGACGGAACAGGAATAGAGAATGACGTGCTGTTTGTGGACCGGGACATGACGGTGACGGCCGTGTATGCTGAGTAATACGCGGCGAGTACAGACCGTGCCGGAAGGGAGAGGAGAAAAGAAAACAGGAGCTGTCTTCAGGCGAAGGGATGTGCGGAAACATTCTGGAGATTTTTTCTGCCGGATTTCTGCCAAAGCCTCCTGCCAGAACTTCATGCGCTGCGTATCAATTCATGTCAGGCCGATGAGCCTGAGTGAATGAAAGAATTGATCCTGCACCGCAGGCTTGAAGAATGAAAGGAAGGCATCCCATGATGAAGAAAGTGATCAGCATCGTACTTGTGATGATGACTCTTGTAGGACTTATGATCCCAGTTTTCGCCGGTGCTGAAGGCACCGACAAGTGGGTGAACTGCCCGGACGGCAAGAAACTAAATGTCCGCGAAACCGCAGGCGGCAAGCTCCTTTACCGTCTTGAGTGCGGCACCAGGGTTGAAGTTCAGAGCTCCGTTTCTGCTCCCAAAGGCTGGGCCTACATCAAGGTTCCCGGCAAGGCCAAGGGCGGCTATGTGATGACCAAGTTCCTGGTTTCCAGCAAGCCCGGCAAGTATGAGATCACTGAACGCGATGACAACTTTGTCACGGTAACCCCTTACAAAGTCACTGCAAAGGCCATCAACAAGAAGTCTGACCGCAGCGTCGGCCTGCGCGTGAACCCCAACAAGACCGCCAGAGCGATCCGTCGTCTGACTGCCGGTGACGCCCTGCAGGTGATTGCCCGCGGCAAGACCTGGAGCAAGGTTGTCGACCTGGCCAGCGGAAACACCGGTTATGTTGCCAACGCATACATGGTGATGCAGTAATCGATCGATGAAACAGCGTGACTGTCCCCGCACCGAAGTATACGGGCGGGACAGTCACTTTGGCGTATCCGGCTGTCGTGTAGAGTCTTTCCCGAATAAAAAAGATACCGGCCTCCGGTGAAAAATGGCCGGGAGGCTGCAGTATAAAGAAAGAGAAGGTACGGGTATGAGTAAAAAACTGAGTATTGTGGTTTCTGTTCTTGCAGTGATTGCCATCTGCCTGTCTGCCGCCGCGCTGATTGTGGTGATGAAACCCGCCCCGGCGGACCATACAGACGTGCAGTATGTCATGTATCTGGGCACCAATGGGGCTGAAACGAATGAACCCGTGTTTGCCCCCGAGGAAGCCAGGGAAAAGGCCAAAGAAATTCTGGTGAAGCATTTCGGCGGCTACACGCTGACTGACGCGGAAGGCGGCTGGGAGGACAGTGGAACACTGTATCAGGAGTATACGCTTGTGATCTACCTGAGCGACACAACGCTCGACAAGGTGCATGCCGCAGCGGATGAACTGATCCGCATCTTCCAGCAGAGCAGTGTCCTGATTCAGTCCAACCGTACCGTGACGGAATTCTACAGCGGCACAAAGTAAGCCGGAGAAACATGGAACAAAACCGCGCATTCATCGGAACGCGCGGTTTTTTGCGTTTTCAGGGCAGGCGTGTTCTCTGTTGACAACGGCGGGCGGCTTGACTATGCTTTGCGCTGACTGATGCGCTTCACGCGTGGATCAGGCAGGTGCCTGCGTCCGGAAAGGAATGCCAAAGTGATTACGATTCCGCTGATCCAGAAGATTACAGAACTGTTTCTGATCCTGTTTGCAACGGCTGCCCTGGTGAAAACCGGGGTGTTCAAAGCGGATTACAGCAAAGTCCTGTCGAGAATATCGCTCTATTTTGTCACGCCCTGCGTGATTTTCAATTCCTTTCAGAAGGAACTGACCCCCGAGATTCAGCAGGGTCTCCTCATGACCACGGCGCTGGCGTTTGGGTTTCAGCTGCTGTTCTTTCTCTTTGCCGCCATCCTCCGCAGGGTCTGGAAGGCGACCGACGTGGAACAGGCATCTGTCGTCTTTACCAATGCAGGCAATCTGATCATTCCGCTGGTCGGCTATGTGCTTGGAGAGGAATGGGTCATCTATGTCAGCGGGTATATCCTTGTCTATAATGTGCTGTTCTGGACTGTGGGCATTCGGATGTTTGACCGGCAGAATGCGCTGAGCATCAAAAAAGTCCTGCTGAACCCGAATATTCTGGCGGTTCTGGCCGGGCTTGTGAGTCTCTTTACGGGTCTTCATCTCCCGGAGGCGGTATCCATTGCCTTTGCGGATGTCGCTTCCATGATCGGACCGCTGGCCATGATGATTACCGGAATGATTGTGGGCGGCATGAAATTCAGAGACATGTTTGCCAACCGCAGGGTGTTTGGGATTATTCTCTTCCGAATGGTGATTGCTTCCGGGATTGCGGCCGTTGCAGCGGCGCTGAGCGGGATTGCCGGAGCGATTCCTTCGGGGAGAGAGATTGTGCTGATTCCGCTGCTTTCGGCGATTGCCCCGTCCGCGTCCAATATCAATCAGGTAGCGATCCTCTACAACAAGGATGCGCAGTATGCCTCGGCGATCAATATTCTGACAACCCTGTCATGCATTGTGACGATTCCTGTGTGGGTCATGGTGTATGAAGCACTGATGAGATGAAAAAGACACAGCAAAAAACATGCACCGGAACTGTGAGTACAGAACCGGTGCATGTTTTTTGCTGGAATCTTTATTCTGCTGCAGTGGTATCGATCCAGTAGCGTTCGAGTTCCACATTCCTCTCCGGCCAGTAGACGGTCGACTCATAGACGCCGCCGTTGCTGAGGATGACCTTCCGGCTGCCTTCATTGCCCTCCAGACAGCACACCAGGATGCGCTCAAGCCCAAGCTTTCTGCATTCCGGAAGGACAAGATGAAGCATCCGGGTGGCATATCCTTTCCGCCTCTCACTCGGCGCGACAGAATAGCCGATGTGTCCCGCATACTTTTCCAGAATGTCATTGAAGCAGTGCCGGATCTGGATGACACCGATCACTTTGCGCTCCGGCAAACGGACATACAGGTACTGTGTCATCGGGACGAGATCGGGCGGAGTGGTTTCAGGACGTTTCAGGGCTTCCACCTGATCGAGCCAGTCCTGCGTGTTTTCAAAGCGGCGAAGGGAGCCGCAGCCATCCATGGATCCGCCGAAGGTGAGAAATTCTTTGCGGTATGCCTGGATCTGGCGGTCATATTCCATGGTCGGTTCGACCAGGATCAGTTCATCATTCATGCGTTCACCCCCTGTTCATTACCTGAAGGCAGCCATGAGAAACGGTGTGAGGAAACAGCAGTATCCGAGGAGAGCACAGACAAGAAATGTCTTATTGAGGAAAATGGCGATAAACTCCCGGATCAGGGCGGAGGGCAGAAAATACAGGGCAGTATAGGATCCAAAGCCGGTGCATTTCATGCCTTGCTGATGAGCGATTCGAAGACAGCGATAGATGTGAAAGCCAGAGGAAACCAGCGCGATCCTCTTTTCTCCTCCCCAGGCATCAATGATGGCTTTGGAAAAGCGCAGGTTTTCTGCTGTGGATGCAGAGCGGTCTTCCGGAATCACGTGTTCTGCGGGAATGCCTCTGCTCAGCAGGTAATCCTGCATGGCCCGGGCTTCACTGATCTTTTCATCCTTTCCCTGACCGCCGCTGGGGATGATGACCGGCTTGATTTCGCATCGATTGTAGATTTCAATTGCCTTTTCCACTCTGTCCCGAAGCAGCCGGGTCAGTCTTTCCCCTCCTGAGAGCCCGCATCCGTGAATGATCACATAATTGAAGCGCATGGTGTGGGGAAGAAACTGAAGGAAAATAAAATAGAGGATGAAGCTGAGCAGGAGAAACGAGCAATAGAGGACGGTCAGGACGAAGAACTGAAGCCAGGGACCGGCCACCCCGAGATGGATGGTACCCCAAAGGTGGAGGACATACAGGACCGCGGCCACCTCACCCACACCGATGACAATCCCCAGAGCCAGGGACAGAAAATGCCGCAGACAGACAGATTCTCTGCGGAGGATCTGTATGCCGCTGATGATGAGGAGGACCGGGATCATCAGAAGAAGCAGCGAAAGTATCCAGAAACAGACGAGCAGAAAACTCTTTCGGGCCTCCCCGGTGAAAAGGCTGGATGCAAAGAGAACCGTTGTCATCAGCGAGAGCGTCAGAAGCAGGCTGTTGAGATACAGATGCGGGCGTCGGACAGCCAGAAGGAAGGTAAGCCCCCATAGGGCAGCGCAAAGGAGACCTGTCATCCAGCTGGTTTCCAGAAACTGTGCAATCATGGGTTTCTCCTTTCCGGGATTTTACAGTCAATGCCTGCGGAAAGATCAGGCAGGCTGCTTTTTCCGCAGGTGGAAAAGACGGCGTCTGGCTTCCTTCTCTCCCGGCCATGCAAAATATTCGAGCGTTTCGACAGTAAACCACGGCGCAAACAGGGATGTCCACTCGGCGTCAGTTCGTGAAACCAGGCGGAGAACGCCGTCCAGGTAGAGCCGGTTTCCCTCTGAAAGAGGCATGCCTTTTGATGCAGCAGTCTCAGGGGACAGGTAATAGTTGAGCCCGAAGAATAGATCCGCGTCCTCCGTGACAATTCGGGCAGACTGACGGATGATCTCCTGCGCTCTTTCCGGCGGGATGACATCCAGAACATTCGAACAGATCAATCCGTCATAGGTACCGTCCGGGACCGTGTGGAGCCAGTCTGAGGAGATTTGAAATGCATTCACCTGCTGTTCGACTCCGTAGAGGGCGATGACAGACCGGGCAGCGTCAATGGCACCTCCGGCCGGGTCGACAGCCGTGACGTCCATACAGCCGTTTCTGGTCGCGATCAGGGCGGCCCAGGCTCTGCCGCAGCCGTAATCCAGGACTTTTTTCTTTCGGCCGAGCGAGGCTGCAGCCTGGAACAATTGATCTGAAGGCGCAAGGTTCCGATCACTGTCAGGCGCTTTCGGGTCAATGGAGGACTGGTCTTTGACCTGTGAAGAAAACGTTTGATCCCAGAACCCGATCAGGGTCTGCTCATCTGCAGAGACAGAATATGGCATATGGTTTCCTCCCTGTGACGGAGAATAGCGGAATCATCAGATACATTGTAGGAAATGAAACCATCCAAATCAAGTTTATTTGTTGTATTGAGTGGACGAGCCGGGGGAAAGAAAAACGCTGCCGCAGATCATTCTTTTCTGCAGCAGCGTGTGGCATGCTTGATTTTTATTGGGATACGGCTTTGCGGTCAGACCGTGTGATCGCCGTCGGTGACGGTCTTGTGGCCTGTTTCGCAGATGTCGATCAGTTCAAACAGACCCATTACGGTAAAGACACCGAGCAGTATCCAGGTCAGTACGTTAGCCCTGCCGGTGAAGATATCGATGACCTTCCAGCCGATCAGTACAAGGCTCATGATAAAAGAAGCGATTTTTCCAGACATAGACATAAATGATTTCCTCCATATGTTCCGCCCCGATTCATTGGGGGCGACGTTCATTTCATAATGATTTCATGTATTGATAGTGTGTGATGCTCTCACTGGGCGTCACATGTATTGATACGAGACACAGGAAAGGATGGCACTGCAGAAACATATGAAATCAGAACAAAATGTATTGCCAGACTCGCTGCGAAGTCTCCTGATCCTTTCTGCCGGATCAAAGCGTTCCGTCACAGGACATGCAAAAGGGACTGCCTCGTTTTCGGGGCAGTCCCTTGTCTATATCAAAAGCGTTTCAAGCTTGTTATTACCTGAATTGGTTGAGTGTCCGGATCAGCGGGTGACGTAAGCGTTGGCCACGTAACCGGTTCTTCCGGTCGTGGTGTCGACCACCTTGCTCCAGGTCTTGCCGACAGCGATGACCTTCAGGGTATCGCCGGCCGTCAGACGGCGGATGGCTTTCGCGGTCTTGTTGGGGTTCACGCGCAGACCGACGCTGCGGTCAGACTTGTTGTTGATGGCCTTTGCAGAGACCGTGTAAGGGGTGACAGAGCGGAAATTGTCGTCGCGCTCGGTGATTTCATACTTGCCGGGCTTGCTGGAGACCAGAAACTTGGTCATCACATAGCCGCCTCTGGTATGTCCGGGAACCGTGATGTAGGCCCAGCCTTTGGGCGTGGAAACGGAGGTCTGAATTTCAACCCTGGTGCCGCAGTCGATGCGGTAGAGAAGATTTCCTTTGACGGAATCACGGACGTTGAGGCGTTTGCCGTTTTCGCAGTTGACCCACTTGGTGGTGCCTTCAGCACCGGCAAACACGGGGATCATCAGGGCTGCAAGAGTCAGAATCACAAGTACGATGCTCACAATTTTCTTCATAAGGGTCAACCATCCTTTCATATATCAAACCTGCATTGCAGGGAAATCTGGGCTGTTGTGCTCTGGCTCATCTCGCCAGGCAATGATTGATACGGACGCCGGGAAAGGATGGCAGTGAAAACTGAAATTTCTGAAATTTCTCCGGGAAAGGGAAAAACACCCCGGGCCCCAAACGCACGGGCCTCTTTCCGGAAGCCCTGCATGTGTTCAGGCGGATGGGATCTGTGACAACACAAAAAATGCAAGGAAATAAGGACAGTTGGATTGAAATATTGCAAAAAGCTGATACAATCGATGATATAAGCTTCCTGTATGATTCA
>DEFL01000039.1 GCA_002350845.1 Christensenella sp. UBA2853
TACAGAAGCTCGAAAGAGCTTCTATTTTTTTACATTGACAGCATTTGATGTTCAGGTGAATGCTGTCCGGATATCTTAGCGGCGGTTAAATGAAACATAATCAAAACCCCTGCCAGCTGCCATCATACCAGGCAGACTGACAGGGGTTGTTAAGAATACAGTTTTAATGCATGGTTTCGTTTATAACTGTGATGGACATCCCAATCGGCAGGTCATTTTCTTCTGGAATCAGATACACGGTATAAGTATCTCCGTTGGCAGTCCGGCTGATTCCTGAAATTGTTGCCTTTCTGGGAGTATCTGTTGGATCATCTGCTCTTAGATAAGACAGTGTGTCGCCTGGGTTGAGAAGATAAATCATGTTTTCCGCTGCTGAAAATTCAATGCGAATCGAATTCGGGACAGCGAGCGTGGCGAGAACCTGATCCTGCTGAACAGACTGGCCAACATTGGCCTGAATATCTGTAATGATACCATCTTCCGGGATGGTGATCTCAGTGGAAGCGGAGGAGGCATAGGTGAATAACAGCTGACCGCGTTCGACACGGCTTCCTTCTTCTACCGAAATAGAAATCAGATGGCCATTCGCTTTGTATTGGACAAGATCGTTTTCAACGACAGTTCCGACGCCGACCTTGCTCTCATAAGCATGATCCTGCGAACGATAGAGATTGACAGTTTCACCGATGTATAATTCTCCGGCTGTAGTAAAGACATCAAAGTTTGAACCGGAGAGATTGGCTGTAAATCCAATTGCAAGATGACTTCTGTCGGCTGTACAGCGAATGAATAATGTCTCGCCGCCATGAATGATGGTGGTTTCAGGTGATGAATATGCATCAGTGGTTGCTGAAACAATACGGTACTTGGAAACGGGTGATATTTCAAGCACAGTATCCGATACGATCTCTCCAACCTTGGCTTTTATAAGCGAGACCGTGCCGCTTTCGGAGGCAAACACGGATGTGACGGACGTGTGTCCCACGATGTCTCCGGAGGAAACAGTCTGGCCGACAGATAAATTCAGTTCTTCAAGAATGCCGGAAGCAGCGGCCAAAACCGGTTTTTCAAGCGTGGAGATAACCGTCCCGCTCCAGGTCTCGCCAAGAGCAGATGACATGAGGAAAAGCAAGACGGTTGCTAGAACCAATATGCGTTTGATCATGGCATATGACCTCCAAAAGCTGCACTATACTCAAGTGATGATGGTATCAGTTCATTCTCTTCAGATAGTTCGAATACTGCATCTTCAATGCTGACGAGAATGTGGGATTGAAGAACATGAAAAACAAAGTCTGCAGATACATAGCCCTTGGACCGGTACTGTCCGTAATAAAAACCGTTCAAATCGAATGTCGTGTCCAGGGTCAGTTCATGCGTTCCGGCAACCAGGGACAGCTGATTTACACCGCTGTTGCCCAGCATATGGAGGGCAGCCTGGGAAAACGAGAATGTGCAAGAATCATCCTCTGATGAAAGATACAACTGATTCTCCGTAGAACTGGCAGTAAATGTGCCATCAACAGAGGAAAGCATGAGTCCTGTATCTCCGAGATAAAGTGCTGACAGTTCATCTTCAGGAAGTTCGATCAGGGCGGCATCATGCGGGGTCAGATCACCTGTTCCTGCGGCATGAGAGCTGATGAGTGCCTTGCCCGCAGTCACCGTGTTCGTATTTTGGGAGGCACTGCTGCTATTTTTTCCTGATGAGCCAAACGTTTTACTCCATCCTGAAGACGGCCTCTTACCATTGCCCTGGCCGTTGTTTTCAGGCGTGGCGGTTGCATCTGCAGGGCTGATGGTTGCTGTGGGGGCCGGTGTTGCTGTGGTCTCTGAAGACGGCATCGGCTGGGCAGGCGTTTGTTCAGGTGTCGGCGTGGGATTCGCAGAATCATCCGTCAGAACGAGCTGAAACACAGTCTGGCCTAAGATCATGCCCTGATTCTGTGCGATGATGGTGACGTTCAATGTTCCGCATGAGAGACGGGATGCTTCACAGGACCAGTACAAAGAAGCAACTGTTTCTGTAATTGGAACTTCCAGTTCAGGCGATTCCACACGGATTCCATACTGGTCTGCCGACGGGTATGCATTCCATCGAACCATGATACTGCTGTTCTCATGAACTGTGAGGTACCAGACCCGGTTTTTCAGCTCTGCATCCTTGATTTCAATCGTCCATTGAAAGGATGGCTCTTCTGTAGGAGAATCTCCCGGATCAGAAGAGGAAACAGGGGTGGGCGTAGCTTCAGGTGAGGTTGTTGCAGTTGCGTCTGGAACAGATGGATCCGTTGGATCCGGAGAGGGCGAAGGTGAAGGCGTCTGTGCAGGATCCGTTTCAGAAGGATCATCGGGAACCGGCGAAGGTGAAGCAGACGGCGAGGCTGTCGGTGATTCTTGGGAAGTAGGCACTGCCGGATCATCAGCCGGAGTCGGCGATGGTGTTGCCGCTGTCGTAGCTGTGGGATCAGGTGAAGATGTTTCCCCTGATTCGGGTGTGCAAGTGGGCGTTGAAGGAGCCGATGTTGCTGTCGGTTCAGGCACCTGCGTGCTTTCCGGTTTGGGCGTTGATGCGGCAGTTGGTGAAGGCGTCGCAGTGGGAGACGGCGTTGAAGGGGCATCCGTAGGCGTTTCGGAGGTCTGTGTCGGGTTTTCCTGCGGATTTTGAACGGGTTCCTCAGCGGTGACTGCAGACGCAAGCAAAAGACATGCGAGCAGCAGAATCAGTATGCGTTTACTCACCGGCACCTTCGCCTTCTTTGTGGTCTTCATCCTTCTTGTCTCCTCGTCCGCCGCGGCGGTTTTCACCGGAAGAGGCATTCGATGCATCAGCATCCAGAGCTTCAGGCTCTTCATTCTCAATATCCAATACGGATTCTTCTGATGCTTCTGCCTGTTCATCTTCCGGGGTTGAAACGACGGCGCTCATTCCATAACGGACATGGCTGTCAGCTGTGAAATCAACATAAACTGTGAAAGTTACGCTTTCCGTATTTCCTGAAGAACTGGCAATACGTGAAATCATAGAGACGGTTCCATCATAGGAAGTGCCAGCATCCTCATCTGCAGTCAGCTCGATGATGACGGGATCACCGACGGAAAGAAGGTCAAGGTCTTCCTGGGAAACTTCGGCTGAGATCCGCATGGAATCGCTCGGATAAATGATGGCACAGACGGAATCCTTCTGTACTCCGGATCCGGCACTGACCTTGATCTCCGCAAGCGTACCGCTCACCCCGGCATAGATTTCCTTTCCGGACATATAAAACCCGTCAAATGAACCATCCAGTGTTTCAAAGAGCAGGTCGCCTCGCTGAACCTGATCGCCGCTCTTGACTGCATAGGAAACGATGCTTCCGGAACCGGTCACAGCCAGAGGATTTCGGCGGCTCACAGTGCCCCGCCCGATGCGCTGCTTGGTGGAATACGCACTGTCACGGAAGACATCAACAGAATCACCGACAATAAAGACGCCGGAAGAAACTTCAATCGTGTAATTGATGCCGTCAATGGCCGTGATGGTTCCTTCGCCGCTACGGCTGGAAGACGTGCGTCCCTGGAGATAGACTTTTTCGCCGACATGCACGAACTTGGTTTCCGTACTGTTATATGCATTGGCAGTTGATGCGGAGACGGTAAACGTGGATTCGCCCTCCAGATACATGACCGCACCATAACGGCTGGTAATGGTTTCGGCATTGTCACCGGGCTGGCCGAAGATGCCGGTTACAGTACCGCTTTCTGAGGCATAGACCTTGGTGGTACGGAGAACAGCGATGGGGGTGTCGGGATTGACGGTGTCGCCCGCAGACACGAGGACCTGGTCGACCGTTCCACCAATGGGTGCATACACCTGGGCGGTCTGGTCATTGGTGACCGTACCATCCAGCACAAGGTTGTCGGCCATGGCTGTGCAGGCCAGTGAGAGGGCAAGGAGCAGGGAAATCAAAAGCAGTCCTTTTTTCATGGGATACCTCCTGTAGATTTGGTTTACATGGAACGAAGTGCATCAATGGGGTTCAAACGACTTGCTTTTCGTGCGGGTGCCCATCCGAACAGGATGCCGACGGCGGCAGAGAAACCAACACCCAGGACGATGGCTCCCCCTGAGACAACAAACGTGGAGCCAATGACCTCACTGAAAACCAGCGAAAGCAGAAGTCCGAGCATCACGCCTGCGATGCCGCCGATCAGGGAGAGCATAAAGGACTCGATCAGAAACTGCACCTGTATCTGCCACGGCTTGGCGCCGAGCGCCTTTTTCAGGCCGATTTCCACAGTGCGCTCTGTGACGGTGGTCAGCATCATGTTCATAATGCCGATACCGCCGACGACCAGTGCAATACTGGCAATGCCGCCCAGAAGCGTGGCCATCATGCCGGTCATGGTTTCCATGGTATCCTCAATGGAATCCATGGTTGTGATGGTATAGGTATCCTCTTCATAGCTGAACATGGGATCCAGCGCAGCTTCAAGTGCAGAGGAGGCCTGGCTTGAGGTGACGCCCTCGGACATATAGACTGTAAAACTTGTCACCAGACTGCTGTTATTCATTTTCAGCGCGGTGGTATAGGGAATAAAAATATTGGCTTTCCCGGAGAAAATGGAGGCAATGCCGGAGGAAGAATCTTCTTTGAAACGTCCAACCACAGTGAAAGGCGTGCCGTTGATATAGAGGGTTGCTCCGACCGGGTTCACTGCAAAAAAGAAGGTGGAAACCATTTCATCGGAGACCAGACAGACGAACGAAGAATTGTCCTCATCAACAAAGTTCAGCTCACGCCCGTGCGTGACAATGTCTTCATTCAGATGAAAATAGTAGGAACTCTTTCCGGACACATTGACATTGCTCTGTGTTTCGCCGGAACATGTTACCTGGGCCCGAAGGGAAACGGTTGGTGTGATGCCGTCGACTTCTGTGAGCGCAGTGAGCGTTTTCAGGTCATCCCGAGTCAGACCGCTTTTCAGATCAGAACCGCTGATGGAAACTGAAATCGTTCCGGCTCCGAGACTGGTAAAGGATGAAGTAATGGAGGAGGAAACGCCCGAAACGGTTGTAATCAGTGCGATGACGGCGGTTACACCGATCAGAATGCCCAGTACCGTGAGAAATGAACGGACCTTGTTTCCCCATATATTGGATATGGACATGGAGATGCATTCATGGATCATGATGAACGTGCTGCGGATGGATTTAAGCATCGCTGGTATTTCCCCCTTCCGTGAGCACGCCATCAATGATATGAACTACCCGATGAGCATGCGCGGCAATGTTCATATCATGTGTGATCATCAGGATGGTGCGTCCTTCATCATTGATTGTCTGGAACAGTTCCATGATCTGTTTGCCTGTTTTCTGATCCAGCGCGCCGGTGGGTTCATCGGCCAGGAGGATGCTGGGATTGCCGACCAGCGCTCTTGCTATGGCAACGCGCTGCTGCTGACCGCCGGAGAGCTGATTGGGATAGTGATACATGCGGTCTGCAAGACCGACACGTTCCAGCATCGCCGTAGCGCGTCTGCGTCGTTCCTTTGGACGAACACCCGCATAGATCAGTGGAAGCTCAACATTGCGGATGGCAGTCAGGCGCGGGAGAAGCTGGGAGTTCTGAAAAATAAAACCGATTTCACGGGAACGAAGATCAGCAAGCTCACCCGAAGTCAGATCTTCCACGGTTCTGCCCTGAAGGATATAGTTTCCGGAAGTGGGGACATCAAGACAGCCGATAATGTTCATGAGTGTTGATTTTCCGCTTCCGGAAGGACCCAGAACAGAGAGATATTCGCCCTCTTCAATGGAAAGATTGACGTTTTTCAGAATGTGAGAAACCTCTTCACCCATGAGATAATCTTTGCAGATGTTCTGCATATGGAAAAAGTGATTGGTTGACATCTCAGTTTCCACCTCTGCCGCCTGTTCCATTCCCGTATCCATTGGACCGATTGGTGTTATTCCAATTGTTGTTTCTCTGAGTGTTACGGTCCCTGTTGTTGATCTGCTGACCGCCGAACATGGAAGAGAATATGGAAGTCATGGCGGATACGGTTTCAGTCTTTGCAACGGCAAAGACTTCATCGCCTTCCGAAAGTCCCTCTTTGATTTCGACATAATTGCCATTGGAAACACCGACCGTTACGGGGGTTTCAATCATCGTGCTTCCATCGGCATCCAGCCTGTAGACAAAGGCAGTATTCTCATTGGTGAAAGACAGCGCATCCATTTTAAGAATCACGACATCTTCTGCCTGTTCCTGGGGCACGGTTACGGTCACCTGCATGCCGGGATAAATGCTGTCCCCGGGCTGGACATCAATGTATACAGTGCCTGTGTAATAGGCAACATTGCCCTGGGAAGAAGAAATATAGTTGATGGAAGAAATGGTGGACGTGTAGGATTTTTCGGCAGCGGTTGCCGTCACCGTGCAGGAATCACCCACGTGGACGGAAGCAATGTCGTACTCATCAATTCGAATGGTCGTTTTCAGCCGGGAAAAATCCGCGACCTGGATGAGCGAAGTGTTGGGCTGGACTTCGTCACCTTCTTCGACCGAAATCGTGTTGACGGTTCCGTTAAATTCAGCCTTGACGGTTTCGCCGTTGGAAAGACGCATCAGACGCTTCCCTGAGGAAACGCTTTCTCCTTCGGTCACATAAATGGAGCGGACCGTTGCAGAGGACGCATTGGAGTAGGTGGACGAAGTCACAAGCTGAAGGGACCCGGAAAAGGAAAGGGAGTTGGAAATGCTCCCCCGCGAAGCGGAGTAGGAATCATAGGTGATGGTATATTCGCTTTTCAGGCGTGAATATGCATACAGTCCACCGAAAGTAAGGACAAGAAGAAAGACAAGCCAGAGAATGATCCGGCGTACAAGATGTCTTTTTTTCTTTCGTACAGGTTTTGCAGGATACAGGGAAGCAGATTCTGACATGTGATTTCTCCTGTTAAATGCTGATTTCCACACTTGTGTGGTATACCAAGGATACCATATCTGTGTGAACTTCACGTGAAAAGAACATGAAAAATGCCGTTTCACGCTGCATCATGATGCGGCAAGAAACGGCAATATTTCTTTATATGGTTTCAAGTCCGTTGGGAGTGAGGCGCAGCACTCTTCCGATGTGCTGGGAGAGCAGCACACGGTCATGTGTCACGCAGATGATACATCCGTTGAAGGAGGACATCATGTCACGAAGAACCGGGGCGGAAAGCGGACTGAGGTTTCGTGTGGGTTCATCCAGGATGAGGACATTGGCTTTCTGAAGAATCAGATGAATCAGAAAGAGTTTGGCTTTCTGTCCGCCGGAAAGGGAGCGTATGGGATGCTCCATCTCCTCGCGTGTAAAGCGGAATGCCCCAAGATGAATGCGGATTTCCGTCAGCTGCTCTTTGGAGCCGTCCGTATGCAGATATTCCACCGGCGTCAAATCATAGGGCAGTGAGTCTGCATAGTCCTGCGGCATATACGCACACTTGAGATCGTTCCGATCCGACAGGGAAGCAACAATCTGCCGGAGCAGTGTCGTTTTCCCAGAACCGTTTTCACCGATGATCAGCACCTTTTCAGGACCGACTACGGAAAGGTGCAGATTTCTGGAAAGCACCTGCTCACCGGCCCGGAGTTCAGGAAGATCCAGCGTCAGGACGGTTTTGCCGGAAGGAAAGGAAATCCCCTCAGCCCAGCTTGCATCAATTGCCCATTCTGAATAGGGACGCTCGGTCATCTGACTGTCTTCACGCTCAAAACGATGCTCGAGTGACTTAACCGCTTTCATCTTCTTTTTCAGAAGTCTGCCGGAGTGCGGATCCTGTCTGGATACTGCGTTCTGGGCATGCTCCACGGACTGCTGGATTCTTTGAAAACGCTCATCGCGGGCGCGTTTTTCACGCTGCTCAGACTGAAAGATCTGTTCCTGCCGGACAAACGCATCATTTCGGGTCTGCATATAGACATCATATGGCGTATTGGAAAGGGTCCATCGGGGTGCCTGCCTCCCGTGAATGCTCTCAAGATGAAGCACACGGGTGGCGCAGGCTCTGAGGAGAACTTCATCATGTGAAACAAACAGGACAGGCAGCGAACAGTTGAGCAGAAAATGCTCGAGGGATTCCAGCGCATTCAGGTCAAGGTCGTTGCTCGGTTCATCCAGTACAAGCATGGTCGGGGAAGAAAGCATCAGGAGCATCAGACGCAGTTTGAGCTTCTCACCGCCTGAAAGGCTGAGAACCGGGCTTTGTCTGTAAGCAAGGTCGGGGGACATGCCGATGAGCTGGCAGACATCATACAGTTCCTGCCAGGATGCGTCAGGAAACGAGGCACAGGAACAGCAGTAGTCGTAAACGGAGAGAGAATCACTGAAACTGTTTTCCTGAGAGAGAAAGGCGATCCGTTCACCGCCGGAATTGATGCTTCCCTCAGAAAGACACCAGTCGGGAACTGCTGGCCAGTGGACGATCGTTTCGAGGAGCGTGGATTTACCGTCACCTTCTTCACCGATGACGGCGAGACGTTCCACGCCCGACAACGTCAGAGAGAGATCATGAATAAGGACACGGAGATCACTCTTATGAGTGAGTGTCAGGTGCTGTATTTGGAGCACAGGCAGGCCTCCTTTTGGCCCTGGGCAGCGTGCACACGAAAAAAAGGCATGGAAAAATGCCTGATTCTGTCATGCACAAAAACGCCACCGCAGTGGTTATTGTTGCATACGACAGAGATCAGTTGCGCATCTTTCCACACCTTTCTATGATTGGCTGTAACGAATATAGCAGAGTCAAGAGCATCCGTCAAGATCAGGAACATGCAAAGTGAAGGAAGGTTTGACGATGAATTGTTTGTCTTGCATGCCTTATCTCTTCGTGATATCCTTTGAGCGGAACAGATCTGAGCAAAAGAAAAAGGAGCCGTGCATATGGACCGTCCGTTCTTTATCGGCAACAGAAAACGATTCTATGAGAAAATGAAACCGCATTCTTTGCTGGTGCTTTTTTCCGGCGAAGAAGTCCGGAAAACAAACGATGAAAACTATCCATTCTTCGCGGAACGCAATTTTGTATATATGACCGGCATTGAGCAGAAAGAATCCATTCTCTTCGCGCTGAAAGGCGATCATGATGTCCGGGAAATCCTGTATATGCTTCCGCCGGACCCCATGAAAGAGAGATGGACAGGGAGAAGGCTCAAGCCATCTGAAGCGGAAGCGGTTTCCGGTATTACGGATATCCGCGTGTCAGGACAGTTCTCGGAAGATTTTCATGCCGTGGCTGCCGGGGGACATTATTCCGTGATCCCGGAAAACTATGAATCCCTGTACCTGGATCTTTTTCGTGTGGAATTATCTGAACGCGAACGGCCCTCCCATGGGTTTTTGCGTCAGGTTCAGGCCAATTATCCGTACCTGAACATCGAAAGCGCGACGACGATCCTTCGCCAGCTGCGGCTGATCAAGCAGCCCTGTGAGATTGAGGCGCACAGAAAAGCGGAGCAGATTACGCGGGAAGGCATTCTTGCCATGATGCATGCCTCGCGCCCGGGCATGTATGAATACCAGTACAAAGCGGAATTCGACTATGCGCTGGCACAGCACGGACCTGAGGGACCTGGATTTCCATCGATCATTTCAGCCGGACGCAATAATTTCTGCATCCATTATTACAGCTATACAGGAAAAGCGGAGGACGGAGATATCGTGCTCAATGATGTTGGAGCACAGTGGGACGGTCACACTGCAGATGTATCGCGGGGCTGGCCGTGCAACGGACGCTATTCGGAACGTCAGAAGCTTCTGTTTGACTGTATGCTGCAGACAAGCAATCATATGTTTGATATTGTCAAACCCGGCATGCGCATGAATGATGTGGACAGGACGATTCGATCTTATAATGCCCAGCTCATGGTGGATGCCGGCATCATGAAGGATGTCAGCGAGATCGGAACCTATATGTGGCACGGTGGAGCGCATCATATCGGGTATGATGTCCATGATCTGGTCGAACGGCCGGAGTTGATCGCTCCCAACATGATGTTCTGCATTGATATCGGCATTTATCATGAAGAGTGGGGAATCGGTTTCAGGCTGGAAGACAATCTTCTGGTGACGGAGAACGGATGTGAAAACATGTCGGCGAGCATTCCGAGAACAACCGAAGAAATCGAGGACGAGATACCGCACAGGCATTAAGCACAGCGATGGATATCTGACCTGTTTCCAAACCGCAGCACTGTCCTGTGCTGCAGAGGGCACATCTTGTATTGAGCGCAAGGAGGATCACGCATGAAGAACGGATTTGCACAGAGATTTGTCAGTCTGAAGACAAAGGTTGGCGGAAACCGGGAAAAACAGGAGTTTGAATTTACCTTTGGTTCTCCCATGGAAATCAATAATGGCATTACCATGCCCGAGAAGCATATTCGCAGAATCCTTTCGGAGATGCAGTTCGCCCTGTCGCTCAATGACGAGAAGGGCGGCTGCTTTGACCAGGAGATTGACAGTGCTTTGAGCATCCTTGAGGAAGGGATGGAGCAGGACGGCGTGATCACAAAGTCCACAGCTCTTTTGGCGGAAAAGGCACTGCTGCCCCTGCGCGATGCAGCAAAAGAATACGAGGTGCTTTGTGTCGGGCATGCACATATTGATATGAACTGGATGTGGGGCTGGCAGGAAACCGTCGCAGCTACGCTTGCCACCTTCAGAACCATGCTCAATCTGATGAAAGAGTATCCAGCGTTTACTTTTGCTCAGTCACAGGCCTCTGTGTATCGCATTGTGGAGGAATACGACCCTGAGATGATGGACGAAATCCGTGCACGGATCAGGGAAGGAAGATGGGAAGTCACGGCGTCTTCCTGGGTGGAAAATGATAAGAATATGCCCGACACGGAATCACTCCTGCGGCATATTCATTTGACGCATGATTATCTTCAGTCTGTGTGGGGTGTTCCGAAGGAGAAACTGAATATTGACTTTTCCCCTGATACGTTCGGGCACAGTGCTTTCATTCCGGAAATTGATACGTTTGGCGGTGTCCGATATATGTATCACTGCCGCGGGGTCACGACAGAGGATGTGATCTATCGCTGGCAGTGCGCAAACGGAAAGGAAATCCTGGTCTGCCGGGAACCCTACTGGTATAACAGTGGAATCACACCGGACGCAGGGACTGGGGTTATTGAACTGTCCCATCACTCGGGCGGATTAAAGACCGGGCTGATCGTGTATGGCGTGGGCAATCACGGCGGCGGCGTAACCAGGCGTGACATTGAGCGCATTCTTGAAATGCAGGAGTGGCCGGTGTTTCCGAAGATGTCATTTGGCACGTTCGGAGAATATTTCCGCAGGGCGGAATCGGTGCGTGAACAGCTGCATGTCCGTACGGGCGAGCTGAATGCCATCTTTACCGGCTGTTATTCCACGCAGTCCAGAATCAAGCGTGGAAACCGTCGGACGGAGGCCGCGCTGTTGGATGCTGAGGCACTGAGTGCCATGGCAGGAAAGAAACTGTTTGGTGCTGAGCGTGCGTGGAGGAATGTATGCTTTACGCATTTCCATGACATTCTGACAGGATCCTGTGTTCAGGAAACACGGGAACATGCCATGGGACTTTACGCAGAAAGCATCGCCGTGGCGAACACCGGTGCGTCCAAGGCGATCACTGCTATCGGTGAAAGCATTGACACATCCTGCTACCACCTGCGTGATATGGAAGACAGTCAGTCCGAAGGCGCAGGCGCGGGGTATGGAATTGAGGCCTATGCCGGCGTGCCGAATCCGGACAGAGGCCGCGGAAAAAGCAGAGTGTACACGGTGTACAATCCGACTTCTGCCGACCGGGATGAATGTGTTGAGATCACGGTCTGGGACTGGCCGTTCGATCTGAATCGGCTTTGTGTGTATGATGCGCACGGGAACGCACTGCCTTTCAGTCTCCTCACAAGAGAACGTGAGCATTACTGGGATCACAAGAAAATCAGGCTTCTTGTTCAGGTACATACCCCGGGTTTTGGATATGCAACACTCTGCGTAGATGAACGCGAAGCAGAAAAGTACCCGACGTACCGCCTGGCGGATGAACGCACAGAACTTCCGATGGAGGATCTGGTTCTTGAAAATGAATGCATCCGCGCTGTGTTCTCCCGCCGGAGCGGGGCGATGATTTCCTTTGTAGACAAGGCGGACGGATGTGAGCGCCTGACGGAAGGGAAAACCAGTGCGCCTGTTCTGGTGGACACGGAAGGGGCCAGCAGTGATGCATGGCATATTGGCCGCTGGCTGAGTATGTCACAGCTGGAAACGGCAACCATTAAGCCGTTTGCCAATCCTGTGAGCTGCGGATTTGAACTGACCCAGACCATTCGGCCATCAAAGGTCACCACACGCGTGTCTCTGAATGCTGGAGAGAAAGCGCTGAAATATGAAATGAAAGTCGACTGGAATGAGTCGGCTGCGGTCGGAGAACATGTGCCGGTGCTGGTGTTTGAACTGCCCTGCGGAGCCCGGCAGATGCGGATGGACGTGCCGGGCGGCGTGCTGGACCGTGATGCATCCGCACAGGATAAACCCGGACTGACCTTTGCCGCATGCGTTCAGGGAGAGCGGGCACTTTTCCTGGCGTCAGACTGCAAGTATGGCTACCGCTGTGATGACGGAAGCTTAAGCGTGACCCTGATTAATACGGCAAGATATCCGGATCCGTATCCGGAGCGGGGAATTCATCGCATTACGCTATGGGTGGGCGTCAGTGCAGGGGACAGAAAATCGCTGAAAGACTGCGCAAGAGCACTGAATCATCCCCTGGTGGTGTGTTCCACCGGTATCCATCCGGGCTGCCTGCCGCCCGAGGGACAGATGCTGAAGGTGGACTGCCGTACGAGCGTTGTGACCTCTCTGCGCAGTGAGGATGGACGCCTGGTTCTGCGAATGAATGAGCTGGAAGGCCAGCAGGACCATATTGTGATTGAAAAAGAAGGAATCACGAAGGCTCACATCACGGACCTGGCAGGAAACAGGATCGGCGAAGTCTGTGTTGATCAGCATCGGGCAGAATTCGATCTGTCCCCGCTGAGCCTGGCACAGGTTGTCCTGGAATAACAAAAGAAAGCGATCAACAATAAGGATAAAAAGCCATGCCGTTTCAGATCGTTCGAAATGATATTACGAAAGTCAAAGCAGACGTGATTGTCAATACCGCGAATCCGGAGCCATTGATTGGAGACGGGACCGATCACGCCGTGTATGAAGCTGCAGGGGCCGCAGAACTGCTCGAGGCCCGAAGCAAAATAGGCAGGATTGAACCGGGACAGGTTGCCTGGACCCGGGCATACGGGCTGGATGCAAAGTATATTATTCACGCGGTCGGTCCAGTATGGTGCGGCGGAGACCAACAGGAGGAAACCGTGCTGCGTGAGTGCTATGCCCATGCGCTCGCCCTTGCCGACCAGCTTGGCTGCGAAAGCATCGCATTCCCATTGATTTCCAGCGGGACTTATGGATTCCCAAGAGAGCGTGCCATGTCTGTGGCGCTTGAGGAAGTGGGGAAGTTCCTTCTCAATCACGACCTGATGGTGATTCTTGTCGTGTTTGACCGTGAGTCGTTTGGTGTTTCATCCTCGTTCTTTCATGATATAGAAGAATTTATTGATGAGCACCATGTCGAACGGCTGCTGGAAAAAGAATATCAGGAACAGAAAGAACACCGGCGGTTCAATGGCGGTCGGAGCACCACAGAAGGAAGAGGACTGCAGGAACGCACTCGGGTATGGAAAAATGCTGCTGTTCCCGAGAAGGATCAGCCGCTGGATCAGCTTCTCAGCGGTCAGGAGGACACGTTTCAGCAGCGTCTGCTGCGATGGATTGACCAGAAAAAGCTGAATGATACAGATGTGTACAAAAAAGCGAACATTGACCGGCGGCTGTTTTCCAAGATACGATGCAATGTGAACTATACTCCCAAAAAGAAAACAGTGCTCGCTTTTGCGATTGCACTGGAACTGGACCTGGCGTCCGCTGTGGACCTGCTGGCCCGGGCAGGATTTGCCCTGTCACCGAGCAGTAAGTTTGACCAGATTGTTGCTTATTATATTGTTCACAACATATATGATATCTATGAGATCAACGCATCGCTGTTCGCGTATGACCAGCCGATCCTCGGAGCATAAAACGGGGAATGTATGAATGAATTGCCGTGCAGTGGACACTGGGGCTGCAGGTGAAAAAAGTGGAATCAGAAAAAGCATCATCCAATCCATGCTCCCGATCTGTTGAGGACCGGGATCGCATTGAAAAGATGATGCTTTTTCCGTTGTCTTGTCAAATCAGGAAAGATCATGTATATTCTGCGCATGAGAACAGGAAAACGGAAAAAGCCGAACAGTGAAAGGAGAAAATCCAGGGATGGCTGTCGGCATCTGCGATGATGATTCATGCGATGATTTCGCAATGCATGCACTGGAGGAAACTGTCATGAAAAAGAGATTGTGGATCGGATGCATGGTGTTGGTTCTGCTGCTGACGCAGGGAGCCTGTGCTGCATCCACCCCAACACCGCTTCCCATTGTGATTACACGCGAAGTGCAGACCGAATATCCGGAAAAAATCCAGGATTTGCTGAACGTAGCGTATCGTGAGTGGACGGAAGTTGGCGGAAAAGAACTGAAGAGAAGCAATAAATATACCCTGTGGCTGAATGAATTTGACTGGGGATGGTGTGCCGGGTTTGTCACATGGTGCACGATGGAAGCAGGGATCCCGCAGGTGGCCTTTACCGACAATGTGCGCGGAGATGTGGAAGGACTTGTCCATTTGAAGGAAGCCAGTGTCGGCAAGATGATCACCGGGTATATGCGGATGAACCGTGTGACGAATGTGCCGCAGAAGGGGTTTATTGTCGTCTATGGACAGCGGGGATCCGGCGGTGCCTACCACGTGGGCATTGTCTATGACATTGTGGACCTTGGTGAGGGGCGCTACCGTCTGACCACGATTGAGGGAAACATGTCCAATACCGTGAGAATGTATGTTCATGACTATGACATGAATGCAAAAAAGGCCTGGGATATGAAAACCATTCCGCCTGAAGATCAGACAGAAGAAATGAGCCGCATGTTTTCCTACAAGCTGCAGAATGAAACCTGGTACATCAATTGTTTCCTGATGACCTGGATTCCGGAGGCGGACATGCCCATTCTTTCAGGAGCTGATGTGACCGTGACGCCTGCGCCGGAATCGGTCAGTCCATAAGGCGTGCTGCGTCCTCTGTGCCGGATGGCGCTGCAGGAAAGGCAGCATCCGGAGACGATCAGGCTGTTATGGAAATGAAAAAGCAGGGAGGAACTTTTGAACCCTCCCTGCTTGTTTGTATTACTCCATGTGTCCGTCGCGGAACATGCTGAACTGATCCATGGGATACTTTTTCAGATTTTCAAGAATATTGCGCTCGTCGGCCTTGTCGATGAGTTCGGTCCGTGCCTTTGCGATTTCGATGTCGGTCTTGTGACGGGAAGGTCCGCCGACACAGCCGCCGGGGCACATCATGCCTTCAATAAAGTCTTCTTTCAGCGTCCCGGCTTTCAGCATGGTGAGCGCTTTTTTGCATTCAGCACCACCGGTGCATGCGAGAAGATGGATGTCCTCCGTGTCTTCGCCCATTTCCTTCATTACTTCGAGCACAGCAGCGGCAACACCGCCGGAGGAAGCAAACTTCTTGCCGAAGCGGGAGGCTTCCTGGTAATCCTCAGTGACCGGTTCAACCGCGATGTCCTTGCTCTCGAGAAGACTGGTCATTTCTCCGAAGGTGATGGCATAGTCGGCGTTGTCCACAATGAATTCATTGAGCGTTTCGCCTTTCTTTGCAATGCACGGGCCGATAAACACCGTCACGCATCCGGGATGGGTGGCTTTGAGATAACGATTGACGGCCACCATGGGGCTGACAGTCGAGGATTTGTTTTCTTCGTACTGTTTGGGGAACTGATGACGGAGCAGACTGATAAAGGCAGGGCAGCAGGAAGTCGTCATCTTGCGGCCTTCTTTTTTGGCCTCGATCCATTCTTTTGCTTCATAGGCTGCTGTCATATCGGCACCGAGTCCGACTTCGACCATGTCGGCAAATCCGACCTTTTTCAGGGCATTGCGCAGCGACGCCATGCCGATGTCTTTGCCGAACTGACCTTCTGATGCAGGAGCGCACATGGCGATGACTTCGCGCCCGGCCTTGATGGCTTCAATGATGGACACGAGGAAAATCTTGCTGCCGATTGCACCGAAAGGACAGGCATGGATACAGTGTCCGCAGTGCACACATTTGCTCTCATCGATATTGCAGAATCCGTACTCATCCCAGCTGATGGCCCCGACAGGACAGACTTTTTTGCAGGGTCGTTCGAGATGAATGATGGCACCATACGGGCAGGCTTTGGCACACATGCCGCATTCCTTGCATTTTGTCGGGTCGATCTGCATGCGCTTTTCACCCTTGGTAATGGCACCGAAACGGCAGGAATTGATGCATGCACGTCCAAGGCAGAAACGGCAGTTATCGGTTACAGAATACGTTGAGGTAGGACAGTCATCACAGGCCGGCTTAATGACCTGAACGACATTTTTCGTGCAGTTGGTGACATCTGCATTCAGACCGCTTGCAAGACGGATGCGTTCACGGACAATGGCGCGTTCCTTATATACACAGCAGCGATATTCCGGTTTTGGACCAGGACTGATTTTGAAGACGATTTTTTCACGATTTTCATCAGTCGGCGCGCCTTCCCATGCCAGTTTGCAGACTTCAGTGGCTATATCATGTTTCAGATCGCGTATCCCTCTGTCGTTGGTAATCATCGCAGTTCCCTCCATAAAGCGTGGTAACCTGATTATAGCATAATGGAAATGGTTTGTCCTGAAAATGAGAATCTTTTTCCGGGCATCCATGTAAAGATCAAGGAAATCATGGTCAGGTGCAGACAGATGAAATGAACAGGGGAGCGAAGAGACATTGTGCTTTCATGTTCAATACGATACAATGTGTGCAGGAAAACGACCTCTGAAAACAACTGAGTGACATGTAACACTTCCTGTTTTTTCAGAGATGAAAGCACTGGGCAGCTTAGAAGCAAAATCATGTTGATCTGGAAAGGATGCGAAAGACATGCGATTGAGTTTGCGATCCGGAATGAAAAAGCTTGCAGCTTTACTGATAGGGGGAATCATGATGACCGGGTGTACCCATGCAGAAACAATCAAACTCAGGCATTTCGAAAACCAGCGGCCGTTTGAGGGCTGGGGGACCAGTCTGTGCTGGTGGGCGAACCGGATTGGTTATTCGGATGAACTCTCCGAAATGGCAGCCAGGGCCTTTTTTGACGAGAAAGACGGCCTCGGGATGAATATTGTCCGCTTCAACATTGGCGGGGGCGATGACAGTACGCATCATCATATTACGCGCACAGATTCGGCTATGGAAGGCTATGCCGTCAATCCTGTCTATGATGAAGCGGCAGGTACCTACCAATGGGAATGGGACTGGGAAAAGGATGCCGCCCAGCGCAATGTGCTGGAAAAGGCCATCAGACAGACGGATGACCGTCTGATTGTGGAACTGTTTTCCAACTCGCCACCTTATTTCATGACGGTCAGCGGCTGTACATCAGGCAATACAAATCCAAACCAGGATAACCTGAAAGCGGACGCGTACGAAGCGTTTGCCCGCTATCTTGTCGGCGTGGCGGAACATTTTGAGAAGGAATGGAACATTCCGGTACAGAGCCTTGAACCGATGAATGAACCGTATACAAATTACTGGAAGGCCTTCAGTCCCAAGCAGGAAGGGTGCCGGTTCAGTCCCGGAGAATCCCAGTCCAGAATCATTCTTGCGGTGAAGGAAGAACTGAACAGGAACGGCATGGGCCACGTGGTCCTTCCCGGGACAGACGAAACCTCTCTGGATACACAGATGAACGCATGGTATGCGCTCTCCGATGATGCGAAGAAGGCGATTGACCGGATTGATGTGCATACCTATCAGGGCGCCGGACGGGTGCCGCTGAGCAATCTGGCCTTTAAGCAGGGCAAAGGGCTGTGGATGTCGGAGGTCGATGGCGGGGACACGATCGGAACAGGCGAGATGGGAGCAGGCCTCTGGCTGGCCCAGAGAGTGGTGGATGACATGAATGGTCTGCAGCCTTCTGCCTGGATTCTGTGGCAGGTGATTGACAACCACATCAGCGCAAAAGGATATCTTGGAAACCGTGATTCGGGTATGGTCAATGTGAATGGCGGATACTGGGGACTCTCAGTCGCCGATCATGACCGGACAGAGCTGATTCATACCATGAAATACTATGCGCTTGGACAGTTTACCCGGTTTATTCGTCCCGGGGACGAATTGCTGGTATCATCGGGACACAGTCTGGCGGCAAGGAATCCTGAAGACGGAAGTCTTTCTGTTGTCTATGTCAACACCAATCCCGGAGACGCATCGGTGGAACTGGATCTGACTGAGTTCGGGGAAAAATGGAATGCACGTGTTTACCGCACTTCCGGGGGCATGGCCGACGGGGAAAAATGGGCACTGTGCGAAGAAACCGAGGTGGCTGGCGGGACGATCGCCATGAATATGAAAGGGAATGCCGTGACTACCGTTGTGTTTGTCCCGGCCCCATGAGATAAAAAACTGCATACAGGGCAAAGAAAAAGCCGGTCACTTCTGATCGGCTTTTTCTGCTGGGGTAATTTTACTGGTCGTCTTCATTCTCGTTATAGAGAAGGCTCATTTCTGTCTTGGGATCAAAGATATGGATCACCTTGCTCGGGAAAGTGAAGTACAGTTCATTGCCGCTCTTAAGACTTGCACGCTGCTCGCGGGTCAGGTCGATGGTGGGCAGGCGGAGAATGATACTGTCTCCCGAATCGGTGGTGAGATGCATATGCAGTTCGGAACCCATCATTTCCACGACCTGAATCTTGGAGCGGATGGTGTTCGGACCTTTTTCAAAGGAAACGGCCGTATGTTCCGGGCGAACGCCCATGATGATATCCTGGGAAGTGATATGCTTCTGCTTCAGAACAGCGCAGGGCTCTTCGTCAAGCGGGACATGAATGCCGAGCACATCGACGGCATACTTTCCGGCATTTTCCTGGAGCTTTGCCTTGATAAAGTTCATCTGCGGAGAACCGATAAACCCTGCGACAAACAGATTTTTCGGTGTGTCAAAGACCTGCTGCGGAGTACCGACCTGCTGAATGTATCCGTCTTTCATGACAACGATACGGTCGCCCAGGGTCATGGCCTCCGTCTGGTCGTGGGTGACATAGATAAATGTGGTGTCAATGCGTTTGCGCAGAAGAATGATCTCTGCACGCATCTGATTGCGCAGTTTTGCGTCGAGGTTGGAAAGCGGCTCGTCCATCAGGAAAACCTGTGGTTCGCGAACGATGGCGCGGCCGATGGCAACACGCTGACGCTGACCGCCGGAAAGCTGTTTGGGTTTGCGGCCAAGGTATTCTGTAATGCCGAGAATTTCAGCAGCCTGGCACACTCTCTTGTGGATTTCTTCATTGTTCATCTTCCGGATCCGGAGAGAGAACGCCATGTTCTCATACACTGTGATGTGCGGATACAGTGCATAGTTCTGAAAGACCATGGCGATGTCGCGGTCTTTGGGCTCGACATCATTGACGACGCGGTCGCCGATTTTCAGCGTGCCGCCGGAAATATCCTCTAGACCGGCAACCATGCGCAGTGTGGTTGATTTGCCGCAGCCGGAAGGTCCGACAAAAACGATGAATTCCTTGTCGCGGATACGAAGATTGAAATCGTGCACAGCGACAACATGATTCTCATATTCTTTTTTAATATGTTCAAGCGTTACACTTGCCATAAGAAGTCCTCCATTTCATTGATTGATCCGTCAGCCTTTGACTGCACCGCCGGTTACGCCTTCCACATAGTACTTCTGCAGGAACATGAACAGAAGCGTGATGGGAATGGCAACCAGGACGCCGCCTGCGCAGAAACGGGTGAAGTAACCCTGATAGTCGTTCGTGTTGACCCAGCGGTACAGACCGACGGCAACGTTGTAGCTTTCTGCACGGCCTAGTGCAACATAGGATGCAAACACGTAGTCACCCCACGGTGCCATAAAGGCCATCATGATGGTATAAATCACGATCGGCTTGGACATGGGCATGATAATTTTCCAGAACACGAGTGCGCGTGAAGCTCCATCAATTCGGGCGGACTCATCCAGCGATTTCGGAATCGTGTCAAAGAAACCTTTTGAAATATAGTATCCCATGCCAGAGGAGGCACAGTAAATCAGAATGAGGCCGGGAATGGCACCTTCCTGTGTCAGACCAAGCTGCTTGAGCAGGAAGTACAGTGCAATCATGGTCAGGAAGCCGGGGAACATGCCAAGGACCAGGACAACATTCATAAACAGTTTACGGCCGCGAAAACGCATGCGGGAAAGCGCATAAGAAACGGAGAGAACCATGCAGGTCTGGATGACAGCACAAACCAGTGCAATAATCAGCGTATTGCCGTACCACCGGAAGAACATGCCGTCCTGGAAGAGATAGCGGTAATTGTCCAGAGAAAAGTGATGCGGAATCACGTAATCAACCATACCGCCGCTTTCCGTCAGATACGAGCGGAAAGACTGAAGGACAAGAAAAACGAATGGAGCAAGCCAGACGATGGACATAATGACGAGGATGGTGTAAATGCTTCTGTTGACATGCTTTTCGTGATTCTTTTTGCTTCTGAGGTATTTTTCCGTTTTGACTTCACGGATAACACCTTTTTCCTGATCGATCTCAATATCGACTTCAGGAATACTGGTCTTTTTCGTCGTCATTGGAAATCCTCCTCATTCTTCACAGAAGGCATCAGGTTATATACCACCAGGTTGATGATGACCGTGATGATAAAGACCAGAATACCGATAACTGCTGCAATTTTATAGTTGGTGTCAGAAACGGTCATCTTATACAGCCAGGTAATCAGAAGATCCGTGTAGCCGGCGTTGCCTGCAAGCTCCATAGAAAGCGGTTTGCCCTGCGTGAGCAGGAAGATGACGTTAAAGTTGTTGATGTTTCCTATAAACGAAGTCAGCAGATAAGGGCCGGTAACAAAGAGCATGTACGGAAGAGTAATCTTCATGTACATCTGGATTGCGTTGGCACCATCCATGCGGGCACTTTCATAGAGATCGGCAGGAATATTCATGAGAATGCCGGTGGCAATGAGCATGAGATAGGGGATACCAATCCAGAGGTTAATGAGGATAACCGTGAAACGGGCCCAGTGCGCATTGGTCCAGAAGGGAATCGGCTCGGATATCCATTTCCACCGCATCAGCGTGCCGTTGATCAGGCCGTCAGCCGCGAACATTTTGGAGACATACAGGAGGGAGACAAACTGGGGGATGGCGATGGTCATGACGAGAATGGTGCGCCAGACCTTCTTGAACTTGATGCCTTTTTTATTAATCATGATGGCAACAAGCATTCCCATGAAATAATTAAGGAACGTTGCAAAAAAGGCCCAGACCAGTGTCCAGAACAGAACCTGCCTGAACGTATCGCCATAGTTTGCTCCGCCGGTGGAGAGCAGTGTATGGAAGTTGTCCCAGCCGACCCAGGTGAAGAGCTTGGACGGGGGCTGATGCTCATAGTCAAAGTTTGTGAAGGCGACAAGGATCATGAAAATGATCGGAAGGACGGTGAATGTGAAGATACCGAGTGTAGGCAGTGCAAGCAGGGTTTTATGGAACTGCTCATCGGCCATGGACTGGAGATCTTCTTTACCTGTCTGCAGTCTTTTTCCTTCTTTGATGTATTTCTGGCCGAGTTTGTTCTGGCGGACATTGACCCGCCACGTATAGATGAATGCCAGAATAAAGAAAATGGTCAGAATACCGTAGAGAAGGATGAAAAAAGAGTTATCGCCATAGACTGTGACGCGGCCTTTCTTGGTTGTCGGTATATCACCAAGGGTGCTGAACTTTGCAAGATAAGGCATGCCGAAGTTAAACATGTAGAGATTAAATACCGTCTGAAACAGGAAAAACAGAATGCCGCGGAGCCACTGGCCGCGTGCACAGTTTCCGAATCCCATGACGAGGAAGGAAATGCGGGTTTTCCAGTCGCCGTTTACAAATGTCATGACTACATCTTTGACATTGGCACCAAACAGGCAGATGATATGCCAGATGGATCGAAACAGTTTCTGAACGCCCCGGACGATCCCCATCGGAATCCGCTTCAGAAAACTCAGAAAATCATATCCGATTTTGGCGGCTTTACTGAGCTTCAGATAATCCAGATCCGTCATGAATGTGACCTCCATGCATAATTGCAAAAAGGAGGACTGGTATACCAGCCCTCCTGAGTAACATCTTTTTACTTGACGTAGGTGCCAGCAGTCGTCTGGAAGTTAGTCAGAGTAGAAAGGAGTTCTTCATCGGACGCATTATCCAGCTTGTCAGCGATGATGTCATCACCAAGAGCGGTGGCCAGAGACCAGTATTCACCAGGATACTGTCCCTGAGGCATGGTGAACGCCAGCTGTGCGGCAAGAGCTGCAAGGGCTTCGTTGGCCTTTACAGATTCATCCTGCTGAGCAGCGAGATTGGAGGGACCCCACTGTACTGCGTTGTAACGAGCGAGCTGTACTTCGCCGGAAGTCAGGAAAGCAGCGAGCGCATCGCATGCAGCGAGCTTGTTTTCATCAACCTGAGGCTTGACACCGAGCATCTTGAATCCGCCGAAACCACCCAGCTGATAGCCGTCCACAACAGGAAGCTTTGCAGCGGCGAAGTTGTCACCGAGCATTTCTTTCACAGCGTTGGAATCCCAGGTGCCGTCAACGATCGCACCGAGGTTGGTCGCGTTGGAAGCAGAAGAACCGTTCACAAAGGCAGGGCTCTTGGCAAGCTTGATCATGCTCTTGAGTGCCTTTACGCCGTTTTCGGAAGCATAGTCGCAGTTCATGGCAACCAGATTGCCTTCAGCGTCGGTGTCATAGGTCAGGGAGCAGCCTGCGCCGAAGAAGAAAGCGGTCTGATACCAACCGGAGTTGATTTCCATGTAGAAGCTCTTGCCGGCCTTTTCGCAGTCAGCCAGAATCTTATCCAGATCGGAAGGATCGGTGACAACGCTCTTGTCATAATAGAGGAAGTAGCCGTTATCGCTGGTCATGGGATAGGCATACATAACGTCGCCCATCTTGACTGCGGCAACAGAGCCCGCGTCATTTTCGGCTTCAACAACCTTGGCGTTTTCTTCTTCAACGACTTCCAGAGCACCGGCAGCAACAAGGCGGGCCAGCTGATCCTGGGCAAAACCAAAGATATCAGCGCCACCTTCAACGTCGGTGATCATGTTGGAAGCAGCATCGCCTTCGCCGACAGCCTGAACCGTCACGATAAAGCCTGCGTACTCAGGATGTGCAGCCTTGAAAGCTTCAACCTGCTGATTGGTGAAGTCCACAACAGCTTCAGCAACCCAGACTTTAATTTCGCCATTGAAGCCCTCTGCGTTCGCAAAAGCGCACACAGAAACCATCATGGCAAGTGCCAGGACAAGAGAAAGGAACTTTTTCATAGAGAATTCCTCCTATTAATTTTTCAACCCATTACGGGTAGACGGCAACGTCGTCCGGTCGGCTTAGATTATATCATATATTTGCCAAAATGTCAAAATAAACCGTGAAACATACCAGAAATGGAGAAACATCAAGGAAAGGCCCATGAAACGACCGGTACAGCATGAATACAGGATTGGAATACAGAAATCTATTGAAGAGGAAGTCAAAAAGGCTTACAATTCCATAGAATGGAAAGGTACATTATCTTAAGTCAAGGGAGGAAGTTATATGAGTGAGCCGCGTCGGGGAGGACGTGAACGCCGTGTCACCGGCCAGGGGCATGGAGTCGAGAAAAAAGGTCAGGGTCTTGGCACCGGACCGGTAGGAACGACCGGTGGGATGAACGGCGGATCCAGTGCGCGTTCTGGCCAGCCTTCACAGGGCAGAACACCGGGAAACACACCCGGTTCATCATCCTCAAGGCCGCAGCCGCGTCCCAGAACACCGATCGGCCAGGCAGGCGGCATCTTTACCGGTCATTCCGCCGGGAACAGGCCTGCCGGTTCTTCGTATCATACAAACACAAGACCCGGGACACGGCCGTCATCTTCCAGCACACAGCCATATTCTTCCGGCGCGAGGCCGTCATCTTCCGGTACACGGCCTTCCTCGGGAAAAGGTGGATTCAATCCGCTGGTGCTGATTGTGATCCTCTTTCTGGTCTTTGGCGGCGGGGGATCGATGCTCTTTGGCGGGTCGAACAACAACAATAATAACGGATATGACTCATCTCTGATCGCCTACACGCAATCTCCTGCCAGCACGCCGAGAATCACAGCAACGCCCAGAATCACTGCAGCGCCTGTGACGGCGACGCCGAAAGCCAAAGCGACAGCGACACCGAAGGCCAAAGCCACGAAGAAGCCTTCAAGCTGGTACAATCAGGTGCTTTCAGGCGTGCAGGAGCACGTCAATACGAATTCTTCCACGCTGGCTTCGACCAGTGTATCGGGCATTCGTGAACGCTATACAAAACTGGCAGGAAACGGAAACGACACAGTCACCATCATGGTGTACATGTGCGGTACGGATCTGGAGAGCAGAAGCGGGATGGCAAGCTCGGACCTCCAGGAAATGGCCAAAGCAAAGTATGGCGATAATGTACGCATCATTGTGTATACGGGTGGATGCAGGGCCTGGAAAGTATCCGGTATCTCCTCAAGAGTCAATCAGATCTGGCGCGTGCAGGACGGAAAACTCAGAAGCCTGGTCAGTGATGACGGCACGGCATCCATGACCAATCCCTCGACACTGACCCGCTTTATCCGGTACTGTGCCGACAATTATCCGGCAAGCCGGTATGAGCTGATCATGTGGGACCATGGCGGCGGTTCTGTGACGGGATTTGGATATGATGAAAAGAATGCCTCCGCCGGTTCCATGTCGCTTGCCGGTTTGAATACGGCCCTGAAAGACGCCGGTGTCAAATTTGACTTTGTTGGTTTTGATGCCTGTCTGATGGCAACCGTTGAAACCGCACTGATGACCAGCCGCTATGCGGATTACATGATTGCATCGGAGGAGAGCGAACCGGGCATCGGCTGGTATTATACCAACTGGCTGACGAAGCTGGGCCGGAACACCTCCATGGACACAGCCAGCCTTGGCCGGGAAATCGTGGATGACTTTGTGAGCGCATGCGCCCGCCAGGTGCCCGGTCAGACCACAACACTCAGCGTGGTTGACCTTGCACAGGTGGAGTCCCAGGTGCCGCAGGCATTTTCCGACTTCAGCAGGTCGATCAGCTCTCTGATCCAGCAGAAAGAGTATCAGACAGTATCGAACGCGAGAAACGGCAGCCGTGAGTTTGCGCGCTCTTCCAAAATTGACCAGGTCGACCTCGCAGACCTTGCTCTGAGAATGGGGACGGATGAAGGGCAGAAGCTTGCCCAGGTTATTCAGTCCTGCGTGAAATACAACAGAGTCTCCGGTGTCTCGAATGCGTATGGCCTCTCTGTGTATTTCCCCTACAAGAAGATCAGCAATGTGGATAAAGCGGTAAGGACCTATCAGCAGATCGGTCTGGATGACGCATACAGCGACTGTATCCGTGCTTTTGCCAGTTTGGAATCGAGCGGACAGATTGCTGCAGGAGGATCCTCCAACCCGCTGGGATCGCTGCTCGGCGGCGGATACTCCACGTCTTCCGCCTATTCTTCGGAAGACCTGCTCAATGAACTCCTGGGCAGTTTCTTCAGCGGAGGCAGTTCGTACAGCTCTGGTGGCAGTTCGTACAGCGCAGGCGGCATGGGTTCTCTTGATTTCCTGTTTGGCAGAAATCTCTCTGATCAGGAGATTACAGAGTATGTGCTGGACCATCACCTCAATGCGGCGGACCTTGTATTCCGCGCATCGGGCAACCATATGGTGCTGGCTCTTTCTGAGGAGCAGAGAGAACTTGTCACAGGGATTGAACAGAACGTCTTTGTCGATGACGGGAACGGCTTTATTGATCTTGGTCTGGACAATGTGTATTCCTTTGACGATCAGGGAAATCTGGTCGCTGACCTTTCCGGCGTATGGCTGTCGATCGACGGACAGATTGTTCCGTATTATCACCTGACAAGCGAAACAGAGGGGGATGCTTACCGGTACACCGGCTACATTCCCGCGCTCCTGAATGGGACTCGTGTCAATCTGATGGTTGTGTTTGATAACGAGCACGAGTATGGGTATATTGCAGGCACGCAGACCGATTACATTTCTGGTGAAACAGAAGCACAGGCAAAACTGGATGGCACCCTGAAAGAGGGCGATGTGCTTCAGTTTGTCTGTGACTACTATGCATATGACGGGACTTATTCGGATTCCTATGTCTTTGGCAATCCTGTGACGGTGGGCAGGGACGTGGTCGTATCGGATGCCTATCTTCCGGAAAACCTGAAGCTGCGCGTGACATACCGCATTACAGACCTGTATAATCAGGCCTACTGGTCGAACGCGATGAATGTCATCACACAGTAAAGCACAATACAAAACGGCAGGCAGCCAGGAGAGCTGCCTGCCGTTTTCTGGTGCGCCAGGCATGGCACACATCTTGCCGGTGAAAGTCCGGCCACGGGTTCCTACAGCCATGTGTAGCGACCGACAAGCCAATGGCAGTAATGATCCATGGGTGGAGGAAGTCATGTAGCAAAACTGTGAGCCTACGAACAGAAACCTGATGAGGCCAAACGGTGGATAAGGGTGCCAGTGAACCTGAAGTCCGAAATGTAGACATAAAACCGAGACGGTAAATCAGGAGCCGCGAAAGCGGGGTAGATCAATCCTACCGCTTGCAGCGAAAGATGTGTGCATTAACAGGATTATCTGAGAATGGCAAAACCATAAGGCGGCAAGGTGAGTAGGTTGTCTTCCAGTACGGGAAGCTCGGCATCAAGGCACAGCGAGTCTGTCATTTCCGTACCTTCGGGAACCGCAACGGTTTTTGGCTGGTTCGATGAGAAATTCAGTGCAAGAAGGATTTCGGATGTGTCCAGCGTTTTGGACAGACAAAGGACATAGGAATCAGAGTAGACGATTGAGGTCTTTCCCTGTGCGATTTCAGGCCATTTCCGGGTCAGAAGATTGACTTTCCTGACATACTGCAAAAGGGAGTCCGGGTCCTCTTTCTGCTGATCGAAGCACGGATAGGCATATTCAACCTTGGTCACACCCGGAGGCTGCTGCGTCATGTCCTGATCATTCCAGTACATGGCCAGGCGCTTGTTTGGATCATCTCCGGAGCCGACCATTCCGATCTCTTCTCCGTAATAGGTGAACACGGTTCCACCGACACAGTGAAGCACCAGTTCTGCAAACTTCGCAAGCTCGGGTCGGCTGCGGGCCTGCAGCGCTGCGACAGCACGGCCGGTATCATGATTGGCAAGGAACGGGGCCAGGGTAACTTCAGGAAGAGTTGTGTAAAGATCCTCAAGATAACCGGCAAATTTGCTGGCAGGAGTGCGCGCACGCACGCTGCGGCACAGCCAGCCTTCAGCCTGTGAAACGGGGAAAAGGAAGAAGGCATCAATCCCTGAAGCATAGTATTTTGCGATCTCCTGGAGGTTTGTCCAGGCTTCACCGACGCAGAATGCATCCGGACGAATGGCCTTCACCTCTGAATGAAAGCGCGAAAGCAGCTCAACATTCTTTTCCGTGTTTCCGGTTTCATAACTGGTGACCGCATCCAGCCTGAACCCATCCACGCCAATATCCTGCAGCCAGAAAACGAGGATGCTGTGAATCTCTTCCCAGACAGCTTCATTCATCAGATTCAGATCCGGCATCCCGCCGCCGGAAAACTGCTCTTCATAGAACCAGTCTGTTCCGGAAACGGCGACCGATTTGGTCTGTGCAGACTGCGTAAAGTGATAATACTGGACGTAGGGACTGCCGGTGTCTCCGCGTTTCAGGGCTTCAACAGCCTGGACAAACCAGGGATGACCGGTGCCGGTATGATTGATCGGAAGATCAATAATCAGAGAGATACCGCGTTCATGACAAGCCTGGACGAGCGCGCGCATATCATCCATTGTCCCGTATTCGTCATCGATGGAAAGATAGTCGGTCACATCGTATTTATGATAGCTGGGACTCTGCATGACCGGCATCAGCCAGATGCCATCAAAACCCATCCATTCGATGTCATCCAGGCGGGACAATACACCCTGAAGGTCCCCGATGCCGTCACCGTCAGAGTCCTGAAAGGAGCGCACGAAGATTTCGTACCAGTTGAAGGATGATGTCTGAGCAGAACCATGGCTGGGGAAAAGGAAAATCAGCAAAAAGATGAGTGAAAGCCATTTTTTCATAAAGAATGCACACCTCTCTCTCAAGTGGAATACTTAACCACTGCATGCACTGCGCTGAGCAGGAACCATTGAGCAGATTGAATCATCCAGAAGACATAAAAATGAAGCGCACGGCCCGGGAACATTGACGACGGGACTGGTGGCTCCCATGTGCCCCTGCATGCAATATCCTGCTCTGTATACCGAAAGGGAAACTCCATTTCTTTGCGTGAATTCAATATAACATGCATCAAACGGAAAAGCAACCGCACAGAAAACGCAAAAATGAGAATTTGTTGAGAAAAAGCTGTTTTCCGTGTTTTCGTGCTATACTTTGCGCAGGAGGTGTGATGAAATGGAACAGAAGAATGATCATTCTGTACTTGCAAAGCCGAAGCAGCTCCTGACGCAGGCCCTCCACGCTGTTCGTGGAGATGATACACAGCAGCTGGTGGAAGCGTTTACCTCCGAGATGACACTGGTGGCAGAGGGCCTTTGCGACGACCAGAGCCAGCTGCGCAAAAACGTTGAAGATGTCCGCCGTGAATCAGAGAGCAATCGCCAGAATCTGCAGGATGCACTGGACATGCTGGAACGAACGCTGGATGAAAACCAGAAAGAAATGGACAGGCGTCTGACGGATCTGGGACGAAGAATGGATGCGCTGGAAAAGAACGGAAAAAAGAAAGAACTTCATATTGGAAAATGGAAGATGCCGGACGGCTTCATGCCGCAGTTGATTGTGCTGGCATCCATCATTGCAGGGGCATGGGTGCTTGTCACCATTCTGAACCTGTTTCAATAACTGAGGGGTGATGAAGATGAAGACATATGAGGAGATTGTGCAGTCCTATAAAAAACGGCAGAAGGAAACCGTGGTGGACACACTGGCCACCGGATTGACCTATATGGATGAGATCTGTGTGGATGCCGGACTCCTTGAGGAAGTCGGCCTGATGGGTGAACTCACCTCCGCCATGTGTTCAGCACTTCCTTTTGTCATCATTGCCGCAACGGAAGGCACCAAAATCATTCTGGGGCGTAAGCCCGCCAAAAACGGGACCAGGGATGCGGCAAGCCGTATGATTAAAACAGGCGCAGCGATTGGAGTCGGTGCAGCTGTGACCGCAGCTGCTGGCTTTTGGGCAGCGATCCCTGCGACCATGGGTGTACGTGCACTGTTTGACAAGTACAAATCAAAATCACTTCAGCAGGTCCGGGTCAGACAGCGGATCAGGAGACTCCAGTCTCTGCGCTCTCAGCTTGGGGACGTGAAAGCGCCCGAGCGGATTGAAGAGTATCCGGAAGCGATCCCAGTGGAAGCTGAATGGTCTTAACAGAATGCATTCCGTGGCATTGGCTGCCAGGGCATGCAAAAGAGCTGCTTGCGACGCAGCTCTTTTGTGTTTTCATTGTTTTTTACGCCTGAAATCCTGAAAACCTGATATACTCCGTTTGCACAGAGAGGAGGGATGCGCATGCAGTTTACCAAGATGCAGGGAATCGGCAATGATTATATCTACGTGAATCTGTTCATGGAGCATGTCGCTCATCCTTCTGATTTGTCCAGGCATATTTCTGACCGGCATTTCGGAATCGGATCCGATGGACTTGTCCTCATTGGACCGTCCGATAAAGCGGATCTGAGGATGCAGATGTTCAATGCAGACGGCTCCGAAGGCAAGATGTGCGGCAATGCATGCCGATGCATCGGCAGGTATGCCTATGAACGCGGTCTGACAGACCGGACAACATTTACCCTCGAGACCGGAAGCGGGATACGAACCATCTCCCTGAATGTTGTGGAAGGAAAGGTACAGTCTGCAGTGGTGGATATGGGTGAGCCCATCTTCACTGCGGAGGAGATCCCGACCACGCTGAGCAACCCTAACGAGGACAGGGTCCTGGTGAACGGGGTGACATGGCCGGTAACCAGCCTTTCCATGGGGAATCCGCACTGCGTGACGTTTGTTGAAGATCCTGATGCGCTTGAGCTTTCAGAGATCGGCCCTTCCTTTGAGCACAACAGTGTCTATCCGGAAGGTGTCAATACGGAATTTGTCAGTATCTGTCCGGATGGGTCACTGCGGCTTCGGGTATGGGAGCGCGGGAGCGGGGAAACCATGGCCTGCGGGACAGGCGCGTGTGCAGCACTGGTGGCTGCGGCGATCCATGGTATGAGTCCCCGTAGCAATGTTGTTCATCTTCGCGGCGGAGATCTGAGGATTGAATGGCGTGAAGATGGCCATGTTCTGCAGGAAGGCCCTGCGGAATTTGTATGCGACGGCGTCTGGCCGGATGACGAATAAAGGAGCAGAAGAATGCGCATTAATGACGAATACGGAAAACTTCCTGGATCCTATCTGTTTGCCGAGATTGCAAGAAGACTGAAACTGTATCAGAAGCAGCATCCTGACGCAGACATCATCAAACTCGGGATTGGCGATGTGACGCAGCCTCTTGTGCCGGCTGTCATCGAGGCCATGCATGCCGCAGTCGATGAGATGGGGAAGAAGGAAACATTCCGCGGGTACGGCCCTGATTATGGGTATGATTTCCTGGTCAATGCCATTCGTGAGCACGACTATGCCCCTTACGGCGTCGAACTGGATTATGATGAAGTCTTTATTTCCGATGGGGCAAAATGCGATGTTGGAAATATTCAGGAACTGTTTTCCGCCGATGCTGTGATTGCTGTCACCGACCCTGTCTATCCGGTTTATGTTGATTCCAATGCCATGGCCGGCCGAGCTGGGGAATATATTGACGGCAAATGGAACCGTCTGGTCTATCTACCCTGCAACGCGGAAAATGGCTTTGTGCCTGAGCTTCCCAAAGAGCATGTTGATGTCCTGTACCTGTGCTATCCGAATAATCCGACGGGCACAGTATTGACAAAGGCGCAGCTGAAAGTCTTTGTTGACTGGGCAAAGGCAAATGATACCCTGATTATCTATGACTCCGCCTATAAGGCATTTATCACGGAACCGGGTATCCCTCATTCGATTTATGAAGTGGAAGGCGCTCTGGATGTCGCCATCGAGTGCTGCAGCTATTCCAAAACGGCCGGGTTCACGGGTACCCGTTGCGCCTATATGATTGTGCCGCACAGAGTGAAGGGCCAGAATGGAAACGGAGAATCGGTGGAACTGAATGCGATGTGGAAGCGGCGCATGTCCACCAAATTCAATGGAGTCAGTTATCCTGTTCAGCGTGCTGCAGCAGCGATCTATACACCTGAAGGGAAAGCCCAGGTGGAGGCCGTCATCAAGGGATATCTGCAGAATGCCCGTGTGATTCATGATGGATTAATTGCCCGGGGAATTGAAGTCTATGGCGGTGTCAATTCTCCCTATATCTGGATGAAGGTTCCCGGCGGAATGGACAGCTGGACATTCTTTGACCGGCTGCTGGATCAGTGCCATGTGGTTGGCACACCCGGCGCTGGATTCGGACCGAGCGGTGAAGGCTATTTCCGTTTGACAGCATTCAATACACTTGAGGCCACGGAAGAAGCTGTTCGCCGGTTTGATCATCTGAATCTGAAGTAAAAAATGAGAGAGGAAGAAGCGCGCTTCTTCCTCTCTTTTTTCAATAGATTTTTGGAATTTCACCGTGAATGCCGTAGAGTGATTTGAACTCCTCCAGATCGGATTTGTTTTGAATCAAAGTAATGCCGGTGAATTTCCCGGTCTGCTTATCGCGAAAGCCTGCCGTAGTTTCGCCGGTGCAGATGGAAACGAGAAGAACCGGTTCCAGGCCTTCCGGCACCTCTTTGGCAGGACTTTTTTTAAAATGGAAGAACATGCCGGCCGCCTCCTTTTATGATTCCTGAATGGCATTCCCGGTATACAGCTGATAGTATTTGCCTTTTGCTTCAATCAGCTGGTCGTGCGTGCCGCGTTCAATAATGCGTCCCTGTTCAAGGACCATGATGCAGTCTGCATTGCGGACCGTGGAGAGACGATGTGCGATGACAAACGTCGTACGGCCCTTCATCAGCGCATCCATACCGCTCTGAACAAGCGCTTCGGTTCTGGTATCGATTGAGGATGTCGCTTCGTCAAGGATCAGGCAGGGCGGATCGGCAACAGCTGCTCTGGCGATGGCGAGGAGCTGACGCTGTCCCTGGGAAAGGTTTGCGCCATTGCCTGTGAGCATGGTCTGGTACCCGTCAGGCAGACGACGGATAAAGCCGTCTGCGTTGGCTAGCCGTGCAGCATTGATGCACTGGGCATCGGTAGCATCCAGTCTTCCGTAGCGGATATTTTCCATGACGGTTCCGGTGAAAAGATTGGTATCCTGAAGAACCATGCCCAGGGATCTTCTCAGATCACTCTTGCGGATCTTGTTGATATTGATCTCATCATAGCGGATCTTTCCGTCTTGGATGTCATAGAAACGGTTGATCAGATTGGTAATGGTTGTCTTGCCCGCACCGGTTCCGCCGACAAATGCAATCTTCTGTCCGGGCTGAGCATACATGGTAATGTCGTGGAGAACGGTTTTATCAGGTACATACCCGAAATCCACATGATCAAATGTTACGCCGCCAGCCAGTCTGCGGTAGGTGACGCTTCCGTCTTCCTGATGCGGATGACGCCATGCCCAGATGCCGGTGCGTGTTTCCGATTCAGTGATGTTTCCGTCGGCCCCGATTTTGGCATCGACAAGTTCGACATATCCATCATCTTTTTCGGGGGCCTCATCCATCAGCGCGAAGATACGGCCTGCACCTGCCATGGCCATGACGATGGAATTCATCTGCTGGGAAATCTGAGAAATGGGGCGGGAGAAATTCCGGTTCAGGGTTAAGAAGGTCACCAGCGTGCCCAGGGAGAGAGCAGTCACGCCATTGATGGCAAACAGGGCGCCGATCACGGCACAGACCACATAGCTCAGATGGCCGAGATTGTTGTTGACAGGTCCAATGATATTGGTGAAGGAGTTGGCCTGAGAGGCGGCAGAGCGGAGTGTTTCATTCAGACCAGAGAAAGCAGTGAAACTCTTTTCTTCATGGCAGAAGACCTTGACGACTTTCTGGCCTTCCATCATTTCTTCAATATAGCCGTTGACGGCACCGAGATTCTTCTGCTGCTGTCCGAAGAATTTACCCGCCCGACCGGCAAGCTTTGCGCTGGCCACAAGCGTGAGGGACATCAGGACGATGGACAGAATCGTCATCTGCCAGGAGAGCATGATCATGCTCACAAAGGTCATGACGACTGTAATCAGGGAATCGACAAAGGAGGGAATCGACTGACCGATCAGCTGACGGAGCGTATCCACGTCGTTGGTATACACTGACATGATATCACCGTGGGCATGGGTATCAAAATAGGAGATCGGCAGCTTTTCCATTGTGGTAAAAATCTGCTTGCGGATATCAAGAAGGGAGCCCTGGGAAACATAAATCATGATGCGGTTGTATGTGTAGGATGCTGCAATGCCGATCGCCAGAATCACTGCGAGACGGGTGAGGGCAGAAGCCAGGGCGCTGAATCCGGTGTTTGTATCGATCTGCTTTGAAAGCATGGGCATAATATAGGCATCAATCAGCTGCTGCATAAACAGCGTGCCCTGCAGTGTGCAGTATGTCGCGATGCCGATGCACAGAATCACGATGATAAACTGAACGGCATATTTGCTCATGACGATTTTCATGACACGGCGAAGCGTACCCTTCTGCTTCTGCATGTCAAGCATCATTTCCTTGCCGGATTTACGTACTCTTGGACCACGGTTCATACAGCGTCACCCCCAATCTGTTCAGGCTTATCAAAGTCTCCGCCGCCCTGCATCTGGGTTTCGTAGATTTCGCGGTAAATCGGCGAGCAGTTCATCAGTTCATCATGCGTTCCGACGTCGACAACGGAACCGTTATCCATGACAACAATTCGATCGGCATCCATGACCGAGGCAATGCGCTGCGCGATGATCAGCTTTGTGGTGTCGGGAATATCCTCACGGAATGCCTTGCGGATTTTTGCATCGGTGGCAGTATCGCAGGCACTGGTGGAATCGTCGAGAATCAGGACCTTGGGTGATTTCAGCAAAGCTCTGGCAATGCACAGACGCTGTTTCTGACCACCGGAAACATTGTTTCCGCCCTGTTCGATGCGTGTGTCGTATCCATCCGGGAACCGGTCGATAAATTCATCGGCACAGGCAAGCCGGCAGGCATTCTTGCATTCTTCCAGTGTTGCATCTTCTTTGCCCCAGCGAAGATTATCAAGAATCGTGCCCGAAAACAGAACGTTCTTCTGAAGGACGACAGACACTGCATTTCGAAGCGTTTCGATATCATACTGACGCACATCAATTCCGCTGACTTTGACAGCGCCTTCGGTGACGTCATACAGACGGGAGATCAGGGAGACCAGCGTGGTTTTGCCGCAGCCGGTTCCGCCGATAATGCCGATGGTTTCGCCGGATTTGATATGCAGATCAATATCTTTCAGCGTATATTCACCGGAGCCGCTTGTCTGATAGGAGAAATTGACATGATCGAAGTCAATCGATCCGTCTTTGATCTCAAAGACAGGAGCATCGCAGTTCTGAATGGAAGGAACTTCATCGAGAACTTCACAGATTCGGCGTCCGCTGGCGAGTGACATGGTCAGCATGACAAAAATCATGGAAAGCATCATCAGGGACATGAGCACGCTCATGACATAGGAGAACAGGCTGGTGAGCTGTCCGGTTGTCAGTGTCAGTTCGAGAGACGGCGGCATCACGATATATTTTGCACCGAGCCAGGAGAGGGCAATAATGCAGGTATAAACAGTGAGCATCATGACCGGTGAGTTCAGGACCACCACTTTTTCGGCGCGCAGGAACATATTGTACAGATTGGTGACGGCTTTATTGAACTTGTCCGTCTCATAATCCTCACGGACGAATGCCTTCACGACGCGAATGGCGGATACATTTTCCTGAACAGAGGAATTCAGCGCATCATACTTTTCAAACACGGCGGAGAAGCGCTTCTTTGCAACATTGACAACGATGCCGAGGAAAATGGCCAGGAAAACAACGGCAATCAGAAAAATCAGGGAAAGGCGTGTGTTGATGGAAAAACACATGACAATGGAACAGAGAAATGTCAGGGGAGCGCGGACAGCAATGCGCAGGGTCATCTGAAAAGCATTCTGCACATTGGTGACGTCTGTCGTCATTCGGGTGACAAGACCTGCAGTTGAGAACTTGTCAATGTTTGCGAAGGAAAAGGTCTGAATATGCTCATACATGGCGGAGCGCAGATTGGCTGCAAATCCTGTAGAAGCCTGTGCGCCGAACATGCCGCCCATGATACCGAAAAGAAGACTCAGTGAAGCCGCCAGGAGCATGAGAAGGCCGTATTTGTAGATATCCGGCATGCTGGACTGGTTGATGCCGTGATCAATCAGGGCGGCCATGATGTATGGAATCAGGGTTTCCATAAACACCTCACCGATCATGCTCAGAGGCGTCAGTATGGTTGCTTTCCTGTATTGCTTGATGAAGCTCAGGAGTTTTTTTACCAAGGGTTGTCAGTCCTTTCGTTGAAGAATCAGTTCATGTGGAGGTTGGGGAAAAGGAGTCGTACATTTTCTGCAGAAGGGAATAGGCCTGTGCTTTTTCGGTTTCGCTGAGGCTGGAGAGCATCGTTTTTTCAGCGGATTCAATCGACGCTTTGGAGCGGTCGCAGAGCGCTCTGCCTTCGTCGGTGAGCCGCACGCATTTGATGCGGCGGTCGTCGTCAAGTGTAAAAGAGGTGAGCAGCTTTTTCTTTTCAAGGCGCTGAATCAGCCCGGCCATCGTCGACTGTGCGCAGTGAAAGTCACGCTCAAGTTCTTTCATGCGGGCAGTCTCATTTTGGGCCCGATGGACAACAATCAGGATATGTGCCTGCGTCGGAGTCAGGTCAATGTCACTGAAGTGACGGGATGCTTCTGCGACGAGACAGTGATGTATACATTTGATTAACTGCCCAAAACTGGGCGAGGTATCCATTTCAAAAAAACCTCCTTCCATGAATATAGAATGAGTATATGCAGCAAAAAGGAAAAGTCAATAGCAAGCGATTGAATTATGAGAACCACAAAGGAAGATGCAAACAGCAGCCGCCTGTCCCCGAGCGGGGAAGGCGGCTGCTGTTGAATGGATCGGATGTCGGACCGTTTAAAGGACACATGCCATCAGCTGGGATGATGCATCCTGAAGGAAAGAATGCTGTTACTCAGCAGCTTCGTCCGCTGCCTCTTCTTCATATTCTCCGAACTCTTCACTTTCTTCAGATGATTCTTCTTCCTCCCATTCTTCTTCGCCCTCAGAGCTGATATCCAGGCCATAGGCGAGAATATCGAGAATGCCGGCTTCCTGCAGAACATCCATCAGGGAAACAACCGTGGATACAGGCGCATGAATGACCAGCGGGAGCGCGGCTTCCACAATGGAGTCTTTGGCCGAATCCATAAAATCGCTCAGCGTACTGTCATGAAGGGAAAAGAAGTTCAAACCGCCCCACTCTGTCAGACGGTGATAGACTTCTGATTCCGGGGTAAAGCGTTCTGCAGCTACATGCGCAGTGATCAGGGCATCGTCCCCGCTCATCAGGGAAATGTGGTTTCCATCCCCGGAAAACTCGGCATGCAGAGCATCAGTGAGTTGTACAGATTCCAGGAAACCGGCCTGATTTTTCTGAATGAAACTCAGACCATAAAGAAGAGGACCATGAAAATCAAGCTCTCCATGGAATGGTGCAGAAGCAGGCCAGTTCGCAGGGATGGAACGGGAAGTGAATGTTCCCTGGATAAACGGATGTTCGTCTGTACCGAAAACCACGGCCAGGTCTACATCATAGGTGTCTCCGTGCAGGGTTCTGACATAATCGTAGGAGGCATCCTCGCCAAAGACAAATCCCGGAAGGAGGACATGCAGTTCATAGGAGCCGTCGGGATGAGACACAGAAGAGAAAATGGTATGGTTTGCTGTTTTCCAGACTTCGCTGGTTTCTGTTTTGGTTACGGTGATCTCCTGAACTTCACTGGCGATCCACTCGGGAATATTCATCCAGACTTCCTGGAGCTCCTCACCGGCAGCATTGAAACTGGCTATGGTGTCAAGCCAGATGCGGACGCCGCGCTCATCATAGAGCATGTTCGCAAGTGTGGAGCCGAGTTCTTCCAGTTTTTCGGAAGAAACGGTCCACTCATTCAGGCTCTCATCTTCAGGCATCATGGTCTCTTCGACAGCCCACCAGGCCGGGAGAAACGCATCGCAGGATGCGTACGGATACAGAATACAGAAGCGCTGGAGCGGGATGTCAAGATGGTTATAGATTTTCATGCCGTATTCCAGCATGGCGGGCACATTGATCACAATATTCTCATTGTTGAATACCGGGCTCTGGATATGAAAAAGAGCTTCGAGTCCCCAAAGGGAAAAATCCATGCGGGTGGATTCGTCTCCATCAAGGATCATGGATGCCGTCATTTCAAAGCCTTTGGAGCGATCGTCGTTCCTGTGAAATGACCCGGAGATTTCCAGCATTTTCAGGAAGTCAAGCATGCCGGCAAGCACGCTGCCTTCATGAGCATCCGCAGAGGAAAAGGAAAGGCGGTAATTGAATGCTTCTCCCAGACTGCAGACCGGAATGAACATGACGAGAAGCAGAACAGCCAGAATACGTTTGAACATATAAGTGCCTCCATTAACCCCAAAGTGCTGAAAGCGCAGGGACGATTTGCTTTTTGCGGGAAACGACATGATCCAGGAACACATGATGTTCTTCGGCTGAATCAATGCCGAAAGCCTGACGGATCGAGTCCTGTCCATTGGTATAAATCAGTTCCGTGCCTTCGCGCAGGACATCGGTGAGCATGAGGATCACCATATCATAAGCGTGCTCCTTGCGCATAGATTCCATGGCGGCAAGATATTCATCCATACGGGATAGACGGGAAGAAATGTCAATGGTTGTGATCTGGCCGATCCCCAGCATATGATTCCCGAGACGGAATTCCTTGAAATCGCTCTTGAGCTGCTCAGAAACAGGCTTATCAGCGGAGCCACCCAGCGAGAACATCTCGCGGCCGAGGGATTCCAGGTCAATCCCGGCGATACGCGCAAGGCGTTCCGCGAGCCGCCGGTCTTTTTCGGTACAGGTCGGTGACTTGAAGATGACGGTATCCGAAAGAATGGCACCGGCCATCAGTCCCGCAAGCTTCGGGCCAGGCATGAGACCATGCTCCTGATACATGAGGGCAACGATGCTGGTTGTCGACCCGATCGGTTCATTGCGCATGAAGGTGGGATACCCCGTCTGCACATCCCCAAGACGGTGATGGTCAAGAATGGCAATAATCTGGGCCTGCTCGAGTCCCGCAACACTCTGACTTTTTTCGTTATGATCGACAAGGACAACCCGTTTGACACGAGGCCTCAGCAAATGATATCTGGACAGGGTTCCGACCGGTTTGCCGTTTTCGTCGAGGACAGGATAAGAACGGTAGCGGCTTTCAAGCACTTTATCACGGACATCGTCAAGGTAGTCATCCAGATGGAAGGATACAAGGTCGGAATGCTGGGCGATCCGTTCCACCGGATTTGCCTGATAGAGCATCCGGACGGCACGGTAAGCGTCACACGGGGAGGCGATGACACAGGTATCGGAATGAATGCCGCTGTATTTTTCGGCAAGATCCGTCTGACACAGAATGATGCAGCTCGCTTTTGCTTCCAGCGCCTGCTGAACAACATCTTCCTGCTGGCCGCAGATCACAACCGAGCCTTCTCTCAGGGGAAGCGGATTGGGCTGCGGCAGAGCAATGACAACGTTGCCTGAGATGCTTTCAAAGAAATCGCTGCTGTCATTGATGATCCGACCCTCAAGTGCGGATAAAAGGTTAAAGATCGGCACATCTTTGGCGCAGGGGAGATCGATGGAATCCATGTCATGTTCGGCGATGGCACCGGCCGTGAGCATCCCGAAAAGCGTCCCGTCCTCGTTGGCGATCGGAATGGCAGAACCTGTGACACCATTTTGATGAAGCACTTCCCATGCATGGCTGACTGGGACCTGACGATAGAGTACAGGCGGATGATCAAATTCAATATCACTGATCTGTGTCCTGACCGAGTGCAGATAGACAGGCGGGTCCAGTTCAAAACGCCTGAGAAGAAAATCTGTCTGGTCATTGATATGTCCAAGACGGCAGGCAAGATAAGAACCATTGCCCAGGGAATTCATCAGAGAGGCATAGGCCATGGCTGAGACAATGGCATCAGCATCGGGATTTTTATGACCAAAGACGAGAATCTGGTCCTGCATAATAGAGTCCTTTCTAATTATCGAATTCTACCCATTCCGGCGTGTCATCCTGGATTTCGAATTGAATATCATCCATGATTTCATTTTCAGCGCTGTCTGGCTCAGGAGAAGGAGAGGAATCCCAGGTGATTTCCTCCTCATCGGTGCTTTCTTCAAAGGTGAACAGCGCATCCAGGTCAAAAAAGTCTTCTGAATCTGTGTCAACCACTCTCCAGGTTTCCGGATCCTGATTGACCACTGACCAATACTGGGTATCGAGTGCTTTCTGCGTGGTAATGTTGGCAATCCCGTTGGCATTCAGATGATGGTCCGTCTGGAATCTGACAACAGCGTTCTGTGTTGTCGGACCGAAGCGCCCGTCAATCATGTCGTCGGTGAGATAACCGGTTTTTACGAGTTTTGCCTGGAGCTGACGGACTTTTTCGCCGGAATTGCCGGCACGCATGGTCCAGTCTGCCATATCGTGAACGGTCCCAAATCCAAGAATCCGTCCATAGGTAAGATCATACTCCGTGCGCTTGACAGAACTCGGTGTGTTGCCTTCGATCACGTGGATTGTGACCGCACCGCTGTCACTGCGCGTGCAGTATTCAACCATGGCAACATGATCGGTATTCAGATCACTAGTCCATGTGAAGAAGACCCAGTCACCGGGCTGGGGGATATAAGATCCGGTCGTCAGGAAAGAATCTTCACCTTTCAGCCACTGATATCCCCATCCTTCGAGATTTCCCCAGCGTACAATATATCGGCCATGCTCGACAAACCAGTTTTTCCCGCCGTTTGAACCGGAATAAAGAGGGTAGAGATGACCGAGCATTTCCGTTCCGTACTGTTCATCAACGCTGTTCACGCACCAGCACAAAAACTCGGCACACCACTGTGCATAGGGATCACCAGCCCATTCACCATACTTTGAGTAACCATGGGCACCTTCAGTATACCCAAGCTCGTTTCTGGCTGTCTCAATCAGGCGGCTGACTTCATCGGGAACCGGGAGTGAAGGGTCAATGCGAGTGTCAGCATGGACAATGACCGGAAAAAGAAGCCCCAGACACAGAATGAGAAACCAATGCTTCAATGCTGCCACCCCTTCCTTGAATTACCCGGAAATTATAACAGAGGATGGAAAGCTGGGCAAGCAACAAAAAAAGGACACCCGAAGGTGTCCTGTAAAAATGACTTACTTGATTTCGCAGGTAGCGCCAGCAGCCTTGAACTTCTCGACGATCTTCTCGGCTTCTTCCTTGGAAACGCCTTCCTTGATGGTCTTAGGAGCAGCTTCGACCATTTCCTTGGCTTCCTTCAGGCCCAGGCCTTCGACGACTTCGCGGACAACCTTGATAACCTTGATCTTTTCGCTTCCAGCTTCCTTCAGAACGACGTCGAATTCGGTCTTTTCTTCTTCAGCAGGAGCAGCAGCACCGGCACCACCGGCAACCACAGCCACAGGGGCAGCAGCAGAAACGCCAAACTTTTCTTCCATGGCCTTCACAAGATCGGCCAGTTCGAGCACTGTCATAGATTCGACAGCAGCGATGATCTCTTCATGAGTCATGATATTCAGCCTCCTTAAGGTGAATGTTCAAAATAATGTGTGGCTAAGAAGCCAGTTTTAAGCGGCGATTATTCCTCGCCGGCCATCTTTTTGCGTACCGCTTCGACGACACGCACGAAATTGCCGATGGTTGCAGACATGCTGCCAACGAGTCGTGCGAGAAGCACTTCGCGGCTGGGCATCTTTGCCAGCTTTTCCATCGTGGAGACATCCTCGAACTTGCCTTCCAGGATACCACCTGTGAGTTTCAGAGAGGTCAGCTTGTTCTTTTCGATGAACTCGCTTACGATCTTGGGACCGGCCACAGCATCCTTCATGCTGAACACAAAGGCGTTAGGTCCGTTGAGAAGATCATCTGCACCTTCGATTTTCAGTTCATCGAGAGCACGCTTGACCAGACGATTCTTCAGAACACAATAGGCGACATCGCTCTCACGGCACTGCTTGCGCAGATTGGTGACCTGCTCCACGGTAAGTCCGGTGTAGCTGACGAAAGTCACAGACTGAGCTGCCTTGAACTTCTCAATGATGTCAGCAACTACCTGTTCTTTGATTTCACGGTTCTTGCTCATTTCCAATACACCTCCTGACTGGGTCTGTGTAAAAAGAAAACCCTTGCGTAGGCGCAAGGGGAGCATTCATTCTCCACGTTACGCCTCGGCAGGCGGAGCACACTCCATTAAATCCTTGCGGATACCGGCTGTCTACGGCATGGTTTCTTCCAAACCGGAGCATATATTATCATGACAAAATCTCTGTGTCAAGGGCTTTTCCTGAAAAATGAAGTGAATTGGATATTCAGAACGGAGAACGGAATCTTCGAACCTGCAGAATATCAAAATATGTCAGTTGTGACATAAAATTTACAAAAATCGAAACAAAACCATTGACATTTGACTTATAAATCGTTAGAGTATGTCATGAAACCATTTAAGAAGTATGAGCAATGATGCCCTCTCTTCTAAAGGGGAGTGAAATGAAAATGGTATTCAAACCTGGCCGGCAAATGATCAGCCGGCTGCTGACACTGCTGGTTCTGCTAGTCATGATTCCGGTCATGGCCTTCGCCTCATCGGTTGGCACCGTCAACTGCTCTTCACTCAATCTTCGATCCAAGGCGAGTAAAGATTCCAAGTCGTTGCAAACCCTTCAAAAAGGTGATGAAGTGACCATTCTCAGCACTACCGGTGACTGGTATAAGGTGACTTATGGCAAATACACCGGTTTTGTAATGAAGAAATTCATTACAAAGGGCAAGGCTGCTGCTTCCAATAATAATTCGAAAACATCCAATACAAGTACGAACTCCTCACAGTCGACCATCCTTGCACAACTGAAGAAAATAGGAAAGCCTTCAGCCTGTGAATACGGAGCGTCAGGGAATAATGTCAAAAAACTGCAGAAATGCCTGGCGGTGTATGGATATTATACCGGGTCGGTTGACGGAGATTATGGTCCGGGCACCAAAAGTGCTGTAAAAAAGCTTCAGAAAGCAAAGGGTCTCAAGCAGACAGGCAATGCGGACAGTGCGACCATCGCTGCGATGTTCGGTGAAAAGGCTTCCGCTGCCAAGACCAACAGCAATGCATCAAACTCCTCGCCTTCAACAGAGCGTCTCAACTGGTTCAAGAACGGAGTAGACAGAATTCCCAAGGGTGCAACCTTTACTGTAAAGGATTGCAAGACGGGAAAGACGTTTAAATGCAAGCGCTGGTCTGGTGCCAACCACCTGGATGCTGAACCGCTGACGAAAAGTGACACAGCGGTCCTTAAATCCATTTATGGTGGCTGGACCTGGAAGAGACGTCCAATTCTGGTGAAATATAATGGAAGGGTATATGCCGCCTCCATGAACGGGATGCCTCATGGCACGTCGACGATCTCTGACAATAAGTTCAGCGGACATTTCTGCATCCATTTTTATGGCAGCAAAACCCACGGGACAAAGAAAGTGGATGCAACTCACCAGAACTGTGTTGCAACAGCGATGAATTATTCCTGGTAAAAACCGGCTGCGGTCAAGCGAAGCCGACGTGTTTGAAAAACGGAACCGCGCAGCAAAACGCTGCACATGGTTCCGTTTTTTTCATTGCCTATTCAAAGCACCAGGGGGGGAAGCCGGCACATACAACATGCGGTCTGTGGAATGCATTCTGAAGGTTCCTTCTTTATATGAGCATTACTGACGGCGTAGGCGGAACGGCTGTTCCGGATTGACAGAAATCAGGTGTTTCCCTTGTTTGACAGAGCGCAGAAAAGCTGATACAATACGCGCCGATACATGGCTTGGATGGGAAGAACGTGCAATGCATCATCTTTCAGAGAGGAAGTCGTTGGCTGAAAGCTTCCGATGAATGCTGTTACGGGGACAACCCGGAGCCATCCGGTGAGAACCGGACGCATGCCTGCGATAAAGGCTGTGAGACGGACTGCGGTCCGTGAAGCAAGGGTGGCACAGCGAGTCATCGCCCCATGCAGGGTTCTGCATGGGCTTTTTTTACGAACGTGATGGCATAAAGGAGGAAAAGCATGCTCACACAGGCACCAAGAGGAACAAGAGACGTACTGCCTACAGAGAGCTATCGGTGGCAGTATCTGGAAGCCAGAATGCGTACTGCTGCTGCGGAGGCCGGCTTCAGAGAAGTAAGGACCCCTGTTTTTGAACATACTGAACTGTTCGCCAGAGGTGTTGGAGACACGACGGACATCGTTCAGAAGGAAATGTATACTTTCAAGGATAAAGGCGACCGGTCCATTACGCTCAAACCGGAAGGCACTGCAGGTGCAGTGCGTGCATTTCTTGAGAGCAATCTTTATGCCGAACCCCTGCCGTGTAAGATGTATTATCTGTCTGCGCCGATTTTCAGATATGAGGCGCCCCAGGCGGGAAGACTCAGAGAACATCATCAGTTCGGCATGGAATGCTTTGGAGCAAAGGATGCCACAGCAGATGCGGAGCTGATTCTTCTGGCTTACCGGCTGCTCAGCGGTCTGGGAGTCAGCAATCTGTCCGTGAACATCAATTCTATCGGATGCCCCAACTGCCGTCCTAAGTATAATGATGCGCTTCGTGCTTATCTGAGAGAGCATCTCGATGACCTTTGCGAAGACTGCAAAAACCGCTATGAAAGAAATCCGCTGCGCGTTCTTGACTGCAAACAGGCAAAATGCCAGGCCGTTGTTGTACAGGCTCCGATTCTTCTCGATTATCTGTGTGATGAATGCCGTGAACATTTTGTGGAACTGCAGTCCTGTCTGCAGGCCATGAATATTCCGTATCAGGTCAACCACAAGATTGTCCGCGGACTGGATTACTATACCAAAACCGTGTTTGAACTGATCACGAAGACGGAAAACGGCAACCTTACCGTCTGCGGCGGCGGACGATATGATCATCTCGTTGAGCAGCTCGGCGGTCCGGATATCCCTGCTGTTGGATTCGGCATGGGTCTTGAACGTGTACTTGTCCTGCTCGACGGTGAGGGCGTCGTCATTCCAAAGCCTGAGCTGTATGATGTGTTTGTGACCTATATGGGTGAGCATCGTCTGGATGCCTTCCGACTGGTTCAGTCCCTCCGTGAAGCCGGGCTGAAAGCGGACATGGATCATTGCAGCCGCAGCCTGAAAGCCCAGTTTAAATATGCCAATAAAACCGGAAGCCCTGTCACGGCCACCATCGGTGATGAGGAAGCGGCCAGCGGCACCGTCAAACTGCGCAATATGACTTCCCGCGAAGAAGTAACGGTTCCTGTAGCAGAAGCTGCTGAAACAATCAGAAACATGCTGAAATGACGCTAACTGCGTTGAAAGATCAAATATACATCGAGAGGATGGAATACACCATGCAAAACCGTACCCATACCTGTTCAGAACTTCGCCTGAGCGATGTCGGTAAGCGGGTTCAGCTTTCGGGCTGGATGGAAAATGTCCGCGAAGTCGGCGGCTCCCTCGCTTTTGTCATTCTCCGCGATTTTTACGGAACGACACAGCTCGTCATTGAGACGGAAGAGATGATGCAGATCATCAGGGGCATCAACAAAGAGTCCACGATTTCCGTCTGGGGCACTGTGCGTGAACGCACAAGCAAAAACCCGAACCTGCCCACCGGTGACATCGAGGTTGTTCCTGAATCCATCGAGATTCTCGGCCGCTGCCGTTACAATGAACTGCCCTTCCAGATCAACCGCTCAAAGGATGCGGATGAATCGATCCGTCTGAAGTACCGCTATCTCGATCTGCGCAATCCTGATGTGAAGAAAAACATCATCATGCGGTGCAATGTGGTGGCTGAACTGAGAAAGGCCATGATGGAGCATGGATTCCTTGAGATCACGACTCCGATTCTGACCGCTTCCTCACCTGAAGGTGCCAGAGACTATCTCGTTCCTGCCAGAAAGCACCCCGGAGAGTTCTATGCACTGCCTCAGGCTCCTCAGCAGTTTAAGCAGCTGCTCATGACCTCCGGATTCGACCGGTATTTCCAGATTGCTCCCTGCTTCCGCGACGAAGACGCGCGCGGTGACAGAAGCCCGGGTGAGTTCTATCAGCTGGATATGGAAATGGCGTTTGCCTCCCAGGAAGACGTCTTCTCCGTGATTGAGGACGTTCTGCCGCCCGTCTTCGCCAAGTACGGAACATACAATCGCGCATCAGCTGCTCCGTTCAAGAGAATCCCTTATGTGGAAGCCATGGAAACCTACGGAACGGACAAGCCGGACCTTCGTATCGATCTGAAGGCCCAGGATGTCACAGAACTGATGGGCGACATCGGATTTGGTCCGTTTGAAGGCAACACGGTCAAAGCTGTGCCTGTGAGCAACATGACCTGCACGCGCAAACAGATCGACAAACTGTGTGCCGATGTTGAAGTGATTGCTGGCAATAAACCGTATTGGTTCAGAATGGATGAGAAGGGTGAACTGGTCGGCGGAATTGCAAAATTCCTCCAGGAAAAGAAGGATCAGGTGGTAGCAGCTCTCGGTCTGAAACCCAACACGTTTGTCGGACTGACCTCCGGAAAGAAGATCGCTGCGCAGAAAACCATGGGCGCCCTGATCAAGCAGCTTGGTCTTCTCTGTCCTGAACACATGGACAAGGAGCAGTATGCCTTCTGCTGGATCGTGGACTTCCCGATGTATGAAATCGGAGAAGAATCCGGGGAGCTGGAATTCTGCCACAATCCTTTCTCCATGCCCAACGGCGGTCTGGAAATCCTCAAAAAGGCCCAGAGGGGCGAAGTGGACCCGCTCTCCATTACTGCGTTCCAGTATGACGTGGTATGCAACGGCATTGAACTCTCTTCCGGCGCTGTCCGAAATCATGACCCCGAGATCATGATTGAAGCTTTCAAGATGGTCAATCTTGGCGAGGAAGACGTAAAAGCCAAGTTCCCGGCCATGTATAATGCGTTCTGCTATGGTGCACCGCCGCATGCCGGCATTGCTCCTGGTGTTGACCGTATGGTCATGCTGCTTGCCGGAAGCGAAACGATCAGAGAAGTGATTCCGTTCCCGATGAACAAGAATGCACAGGATCTGATGATGGGCGCACCTTCAAAGGTGGAACAGAAGCAGCTCGACGAACTGCATATTGCCATCGTTTCGGATCAGGCATCCGAATCCTGAATGCCGGAATTGTGATCCATAGACATCTGCCGGAGGACCGAATCATCGGCCCTCCGGTTTGTCTTTTGCAAGGTCTGCACCATGGATTTCTTGTGTTGAAATCAGAGTGTGTTTCTGCTATACTCCATTGTGTTCTCGTATGAGATCATGAACCGGATAGGTCCGGCTGTATACAGGAGGTGCCGGTTATGGCGAGCAAAAAAGATAATTTGCCTGTGAATATTCAGGAAGAGCAGGAGCAGGGGAGCTCCATTACGTATGCTCCGGAAGTGCTCAATATTATTACGCTGACAGCAGTGAATGAAGTGGAAGGAATCGCCGGACTGAGCAATGCGAACGGCAGTCTGCTCAGAAAGGGAAATACGGCAAAGGGAATTCGCATCGAACAGAGCCCTGAAGAGGTATCTGTGGAGTTGTTCCTCGTCGTCGAATACGATCGTCCGATTCAGAAGGTTGCTGCTGAAGTTCAGGAGAATGTGCGCAAGACCATCGAAGGCATGACCGGAATGCATGTTGTCCGTGTCGATGTGCATATTACCGGTGTGAGTTTCGAGAAGGAAAACACTGTTTCAGCGAGCGCTGCAAAAAAGGCAAAGCTGACGAGTGACAATTCCGATGCCATGAAAATCTCTGAAATCACCATCGAAGACGAAGAGAACGACAAGAAATAAAAGAGACGGAGCGAAAGCATGTCAAGAGCAATTGCACGCAATGCTGCTATGCAGATGATTTTTGAGCGTCTGTCCGGTGGCCAGGGCGGAGAAGATACTCTGCTGATGGTATACAATGAATTACGTGACGAAGGCACAAAGTCTGTCAATGCGGATGATCCGTCGCTGAAAGATCGTGCATACATCCAGGCTGCTTTTGAAGGCGTTATGGAGCATCTTGATGAGATTGACCAGGCGCTTGCGAAACACAGTAAAAACTGGAGACTGGACCGGATGGGTTCCGTAGATCTGACCATTCTCCGCCTGGCAGCATGGGAGATCCTTTTTGCTGAGGGCTGGGACGTGCCCGGCTCCGTAGCCATCTCAGAAGCAGTGCATCTTGCAAAACAGTATGCTGATGAGGATTCAGGCAGATTTATCAACGGCGTACTGGGAAGCCTTCTGAGAGAAAAAGAGGCTGCAGAATGAACATTATCATTGGCCTGGACACAAGCTGTTACACAACAAGCTGTGCCGCCGTCACAACCGATGGAAATGTGCTTGCATCCTGCCGCAAGCTGCTTCCTGTGAGGCAGGGAGAGCGCGGTTTAAGACAGTCTGAAGCGGTATTTACGCATGTCAGGCAGCTGCCGGCATTGATGGAAGAGCTTGGACAATATACAAGCGGGCATCGGATTGTTGCCGTCTGCTCTTCGGCCAGACCGAGGGATGCAGAAGACTCATATATGCCGGTCTTTACAGTAGGGGAAGCTCATGGGCGTGCGCTCGCTGCGATGCTCGGCGTCCCCTTCTTTTTTTCCACACATCAGAGAGGACACCTTGCAGCGGCTCAGATTGATTCCGGCATTGAGGACGGAGATTTTCTTGCTGTCCATCTGTCCGGCGGAACGACGGAACTGCTTGCAATGCAGGGGAATACACTGAATCTGCTCGGGGGCACGCTGGATTTGCATGCCGGTCAGCTGGTGGATCGGTGCGGTGTTGCCATGGGACTACCGTTTCCTGCGGGCCCTTCGCTCGAACAGCTGGCGGTACAGGGGCATGCGCAGGCGCGGATTCCGGTATCCATGGCCGACCGGGATCTGTCGTGCCATCTCTCCGGCGCTGAAACGCGCGTCCTTCAGTGGGTCCGCGAAGGGACAATGGAGCGATCGGATATCGCCCTGGAAGTTTATGATGTCCTTGCCAGAAGCGTTGCAAGAATGATTCTTGCGGGCGAAATGGAAACAGGGATTTCCCAGGTGCTGATTGCGGGCGGGGTTGCCTCATCGAAACTGTTTCGGCAGATGGTGACTGCCCGGATCCACAAAAAAAGCGATCTGCATGTCTGCTTCGGCAGGCCTGAATACTCGGGAGATAATGCAGTCGGAGCGGCCATGATTGGCAGAAAACGATATATGACAGGAGGAGTTGAAGGAGATGTCAGCAGTTCTTCTTGATGGGAAAATGCTTGCTGCACGGCGTGAAGAGGAAACGCTTCAGCGCGTGAATGCTCTCAAAGCCCGGGGTATTGAGCCCGGTCTTGCGTTTATCCTGGTTGGGGAAGATCCGGCGAGCAAAGTGTATGTGCGCTCAAAGAACAAAGCGTGTGAGCGTTGCGGAATTCGTTCTGTCACATGCCATCTTCCGGAAGATGTGACGCAGGAAGAGCTCGAAAGAGAATTGAAAAAGCTTGCGGATGATCCGTCTGTTCACGGCATGCTTCTTCAGCTGCCGATTCCGCGGCATTTGGATGAGGCGGCTGCACTGGCGTGCATACCGCCGGAAAAGGATGTGGATGGATTCCATCCCGTCAATGCAGGAAATCTTGTCAATGGCATTCCCGGCATCAGGTCCTGCACACCGCTTGGCATTATGGACCTGATTGCGCTTTCTGGCGTGAAGACGGAAGGAAAGCATGCTGTTGTGATCGGACGGAGCGCGATTGTGGGCAAACCGGCTGCGCTGCTTCTGCTGGAAGCGAACTGCACGGTCACGATTTGTCATTCCAGAACGGTTGATCTCGCGAAGTATACAAGAGAAGCTGATATTCTTGTGTCTGCTGTCGGCAAGGCAGGACTGATCACAGGGGATATGGTGAAACCGGGAGCAGTCGTGATCGATGCCGGAATTGCCAGAGTGGATGGGAAAGTCGTCGGGGATGTTGACAGGCAGAGCGTTGAACCGATTGCCGGTTTCCTTTCGCCGGTTCCCGGTGGATGCGGCCCGATGACGATTGCCGAATTGATGGTGAATACGCTGAATATTGCCGAGGCGAAGGCAAATGTTTGAACATGTGGTTACCAGTTCACGGGGCGGAGATGAGAAGCCAAAGCAGATCATCTCCGTATCTGAACTGAATCATCTTGTCGCCATGCATCTCAGAAGCGCCCATCTTACAGGACTGTATGTGCGCGGGCAGGTCTCGGGATTCAGTGTGAACAGCGGCCATTGGTATTTTGAACTCAAAGACAGCAATGAAGTTGTCATCCGATGCGCGGCGTGGCGAAGTTCAAATGTTCGTATGAAAGCACCGAAGAACGGTGATCAGGTGATTGTCCACGGTACGGTCAATTACTATGAGCCGCGTGGAAGTGTTTCCTTTGTTGTGGATTCCATGCAGGCGGATGGTCAGTCTGATCTGTATCTTCGCTTTCTTCAGCTGAAGGAACAATTAAAGGCGGAAGGCCTTTTTGATCCGGAAAGAAAACGTCCGCTGCCCAGACGGCCCAGAAAAATCGCCATGGTCACAAGTCAGCAGGGCGCAGTGATTCACGACGTATGCCGGGTTGCCCGGAACAGGGATCCCGGCGTTTCGATTGTTCTTCTGCCGGTCCCGGTTCAGGGTGCAGCTGCAGCTCCGGGAATTGTCAGGGGCATTCAGGTGGCCGGAACCATTCCGGATGTTGATGTGATTATTGTCGGCCGCGGCGGCGGATCGATGGAAGATTTATGGTGCTTTAATGATGAGCGCGTGGTGAGGGCCATCGCTGCATCACCTGTCCCGGTCATTTCAGGAATCGGGCATGACACGGACACGACGCTGTCTGATTTTGCTGCGGATGTCCGTGCTGCAACCCCGAGTCAGGCGGCTGAATTTGCCGTACCGGATCTGTCAGGCATTCGTACCATGATGACCGCTTTGAGAGAGCGGTTGCACCGCGTTGTTGCAGGACGCCTTGATCAGACGAATCTGCGACTGGTCCGGAACCAGAGCCGCATGGAAAAGGCATCACCGTTTGCACGCATTGAACGGCTGGAGCATGCAGCCGGACTGCTGAAAGTCCGGCTGGCGTCTGCAGCAGATATGACACTGAACACCCGGCAGTTCGATATTGAAGCTGCCCGTGCTAAGCTGACGGATGCATCTCACCGTATCCCGGAGGAAGCACAGGAAAGAATCGATCAGCTGTCCAGGCGCATGGTTCTGTGCTCTCCGGAAAAGCAGATCATTGCGCTCGAGCGGGTGATGGCTGACAGAAAAGTATCCATGCACAATTCGATCACTCAGCACATCCACCGAATGGACACCGGCATCAGGGAACTGCAGGCCAAAATGCATGCAATGAATCCGAGCGGGGTGCTCGAGAGAGGATATGCATTCGTCACAAGCGGAAGTCATATTGTTCAAAGCGCTGTGTCAGCCCCTGAGTCCATGACTCTTCATTTTCATGACGGATTGGTACATGTGCAGCGCACAGAGACAGAGGTGGAAAAGAATGGAAAAAACGATGACATTTGAAGAACGCCTTGCAGAAGTTGAAACCATCGCAGCGCAGCTCGAAGAGGGCAAGCTGGGCCTGGAAGAATCCATGAAAAAATACGAGCAGGGAGTTCAGATGCTGACGGCCCTTGAGAAAGAGCTTGGCAGCGCCAAGCAGCGTCTGTCCATGATACAGAAGGATGCTTCCGGCCAGCCGGAAGAGGTTCCTGCGATGGAAGTGGAAAAAGGGTTTATTCCTGTAGAGAACGGTGACATCTGATCTGACGTGGAGGAATCCTATGCTGTCCTATGATGAATATCTGAAAATGGTGGAGGAACACCTGACCGACACTCTGAAAAGTCTCGGGTTTATTCCTCAAAGAATCCTTGATCCGATGTGCTACTCGCTTTCAGCAGGGGGCAAGAGGGTGCGTCCTGTAATGCTTCTCGCAGCCTGCGATATGGGCGGCGGCAAGACGGAGCGTGCACTTCCTTTTGCCTGTGCGCTTGAAATGATTCATACCTATTCGCTGATCCATGACGATCTTCCTGCAATGGATAATGATGACGAGCGCCGCGGCAAACCGTCATGCCATGTTGCATTTGGCGAAGATCTAGCGATTCTTGCGGGAGACGGCCTGCTGTCGGCAGCATCTGAGATCATGCTTCGTGAAGCGGTGCTCCATCCGGATGGAAGAGCTGCAGCTGCGGCGCTGTGCGTGATGAGACGTGCAGGCGTCACAGGGATGGTCGGTGGCCAGACGGTGGATGTCACGATGGAAAACAAACCGGTGACGGAAGAAACCGTGCGGTATATTCACCTGCATAAGACAGCGGACCTTCTCACGGCACCGATGGAAGCAGGACTGATACTTGCAGGCGCCGCCCGTGATCAGATCGAAGCGGGGATTCAGTTTGGACAGAAACTCGGTCTTGCGTTTCAGATGATGGATGATCTGCTTGATGTCGAGGGTGATGCAGCTGTGCTTGGAAAAAGAACGGGCCTGGATGATCAGGCGGGAAAACAGACCTGGATCGCACTGCGCGGCGTTAACGGGACAAAAGCAGACCTCGAACGAACGACGGATGAGGCCATCTCTGCGCTGCACATTTTTGGCACCAGCGGAAATTTCTTTAAAGACCTTGCACTGAAGATGCTCCACAGAGTACAATAATATGGATTCTGATCAAGAAATGGGGGAGTCTATGGACTGGCTCGCAGGTGTTCTGACCAACAGCTGTTTTTTGGCCGCAGTCACAGGCTGGTTTGTTGCACAGGCCCTGAAAATTCCTTTCACTGCCATTGTAACAAAACGGATTGACTGGAGTCGGTTTTTTGCCGCAGGCGGGATGCCCAGTTCACATACTGCGATGGTGGTGGCACTGACCATCATGGTCGCTATGCGTGAAGGAACCGATTCAGCACTGTTTGCTGCCTGCTGCGCTTTCGGTTCGATTGTGATGTATGATGCAGCTGGAGTTCGCAGGGAAACAGGACGTCAGGGAAAAGCAATCAATGATATTCTCGCCAGTTTTATTATGGAAGGCCGTCCGATTTCAGACGAGGAAATGAAGGAAATCGTAGGTCATACCCCATTTGAAGTGTTCATTGGCAGTATTGTCGGCATCGTTGTGGCCGTTTTCTGGATTATTGTTCTAGGCGCTGTTTAATGTACGTTTAAAACGTTTATGAAGGGGTGTTTCAAAATGATGGACCGTTTTCGCGAAGATGTTGTGATTAAGAAGAACCGTGTTCCCGAAGAGATTATGTATTATCTTTCCGCTGTGATCATGGTTGTATCTGCGCTCATAGCCGTGATTGAGATTAACGGTGTTGTGTATTCGGTCACTTCCGGTAATTTCAGCATCTTCGATCTGATCCTTTTTCTGATTAACGGCGGCATTGCTGCACTTCTGTTCCTGTACAGGGACCGCCTTCGCACAGAATATGAATACACGTTTACAAACGGAGTCCTTGATTTTGCACAGGTATACAACAATAAAAAGCGCAAATCACTCGGCTCTCTCAAGATTGCCAATGTGGATGCATTCGGCAAGGTTTCCAGCGGCTCGTTCCATCGTTATGTGACCATGGAAGGAGTCAAGCAGAACCGCTGGTTCCTTAACCGTGAAGCGGAACTGTACTATTTCTATTTTTCAAAGGACGGCAACAAGCGGCTGATTATTTTTGAACCAGTGCCCGAAATGGTGGACTACATCAAGGCATACCTGCCCTATGGCGCATATCAGGAGAATTAATCAGGCATGCAAACATTCATCTATTTGGATAATTCTGCGACAACACAGCCTTCCGAGCCCGTGATTCAGGCGGTTGAACATGCCATGCGGGAATCCTGGTTCAATCCCTCTGCACTGTATAAACCCTCCATGGAAACACAGAAAGAAGTGGAGGCAGTCCGCAGGACGGTGCTGCATGCAGCAGGGGCCGACAATGATTCCCTCGTTTTTACATCATGTGGAACAGAAGCAGATAATCTGGCTGTTTTGGGCCATTTGAAGACGCGTCGGTCATCCGGTCGCGTCCTCATCTTTGCAGGGGAACATCCGGCTGTGTCAGCCTGCACCCAGGCCATTGAACGACTGGGATACACGGTCGAAACGATTGCGGCCGGACCGGATGGCTGCGCCGATCTTGAGCAGCTGGAAAAGCAGTTGGATTCAACTGTTGCCATGATTGTCATCATGCAGGTCAACAATGAAAGCGGTGCGATTCAGCCACTGCAGGAAATCTGTGCCATGCGTGACCGGCTTGCCCCGTCCGCAGCGATTCATGTCGACGGGGTACAGGGATTTCTCCGTGTGCCGATTCAGTTTCATCGGCTGGGCATACAGAGCTATGCGCTTTCCGGCCATAAGATTCATGCACTGAAAGGAATCGGTGCGCTGATCTTCCGCAAGGATCATAAAATTGCTTCGATCGGATACGGCGGAGGCCAGGAAAACGGACTTCGGTCTGGTACTGAGAATACGGTCGGCATTCTGTCTCTTGGCGCAGCGGTCGAGCATTATCCGGCCCATGGAGCAGAGTGGATGATGGAACGCAAACGTCAGCTCTGGGCAGGCATTTCCAATGCGATTCCCGAGGCGAAACTGAACGGTCCTCAGCTGGACAGTCCGGCATGCTGTCCGCATATCCTGAATGTATCTTTGATGCCGGTGCGTTCTCAGACCATGCTCTTTGCACTGGAAGGGGACGGAATCTTTGTTTCTGCCGGATCTGCATGTGCCAGTCACAAGCAGAAAATATCGCCTGTCCTTTCCTCCATGGGGCTGTCCACGCAGCAGGCGGACTCTGCACTGCGGTTCAGTCTGTCTCCTCAGACCAGTGAAGAGGACATCGACTTTACCATCGAGAGAGTCAGGGTGCATTACCAGATGCTCAAGGCATATACGCGCAGATGACGGATGAAGGAGACAATACGATGCGGGAACTGATTCTGGTTCGCTACGGCGAAATCTTTTTAAAGGGCCTCAACAGGCCCTATTTTCTCAAGGCACTTGTGGGTCGTGTCAAGGACGCAGTTGCTCCGCTCGGTGCCAGAGTATGGCTGCATGATGGGAGAATTCTGATCAGTGATGCTCAGGATCTTGAAGCGGCAATGGAATCTGCTTCGAAGGTGTTCGGGGTGCACAGCGTGTGTCCCGCGATTGAAATGGAAAAAGATGACTTTGATGCGATTTCCATGCAGGCCGTGGAGATGATGCACGGCTTGAAAGGCACGTTTAAAGTCAGTTCACGCAGATCCGACAAGCAGTATCCAAAGCAGTCTCCTGAAATCAATATGGAGATTGGTGCTAAAATTCTTGAACAGTGTCCGGAACTGCAGGTGGACCTGCATCATCCGGATCATGTCATGAATGTTGAGATCCGGGACAAGGCTTATTTGTATGTGCGTGTCGTGATGGGCGTCGGAGGCATGCCGGTCGGAACAAATGGAAAGGCAACACTGCTTCTTTCAGGCGGCATTGATTCGCCGGTTGCAGGGTGGATGATTGCCAAGCGGGGTGTACAGATCTCTGCTGTCCATTTTCACTCCTATCCATACACTTCCGACCGTGCAAAGGAAAAGGTCCTGGATCTGGCAAAGATCCTTTCCAAGTCCTGCTGCGGCATTCGGGTTTATATCGTTCCGTTTACAGAAATCCAGATGGCCATTCATGAGAAATGTCCGAGCGATTATACAACCCTGATCATGCGGCGCTACATGATGCGGATTGCCGAAAAGTGCGCAGAAAAGGAACATGCCGGCGCATTGATTACAGGAGAATCCATCGGGCAGGTTGCCAGTCAGACCATGGATGCACTCAATGCAACAAATGCTGTTGTGCATATGCCCGTATTCCGCCCGGTCATTGGGTTTGACAAGTCAGAGATTACCGAGATTTCCACAAAGATCGGTACCTATGATACGTCGATTCTTCCCTATGAGGACTGCTGCACTGTGTTTACTCCGCGGCATCCTGCAACCCATCCGAAAATGGAGACGATCCTGAAGGCAGAGGCCGGTCTGGATTCTGAGAACCTGATCGATCGCGCGATGCAGGGGATCGAAATTGTAGAGGTATAAGTGCTGACATTCCCTGGATGAAAGCTTCGACAGAAATTTAACAATATCGTCGGAAATGCTTGTCACAGGGCGATAAACGTGATATCATCTGCTACGGAACATAATTCCAAGACAATCAACGACAAGGAGCGTGTTAATCAACATGGCCAAGAAGACAGTTGACGACATTCAGGTAAGCGGCAAGCGGGTTCTTGTACGCTGCGACTTTAACGTCCCCATGAAAGATGGCAAGATCACCAACGATAAGCGTATCGTGGCAGCTCTTCCCACCATTGAAAAGCTGATCAAGGACGGCGGCAAAGTGATTCTGTGCAGCCATCTGGGCAAGCCGAAGAATGGTCCGGAAGCCAAGTTCTCTCTGGCTCCTGTGGCAGTGCGTCTTTCTGAACTGCTGGGCAAAAATGTTGTGTTTGCTGATGACGACAACGTTGTCGGTGAGAATGCAAAGGCAGCCGTTGCTGCTATGAAGGATGGCGACGTGGTGCTTCTCCAGAACACCCGTTTCCGCAAGGAAGAAACCAAGAATATCGAAGATTTCTCCAAGGAACTTGCTTCCCTGGCTGACTGCTATGTGGATGATGCTTTCGGTTCCTGCCACCGTGCACACTGCTCCACTGCCGGCGTTACTGCCTTCACATCCCCCAATGTGGCTGGCTATCTTATCGGCAAAGAACTGTCCGTCATGGGCAAGGCTCTTGAAAATGCTGATCGTCCTTTCGTCGCTGTTCTGGGCGGTGCAAAGATTGAAGACAAACTGAACGTGATTTCCAACCTGCTTGAAAAGGTTGATACGCTGATCATCGGCGGCGGCATGGCGTTCACGTTCCTGAAGGCCAAGGGATACGGTGTTGGCAACTCTCTGCTGGATGAGACCAAGATCGATTACTGCAAGGACATGATGAAGAAAGCGGAAGAAAAGGGCGTAAAGCTTCTTCTGCCTGTTGACACTGTCTGCGTCAAGGAATTCCCGAATCCGATCGATGCTCCTGTGGAGACCTGTGTGGTTGCTGCTGATCAGATCCCCGATGGCATGGAAGGCGTGGATATCGGACCGAAGACTCAGGAACTGTATGCTGAAGCTGTTCGTACAGCCGCTACGGTTGTCTGGAATGGACCGATGGGCGTTTTCGAGAATCCCACCCTGGCACAGGGCACCCTTTCTGTGGCCAAGGCCATGGCAGAGAGCAACGCTGTGACCATTATTGGCGGCGGCGACAGTGCTGCAGCTGTTGAGCAGATGGGACTTGCTGATAAGATGACGCATATCTCCACCGGCGGCGGCGCATCCCTCGAATTCCTTGAAGGCAAGACCCTGCCCGGTGTTGCCTGCCTGGACGAAAAGTAATGATTTCTGTTCCCGCAAAGGCTTATCCTTCGCGGGAACAATTTGTAGAAAGAAGGAGTACCCATTATGCGTAAGCCGATTATTGCCGGTAACTGGAAGATGAACAAGACTCCCCAGGAAGCCAAAGAACTGGTGGAAGCGCTCAAGCCCCTTGTCAAGGATGCTGCATGTGATGTCGTTGTCTGCGTTCCTGCTGTAGATATTGCTACGGTCAAGGCTGCGGCTGAAGGAAGCAATATTAAGGTTGGTGCACAGAATGTGCACTTTATGGAGAGCGGTGCCTACACCGGTGAACTGTCTGCTGCCATGCTCAAAGCTGCTGGTGCAGAATATGTGATCATCGGGCATTCCGAACGCCGCCAGTACTTTGGTGAGACGGACTTCACGGTGAACAAGCGCGTTCTGGCTGCTGTCAAGGCTGGCCTGAAAGTGATTGTGTGCGTGGGCGAGAAGAAGGATGAGCGCGTTGACGGTTATACTGATGCGCTTGTTGCCTATCAGACTCTGATTGCTCTCAACGGACTGACTGACGAAGAAGTCAAGCAGATCGTCATTGCATATGAACCTGTTTGGGCTATCGGCACAGGCCTTGTTGCTACGGATGAGCAGGCGAACGAGACCATCGGTGTCATTCGCAAGACGGTCGAAGGCCGTTATGGCAAGGAAGTTGCCGATGCTGTGAGAATTCAGTATGGCGGTTCCATGAAGCCCTCCAATGTCAAGGGCCTGATGGCTCAGCCTGAGATTGACGGCGGCCTCATTGGCGGCGCATCTCTGAAAGCTGACGAGTTTGCTCTGGTTGTCAACTACGACAAATAATTGATCTCTGCCTATGAAAAATGCCCGTTTATCGGGCATTTTTCATAGAAAGGAAAGGGGAGAAATGGTGTGATTGTTCGAAACGGGAAGCTGTTCATGGATGGGAAATTCGTTGAAGGGCCTGATGTTCGTGTATTCAATGGCCGTATTCATGAGATTGGATATCATCTGGAAGCCGGTTTGTATGAGCAGATCACAGATGTGAAGGGCGATATCATTCTTCCCGGATTCGTGGACGTCCATATTCACGCATTTCGGAAACATGACACCATGCAGGGTGAAGAAGCTGTTCGTTGCATGAGTCGGGATCTGTATCATGAGGGTGTAGCCGCCTTCTGCCCGACAACCATGTCTGCCTCGGTGGAAGATACGCGAAAAGCGGTGGACGGGATCCGCAACGTCATGCTGCGGCCGGAAGTGAACGGCTGCATGGTGCTTGGCGCGCATATGGAGGCTCCGTTTCTTCAGGAAGCAAAAGCCGGTGCGCAGCGAAAAGAGTTTTTCACGGATCCTTCTGTGGAGAAATTCAATGAAATGACGGGCAATCATCCGGAATGTGTGCGCCTGATCACAGTCGCACCTGAAAAAGAAGGAGCGGAGAGCTTTATACGTGCTGCTACGGCAATGGGCGTACATGTTTCCATCGGACACACCAGTGCGACGGCTGAACAGGTCCACCAGGCCGGGGATTGGGGAGCCGATCATATTACGCACACATTCAATGCCCAGACACCGATTCTTCACCGGGCACCGGGCGTCCCCGGAGCCGGGCTTTCAGACGACCGGTTTTACTGCGAAATGATCTGTGATGGTGTTCATCTTCACAGAGATATTGTCAGGATGATTGCAAAATGCAAAGGCCCGCAGCATGCAGTCGCAATCACGGACGCCATGGAAGCTGCGGGAATGCCGGACGGGGAATATGCTCTTGGCGGACAGGCTGTTTATGTTCATGGCAGTGAAGCACGCCTAAAAGACGGAACCCTTGCCGGATCAGTCCTGACCATGCACAGAGCTTTTGAAAACCTGATTCATTTGTTTGGTCTCCGACCTGAAGACGCGGCGGCCATGTGTACATCATCACCTGCAGATTCAGTGGGTGAAAAGTATGCAGGCAGGCTGATTGCCGGTGCACCTGCACCGCTGACCCGATGGACCAAAGACTTTCATATGGTGGGAATTATCGATTAAAAGAAGCGCCGGAAATCCGGCGCTTTCTCTTTCTTAGAGCAGGCGATCAGAAAAAGCCTCTTTTGCTCAGCTCATCCTGAACATAACCTGCAAGAATATCGACAATGCGTGCGTTTCTGCCGCCGCCTGCGACGATGACATCAGCATAATTGACATAGTTTCGGATATACTTGTCATACATGGGTTTCACTGTAGTCAGATACTGGGAAGCAATGCCGTCAATGTCACGTCCGCGCTCTTTGATATCCCGCTCAATTCGACGGAGCAGACAGATATCAGGCTCAACTTTCATGTACAGTTTCAGATACATCAGGTCTCTGAGACGCTCATCATGAAAGCAGTGAATTCCTTCAAGGATCATGACATCACGGGGCCAGATGAGTTCATCGGAGTCAGCACGGCAGTGCTCAGCGTAGTTGTATCTTTTCCTTGTAATCGGTTCGCCGCGCATCAGCGTCTGGATATCGGAAAGCAGAAGATCATGATCAAAGATCTCAGGCTCGTCATAGTTCAGGAGCTTGCGTTCTTCAAAGGAAAGGTTGGGGTGATCCAGATAATAGGCATCCTGCTGCAAAACAAAGCAGCGTTCACCGATTCTTGCTTTGAGTTCGTCCGCCAGAGTGGACTTACCGCTGCCGCTTGCACCACAGATTCCAATAAACAGCATGGTTCTTTACCCCCTGTTTCATAAAAAGCCCGCAGAGTCGCGGGCTTTTGCATTGTATGATTGTCAATTCAAGGATTCAGAATCATTTTCGATTGTGACTTCCTCGACGCTTCTGATACCCCAGCGTGCGATCACCATTGTCATGTTCTGATTGCCAACAGCCAGTGTTACGGTGTCATCCTTGATCTGAGTGATCGTTCCATAGATGCCGCCAATGGTGCAGACACGGTCAGACACCTTCAGATTGTTCAGCATCTCTTTAACCTGCTTGTCTTTTTTCTGCTGCGGACGGATCAACATAAAATAGAAAACAACGAAGATCAGAACCATGGGCAGCAGTGTCGTGATAATAGAAACGACAGGATTGATTTCTGCCACTTCTTCTGCAGTAGCAGTTGCAGCAGTTGCAGTGGTTCCTGCGGCAGCAGCAGCTTCTTCAGCAACTGCACTGGCGACACCGACAAGCTTATAAAACAATTCCATCATAATCGAACCCCTTTCAGAATATCAGACTTAATTATAACAGGAAAAAAAGGAGTGTACAAGTATAGAAAGCATTTTCTTTTATTCTGCAGCGGAGAGGTGGATTTCGCGTTGATGAAAAATGAATTGGTACAGGTCTCCCCAGACATTTGAAAAATCTGATATAATGCATTCTGAAAGGATTGGTAGAAAGAAATGGCAGGATATGAGATCAGCATTCGCCCCGGAGCATCCATCACTGATGCGGTCAAAAGCATTCCCGATGATGGCCAGGATGCCGTTTTGCATCTTTCAGAAGGTGTTTTTCATGAGAAAGTGGAAATCACGAGACCGCATACCACCATTGAGGGATGTGGGGCTGAAAAAACAGTCATTACCTGGAATGACAGAGCGACAGACATCCTTGATGACGGAGTGAAGCGGGGAACCTTTCGAACCGCGACGCTGCGCACAGATGCCGATTACATCACACTTCGCGCTATGACCATCCGCAATGACTGCGGTCCAAGAGATGAAGCAGGGCAGTGTATTGCACTTTATGCAGACGGCGATTTTCTGCTCTGTGAAGACTGCTGTCTTGTCTCTTACCAGGACACGCTGTTTACTGCACCACTTCCGCCGACTGAAGTGATCAAAGGTGGCTTTACCGGCCCAAAACAGTTTGCACCGAGAAAACCGCAGAGGCATGTCTATCGAAGAGACAGGATCAGCGGCGACATTGATTTTATCTTTGGGGGTGCGGCCGCGTGGTTTGAACAGTGTGATATTGTTTCTGTTGACGGACGCGGATGCAGGGAAACACCTTATGTCGGTTATTGTACCGCGGCATCCACCCCGGAGGGGCAGGCTTTTGGATATGTCTTCCATCAGTGCCGCTTCCTGCGGGAGAATGTGCCGGATGGTTCTGTATATCTGGGAAGACCCTGGAGAAGCTTTGCAAAAACAGTGATGATTGACTGCTTTTTTGACCGGCATATCTGCTGTGAGGCTTTTCATGACTGGGACAAAGAAGAGTTCCACAAACATGGAATGTATGCGGTCTATCCCGCAAACGATTTTTCTTCATCCATGAAATATGCAAGAGTGCTGACAGACGCTGAAGCCGCACAGATGACAGAAACAGCGCTTCTGGAGTCGATGTAAATTTTGCGTTTTTGTAGTACTCATGTTATACTATTTCAATAGGAAACTGATGTTTCCCAATATTTAAAGAGGTGATTTTTTTGGCATCAGACCCGATAGGCGGTCCGATAGCATGCCTGTGTATTCTGATTTTGGCACATGCATATCTGGCAAACGCTGAAGCTGCACTGAACACAATGCATGAGGATGCTCCGAAACCGGATGAAGAAGATACGGTTCGTCTCGGTGAAAAACTGAGTCAGATGATTCAGGAACCGAAGAAATATATACTTGCCCTTCGAATCTGCAGAAACCTGTGTGTCCTTTTTGCGGGAGGAATTGCAGCTTATATCTTTTTACCCATGATCTCCGAACAGCTTCCTGCTGCCTGGAACAATATATATATTAAACTGATCGTGCTGCTTGCAGTTGAACTGCTGCTGATGCTGTGCTTCCAGGTGTTTGGGTTTGCGATTCCACAGTTCAGGGGAACGAAATTCGCGGAGAAGACAGCAAAGCGTACGGCTCCCATGGTTCGCTTTCTGGCTGGAGTCATGAGTCCCACGGTATGGATGGTTGATGTCATGGTTCGATTCCTGTCGGGACTGACAGGATCAGAGCTCCCGCAGGAAGATGAAGTCACCGAAGATGATATTCTTCAAATGGTTGATATGGGCGGTGAAACCGGCGCCATTGAAGAAAACGAAAAGGAAATGATCGAGAACATCTTCGAGTTTAATAATCAGACAGCAGAAGACATCATGGTCCATCGGACGGACGTCACAAGCATTTGGGTCGGGGATGACAGGGAGACTGTCATCAAAACGATTCTCGATACCGGGTTGAGCCGGTTCCCGGTCTATGACCAGGACATTGATGATATTATTGGCATTCTCAGCACGCGGGATTATCTTCTGAATACGCATCGCAAGGAACCAAAACCGATTCGGAGTCTTCTGCGCGAAGCCTATTTTGTTCCGGAGCATGTGGCTGCTGATGTGCTGTTTCGAAATATGCAGAAGAAAAAAATGCATATGGCGATCGTTGTGGATGAATACGGCGGAATGAGCGGAATCGTGACCATGGAAGACCTGCTCGAACAGATTGTCGGCAACATTTATGACGAGTTCGACCCGCAGGCGGAAGTGGAAATTGTGCAGGTGGGGCCGAATCTGTGGAGAATATCCGGTGCTGCGACGCTGGAGGATATTGCGGAGCAGCTGAATGTCGAACTGCCGGAAGATGAAGACTATGATACGCTGGGCGGCATGGTTTTCAATCAGCTGACTACGATCCCGAAAGATGGAAGTCATCCTGAGGTTGATCTGTACGGACTGCATATTCTTGTTGAAAAACTGGAAGATCATCGTATAGAAACAGCGCTGGTCAGTAAAACCGATATCGCTGAGGAATCCGAAGAACCATCAGGAGAAACAGAGACTGAAGCTGACTGATGCACATACGGCAGGATCAGGCTCTGAGGGTGCATTGACCGTGTATTTTTATTGACAATCCATGTCAGATCAATTAATATCAATATTGGAGTATTTTGTTTATTGAAATGCTCCAATTGTTTTTGGGAGGAACCCGCTGTATGAGAAAATGTGTAAGCCTCGTTTTGTGCATGACAATGCTTTTGACTCTGTTCATGCCCATCGCCATGGCAGACGCAAATGATACGACGCTGGAAGTGAGTCTGTATGGAATGACGCTTCTGCCGACCGGCGAATGGCGTTCCGAGGCGATCGCAGGCTCATTTACTGTATATCAGGATGGGAAAAGTATCAGCAGACTGACCGTGAACGCATTCGGGAGCACAAAGGCTTCACTTGCCAGCGGCTCTGAAGTGACTCTTGTTCCTGAACCCGGAACGATCACCAAGGGCTATCAGGTTGAAGAGGCAGGGTATACGATTGCCATTTCAAGCGGCTGCAACAACACTGCTCATATTATTGCTTATGCCGACTCTGGTCTGTTTGATGTCTATGCAGATGGAGCACGGACATTCGAAATCACTTCAGCGCCCAAAGATAATGCACAGGATGTCTTCTTTTCTGAAGACGTTTTTACCATGTCCTTCCAGACATCCAATGAGGGCGTATATTCTCTGGCGGAACCGATTCCCTCTGGAGATTACATTCTGACAGATACCGAAAACGGAAAGACATATGAATTCACAGTCATTCCGTTCCGTGGCAATTCCAATGAGATCACAGTCATTGATGCGCGGGCACAGAGTGCAGGCGTGATTGCTGCAAATCCGTCGACTGAAGTGCCTGCTACACCTACAGCCGAACCCACCGCAACGCCGACCGCAGTTCCGACTGCAACGCCGACGGCTGAGCCGACTGCAACGCCGACCGCAGTTCCGACTGCAACGCCGACGGCTGAGCCGACTGCAACACCGACAGCAGTTCCGACCGCCACCCCGACGATTGAACCGACTGCAACGCCGACCGCAGTTCCGACTGCCACCCCGACGGTTGAACCGACTGCAACGCCGACCGCAGTTCCGACTGCAACGCCGACGGCTGAACCCACCGCAACACCGACAGCAGTTCCGACTGCCACCCCGACGGCAGAACCGACTGCCACGCCGACAGCAGTTCCGACCGCGGTTCCGACGGCTGAACCGACCGCTGAGCCGACGGCTGAACCGACAACTGCTCCCGCGGATGAATCAGCTGATGCTGCTTTGATGAACAGAGGCAGCGAAGAGGAAGAACAGGCTGGTAATCTTGCGCTTGCTTTCCTGATGCCCGAAGAATCCGAGGCACTTGAATACATTGTTTTCCAGGACAAGGACAAAGTAGCAACCGGAACGAACAGCGATTCAACGGTAAAAACCATTGATCTTCCGGCTGGACGCTACAGAGTCCAGATCAACCTTCCTGCCTCTCTGTATTTGAATGCCATCAACGGTACACAGATCAACCGTTCCGGTAAACTGACCTGGGAAGTTGCACTGGATGCAGACCTGTCCACTTATGAAATCACCGTGAAAAAACTTCTTTCCATTGAAGGCACAGTTCTGAATGTTCCGGATGGCATTCAGGTCACTGTGACAGGCGGTGAAGGCAAAAAAGAAACAAAGACTGCCTCTGGCGCATTCTCTGTTGAGGGTCTGATTCCGTCTTCCTATGTGGTCTCACTGGAACTGCCTCAGGGAGAATACAGCGGGGATCAGTGGAACTTCACAAATGGATATGATATGGTGATTGCTCAGATGAGCCTGGATCTGTCTGAGTCCCGTACACTTTCTGCAATAGCTGGTCCGGAACCGGAGACCGTTGCTGCGGCACCCGAAACAGAAGAGCAGACTGCGACGAATGTCGAAGAAGAACAACAGAAAGAAGAAATCAAAGCTGAAGAGAGTGAGACTCCTGCTGAGCAGACTGCCTCAGAGGATACAAATATGCCTGAAGAGGATCTGACAAAGTATGCTCTCTACAGTCAGCTTCTCGATGATGCAGAAAAACAGTTTATTCCTCTGCGTGAACTGAAACACAAGGACGTGAACGGAACTGCAAGCATTGATGTTCATGTGTTCAACGACGGCAACCACAATGGCGAATGCGGACCTTATGAAGCAGATCTTGCCGATGTCGAAGTCGATCTGATTCTGAAAGGTGATGAAGACTGCATCGTTGGGTCAACGATCACCGGCTCCGATGGCATGGCCATTTTCACCGACCTTCCTGCCGGCGACTATATCATCCGCAGCTCACTTCCTGTCTACTATGGTTATGGTGAAAAAGGAAAGTACAGTGACAGCCTCTCGTCGAGCATCATGAACAGACAGAGTGCCCAGAACCAGGAAAGCGCTCCGATTCATGTAGACGTTGACCAGACCTATCGTGTTGGTATCGGCGCAACGAAGGCCTGTGGTTTTTCCGGCCAGGTATGGCTTGATGACGGCGACGGAATCCGTCAGGAATCCGAACCCGGCCAGGGCGGCGTGCTTGTAGAGATGATTGGTCTTCACAATGGCCTGACCTATCAGATCCTGACCGGTGAGGACGGTTATTTCAACTTCACACAGCTCCGGTACGGCAATTACAAATTCAAGGTCTCTCTGCCTGAAGGGTATATGTTCACATCTGCCTCCAAGAAAGGCGGAAACAACCGCTCTGTTTTCACTTCCGACGGGAAGAGTGTTGCTGCCCGGAATATCATTTATGACAAGACGAGCAATATCAGTGAGATGAATGTTGGTGTTGTCTCTGAGGGCAACATCTATGGCACCGCTTTCAAGGATTACAACTATAACGGTATCTTTGATGAAGGCGACCAGCCGATGGCCGGGGTCAAACTGACGGTCTATCGCGGCAATACTGGAAACGATTACGGAACCGTCACCACAGGCCAGGACGGCACGTACATCTTCAGAGCACTTCGCAATAATAAATATCGGGTGGAAGCCAATCTCCCCAAGGATGATTCCCTCTATACCGTCATCGGAACCGGGGAGGAGGCCAACCGGTTCTCTGCAAAAGGCAGAGATGCCTCTGTTACGAACATCGAGGTTGGAGCAGGCGAATCCATCAAAGTCAATGTGGGTGCAGTCTATTACGCAACTGTCACAGGATCTGCCTTCTATGATGACAACTTCAACGGTGTCAGGGACGGCAATGAAAAAATCATTTCCGGTCTGACCGTGAATCTGCTTGCAGAGGATGGCTCTGTGGTGGACAGCACACGCACGGATGCCAAGGGCACCTACACCTTTGATAAAGTATTTCCCGGAACTTACAGCATTTTCATGAAGGCTGTTGATGGATATGCTTTCACGAGGCTGGGCGAAAACAATATCATTGTTTCCAAAGGCAATGGTGAAGGCGCCAGCGATCCGGTTGTCGTCGTCATGGGTGAAACCTATTCTGGCATGGACGCCGGCCTCGTTGCTCCAGGCTATGTATCCGGTGTTCTTTTCGGCGACGCGAATGATAACGGCATTCAGGATGCAGGGGAAAAGGGACTGAAAAACACCAAAGTCCGTCTGATCAATGAAGAGACGTCTGAAGTGTACAGCCTGGTCATTTCCGATGCTGCTGAATATCGTTTCGATGCTGTTCTGCCGGGCAAGTATCATGCTGAGATTGATATCCCTGAGAATGCTGTCTATATCGATCATACCAACGGATGGACAGTGGAAGGGCTGACAGCGAAAAGCGCAGGATTTTCCATGAACTCCGGTGACCGGAAAGAGCTCCCGGTGCTGGGAGCCCTGACCCTGGGTTCGATCACAGGCACAGCATTTGACAATCCGCTTGCAGATGGCAACTGGACGAATGACAGTCAGGGCATGCAAGGCGTAACGGTTTCTCTGATGACGGTCAAAGGTGAGGTCTTTGCGCATGTGGAGACCGGCGCGGATGGATACTTTGAGATCCGTAATATTCGACCGGCTACCTATCTGCTGTCTGTGACCATTCCGGATGGAAAAGTCGTTTCCAGAAAAGCCAATATTACACTTCCCATTGAAAGCTGCAAACAGGTGCAGACTGTTCCGCTGGACTTCAAGATGGGGGATATCTATCTTGGTCAGATGATCGGTTGTGTTCTTCCGGGAACGCTGTCTGGTGATGCATGGCTGGATGAAAACAGCAATGGACGCTGGGATGATGGTGAAAGACCTGCTGTCGGTGAAACGATCTATGTATATGACATTGAGACCGGTACCAATCTGTCCACACTGACAACAGATGAAAATGGTGTATTTACTAATGCCGGAATGATCCCCGGTCAGTACCGTCTGGTCTATATTCCTGACAGTCTGACGATCGCTGCCCCTGAAGGGGAATCGAGCTTCTCTGCGTTCTCGGGACAGCTGATGACCCAGCCCATTGCACTGAGTGCAGGCAGCGAAATTGTTGATCTGCATCTCGGACTGATGCGGTATACGGATATCCGCGGTAAGGTCTGGTTCGATGAAAACGGCAGTATCGAGGGACTCTCCAATGCTCAGCTGACACTGCTAGACAAAGATGGAAATGTCCTTCAGAGAACGACCAGTGCGGATGACGGAGCTTATGCGTTTACACGTTTGCTGCCAGCCTCTTATGAGATCAATGTGACACTTCCTGAAGGTCATGTTGTCGTGGAGGCAGATGACAGCCGGCTCCAGGATGGCAGCCTGCGCAGCTGCATGCTCTATGTCAACAGGAGAAACGGATCGACCGGTCAGTTTGAGCTGAAGATGGGCGATACCCTTGCGAACATGGATGTTGGAAGTGTAACGCCCGGAACGCTTGGAGATTTCCTGTGGCTGGATATCAATGGAAACGGGCTTCAGGATTCCGGCGAACTCGGTATTCCTAATGTGACTGTACGGCTTTTGCGCAATGAAAAAGAAATTGCAAGAACGGTGACGGATCAGTACGGTTTCTATCTGTTCAATGATCTGTATCCTTCGTACTATATTCTCCAGCCTGAGCTTCCGAGTGAAGTCAAGCCGACTCAGTACCGTGATGATTATTCCGGCATTGTTTCCGTGCTGGATGAGAATGGCTTCTCTGTTCCTGTTTCGGTTTACTCCAATGCAGCGAACTATAATGCGGACATGGGCGCCGTTCCGGTCACGCCGGGCGTCTATCCGAACGGATACGGGCAGGGCGCAACGCAGAACTGGGTGAAATAAAAGAAAAGAGCAGGGGATCGGTAAAAGTCAATACCGGTTCCCTGTTTTTTCATGCAGAATTGCATGCTGATCGACAAAGTGAAAGTGTTCTGACGCTTTTTGAGGGCTGCAGGCAGAAAATGGGTCCATCGATTACAGGCACGCGTTGCACAGGGTGGGCAAATCTGATATAATGCCGCTTGCAGCGACATGGAAAAGTGCGCGTAAATCAGGAGGCAGTTTATATGAAAATTTTTAACAGCATGACAAGGCGTAAAGAGGAATTCAAACCGATCCACGAAGGAAAAGTCGGCATCTACGCCTGTGGTCCGACTGTTTATGATTATTTTCACATCGGAAACGCAAGACCTTTTATCACCTTTGATGTGCTTCGCAGACAGCTGGAGCGCGAAGGGTATGAGGTCACTTTTGTTCAGAATTTTACGGATATTGATGATAAGATGATCAAGCGTGCCAATGAGGAAGGCATCACGGTCAAAGAGCTCGCAGATCGTTTTATCAAAGAGTATTATACGGATGCAAAGGCTCTGGGCATTCGTCCTGCCACCGTGCACCCCCGTGCGACCGAGCATATTTCTCAGATCATTCATCTTGTTCAGACACTGATTGATAACGGCCATGCTTATGTTGGCAAAACAGGAGATGTCTATTACCGTGTTTCTGCATTCCCCGGTTATGGCAAACTGTCAGGGCAGAATGTGGAAGACAGGGAGATGGGCGCTTCCGAGCGTCTGGATGTCGAGACCGACAAGGAAAACCCTGCAGACTTTGTTCTCTGGAAGGCGCAGAAGCCCGGAGAGCCTGCATGGGAAAGCCCGTGGGGTATGGGACGTCCCGGCTGGCATATTGAATGCTCGGCTATGTCCATGACCTATCTGGGTGATACATTTGATATTCATTGCGGTGGTCATGACCTTCTCTTCCCGCATCATGAAAATGAAATTGCGCAGTCTGAAGGAGCTACAGGAAAGCCCTACGTGCATTACTGGATGCATAATGGGTTCATCAATATCGACAATCAGAAAATGTCCAAATCTCTGGGCAATTTCTTCACGGTTCGTGATATTTCCAAAGAGTTTGATCTTGAAGCTGTCCGCATGTTCATGCTTGGCGCGCATTACCGCAGCCCGATCAATTTCTCCAGGGATCAGATTGTCTCTGCTAATGCCAGCCTGCAGCGTCTGTATACGGCCCGTGATCAGATGCTGTTCCTGAAGAAGAATGCACAGTCCCGTGCGCTTTCTGATGAGGAAAAACAGCTGGTGGAACGCCTCGCAGGTTATGAAAAGCGGTTTGATGACGCGATGGATGATGACCTGAACACGGCTGACGCGATTGGTGCGATTTTTGAAGAAGTCAAGGATCTCAACTCCAATCTGAATTCTGATTCTTCTCTGGAAGTCATTGAGGCAGCGCTTGCCAGCTTCAAGGGCATGACGGATGTGCTGGGCCTTGTCCAGAGACAGCCGACCGGAGAAGATGACATCCCGGAAGAGATCAGAAAAATGGCAGAAGAACGCGCTGCAGCAAGGAAAGAGAAAAACTGGAAGCGTTCTGATGAATTGAGAGATGCGATTAAAGCCGCAGGCTATATTCTGGAAGATACCCCTCAGGGACAGAAGATTCGGAAGAATATGTAATTCATATTCAGCCGGCCGTTCCGGCCGGCTTTTCCAGTGAAACAGGAGGAAATAGGCAATGGCATATCAGGCCTTGTATCGGCAGTGGCGTCCTGTGAATTTTGCGCAGATGGTGGGACAGGAGAATATTGTCAAAACGCTGCGCAATCAGGTTGCCTCCGGAAGGATTGCACATGCTTATCTCTTCTGCGGAAGCCGTGGAACCGGTAAGACAAGCACGGCGAAGATTCTGTCGCGGGCGTTTAACTGTGAACACCCCGACCACGGAGATCCGTGCGGTGAATGTGAAAGCTGTAAACGTCTGCTGCGCGGGGATTCTCTTGACGTGCAGGAAATTGACGCTGCAAGTAATAACGGCGTGGACCAGGTCCGTGAACTGAGGGATACGGTTCAATATCCGCCGCAGTATGGGAAATACAAAGTCTATATCATTGACGAAGTCCATATGCTGTCAACGGCCGCATTCAATGCGCTGCTGAAAACCCTGGAAGAACCGCCGGAGTATGTCGTCTTTATTCTTGCTACGACTGAGCCGCAGAAAGTTCCTGCGACCATCCTTTCCAGATGCCAGAGATTCGATTTTGGACGCATTCCTGCCGCACAGATTGCAGCACGGCTTCAGGAAGCTGCAGATGGAGCAGGTGCGATTGTTTCCGATGATGCGCTGATGCTGATTGCACGTGCGGCTGAAGGCGGCATGCGCGATGCACTCTCTATTCTGGACATGTGTCTTGGATATGGCACAGAAATTGACGAGCAGCTTGTCCACAGTGTTCTGGGTACCGCGGACAGAAGTTTTCTGTTCTCGTTTACAGAGTCGTTAAAGGATGAGAATGTCGGTCAGGCTTTTACTCAGATTGATGAACTGATGCGGAGCGGACGTGAACCGATCGTGTTCAGCCGTGATATTGCCCAGCATCTTCGTTCTCTCCTGATGGCCATGTACTGCGGTGATGACCTTGCCAGCCTTCTGGATCTGACACAGGAGGATGCAGATGCCTATAGAAAGCAGGCGCAGGGATTCAGCTCAGACCGGTTGATCCGTATACTTGACGAATATATGTCTGTTGAATCCAATATGCGGTATGCAGCCTCGCCCAGGCTTGCACTCGAAACGGCTACGGTCAGGTCATGTACGCAGACCGGTGATTTTGATGCAGTGGCATTGCGTGAACAGATCAAGGAACTTGAGCTGAAGATCCAATCGCTTGAAAAGCAGATCTCAGAAGGTGTTGTTGCTGCACCTAAAGCAGGAAAAGCATCTTCGTCCCGAGCTACAGCGCCAGAGCGGAAAGTACCTGCAGTGACACGGGTTGTGGATGGCTCGCAAAAAGATATATGGAATTCGATGATTGAATTTGTCAAACGATCCAACCCGGGCAAATATGCGATTCTTGCGCAGGGAAAGTTTGTCGGCTGTGAAGGCAGCAAGTATCTCTGGGAGGTCAAAGCAGGGTCCGTTGCTCTTATGACCATGATGAATGCTGACCCAACCAGGAAGATGGTCGCGGATGCACTCTCTGAGGCAGCTGGACAGCCGTGCCTTTTTGAAGCTGTCATGGAAGGTCAGCAGGGGACTGCGAAGCAGAATGAGAATGAAGCCGATTTTCTCGGCAGTCTGCGTGAGACATTTGGAGCTGATCGAGTGACTGTACAGGACAAACCGAAGCAGTAAAACAGCAGCGCCTGTGAGAAACCGGCGTGCTGAATGAAAGAACATAAAAAGCTGATGTCATCTGATGCGGCAGGGTGACATCAGCTTTTTATGATGCGAAGGGTCTGCAGCAGTCAGTGCATGAAATGAAACAAAAATCGGAACAGATGAAACATAAAATGCCATAAAATCAGTCCTGAGAAATCATGTATGAATTGACACAGGAAAATCAAATAGTTATAATTTTTCCGATACCACAAACAAGTGAGGTGAGGCAGTGTGGACGGTCATGAGAGTACTGGCGATGGGCATACGTCACTCTGTCTCCGACAAATGAACTGTCGATGATGGCATTGACGTTTCCCTGCCTGCCTGTGACCTTGCTCAGGAGGTTTTTTATTGATGTAAAAAAACAGGGAAAGGGGCAATCCATATGAACGAATTAAAGGACGAAAAGATGCGTGAGTTTTCTGAAGAAGAGATTTCAGAAGAACAGAAGGCGCAGGATGAGAATGCTTCTGACGTGGTCAATGAAGATCATTCCAGCCAGGAAGAAGCCGCTGACATCCGTGTGGAAGACGAGCAGGAAGAAAACTCGAACGATGAACAGCAGAATGATGACAAAGAACCGGATGATGAAGAAAGTGTGTTCGAGCATCCTGACTATGAGTCAGAACTGAAACAAATCATTCGAAGTGATCTGTCTTTCGAAGAGAAAAAAGATCGCCTGGCAGATTATCATGCCAATGATATCGCCGGTGTTCTGGATGAACTGACGCCAGAAGAACGCAAAGCGCTTTATCGTATTCTGGGCGATGAAGAAACATCTGAAGTCTTCGCCTATCTCGATGATGCCAGCATATACATTGCGGAACTGACACCGGAAATTGCTGCAGACATCGTTCAGGAAATGGACGCGGACGATGCTGTTGATGTTCTTGAAAATCTGGACGAAGAACAGCAGGCAGCGATTATTCAGCATATCGATGATGAGGAAGCAAAAGAAGACATTCGCCTGATTCAGTCCTATGAAGACGATGAAATCGGCAGCAAGATGACGACAAACTATATCGCCATACGGCGTGGATTGTCCATCAAGCAGGCGATGCGTGCACTCATTGATCAGGCGGCTGACAACGACAACCTGTCTACCATTTATGTCATAGAATCGACAGAAGATGGAGACGAGACATTCTATGGTGCGATTAATCTTCAGGACCTGATCATTGCACGTCAGGGCACGGACCTGGACAGTTTGATCACAACCAGTTACCCTTATGTCTATGACCATGAATCGGTTGATGACTGCATCGAACAATTGAAAGATTATTCCGAAGACTCCATTCCTGTCCTGAATACAGACAAACAGATTCTTGGCGTTATCACTTCTCAGGACCTCGTTGAAGTGGTTGACGAAGAAATGGGCGAAGACTATGCGAGACTGGGCGGTTTGACGGCAGAAGAAGATCTGAATGAACCACTCAAAGATTCCATCAAGAAAAGGGCGCCCTGGCTTCTGACACTCATGGGCCTTGGCCTGATTGTTTCCTCTGTGGTCGGCATTTTTGAGCCAGTCATGAAGGAACTTGCTTTCGTAGTCGCTTTCCAGTCCATGATCCTTGATATGGCGGGTAATGTGGGTACACAGTCGCTGGCCGTGACCATTCGTGTACTGATGGATGAAAATCTGACCGGCAGGGAAAAACTGCACCTTGTGCTGAAGGAAGTCCGCGTTGGATTTGTGGATGGTCTGATTCTCGGAAGCATCAGTTTTCTGTTCATTGGTTTCTATCTGCATCTGACACAGGCCGGAAGGTCCTGGGGATTCTGCTACACCGTCTCCGGCTGCATTGGATTCGCGATGGTTTTTGCAATGACGTTTTCTTCGACCGTGGCGACTCTTGTCCCGCTGTTTTTCAAGAAAATCAAAATTGATCCTGCCGTTGCTTCCGGCCCGATGATCACGACATTGACCGACCTGGTTGGCGTGGTCAGCTACTATGGCCTGATTTGGACACTCCTCATCAATGTGATGCATTACTGAATCTGGGGGCCGTTGTATTCATTTCGTCCCCACAAACAAGCAGCCCGCCTGAAAAGCCGGGCTGCTTGTTTTCGTACCGTGGTACATATTTTTGATAAGGAATAATTCTTCATAAAAAGTTTGTTCATTTGTGGAGGAAAAAGGAACGGTATGTCGAAGTGGATAAAAAGGGTTAGATTGTGACCCATAGTCTGAAATCCTTATGCTTATTGATGGAAGGGGATATGAAATGGCTAATACGCAGGAACTCAAGCAGTCGCTGGCCCGAAAAGCAGCTATTCTGCAAGGCGACGCTGAGCGCATTGCCAAACAGCATGCCGATGGCAAGCTGACAGCTCGTGAGCGGGTTGAAAAGCTTCTGGATGAAGGCAGCTTTGTTGAACTGGACGCTCTTGTTTCCAAAGGGCAGGATTATGCGGGTGTCGTCACAGGTTATGGTACCGTACAGGATCGTCCTGTGTATGTCTTTGCGCAGGATTTCACCGTGCACGGTGGAGCCATGGGCTCTATGCAGGCAAAGAAGATCTGTAAAGTTCTCGACCTGGCACAGAAAACCGGAGCACCGGTGATCGCCATGTGTGACAGTGCCGGCGTTCGGATCGATGAAGGCGCAGACGCAATGAATGCTTATGCCCGGATTTATGCCAGAATGGCAAGACTCAGCGGCGTATGCCCCATGATCGCGCTTGTTCTTGGTCCTGTCTGCGGCGGTGCAGCGCTGATTGCGCAGATCGCTGATATTGCCATTGAAGCAGCTGATGTTGGCCGTCTGATGGTCTATGGACCGCAGGTTGTCAGCGCTGTGACCGGCAAGACCGTGGATGCTGTGCAGCTCGGTGGAGCTGACAACATGGCCAAGCAGGGCGGCGTTGCCATGACTGCAGCCAATGAAGCCGAAGCCATTGCACTGACGGCTTCTCTTCTCGATCTCCTCCCAGGCTGCAATATGGAAGATGCCCCGATCATGGACACCGATGATTTGAATCGTGTTCTTCCTGAAATTGACGCTGGCGACAGCCAGGCTCTTCTTGAAGGCATGGCGGATGATGGTGTTTTCCAGGAACTGTATGCGTCCTGGGGAACTGAAATCCGTGTCGCACTCGCACGGGTGGGTGGAAGAACCTGCGGTCTGGTTGTCTCGAATGCAGCTGAAAACAATGGGGAACTGGCACCTGCAGCCGCCGCAAAGGCAGCACGCTTTGTACGCTTCTGCGACTGCTATACGATTCCTGTTGTATCCCTGATTAACAGCCGTGGCGTTCAGGTCCCGAGCGCTTCTTCCCAGTCCTGGACCATGATTACGCTCAGCCAGCTTCTCTACGCCTATGCGGAAGCAACAACACCCAAGGTTTCTGTTGTTGTTGGCAATGCGATCGGTCAGGCCTATGTTGCCATGGGCGGCAAAGCGAATGCGGATGTGACCTACGCATGGCCGGATGCAGTCATCTCTGCGCTGACACCGGAAGCTGCGGTCCAGGTTCTTTATACCGATGAATTAAAGAACGACAGCAAACCTGCCCTCGAAACGCGTGCTGAACTGGAGAAGAAATTTGCTTCTGAAGTTGCAGACGCATCTGCTGCAGCTGCAAGCGGAATGATTGATGATGTCATTCTTCCTGCCGAAACACGCAAGTATGTTATTGCTGCGCTTGAAATGCTTTCTTCCAAGCGGGACAGCAACCCGCCCAAGAAGCATGGCAACCTGCCGCTTTAAGTGGAGGTGTGAGCATTGACGACTCAGCCATTGAATCTTGGTAACAGTTTACTGGTCACTTTAATCGGCATGATCATTGTTTTCTTCGGTCTTACGATTCTGATTTTCCTGATTAAAGCACTTGTGAGACTGACAGAGAATCTCGGGCGGAAGAAAACTCCTGTTCGTACAGTGACGCCGCCGCCGGCACCTGCCCCTGCTCCAGTCGCTGTAGAAGAACCGGAAGAAAATGAGGACGAACTGATCGCTGTGATCACTGCCGCCATCGCATGCATGATGGAAGAAGGCACCACTTTTACTGTTCGTCATGTGAAACGCGTGAGTACTGCTCCCGCCTGGCAGAAAGCCGGCAGGGAAGAGCAGATTTACAGCCATTGATTCTTTCATCAACAACACTTTGACAAATATGCTCATGATTCATAGGAGGATTGCATTTCATGCGTACATTCAATGTTACGGTTAATGGTCAGACTTATGAAGTCTCCGTTGAAGAAGTCACCGGCGGCGCTGCTCCTGCACGTGCGGCTGCCCCTGCAGCTCCCAAGGCTGCTCCGAAGGCTGCCACGAAAGCCGCTCCGAAGGCTGTAGCCGGTGCTGGCACCCCCATTAAGGCGCCTATGCCTGGAACCATTCTGGATGTCAAAGTCAAGGTTGGGGATACCGTGAAGAACGGACAGGCAGTCTGCGTGCTCGAAGCCATGAAGATGGAAAACGAAATCCCTGCAACCAAAGACGGCAAGATCACTTCTGTGCTTGCATCGAAGGGCGCATCTGTGAATACCGGTGATGTTCTGGTCACCATCGAGTAACTGTAGATGATCTCAGGGAAAGTGAGTTGAGATAATGACGATCAACGTAGGCGCTGCCTTTACGGACCTGTTTGCAACATCAGGTATAGCGATGCTGCTTGCGAATCCGAAGGCGCTGGTTATGGTTGCGGTAGCTTGCTTTCTGCTCTACCTTGCCATTGTCAAACAGTTCGAGCCCTTGCTGCTGCTCCCGATTGCGTTTGGCATGCTGCTGACCAACCTTCTTGGCAGTGAAGTATTCCATGAGGAACTGTTTGTCGGCGGCCATGCAAACTGGAATCTTTTGGGCGGTGCAGTTCTCATCGATGCAAAAGATCTGGTGCATGATGCAGCAGAATATATCGTGAATAGTGCCGGTGCTGTATTAACTGCAGATGGACAGGCCCTGATTGGTGCCATTTCCGGTGCCACCGGTGTAACCGGGAATGAACTGAAGTCCCTTGCTGATGTCATGGCATACATGGCCAGCAATGGTGCTGAATGCACAATTGTACTGCGCGACGCGTTTATGTCGGATGCGAATGTCTTTACTGCAGCAGGTCAGCTGATTGCAAGCGCAGGCAAAAAAATCGATGCAGGCCTTCTTGACTACCTGTATCTTGGTGTAAAACTTGGTATATATCCGTGCCTGATTTTCATGGGCGTTGGTGCTACGACCGACTTTGGTCCGCTTCTTGCCAATCCCAAGACGCTGCTTCTCGGCGGTGCTGCTCAGGTGGGTATCTTCTTCACTTTTATCGGCGCTTCTCTGCTGGGATTTACCCCGAAGGAAGCTGGCTCCATCGGCATCATCGGCGGCGCTGACGGCCCGACGGCGATCTGGCTGACGTCCAAACTGGCCCCGCATCTTCTGGGACCGATTGCTGTTGCTGCTTACAGCTATATGGCACTTGTTCCTGTGATTCAGCCTCCGATTATGAAAGCTCTGACGACCAAGAAAGAGCGTCAGATCGTGATGGAACAGCTCAAGCCGGTCAGCAAAACACAGAAGATTGTTTTCCCGATCGTTGTAACCATTCTGGTTTCCATGCTTCTGCCGTCCGCAACTGCTCTGGTCGGCTGTCTGATGCTTGGCAACCTGATGAAGGAATGCGGCGTTGTGGAACGTCTGAATAAGACGGCCCAGAACGAACTGATGAATATTGTGACGATTTTCCTGGGCATTACTGTTGGTGCAACGGCAACTGCGGATACATTCCTGCGTCTGGAAACCATCAAGATTATTGTTCTGGGTGTTATCGCATTCTCAGTGGGCACTTCCGGCGGTCTGCTGCTGGCCAAGCTGATGAATAAGCTCAGCGGCGGAAAAATCAACCCCCTCATCGGTTCTGCCGGTGTATCTGCTGTTCCTATGGCTGCACGTGTTTCACAGCGTGTGGGTCAACAGGAAAACCCGGGCAATTTCCTTCTCATGCATGCCATGGGACCGAATGTGGCCGGTGTTATCGGATCTGCCATCGCAGCAGGTGTTCTGCTGTCCATGTTTGGCTGACATTGAAGTGATTTAGGAGGATTCCCATCATGGCAAAGGTAAAAATTACGGACACGATCCTGCGCGATGGTCATCAGTCGCAGGCAGCTACCCGTATGCGTACCGACGAGATGCTTCCTGCCTGCGAAAAACTTGACAAGGTAGGGTACTTCTCTCTGGAATGCTGGGGCGGCGCTACCTATGATGCCTGCATCCGTTTTCTGAACGAAGATCCCTGGGAGCGCCTTCGTCTTCTTCGCAAGGCACTGCCCAATACCAAGCTTCAGATGCTCCTTCGCGGACAAAATCTTCTTGGATATCGTCCTTATTCGGATGATGTTGTTGAATTTTTTGTCAAGAAGGCTGTGGAGAATGGCATTGACATTATCCGCTGCTTTGATGCTCTGAACGATCTTCGCAATATGCAGACTGCTGTCCACGCCACCAAGAAATATGGCGGCCAGGCTGAGATTGCACTCTCTTATACGAAGTCTCCCGTGCATAACGAAGACTATTTCGTGAACCTGGCACAGGAAATTGAAAAGATGGGCGCTGACCTCATCTGCATCAAAGACATGGCCAATCTGCTCCTGCCTTATGATGCCTATCATCTTGTCAAGCGTCTGAAGGCTGCAACCAAGCTGCCCATTGTGATTCATACCCACGATACGACAGGAACCGGTGCTATGGTTCTGCTGAAGGCTGTGGAAGCCGGTGCAGACGTGATTGACACCTGTCTTTCACCTCTGGCCAGCGGCACGTCTCAGCCTGCAACCGAATCTCTGGTTGCCACACTCCAGGGATCTGAATTTGATACAGGCCTTGACCTGAACCTGCTTGCTGACCTGGCCAGCTATTTCCGCGATGTTGCGGATCGTCTGACCAAAGACGGTTTCCGTGATCCCGGCCGTGTCCTTTCAGTGGATGTCAAGACACTTCAGTATCAGGTTCCGGGCGGAATGCTGTCCAACCTGATCGGTCAGCTGAAAGCTGCAAATGCAATGGATAAATACTATGATGTGCTTGCTGAAGTGCCGCGCGTTCGTGAAGACTTCGGCTTCCCGCCGCTGGTCACACCCACTTCCCAGATCGTTGGCACACAGGCTGTCATGAATGTCCTGTATGGTGAACGCTACAAGATGGTTCCCAACGAAAGCAAAGGCCTGCTTCGTGGTGAGTACGGCAAGCTGCCCGGCAAGGTGAACGAGGAAGTCCGCCGCAAGTGCATCGGCGATGATAAGGTGATTACCTGCCGCTTTGCTGATACGCTTCCGGACGAACTGGAAACCCTGAAGAGCGAGATGCGTCAGTGGTACAAGACCGACGAAGACGTTCTGACATACGCCATGTTCCCGAAGGTTGCACCCAAGTTCTTCGAGTATCGGCAGGCTCAGGAGCTCAAAATTGACTCCACCATGCTTAATGCAAAGGACAAGACCATGCCTGTTTAATGGCATAAGAAAATGCGCCGCGATGGCGCATTTTTCTTATGCTTTTTTTGGGTTATTCCCAGGCAAGCAGGCCTTTCTTTTCCATGTATTCTTCCTGAAGATCCATGTAATCATTCACGAGCATAGCAGCATCTGCAGCCTGATCCGGAGTGAATTTATTCTGTTCAGCAATCTTTTCTACAATGTATTCGAACGCATCATCGTCTTCGTAATACGTCGTCCCGGCATTGCCGTCTTCGTCGAGCACGCCGGATTGATGCATGAATTCCATATCGGCATCGATGGCCTGGCCAATCAGCTTATCGATCATATCCCCAAGATGTGCATGCTCGCTGCGATTGATTTTTGAGAGCATAAAAAGCAGAGCTTCGTCTCGGTCATATCCGCGCATCATAAATGTGGAACCTCCTTTTTATGTGTGGGGGTTGAGGGTGATTACAGCAGTGATTCAAAGCGCTCAAGAGTATCATTGAAAACCTGCATCGCTTTTCTGAGGGGTTCAGGACTGGACATATCAATGCCGGCGAGTTTCAATGCGTCGATGGGGGGAACGGAGCATCCAGCAGAAAGGAATTTGCGGTAATCCTGGACCGCGCTTTCACCTTCGTTGAGTATTTTTTCGGACAGCGTGATTGCGGCGCAGAGACCGGTTGCATAGACATAGACGTAGAATGCCCGGTAAAAATGAGGGATACGCATCCATTCATTTTCGATGAGCTGGTCAACCTCGCAGGTTTCACCGTAGTAAAGCTTGTTAAGCTGATAATACACTTCATTGAGCACTTTCAGCGTAAGGGGCTCACCACGCTGCGACATTTCATGGACGGTGCGTTCGAATTCTGCAAACATGGTCTGTCTGAAGCAGGTGGTACGGAACTGTTCGAGGAAGTGATTGAGAAGATAAGCCTGTGCTTTGGGATCGGTGTACTTTGTGAGCAGATGACGCATCATCACAGCTTCATTGCAGGTGCTGGCAACTTCTGCCACAAACAGGCTGTAGTCACGTTTGGGACCGGGCTGATTGACATTGCTGAAATAGGAATGCATGCTGTGGCCCAGTTCGTGTGCGATGGTAAAGGCGGAATCCAGGTTGTCATTGTGATTGAGGAGAACATAGGGATGCACATCGGCAAGCTCGCCGGAAGAGAAAGCGCCGCTGGATTTGTTCAGTGCAGGATAAACATCAATCCATCCGCCGTCACGTGCTTCACGCAGCTTCTCCAGGTAGTCTTCTCCCATCGGCTTGAGGCCTTCGAGCACAAGATCGAATGCTTCTTCGTAGGTCAGCGGCATGTCATAGTCGGAAACCATGGGAGCATACAAATCATACATGTGCAGTTCATCCAGACCCATAATGCGCTTGCGCAGGCGGAGATACCGCTGAAGAATGGGAAGGGACTCATGCATAACGGTGATCAGGTTATCATAGACGCATTCGGGAATTTCCAGTGGCTGCATGGCTGCCTGAAGCGCACTGTCATAATGCCTTGCCCTTGCAAGAGCAACATCTTTGCCGACACTGGATCCATAGATCGCTGCGAAGGTATTGCCCAGCTTCCCATAGGTGCCAAAAATCTTATCAAAGGATGATTTGCGGACACTGCGGTCGCGGCTTTCCCTGTACTCGCTGTATGTGCCTTCGGTCAGCGGACGGACAGTGCCATCCGGCATTTCCATATCCGGGAACTTCATGTCAACACTTGTGAGCATGGAGAAGATCTTATCCGGTGCACGATAGATTTCGCCCATCATGGCCAGAAGGCCTTCCTGTTCTTTGGAAAGGGTGTGCGGTTTTTCCAGGCGCAGCGTACGGATAAATTCACTGTAATCCGCCATGGCTGGATTGTTCTGCATGGCTTCAAGACGTTCATCGGACAGCTCAAGAAGCTCGGGAACCAGGAAAGCAGAAGCGGTACTCCACTTCACCCAAAGCCCCATGACGCGGTCTTCCATCACCTGAGCGGCGTTGTCGCCGTTGTCTGCTTCTTTGGAAAGAAATGCATAGGAAGAGACAGGAAGCATCAGGTCGTTGATGGAAAAATAAAGCTTGATTGCTTCTTCGGGTTTTGCATCAATCTGCCCTGAATAATCAGAGAATGCAGACATCTTTGATTCGACATCGCTGTATGCCTTTTCCCAATCTTCCTGTGTGCTGAAAATGTGTGCAAGGTTCCATTTGTATTGCGCAGGTATTTCTGCGCGGGTGCGGATTTGTGAAGCCATAGTGAATTCCTTCCTGTTCTAATTATGTAATCTATTCGAAAACCCATCAGGTCTTCATGTAAGTGAGAGATTTGTGAGCGGTTGGCATCTCTTCTCCTTTGCGATAGAAAGAGAGAAAACCATCCGACAGCAGAATCGTTCCGGTTGAACCTGCGACGCTTTTCTTTTCCAGAATGAGTTTCAGCAGCTTTTCGTTGATTTCAGGCCCGCCGGCACGCGTCAGACAGTCCTTCCAAAGTGTGAAATGGCAGGTTTTTCCGTATTCCGTGCAGGAAAATGCTCTGTCGGATTCCTGAATGGTGCCTTTCCCGCACAGAGGACAGACGCAGTCAAGCTTTTTTCTGCTGAACCCTTTTCGTTTTCCACGCCCCCAGCGCGTTTCTTCAGGGAACGTGGCTTCGGCTGCTGTTGTCTGAGCAAAATGGACAAGGAAGGAAGAAAACTTCCGGATGCTCTCCATAAATGCATCAGCGTCCTGCTTTCCGTCCGTAATCTGATCCAGGGCAAGTTCCCAGCGGCCAGTGGTTTCTGCAGAAGCGATTTCATTGGGCATCAGATCAATCAGCTGCACGCCTTTGTCTGTAGCCAGAAGAATTTTCCCTTTGCGCTCGGCATACCCGACTTTAATGATGCGCTCTATGATTGCAGCACGTGTGGCAGGCGTCCCGATACCAGACCCCTTCATTTGTCGGACAATCTCTTCATCATCAGATTCTTTGCCGGCATTCTCCATGGCGGAGAGAAGGGAAGCATCTGTATGCGGAAGCGGCGGCTTTGTCGTGTCTTCTTTAATGGAAAGAGACTGAATGGTTCTTATATCATCCGTATGAAGCGGCGGCAGGGCTGTTTCTTCATCCTCTGCATCTTTTTTGGATTTCCGTGTGCGTGGCGGATTTTCAAGCGGTGGTACATCGCGCCATCCGTTCTGCGTCACAATACGTCCGGTTGAACGGAAGGTCTCCCCTTCAGCTTCAGAAATCACCCGGGTCCAGTCATACTCATAAGCCGGGTAGAAGGCCGCGATCATGCGCCTGGCCACCAGGTCATAGAGCTGGCGTTCATCCGGTGACAGCTTGCTCTGGTCAATCTTTTTGGGTGTAGGAAGTATGGCGTGATGATCCGTCACCTTGCTTGCGTCAATTGTGCGTTTGGTGACGGGAATATGGCCGCCTGGCATCGCACCGGCGATCAGAGACTGCATGGATTGCGGGAGGCAGGCATAGGTCTGCTCAACCTTGGGAATCATGTCGGGCGGAAGATAACGGGAATCGGTTCTGGGATAAGTGAGTGCTTTATGGGTTTCATAAAGGCTTTGCGCAAGCTTCAGCGTCTTATCTGCAGTGTAACCAAGCATGCGGTTTGCATCGCGCTGCAGACTGGTCAGATCATAAAGCTGGGGCGGAAGTTCACGTTTATGCTGCGTTTCGCACGACTGGATGTGCGCCTGTTTTCCTTTGACACGGTTTACGATCGCCTGGGCATCGTCCCTGGTTTTCAGGTGCGTATCATTTTCCTGGCCTTCTTTAAACCATATTCCTTTGAAATCTCCAAAGTCGGCTGTGACAGTACAATAGCCTTCCGGCTGAAAATTCTCTATTTCTCTTCTTCGACGAACGAGTATGGCCAGCGTAGGGGTTTGAACCCGGCCGACAGAAAGAAGCGCATGATACCGGAGCGTAAAGGCACGGCTTGCGTTCATGCCGACAAGCCAGTCGGCTTCGGAACGGCATTTTGCAGACCGGTAAAGTCCGTCATAGGCAGACCCGGGCTTGATTTCCCTGAATCCTTCCTTGATTGCCTCATCCGTCATGGAGTTAATCCAGAGACGGTTGAACGGCTTCTTGCAGCCGGCTTTTTCATAGATATAGCGAAAAATCAGTTCTCCCTCGCGTCCGGCATCGGTTGCGCAGATCAGGCTGTCGGTTGTTGGCGCATTCATGAGCTCTTTGACAATTTTATACTGATCTTTCGAGGAAGAAATCACTTTCAGGGGAATGGATTTGGGGAGAATGGGAAGTGTATCGTTGGACCATTTTTTGTATTTGGGATCCATTTCATCCGGTTCTTCAAGGGTCACCAGATGACCTACAGCCCAGGTGACGGTATACCCGTTTCCGATCAGGCAGCCATTGCCACGCTGCGTGCATTGAAGCACGCGGGCAATATCACGGCCTACGCTGGGCTTTTCGGCTAATACCAGGACTTGCCCCATCAGCAATCACCCCTTTCCGGACATGGGAATCAGTCAAACGGTGTACAATCGCGAAAAGATGATTCAAAACTTATAAAACTCCTCTTCTTTTCATATGCGAAACCGTGCAGGCGTGAATCAAATAGCCTGCAGTCTATTTTATCACTTCTGCAGCCTGTCTTCAACTTTGCATCAGAGACGGGTGTAGCTAGAAAAATGTGG
>DEFL01000063.1 GCA_002350845.1 Christensenella sp. UBA2853
GACAAAATCAAAAAACTTTAACAGTCTGAAGGTTCAGACGCATAAAAAGCTCCCCACCGAGGAGAGCGTTTCTGCTCTGATTCCTCAATGGGGAGCCCCTCAAGTACAATACGTGGATCCTTCCCGGCAGTCCGGGGAATGACACTTATGTCAGGGATCTCGTGGCAATGACATCCACACCCGTCCCGCATACATTCGCAAGAACAACGTCTTTCTCATGCAGCGGAAGTGTCAGATGCAGCTTGGACAGTTCTTTCATGCATTCCGCGATCTTTGCCTTCGGAATCGGCGTACGCGTCTTGACGGATACCGGCATGAAGCTGCCTTCCACAGGGACCACTGCCGTCACCATACGCATCGGAACCGTGCATTCCTGGCGGGCATAGGTTTCGCCGCGCTTGCATGTATTTCCGGTCACCTTAACGACTTCACCGTTTTCCATTTCCACTGTCATCCGACAGCCCATCGGACAGTTGATGCACGTGATCACTTTTTCCATCACTTGCGCACCTCCATTTTTACCGTGATTTCTCCGTCAATGCCTTCCAGCTTCTCCGGTGCGACAGGAATGACTGCCATCTCACCGGGCGTAAAGATCATTGCACGTTTGCGGGCAATTTCCTTATCTCCGCAGGAAACGACCACTGAAGCATTCTTATAGACAGCCGCAGGACGGAACATCAGGCGGATTTCCTCCTTCGTCCCCTTCCGAATGATCTGGGGAACGGTTCCGCGCACGCCTTCACCATCCACGACACGAATCGTATCGCTGGTCTCACGGCCATGCTGAATCATCTCTGCCGCGGCATGACCTGCCTTGAAGCTTTCTTCCGAAACAAAGTCAACCAGGTCATGCACATGGAGCACGTTGCCGCAGGCATAAATGCCCGGGACGCTTGTTTCCAGCTGATCCGTAACCACGGCACCGCTCGTAACAGGAGAAAGCTCCACATGCGCTCCACGGCTCAGTTCGTTTTCCGGAATCAGGCCAACGGAGAGAAGCAGTGTATCGCAGTCGAAATGCATTTCAGTTCCGGGAATCGGACGCCGGTCTGGGCCGACTTCAGAAACCGTGACGCCGGTCAGACGATCGCGTCCTTCAATGCCGGTCACCGTATGGGACAGATACAGCGGAATGTCATAGTCATGCAGGCACTGCACAATGTTTCTGTTCAGACCGGAGGAGAAGGGCATCAGTTCCACGCAGGCCAGGACCTTGGCGCCCTGGAGCGTCATGCGGCGGGCCATGATCAGGCCGATATCACCGCTGCCCAGAATCACAACACGTTTACCGGGCATAAAGCCTTCCAGGTTGACGAACTTCTGGGCTGTACCGGCTGTATAAATCCCGGCGCAGCGCGTACCCGGCGTGCCCAGCGCTCCACGGGGGCGCTCACGACAGCCCATGGCCAGGATCACAGCCTTTGCCTCAATTACCTGAAGGCCTTCGGTTGTGCTGACGCAGGTTACATGCTTGTCTTCGGTGACTGAAAGCACGGTGGTATCACAGGCAATCGGAATGCCGAGTTCCCGTGCCTTGGCAATATCTCTCTGTGCATACTCGGGACCCGTCAGTTCCTCACCAAAGCGATGCAGGCCGAAACCATTGTGAATGCACTGACGCAGAATACCGCCCGGCTGAGCCTCACGCTCGAGGACGATCATATTCCGAATACCATCTTCCCATGCAGAAATAGCTGCAGCAAGACCGGCAGGGCCGCCGCCAACAATGACCAGATCCTTCTGAATCATACGCCTGCCGCCTCCTTTCCCATGGCTTCCTGAATTGTACCGACTAACAGTTCACTGCCAGGTCCGCCCTTGCAGATGCTTGTCATCGGCAGGTTCAGTTCCTCGGCAAGAATTTCCACGACGCGGGGTGAGCAGAAACCGCCCTGGCAGCGGCCCATGCCCGCGCGGGTGCGGCGCTTCACGCCGTCCAAGCTGGTCGCGCCGACAGGTCTGCGGATTGCAGCACGGATTTCAGCCTCTGTAACAACTTCACAGCGGCAGATGATCTTGCCGTAAAGCGGATCCTTCCGGATGGCTTCTACGCGCTCTTCATCTGTCATTTCATTGAAGGGCTTGGGACGCTCGGGCGCCGGCAGCCAGCATTCTTTCTTTTCCAGATTCTCTTCTCTGGCGATGATTTCTTCGAGCATCTCACCGACAGCCGGTGCAGCCGACAGGCCGGGGCTTTCCATGCCTGCCGCCTCGTAGCCGTGCTCACAGACTTTGCCAACCATGAAATCGCCATGCACTTCATGGGCACGCATGCCTGAGAAATTCGTCACAGCCGTGCGTACAGAGACATTCGGCCAGGTCAGCTTGCAGGCCTTCACGACCTGTGCAAGGCCTTCTGCCGTGGTGGACACATCCTTCGGATCGTCCACATCCTCAGCCGTCGGGCCGAGAAGCACGTTTCCGTGCACGGTCGGAGCGACCAGGATACCCTTGCCCATCTTGGTGGGGCACTGGAACATGGTGTGATCAAAAGGCAGAACATCCGGATGGTCGAGGATGTAATACTGTCCTCTTCTGTTCACGATTTTGGCTTCTTCCTTGCCGCTCATCTGATTGTGGAATTTGGCGCTGTCAGCACCTGCGCAGTTGATGACAACACGGGCTGTCTCTTCCCCGGTGCTTGTCTTGACATGCCATACGCCGTCTTCATACGACATGGATTCAACGCATTCGCCAAAACCAAAGGTCACGCCATTCACCGCGGCATGGTCTGCCATGGCATAGCACACTTCATACGGGCTGGTGATCGCGCTGGTCGGGACGAGGAGCGCGCACACAACTTCAGGATTGGTCTGCGGTTCAAGCTGCAGGATTTCTTCGCGTTCAATGATGCGCAGTTCCTTCACGCCGTTTGTGATGCCCTGCTGATACAGCTTTTCGATCGTTCCGCGGTCATCCTCTGAAAAAGCGAGAATCAGAGCGCCGTTCCTGCGATACGGCACGCCCAGTTCCCTGCACAGGTCCGGATACATCTCTGAACCGCGTACATTGAGACGCGCTTTCAGTGTTCCAGGCTCCGCATCATAGCCAGCATGCACGATCGCGCTGTTCGCTTTGCTGCAGCCTTCCGATACGTCATATGCCGCATCGATGACCCGGATGGAGGCCTTGTAACGGCTTAACGCCCGGGCTGTGCTCAGTCCAATCACACCTGAACCGATAATCAAAATGTCATTCACAAGCCATTCCTCTGTTTCTATAGTTTTTTGATGTCTCAGTGTTCAATCCAGTTGCGGGCCCGTTCAACTGCTCTGTGCCAGCCATGGAGAAGCTCCTCGCGTTTTTCCTCAGACATGGTCGGTTCAAAAATCAGATCCTGATGCCACAGTCCCTTCAGTTCATCAACTGATGTGTAGGTTCCCACCGCAAGTCCTGCCATCATGGCAGCACCGAGTGCGGTCGTTTCAAGGACTTCAGGGCGTACGACCGGAATGCCCATAATGTCTGCCTCAAACTGCATCAGGAAAGCATTTGCACTCGCGCCGCCGTCCACCTGCATGCGTGTGGGCGTCGTTCCGCTGTCCTGAATCATCGCGGAGAGCAGATCACAGGTCTGGTAAGCGATAGCTTCCAGTGAGGCGCGGACAATCTGTGAACGGCCGGTGCCTCTGGTCATGCCCACCAGCGTACCGCGGCTGTACATATCCCACCAGGGTGCTCCGAGTCCTGTAAAGGCAGGAACCAGATAGACACCGCCTGTCGACTCAATGGATGAAGCGATTTTCTCGCTCTCAGCCACATTCTTGACAAGGCCCATTTCATCTCTCAGCCACTGCATGGTGGCACCGCCCATAAACACGCTGCCTTCCAGTGCATAGCTGGGTTGATTCTGCATACGCCATGCCATGGTGGTCAGAAGCCCGTTCTTGGAAGTAACCGCTTCACTGCCCGTATTCATCAGCATAAAGCAGCCGGTTCCATACGTATTCTTGACCATGCCCGGTGCAAAACAGGTCTGTCCGAAGAGAGAGGCGTGCTGGTCTCCGACCATGGATGCCACCGGGACAGGCGTGCCGAGAATTTCAGGATCCAGTGTGCCGACAATCTGGCAGGAGTCCACCACTTTGGGCAGCACTGCTCTCGGAATGCTCAGCACATTCAGAAGCTCATCGTCCCAGTCCTGGGTATGGATATTAAACAGCATGGTTCTTCCGGCATTGGTTGCGTCCGTCACATGCGGATGTCCGCTGACCAGATGCCAGACAAGGAAAGAATCGATGGTTCCAAAGCACAGATTTCCCTTTTCTGCCTGCTCCTGAAGCTTCAGTTCATCCAACAGCCATCTGAGCTTTGTTCCGGAAAAATAAGCATCCGGTACCAGACCGGTCTTTTCCCGGATTGCGTCGGCCCAGCCTTCCGACACCAGCTTGTCCACCATGGGGGCCGTTCTGCGGCACTGCCAGACAATGGCATTGCTGACACACCTGCCGGTCTGGCGGTCCCACAAAAGGGTGGTTTCTCTCTGATTGGTGATGCCGATGGCCGCAATGTCCTCCGGCTCAACCTGGGCACGTTTGACCGCTTTCTGAAGCGCTCCGGTCTGTGTCTGCAGGATCATGTTGGGGTCATGTTCCACCCAGCCAGGATGCGGATAGATCTGCGGAAACTCCTCTGCATACTGCGAGAGAATGTGCCCTTCCAGATCAAAAACAACCGCGCGTGAGCTGGTTGTTCCCTGGTCAAGTGCAACAAGAACTTTCTTGTGCATATGCCTTCCTCCCTCGGATGATTGATCCGTAGAATATCACATATTCCTTCGATGATCATACCATGAAGATCACTGGTTTGCAAGGCAAATTTCCGCCCTGATTTTCCATCTTTTTGTGTCAAACCGGGATATGCAGTGCTCCCATCACTTCCGCAATATCGTCATGAATGACCAGCGTTGCCTTTTCATCTGCCGGTGTTTTTTCCCGGTTGATGATGACCAGATGCTTTCCGCGGAAGTAGGACAGAAAAGAAGCAGCAGGTTCCACGCTCAGGCTGGTCCCGGCCACAATCAGCGTGTCTGCGTTGCCGATCTCGCGGCAGGCTCCCATGCACACATACTTGTCCATTCCCTCGCCGTAGAGCACCACATTCGGCTTCACAACACCGCCGCAGTGAGGGCAGTGCGGGATTTCCTCCTGGTTTTCCATCATCCATTGCAGGTCATACCGGTCTCCGCAGTCCATACAATAGTTCTCGTGCACGGTGCCGTGCAGTTCATATACGCGGATATTGCCTGCTTTTCTGTGCAGACCGTCGATATTCTGTGTGACAATACCCCTGAGGATATCTGCCTGCTCAAACTCAAAGAGTTTCCGGTGTGCCGCATTGGGCTGCGCATCCGGGAACAGCATATGACTGCGGTAAAAGGCGAAGAACTGAGCGGGATGGAGATAAAAAAAGGACGATGACAGGATCATCTCGGGTGTCAGATCGCCAAACCGTTCGGAATACAATCCTCCCGCGCTTCTGAAATCCGGGATTCCACTCGCCGTGGAAACACCTGCCCCGCCAAAAAAGACCAGACGTTTGGTTTTATCAATGATCTCCTGCAGTTTCATACTTTTCGCCCCTGTGCCATCATAGCACGCCGGCACAGGTGACGCAAGCAGAAGCCGTTATCCTTCTCCGCTTCCCTATTTGCCGATTGTACAGTCTGCATGGTATAATCGGCCTGTAACCACAGAGGAGGCTGCCAGATTTATGAAGATTTCCAAAACGGATGCACAGAAATGGTTTGAATTATTTGCCCAGATTCAGGACAGCGGTGAAGATCTCGGAATTCATCAGATGGAAATCGTGTACAGCACCATGTCGCAAATCGAAGAGCGCGTGGAACATGACCACGAAGAACTGAAAGCACAGATCCCTCATCTGCGCTCCCTGAACGGACGCACGCTCTATGTCGGGCCGGATGAACTGTTTCCCAGAGGCTGCCGCGGATGTCTGACCGGAACCGGTCTGACGGCTATCCGCAAAACCAACCGCTGCAATATTCAGTGCCCATTCTGCTACAATTACGGAGAACTGGACTGTCAGGAACCGATCGGCGAAGGCCTGTGGGAAATCGGCGGTGGAAAATACCGGGTTGAGGATATGGATCTCCTGCTCTCCATCCAGCGCAAGCCCGGGAGCATCTGCTATGTGTATCTTGAACCCTTTATGGAAATCGAAAAGTACTATCCGATGATCAGGAAGTTCCATGACGCTGGGATTCATCAGCATATGTACACGAACGGGACGCTCGCAAACGAGAAAAATCTGAAGGAATTGGCTGAAGCCGGTCTGGATGAGCTCCGTTTCAACCTTGGCGCAACCAACTGTTCAGACAAGGTCATTGAAAACATCCGCCTCGCGGCCAAATGCATTCCTTATGTCGGAATCGAAACGCCAATGACCCCTGACTTCTATGCCCAGTTCCACCAGAAGAAAGAAGCCATTCTGTCCACCGGTCTCCAGTTTATGAACTGTGCTGAGCTTCATCTCAATGAAAACAATATTGGAAATTATGAGGGCGAAAACTTCTATATGTCGCGTCTCGGTTACTTTTCTCCTGTGTGGAGCCGTAACCTGACGCTGACACTCATGGCTGAAGCAGACAGAGAAAGCTGGCCCATTGTTGTCCATGACTGCTCCAACCGCACCAAGTTCGCCCGTGACCTTCACCTACGCGCCATGGAAAACGGCTGGTTTGGCTCAACCACCTATGGAAGAGAATTTGATCAGATTCCCTGCTACGCTTTCCTTCCTATCCTTTATGATCCGGATTTTACCTTCCTGGAAGAGGAAGAACTTCCAAAGGGATTCAGGTTTGAAGACATTGTCCTGTAAGGACTTCCCTGTTTTTATAAGCCTCGTCGAAAAATTCTTTCACAAAAATCTTCATTTTCCTCTTTACAAAAAGCGGAACCCGTGTTAGAATACGCAACGTCGACGGGGCATTAGCGCAGTTGGTAGCGCACAACACTGGCAGTGTTGGGGTCAGCGGTTCGAATCCGCTATGCTCCACGTATCCCGGAAGCCTTGAAATATAAGACTTCCGGGATTTTTTTATCTTTTGGTTTTCTGACATAATCTGTCAAAAAATGGGAAATGTCTACCGAATGTCTACCAGCCAACCCAATCTTTCATTCGTTCCCTTCTGGCGTCATCGGACACATGATGATCATCATCGCATCAGGCTCAAATCCTCTGGTCTCCTTTCGGCACCCGGGATGTTTGATTTCTGTCCGGTTTCGGGGTATGATTAAGCCCGAAGCGCAGGAGGCGTACAGTTCCGATTGTTCCCTGGAACATCAGGCGTACTGGCCGAAAGCCATGATCCGCTGAAAACGTACAATATAAAACAGGAGGCACTATGACAAACGAAAGACTGCTGCAGATTTTTCAGAAGACAGATTTTCCGCATACCAGCGGAACAGCACAGGAGACGCAGGTCGGGGAATACCTGAAAGCCTGCTGTGAGGAGCTCGGGGTTCCCGCCCATCTTGAAGGCTTCCGTGTCGCCATGGCAGAAATGGAAGGCGGATCCGTGACGGTGGACGGAAAAGACATCCCGTGCAAGCCCTTTTATGGATGCGGAAGCGGCGAGGTCGAGGGTGAGCTGTACTATATGCCTGCTCTGGACCCAGTCAGCATGGCCGGCGCAAAGGACAAGATTGTTCTCCTGGACACCCAGGGAATCGGCTTCTTTGGCTATCAGGATCTGATGAAGGCCGGTGCAAAGGGGATTCTGTTCTCTTATGGAAACATGTATTATCCCCAGCAGGATATCGATCAACGCGACCTGCGCGAGGCTGTTGTGGGCAATGAACGCAAAGTGCTCTGTGCCATGATCCACACGTCTTCGGCCGTCGAAATGGTGCGAGACAATGCAAAGCATGCCCGTATCTGTGTGAAGCAGCGTGAATATGATGGCGAATCCCACAATGTCATCGCAGAAATTCCTGGAAAGAGGGATGAATGGATCACCCTGACTGCGCACTATGACTCCACCTCCCTTTCCCACGGCGCATATGACAACATGACCGGCGCTGCCGGTCTGCTCGGCATCATGGATGCGCTGAAGGGGCAGGAGCTGAATTATGGTCTCCGCTTTGTCTTCTGCGGCAGCGAGGAACGCGGTCTGCTCGGTTCCAAGGCCTATGTGCGTGACCATGAGGCGGACTTAGAAAAAACAGTCCTGAACATCAATATTGACATGATCGGCTGCATTTTGGGCAAGATGATCTCCCGCGTATCAGCCGAAGACAAGCTTGCGCACTACATCACCTATATGGGCGCCGAGGTCGGCTTCCCCATTGCAGCCCGAACAGGCGTCTATTCCAGCGACTCGACTCCGTTCGCAGACAAGGGTGTTCCCGCTCTCTCCTTTGCCCGTCTTGCCGGCGGAAACGCGGCTCCCATCCACTGCCGCTATGACACGATGGAAGTCCTTTCCATGGACCAGCTTCAGAAGGATATCGGCTTTATCGCCGCCTTCACCCGGAGAATGGCCTGCGCCGCATGCTGCCCGGTAGCCAGAGTGATTCCGGACAATGTCAAGAAAGACCTGGACGAATACCTCTTCCGCAAGAGGAAGGATGACTAAGTCTGAGTCCACGGTATCCAGGTGGATAGATATAGATATTCTTTCTGAACACGTCGGACATCCCTGATTCCGCGCGTCTAATGTCACGAGTGTGCGGCGGGAAATCATCAAAAGCAGTAATATGTGCTATTGTAGTGTTGGGGGCAGCGGTTCAAATCCACTATGCTCCACGCATCCTGTAAGCCTGATTTATCAAGGTTTACAGGTTTTTTTGTGATTTCCTGAAAACATGTTAAAGTTTTTTGATTTTGTCACCCCTTCCAACATATGAGTAGCTCATGA
>DEFL01000033.1:0-78817 GCA_002350845.1 Christensenella sp. UBA2853
AATCCTCCCCGCAAACTGGAATTTGTCAGCATCTCATAAAACCACAACAGCCTATTTCCGAAAACTCAGAAAAGCCTAATGACTTATAGAAAGCAACTGTTTGAGAAGTATTGTCCGTAGTCAACTCAATTTGTCGAACATCAGGATATCTTTCAAGAACGGCTTTCAGCAGAGCGGTTCCAACTCCTTTGCGTTGCGCGCTCGGAAACACTAAAATATCCTGAATGAATACAATAGTAAACCCATCGCCAACAACTCTAATGATTCCAAGCAACTCATCGCTCTCGTATGCAGCCAAAACGAGTAAGGAGTTTTTGTATCCTTGCTCCAACACTGGCATATTCTCTATATATGCAGTCCAGCCGACTTCAGTATAAAGCCGACGAATCTCCGCTTCTTTGTAATCTTTGTATTCTTTGATTTCCATTTATGCCCTCACAAATTCCGATTGATGAGCCGAAGCCCATTTAACAATTCTACCATCCTCGTCAGATTCCTGCAATCAATTCTATGCACCCTGAGTGCGGAAAGGAGGTCTCATTGGCCAACATGAACAATCCCCCTGTTGTCGAAGAACCAAAGGCAGCTAAGAAGCCGATGCTTGTTCTCAGCATTGGCAGCGGAACATACCCCATCTTCCTGCAATTCAACACGAAGAGCAGCACGAGTCTGGAAGAACGAATCAAGCAACTGATTCGCGATGAAGTGTTTTCCACTCCTGCCTGACACAAACGGAAACGATTCTTTTTCATGCCGCCGAACCAGTGAAAAAAGGCTTAACAAATGAATCATCTCAGCCGGCTATGCACAGCTCATTTCGGCGATTTCAGTCCCGGTCTGATTGTGTCATGCACGCCTCATGCCTTTTGACATTTTGCTCAGTCCATTGTATAGTTTGATCAGACAAAAACTGCCCGATACTACATATACAAGGAAAAGAGATGTTCTGCCGATGATCCGTCCGCTGGTTCATAACGATCAGTTTCTCTCCATACCTTCCACCCCTGCCGGAAAGGAAGATCTTGCCATCGTCCGTGATCTCACCGATACGCTCAAAGCGCACCGGTCTTCCTGCGTGGGCATGGCAGCCAATATGATCGGGTTTTCCAAATGCATCATTGTCATTGCCCCTTTCGGCATGCCGATTCCCATGCTCAATCCCCGCATTCTCTCCCAAAGCGGTCCCTACGAAACAGAGGAGGGCTGTCTGTGCCATACCGGTCAGAAAAGTGTGACACGGTATCAGCGCATTGAAGTGGTCTGGGAAGATCCGGACTTTCAGGAACACACTGCCGTCTTTGAAGCATTTACGGCGCAGATCATTCAGCACGAAGTGGATCATCTGCACGGTATTCTCATCTGACAGGCAGATACAGCAGCAGCGGGCACCGAAGAACCGGCGCCCGCTGCTTTGTCTTTATTCAAACCATTTTTCCGGGAGATAGGCCCTCTGCGCTTCCAGCATGTCATCAAACAGCTTTTTGCCGTCTTCCGGACGCACCAGGGAAAGCTGCGGATCGTTCAGGAAGGTGGACAGGCCGAGTTTTCTGTCACAGTTCAGCGCGGCCGTCAGAGTGTTCTCCTGATTGTAGACATGTCTTGCGATCAGGGGAAGGATCGGTGCGGGCACAGGTCCTGCGTACACAGGCTCAATCCGGTTCAGTCCGAACAGCGCATTGGTCTCCACCACAGCGCCTATCGGGAGATTGGGAATCTGGCCGCGGTTTGGAATATTGACGTTGCTGACCAGGTCTCCAAGACCCAGGACAGCCTTGAGCAGCAGATGGCCTTCCTCACCGCTGGCCTTGAGCTGCACTTCCTCTTTCCCGGAAATCAGATCATCCGACCGTTTCATGCGCCGGGAGAGATCTTCAATTCGCCAGTCCACCGGTGTCAGTCCAAACTTCCAGGAGTGAACGGTTTCCGGATCGCGGGTATACCATGGCGCCATGAACTCTGCCAGATGCCGGTCGCCGGCCGCTGCGATCGCCCCATAGCGGCGGAAGAGATCAAACTTGACCCGATGGGCACACGAGAAGAAGGAATTCATCCAGTTGTTGTCTTTTCCTTCCTCAAAGCCTTCCTCAAAATACTTGTCCGCAAACGCGGCATAGTGCGGCATCAGGTCGATATCCCTGTAGGTTGCTTTCGTAATCCAGGTAAAATGGTTGATGCCGGTTACCGTCGTGCGGATATCCTGCCGCTGAACGCCGGGAATGCCGAGCTCACGGTCCAGCATGGCGCACAGAAGCTTCTGTGTGCCGAACACCTCATGGCAGCAGCCGAAAGCTTTGATGTCGGGGAACACCTCATAGAGCGTGCGGACGCACAGCGTCATCGGATTGGTGTAATTGATCACCCATGCATCCGGGCAGCATGTGCGGATCGCCTGACCGATGGTCACAAACATGGGAATGGTGCGCATGGCCCGCATAAAGCCGCCGGCACCCACGGTGTCGCCGACCGGCTGATACACACCCAGCCGTTCCGGCAGATGGACATCACTCTTCATTTCCTGGAACGTGGCAGGCAGAATGGAGATCACAATAAAATCTGCTCCGCGCAGTGCCTCCTCCAGAGTCGCTGAAACCGTAAAATACCAGTGCGCCTTTGCGTCCGGATGCGCCATGATTTTGTTGCCGATAATTTCATTGCGCCGTGCAGCGCTCTCATCAATGTCGTACAGTCGAACTTCTCCGCCCATATCCGGATCCATGGCCAGGTCGGTCATGAAGCCCCATGCCCATCCTCTTGAGCCGCCTCCGATATAGGCAACCTTCAAATGCTTTGCTCTGTCTTTTTCAAACGTCATGCTGTTCATGCTCCTTTTTCATTGATGATTCTGCTACGGCGTGAATGATTATATCGTCCCCGGCATGCCCTGTAAACGGCTGCCCATCTGCTTCCGTCTGATCTCTCCAGCTTTACTGTTCCTGCTGTGTTTTTCAGGTGGTTTCCGTGCGTTCTGACCGCCCTTCCGGAAGGGATGCGCAGAAACTTTGTGACCATTTGTGAATAGTTTGTGTATTTTTGCATGTAATTTTGTTTATTTCCTTTACATAAGAAGCATTTCGCGATACAATTCTAATGGATAATTCTCTTTTCCATTCCTTGTGAGGATGGAAAATATGATTGAAATGGGGATACCTTTTATGTGCAAACGTCTGATTTCTGTTCTTCTCACCCTTGGCCTTCTGCTTCAGATTCTCCCTGCCATGGCTGCAGATGACGGTGCAGATCCGCTGGTTTATTCGGAACTCAGCAGTCTGATCGATGTTGTCCTGAATTATGCCAAAACGCAGGAACCGATCCTTGTGCCCGAAAACGAAGCAGATATCACCGAGGATGGTTATGCATTCCAGTATACCTTCGGAACACTGTACATGAATCATCCTCAGATGGACGAGGACGCTGCCCTGCTTTCCTTTGTCATCAACAGCGAAATCACCGCCTGCCATGATACCTATATCGGTGAGCCCGTCAAAGACCTGCTGGCCTCGTTCTACAGTGAAAACGAGAAACTCTCAGGCGATTATGAGCATGCTGTGCTGTATGTTTTTGACAGTCTGCCCGAGTATGCTGCCTGGGCCTGGGTTTCCAGGGATGGCCAGCGCATCACCAGCGTGCAGTATTCTGTCCATGATCAGCTTGAAGACGGTTCCTATTCCGATATTGGCCTGATGTATAACATTGAATCCGACACGGTGGACCGCATCCGCCTGTACGGTGCCTCCGCCAGCATTTCTCTGGCCGACGTTCAGGCTACCCTCGCCCTCGTCGAACGCAGTGCACGCGACCGCTCCTACTCCGCCGTTGCTTCGAGCTATGATGGTCTCACTCTGACGCCCTTCGGCGAAAGCGATCTTGTTTTCTCCGGGATCGATTTTCTCCATACAACCCCCGAAGAAGCGGTCCGGCTGCTGGGCGAACCGATTGAAGATACCACCATGGATGACTCCGACGGAAGCCGGATGCGCAGAATGGACTTCGGTGTGTGTGAAATCTTCTTCCGCACCGCCTCCAACAGCACCCAGCCTGTGATTGCTTCTGTCACTGTCAGTTCTGACACCTTTGAAGGTCCCCGCTCCCTGCGTATCGGTGACGACTTTTCATCCGTGCTGACCCGCTTCCGTTTCGGGGAGGGTGAATATGCCGACAACCGTGAAGTCCTTTACGGAGACCTGAACAGCGGCAACTATGGTCTGAGTGAATATGGTGATGATGCATCTGCTGTTCTCCGCTATCACACCGTGGCCCAGGACGGAACTTCTGTTCTTCTGATGGGTGTATTCCATGAAATGAAGCTCTCAGAGCTTCTGATTCTCCGCGATAACTGACCGAGGTGATCTGCCTTGAAAATTGACCTTTCATGCCCCTCTGAAGTCTGGCGCTGCCGGCTGATCGACAAAGAAGGCACAGGGGCTGAGGTGACACTGAACAACCTTGCTGACAAACCGGTGACTTCCACAGAGGTCACCCTTGTGCTCCACGGCCGTGACGGTGATGAATCGAGCCGTGTACTTTTCCGTGCGCATGACCTGTATGCCGAGCCTGGCGAACCCTATGATTTCATCGTCCCGCTCCCGCAGGATGAAGACAAAACACTTCCCCACAAAGTCGAAGTGTTCATCGAAAAAATCTGGTACAGCGATGGTCTTGTCTGGCGGCGCGGGCGGTCCCCCATGACCGAATACACGTCCAACGCGGCCAGCGGCCGCGATCTTGAAATGCTGCGCTTTGTCGCCGGGGATCAGGCGGTGGGGTTTCCCGAAGAACAGGAAAATGTGTGGGTCTGCGTATGCGGCCGTCCGAATGCGCTGGACACCGAAGTCTGCGCCCACTGCAAAAGAAAACGCGAGGATGTCTTCCGTCTTTATCAGCGCGATGCGGTTGAAGCCGCGGTGGATGCACACCAGCGCAAGCTGGAACTGCATGCCCGCGCCACTCGTGAAGCCGCATCCCGGCAGCAGGCTGAGAAGGAAAAAGTACTCCGGAAAAAGACCAACAAGCGCAGGCGTTTTGCCCGTCTGTCCATCACGCTTCTGATTCTCCTTGCCCTTGCCTACGGCATCTACTTCCATCTGCTCCCCTATATCCGTTACCGCCAGGCAGTGAATCTCCTGAATCAGGGAAGTTATACCGAAGCGATCACTGCATTTTCGACAATGCCCGGGTATATGGATGCCAATGATCTGCTGGTCCGTTCCCGTTATGAACAGGGAAGACAGCTGCTGGATGCAGGAACTGAAACCAGCCTGGTGCAGGCGCATCAGGTTTTTGAAGCACTGGGCAGTTATATGGACTGTCCGACTCAGCTGAAACAGTCCGATTATCTCCGCGCCACGCTGCTCCTCAACGACGGCCGCATTTCTGAGGCGACAGAGCTTTTCACTGCCCTGGGCACCTATCTGGACAGTGCAGACATGCTCACCAAATGCAATTATCAGAAAGCGCTTCAGCTCTTTGGATCCGGTGAATATGCCGAAGCAGCTCAGGTCTTTGAATCCCTGGGCACCTATGAGGAAAGCCCGTCCTATGCCATGTCCTGCCGTCTGGAAATGGGCAGGGCTGCCATTGCCGCGGGGGATCCTGACACAGCCATCTCCCTGCTTTCCACGGTCCGTACCCTTGAAGAAAGCGAAAGCCTGCTCCGTCAGGCACACTATCTGAAAGGAACCCAGCTCTTTGAAGCCGGCGACACCAGTGCGGCCGGAGGCGAATTCCTGGCTGCAGGAGATTATGCTGACGCGCACGATATGGCAAGACAGTGTATCTATGCACCAGCTCTGGAGGCCATGAACAACGGCGAATTCACCGTCGCTGCCACCATGTTCGCCTCGATCTCAGGGTATCTTGATGCCGATGAAAAGCGCGTTTCCTGTCTCTATCAGGAAGCCAAAACGGCTATGAAAGATACAGAATATCAGCGCGCGCTGTCTCTGCTTGTCCAGCTGCCGCAGGACTATGCTGACACAGCCACTCTGATCTCCGACTGCCATTATCTTCCTGCCAAAGCCGCTTTTGAGCGCGGAGAATATGAATCCGCCGCTGCCGCTTTCGAAGCGCTGGGAAATTATTCCGATTCGGAGAAGATGCTCCAGAAAGTCAGATATGCCTGGGCCGGTGCACTGGCAGATGCCGGTGAGCTGGAAAAGGCAGCTGAATTGTACAAGATGCTCGGGACCTACTCGAGAAGCGCTGCGCTCTATAAAAAGACCGTCTATGCCCTGGCCGGACAATACATGGAGACCGGTGAGTATGACAAAGCTGCGGCCCTTTATGAAGAGCTCGGCGGGTATATGCAGAGCAAAACCCATCTGAACGAAGCGCGTTATGCATCTGCAAAGGCACAGTATGATGCCGGAAAATATGATGAAGCCAAAGCGCTCTTTACAGAGCTCGGGGCCTATTCCGACTGCCGCACCATGGTGAAGGCCTGTGATTACGCCTCAGCGTCTGCCCTGAAGACTGCAGGAAAATTTGAAGAAGCCGCTTCCCTGTTTGAATCGCTCGCCGATTACGAAGACAGTAAGGATCAGCGCCTGCAGTGCCTCTATCAGCAGGCTGAATCCCTCCTCAAAGACGGAAAACGCACGGCTGCCCATGATCTGTTCCTTTCTCTTGCCGACTATTCCGACAGTGCCGACCGTGCCAGGTCCATCATCTATCAGGACGCCGAAGCCCTGACTGATCAAGGTAAATTGAGTGAAGCCGTTGCGCTCTTTGATTCGATCGCTGATTATCTCGACAGCGCACAGCGCGCAAACGAATGCCGTTACAAAGTCGCGGAATCCCTGGAGACCGCAGGCAGCCTGACGGAGGCAGCTTCTGCCTTTGAGGCACTGGGCAGCTATCAGGATGCCGGAGCCCGGGCACAGAATGCAAGGTACACTTACGCTGTGAATCTCCTCGAGAATGGGGAACTGGAAAAGGCCGCTGAAGCCTTTGCACTTCTTGGTGCCTATCAGGATGCACAGAACCGACTGCACGAAACCTATTACGCGCTCGGTCAGGCTGCAGCCGATGCCGGCGACCAGCAGCTGGCCCTTTCCTACTTTGAGAAAGCGGGCTCCTATGAGGATGCAGAGGCTGCCAAAGAAGCTTTCACAGTGTCCATTTACAAGGATGCAGCAGAGAAAGCGCGCGCTGCCCATGCTGAGGGCAGTCTTCCGGCCGTTGCTGCAGCGCTGGATGGTCTGAATCTGACGGATCTTCCTGAAGAATACAGCGATCTTGCGGCTCTCTATTCTGAAGCCTGCACACAGACCGGTCTGAGCCTCTATACTGAAGGCCAGTATGACAATGCTTACCCCTATCTCCAGAGAGTCTCCGAAAACGCCGAGGTTCAGACTGCGCTTGCAGAACGCTTTGTCTGGCAGCTGGCAGGAACCTGGGAAGGCGACGGCCATACCTTCGTTCTGCGGGCAGACGGAAGCTGCGTGATCGACGGTGAAGAGATGACCTGGTCTTACGACGACCTGGCCACGATAGAAACCAGTACACAGACCAAATATAAAATCTTCTCGCTTGAAGGAGATCTGCTGACCCTGCGGCTCTCCGGATCGCTTGAAAACTGGTCCCTGAAGCGCACAGCACCGAGCGAACTGCTCCCTCTTCCTTTCAATTAATATTCTCCATGTAAAGAATTCAGCACCTAATACGGAACGTCCTACAATCCATTCTTTTATTCCTCCACTCATCTTCTCACACTAAAAACAAACTGTTTTCTTCATGGTAATCGTCGCATGCTCAAAATGGTCTAACCATTACGATGATACATCTTCAGAGTTTTTATGGAAGAAGAAAAAATCATTGTTTCTCGATTTATGTGTTTTTTATGTATTTGCTTTGCGTACAACCATAAAACAGTGTATACTGATTATAGTTCAATTATTTAAGGAGGTAATCCCATGAAGAAAAGGTTGGTGGCTCTGTTTTTGGTCTTAACGCTGTCCCTGTCTCTCTTAACAGTTGCGTCCGCTGGAAAGACCGATACTTCTCAATGGTTCTCTGATATACCTAGTCGTGGTGGTGGATCCGCTCCAGGAACCGCAAAGAACACAGTTTACATGTTCAATTAATTCTGTCATATCCCGAGTTTGACGAACAGAAGAAGAAAACGCCTTGAATTTTGGCCACTCAAAGCCAACATTCAAGACGTTTTTTAAGCTGATACAAGCATTTTCAAGTGGTTGACAACATGGACTACTTTTATACCCTAAGATGAACTTTCAAATAGGTCTTTTGACACTCAAACCACATTTTGAATCACAAGGGCAATATTGATTATCTTTTTATCGAGATCAGGGCCTTTTCGTTGGAAGCGGTGTAATAGAGCGCGGTAATAAAACTGTGCTCCAGGAAAGCATTCCAGGCACCCCCAAGAGGAAAAAAAGAACAGGAGCTCCTGGAAAAGACAGAACTGGATAATGCGATTGAAACAGAGAAGCAGTGGAGATGTCAGGATGCATGATACTCCACTGCCTCCTTCTTTTACCAACAATTTGTATTCACACCCCATGCATATTGTACATTTGACTTTTTAGTATGTATATAATAAAATATTCACCACCCGTGGGTCGCAATGACCTGATGGATAATAACAAGGAGGGAAAAATCAACATGAAGAAGATCGTATGTATCGCTCTTACGCTGATCATGGCGCTGTCTTCCGTGTCCGTGCTAGCTGAAGGCTTCACGCTGGCCGATTCCTATGAAATCGGCGAACGCAGCTTTAACGGCGGCAAAGTGAACCTGGAAGCGGCTGCCGTGGGCGGCGGGTCCGTGACGTCCGACGTTTATGCCGGCGAAGAAGGCAAGGACTACACCGACGAAAAGGTGTACACCTTCAACGACTACACCAGTGCACTGACCTCCAGCATGAACTGGGATGTGCTGAGCTGGGAAACCAATGAAGACTCCGCTATCACGGACTACATCATCACCGGTTTCTACGGCTTCCACATGAACAGCGACAAATCCGGCTATTCCATCACTCCCGAAGCCGCCGCTGAAATGCCTGTGGATGTCACTGCCGAATATGTTGGCCAATACGGCGTTCAGGAAGGCGAAACCGCCAAGGCTTGGCGTATCGCGCTGAATCCCGATATGTGCTTCAACGACGGCACCAAGATCACCGCCGATGATTATGTGTACTCCTTCCAGCAGCAGCTGAACCCCAAGATCCTCAACCGCCGCGCGGACTCTTGGTATGACGGCACCTTCTCTGTTGTTAACGCCAAGAACTATCTGTACGCCGGCAAGACCACCTATGACGCCATCACCGGAACTGCCGAAGACCTGATCGCCGCCGGTACCGACGTGTATCTGGATCTGGACTTCTGGGGCATCATCGGTGCGCCTGACGCTGATGGCAATCCCGCTCCCCAGTATGTGTCCGTTGCTGACGAAACCATGTACCGCGACGCAGCCGTGGAAGATGAAACTGCTGACGAAGCCTGGGTTTCCGCCAAGTATCTGTATGAAACCTACCTGGCCGCCGGTATGCCCTACAACAGCTACGCTGCTCAGTATCTTAAGGTCGCTAACCAGGCCAAGGCTGTAACTTGGGAAGACGTTGGCTTCAAGAAGATCGATGATTATACCGTGGACTTCATCCTGGAAGCTCCTGTGGCTGAACCCGCTTTCTATGTGCCCTACAACCTGAGCGGCAACTTCCTGGTCAAGAAGGACGTTTATGAAGCCTGTAAGACCTTCTACAAGGACGGCGCTGTGGTGGCCACCGAAGAAGAAGCGGACGAAGTGAAGAGCGACTATTGCCGTTCTCTGGAAAAGACCGTTTCCTATGGTCCCTACATGCTGACCAGCTTCCAGCTGGACAAGGAATACACCCTGAGCCGCAACGAAAACTGGTTCGGCTATCATGATGGCAAGCACCTGGGCCAGTATCAGACCGACAACATCGTCATGACCGTGATTGCTGATCATGCTACCGCTCTGCTGGCCTTTGAAAAGGGCGAAGTTGACGGCGTGTCCCTGCAGAACGAAGACATGGACAAGTACGCTGCCAGCAAGTACATTCACTACACTCCCCAGAGCTACACCACCAAGCTGACCTGGAATACCGACTACAGCAAGCTGGTCGAGCATGGCACTAACAGCCAGATTCAGGTGATCGACGAATTCCGCAAGGGCTTCTCTTTCGCGCTGGATGCCAATACCTTCGCGACTGCTTACACTGCCGCCGGTACCGCCGGTTACGGCATGCTGAACTACATGTACTGCTACAACCCCTTCACCGGTGAAGCCTACCGCGACAGCGAACCAGCCAAGAAGGCGCTGGTGGAACTGTTCGACATGGAATACGGTGAGGGCAAGGAATACGCAACCCTGGACGAAGCTTACGAAGCCATGACCGGCTACGATATGGCCAAGGCTCAGGAACTGATGAAGATCGCCGCGGATAAAGCCATCGAGACCAAGATCTGGGACGGCGAATCCCCCATCGTTCTGGACATCCGCCTGTACAACAGCGACGAAATCTACGTCAAGATGTACAACTACTTCAAGACTCAGCTGACTGAGGCCGTGAAGGGCAGCAAGTTCGAGGGCAAGATCGACATGACCATGACCCCCGACGCTGACTACTACAACACCAACTATTCCGGCGGTGCGGACATGATCTTCACCACTTGGGGCGGTGCTGCCATGGACCCCTTCGGCGTCTTCGCCCGCTGCTACTGCGACGCGTCCGACGGCTCCGGCAATCAGATGGAATACGGCTATGACACCAGCAAGATCAACGTGACCTTCGACTTCGGTGGTGAAATCGGCGAACTGACCGACACCCTGCAGCATTGGGCCATGTGGGCCAACAACGCCACCTCTGACGTGCCCGTGATCTTCGAAAAGCTGGGTGCTTTCGCAGACTACGCTTACAGCACACGTTGCGAAATCGTGGCTGGCGTTGAGCACGCATTCCTGAACTGGTTCCCCACCACATCCCTGTACTATCGCAACGTTGCCTCACTGGCTTCTCAGAAGGTCAACTGGGGCAGCGATACCTACCTCAACATCATCGGCTTCGGCGGCATCGAGTTCTACACCTACAACTACGACGACGCAGCCTGGGCTGATTATATCGCCGCCAACACCCTGGTGTACTAATCGCAATGATACAGGCATTCTTTGAGTGCCTGCCCAGCGTGGGCATGGGGGAGAAATCCTCCATGCCCTTCGCCGTTGTAAAGAAACAATCTAAAATCTAAAAATACAGAAAAACCGCCTGTCCTACCTCCGCCGCGTGCCGAGCGCGGGGCGGACGGCCACCGGCCCGGCGTGTAAAGAACAAAGCTCAAGGGTTTTTTATGCCTGGGTACGGAAGAATCCTACGAGCAGAGGGATGCATGGAATGACCAAGTATGTCATCAAACGTATTCTGTACATGTTCCTGACGATGTTTGTCATCACGGTCATGTGCTTTGTGCTAATCAAGCTTTTGCCGCTGCCCGCGGTGCGCGAAATGGGCCGTGACATCAACCTTGTGCTGGCCAAGCGCGAAAAAATGGGCTACAACAAGCCGATCATGGTGCAGTTTTTCCTGTACCTCAAGAGCATTTTCACGGAATGGGACTGGGGCGTAGGCGAACAGATGTATGAAGGCCTAGGCATTTGGGACGTGATGATGCAGAAGCTACCCTACACCATCGTGGTGAACCTATATTCAATCTTAATATCGATCCCCTTGGGACTTGGACTTGGAATTTACGCTGCGCTGAAAAAGAACAAATGGCAGGATGCGGTCATTTCCACCCTGGTCATGGTGTTCATTTCAGTGCCCAGCTATGTATATGCTTTCCTGGTGCAGTATATTTTCTGCTTCCAGCTGGGTTGGTTCCCACTGCAATTGGCTTCCCTGAGCCAGGCGGGAAGCATTTTCAGCGGGAAGATGTTCGTTTCCATGGTGCCTGCCATCATGAGCCTTTCCTTCGGCGTGATCGCAGGGTTTACGCGGTATACCCGTGCAGAACTGTCTGAGGTGCTGACCGGTGACTATATGCTGCTGGCCCGCACCAAGGGCCTGACAAAGGCACAGGCCATTTCCCGCCATGCGCTGCGCAACGCCATGGTGGTCATCCTGCCCATGATCATTGGTGAATTCATCGGCATCCTGGGCGGTTCGCTGATCATTGAAAACATTTTTGGCATTCCCGGCATTGGCAACTTGTACGTCAATTCCATCAATGTTCGCGACTATAACTTCTTCATGGCGCTGAATATCTTCTACACCCTCATCGGGTTGGTATCCGGCATCGTGATCGACATCAGCTACGGATTCATTGATCCGCGCATCAGAATGGGGTCGAAGAAATGATGGAAGAAAAAATGATTCGTAAAATACCCAAGGAAAAATTCCAGTTCGTGCAGCGGGGCGACCGCATCCACGACGAGAAATTGCAGACTAAGGCTGTGGGCTATCTGGGTGACGCCTGGAACCGCTTCCGCACCAACAAGAGCGCTGTGGTAGCCTTCATCCTGATCTTGGTGCTGCTTTTGTTTGCGCTTATTGTGCCGGCGGTTTCCCATTATACGATCACTTTCCGCGACGGCTATTACAAGACCGCGTTGCCGAAGGCCGACTGTTTCAAAAACAGCGGGTTCTGGGACGGTGGCAAGCGCGAGCAGCAGAACTCCTCGGGCTACCTGTACCTGAACGCCATCGGCCAGGAAAACGGCAAGCCCGCCATTATCAAGATCTATGATTCCTTCGTGGATTCCACGGGGGAGACCTTTTACAATCTCCGCGTTGATTCCTATTATTCCGTGGGCTATGTGTATGTGAACCTGAGCGAGGCCGAATATAAGGCCCTAATGCAGTATCAGGATGAAACCGGCATCCAGGTCTGCTATCCTCTGGCCGCCACGCACAACAAGCACTTCGTCCGCGGCAACGACGGCGCCAATTTCTGGTATAAGCTGGTGGACGAGAGCCAAGGCAATTCCGGTGCGCCAAAGCTGGACGATAACGGTAAGTATATCCCAAACTATCTGACCAGCGACGATCCCCAGAAGGCGGGCTATACCAGCCTGCGTATCCCCGGGGACGGCGAAAACGGCGTGTGGTATACCTACGCGCAAAAGAACCAGACCGGCTACCGCGCCCGCGTAGACTACGACGAGTATTTCAACTACCAGAATGGTTTCCATGCCTCCTTCCTCTTTGGCACCAACCAGTACGGCCAGGATATTTTCACCTGCCTGGCGGTTGGCGCAAGGTTTTCGCTGATCCTGGCCATCTGTGTAGCCACGATCAACTTTATTCTGGGCGTGATCTACGGCTCCATTGAAGGTTATTACGGCGGGGCCGTGGACATGGTGATGGAACGTGTGTCCGACATTCTGGCGAGCGTGCCCTTCATGGTGGTCGCCACCCTCTTCCAACTGCATCTAGCTGGCAAGGTAGGGCCTGTGGTGTCGCTGCTGTTCGCCTTCATCCTCACCGGCTGGGTGGGCACAGCCAGCCGCGTGCGTACCCAATTCTACCGCTTCAAGGGCCAGGAATACGTGCTGGCTGCCCGCACCCTTGGTGCGGCTGACCGGCGCATCATTTTCAAGCACATCTTCCCCAACTCCCTGGGGACCATCGTGACTGGCGCAGTCATGACCATTCCGGGCGTTATCTTCTCGGAATCCATGCTCAGTTACCTGCACATCATCAATCTGGATACCTCCTCCACCGTTACCTCCATCGGTACGATGCTGGCCAACGGCAACGGATACCTGAACACCTATCCCCACATCATCATGTTCCCAGCCATTTTCATCGCCATTCTGGAAATTTCCTTCAACCTGTTTGGCAATGGCCTGCGCGATGCGCTGAATCCTTCGTTGAGAGGAGCGGATAACTGATGGCAAAGTTGGAAGTAAAACATCTGACCATTTCCTTCCGCACAACCAACGGCGCTGTCCGGGCCGTGCGGGATATTTCCTTTAACCTGGAAGAGGGCGAAACCCTTGCCATCGCCGGTGAATCCGGTTCAGGCAAGTCCGTTACCACTCGCGCCGTCATGGGTATCCTCGCGGGCAACGCCATGGTGGACGGCGGCGAAATCATTTACGACGGCAAGGATCTGCTGAAAATCCCCGAGGAAGAATTCCACAACCTGCGCGGTCACAAGCTGGCTATGGTGTTCCAGGACCCCCTGAGTGCTCTAAACCCCGTTATGCGCATTGGCAAGCAGCTTACCGAAGCCATGCTGCTCAACAACAAAGAGCGCCGCAGGGATGGACGCGAGAGCTTCAACAAGACACTCAAAACCCTTCAAGAAAAAATGACCGCGGAGGGCAGCACGTCCGACGTGAACAGCAAGATCAAAGAGTTTGACAGCTTTGTGAAGGTCGCCGTAAAGGAAGAGTTTGCCTATAAAGAAGCCACCGAATCCATGGTGGAAGTGCTGGACTGCGCGGATGAAGCGGAAAGCGCCCTAGTTCAGCACAACGATAAGGATGTGTGCGAGGTCTGCGGGCGGATGCTCAAGGCCATGAAGCGCATCTATAACCCCTACACCTTCCAGGAGGGCGACACCAAAATCGTTGTCCTGATGGAAAAGCTACAGGGCTTCCAGAAGAGCTATACAGGCCGTCAGCAGGGCGACATGGAGGCGCTGCTCAAGGAAATCACCGAGACCATGAACGGTGTACTGAACGCTGAACAGCCCAACTTCTTCTGCATCGGCTATTCCGTACTGCATGGCAAGAATCCAGATCCCAAGACCCAGGCCATCCCGGACATCAACCGGGAAGTGCGTAAGACCCTAGATGACGGCTTTATGCTCTCCTTCCGCAAGGACGTGGCAAAGGCCCTGGCATTTGCCGAAAAGGAATCCCTGACCGGAAAAAAGTCTGCACTAAATGCGCTGGAAAGCGCGCTGCGGGTCTTTAAAGAAGAAAACCTGGACCAGAAAAAGTGTAAGGACGCACTGAAAGCCTCATCTGCCGCGGTGGAAGCCAGCATTGACCCCCTGCAGCTGGACAAGGACAGCAAGGCCTATGTATATCGCAGTGGCGTGAAAGCGCTGCTAGAGCGCTATTTTCGCGCATTCAACCAGAACCCCAGGGAAAAGGCCCGCTTTGAAAAGGAAACCAAGAAATACAACCAGGAAGTAGCCAAGGGCAAAAACCCGCCATCTGTAGTGCCCATGAACCTGATCGACATTGATCTGGTGAAGAGCAACCTGACGGGGATGACAGAAGAACTGATCCACCATTATGAAGCCCAAATCAGCCAAGGCCTCGAAGGCCATTATGAGGAACGTGCCGAAGCCATGATAGACTATCTGAAAGCTCGGGCAGAAGATTATGCGTTCAAGCTGTCCAAGGGCATGGCTCGCCACCGCGCCATCGAGCTGATGAAAGAAGTGGGCATTCCCGAGCCTCACAAGCGCTATCGACAGTATCCCTTCGAGTTCTCCGGCGGCATGCGTCAACGTATTGTTATCGCCATTGCCCTGTCCGCCAACCCGGACATCCTGATCTGCGACGAACCCACTACTGCTCTGGATGTGACCATTCAAGCCCAGATTCTGGAATTGATCAACCGTTTAAAGCGCGAACGCAGGCTCAGCGTCATCTTTATCACACACGATTTGGGCGTGGTCGCCAACATGGCAGACAAGATTGCCATCATGTACGCCGGCAAAATTGTGGAATACGGCACGGCGGACGACGTGTTTTACGAGCCTAAGCACCCCTACACCTGGGCATTGCTGTCCTCCATGCCTGACCTGGAAACCAAGGAAAAGTTGGAAGCCATTCCCGGTACTCCACCGGATATGATCCTGCCGCCCAAGGGCGATGCGTTTGCCGCGCGCAATAAGTACGCCATGCAGATCGACTTTGAGGAGCAGCCCCCTGTGTTCCAGGTCAGTTCTACCCATTGGGCAGCCACGTGGCTGCTGCATCCCGATGCGCCAAAGGTGGAGCCGCCCGTCATCGTGACCGACCGTATCCAGCGGATGCAGAAAGCTCAGGCGGAAAGAGAAGCCAAGGCAGCCGTGAAAGGAGACGCTGACGCATGAAAGCAGGAAGAAGAATTGCCACGGCGCTGAGAATCATCGGCTGGGTCATGATAGCACTGGCTGTGGGTGTGACCATTTATGTGCTGGCAACCGCCGGCCCGCATTGGGCGATCATAACGAACTATCTCCGCAGCGGTGGCGTTCAGCAGAATATCGTTGATAAAGTACAGTTTGATCATCAGTTCTATAATGCCCTGATTGATGCCTCCGACACCAAAGCCATGCAGGACACCATGCGCGTTAGCAGGACCCGTTCCTACTTTACCCGCTGGGAAAACCTAATGGAAAAAGCGACTGCGTCCACTGTACAGGAAGAACTGGACGTTTTCTATGCGGAACACGGCGACGACATGACCGCTGAAGAAGCGCAGGCATATCTGACGTATTATGAGCAAATGGAAAGCGGCGAGGAAAGCCGCCTGCTCAAAGAAGCCATTGAATACCTGGACGGCCTGGCCAAGCCTGTTGCAGGCAAGGGCAAGCTGGCCAAGCTTCAGGCAGCGTCCGTCGAGCCCGATGTGAAAGCGGCTTATGACGCTTTTGCGGAAGCCCATGGCGAAGCTGCCGGAACGTACCTGGAATTTGTGGAAGCCGTCGTGGCCATGATCAAGGAGGATATTGCCTCCGGCACGGTGATTTCCGATGTGAAGGGTTATGTGAAGAACCTGGATGATGCCCGGTACGCCATCGCCTTGGCAGCCATTCAGGCTCAGGAGCGGGAGCAGACCGAGGACATCCGGGACGCCTACGCGGCGGAACTGAAAAAGGCCGTGGCCGGGGAAAAAGCAAACGTGCGCGGCTACTACGAAACGCTGTACGCTTCCATGCTCGAAAAGTATCCGGAAGAAACCGCCCCGGATATGGATGTGTTTGTCAACAGAACCTTCGAGCTGATGAACAGTCAGAACTTTGACGGCTCTCTCAGTACCCTGATGAAGGAAGTCCGCACGGCCAATATCGCCGCCCAGGAAACCCGGACCGAAGGCACAATGAACGCCTTTGCCAAGAACACGGTCATTATGTCTGACAAGAACAATGACCTGAGCATTTTCAAGGCGTTGTGGTTCCTAGCGGCCAATGTTCCCTGGATGTGGGTCGTCGCCATTCTTCTGATCGTTGGTGCAGGCCTGCTGGATAAGCTGGTGAACAAAATCACCCTGGCCCGGCTGGAAAATGCGGGCATCCAGGAGGACGAGGACGTGCTACTGCGGGTGAATCACCTGAAACAGTACTTCCGCTCTGGCGATTACATCAACAAGGCCGTGGACGACGTAAGCTTCTACATTAAGAAGGGTGAAGTTTTCGGTTTGGTTGGTGAATCCGGTTGCGGGAAAACCACCACCGGACGCACCATCATCAACCTCTACGACCCCACCGAGGGCGACGTGTACTTCCAAGGCCTGCGTATTTCCTCCACTCAGAACGGTCTTCCGGTGCTCATCCGCAGCCTGCGGAACGACTTCAGCGCCAAGAAAGCCCAGATGGAAGCTGAGCTGAAAGAAAAGATCGTCGCCAATCCTGCCCAGAAGAGCGCCCTCACCGCCGAATTCAACCAGAAGATCGGCGAAATGAAAAAGGAACTGCATCAGAAGATCCGTGATGCCAAGACCCATGCCCTCGAATCCGCTGTTGAAAAGAGCAAGTGCGTGGAAAAATACCGCGAAAAACGCAAGGCCGAACTGACCGCCCAGTATGAAGCGGACATGAAGACCCTGTCCGGCGCAGCGGCTGAGGAGCGGAAGAACCGCTACGAAATCGACATGAAGGTTGCCTCCAAGGACAACATCATGACTAAGATGCAGATGATCTTCCAAGACCCCATCGCCTCCATCAATCCCCGCATGACCGTACGGGAAATCATTGCCGAGGGCCTTAAAATCCGCGGCATCAAAGATGAGAAGTACATCGACGAAAAAGTATACGAGGTGCTGGACCTGGTGGGTCTGGTACGGGAGCATGCGGCCCGGTATCCTCACGAGTTCTCTGGCGGCCAGCGCCAGCGCATCGGTATCGCCCGCGCCATCGTGCTGCAGCCTGACCTGATCATCGCTGACGAACCCATCTCCGCCTTGGACGTATCCATTCAGGCCCAGGTGATTAACCTGCTCAATGACCTGCGCAACAAGATGGGCCTGACCATCATGTTCATCGCCCATAACCTGAGCGTGGTCAAGTATTTCTCTGACCGCATCGGCGTAATGTACTACGGCCACCTGGTAGAATTGGCCACCTCCGACGAATTGTTTGAGCATCCGCTGCATCCCTACACCAAGTCCCTACTCAGCGCTATCCCCTACCCCGATCCCCATCACGAAAAACAGCGCAAACGCATCGAGTACAATCCCCACAAGGCACATGATTACTCGGTGGATCAGCCTACGCTGCGGGAGATTCGGCCTGGCCACTTCATCCGCTGCAACAATACGGAGTTTGCAGCCTACAAGAAGGAGCTTGGCATTTGAAAAAGCACGTGATTTCTTGGCTGATTGAACTTGGTATCAGTCTAGCAGTGTTCCTGGCGGTGGCCGACTATCGGGGCGTGTTCACCAGCCAGGATCAGGCGGCCATCTACAGCGGCCTATGTGACGCGTTCTTCGTACCGGGGGTGTTTCTGTTCTGCTTTGGTATCCTTGCCTTCTGCGCTTACGGCGGGGTGTTCGATATTTTCAGCTATGCGGCCAAAAGCCTGAAGGTACTGTTCACACCCTTTGGCAAGGGCAAGCACCCGCGCTACTTTGATTACAAACTAGAAAAGGAGCTGCATCGCCAGCGGCCCAAGCCCCGTACCCTGATCCTGGGTACTGTGTACCTTTTAGCGGCGGGCCTGTGTCTGATCCTTTTCAATCTGGCAATCGTATGAATTCAAGCCGGACAAATCAAGGGGCTGCGATGGTCAGAGTCCAACAAAAACAGAATTGTCCTTTTGAATGATCCGCCCTTGTCAAGTAGACGCTGAAAATATCCATAGTAACTCCAAGGCACCCTGCCCTAGTGGCAGGGTGTTTTCTTTGATCAAATTGTCACGCCATCAATGCTATTCATCAAATAATGTTGGAAAAGCTGCAAGCGTATAATGTGGCCACTTGATAAAACTCTCATATTACAATGACTTTAGCGTGTTCACATCTACAATCTCTTCTCCCCATAATGTCAAACTGAAATCGTTGATTTTCCCCCATCTTTTTTCATCAGCTTCATACAGATGAGTCGCGAAGCTATTGAGGAAAGCACGCATACCACATACAAAGAACAAATCTCTTCGTTAATTGGAGAAAACATTCAGCTGTTCGATGACCTCGTATCCGTATGCACTACTACACATACACAGGAAAATGCTCAAAAGCAAACGGCCGTATGATGTTGGCATTCGATTTCGTTAATGAGTATACTTTAACTTGAGATTAGAAGTTCCTGAGAATGCTCATCTATGCTGCTGATTTGTGCTATACTGCTCCTATCATCATATAGGAGGATCTTATGCTCCAGGAATTGTTTTCCGGGCTGAAAGCCACTTTTTCCGCCTCTGCCCAGACAGAGCTCCGTGGTCAGCTCAACCGCTGCCGCCGCGTTTCCATGCTGGCCGGCAATATCGTCAGCAATTCAAGAACCGACATTTCCGGTGTATCCGCGCGCGTTTACAAGAACGGGACCTATGGTTTTTCCTCCATTGCAGAATATTCAGACGAAGCTGCACGTGCTGTGCTTCAGGCTGCATCTGAAAATGCCGACTTTATGGACCTGCATGCAGGCAGAGGGCTGCCTTCCCTTCCCCCGCTCGGGAAAAAGCACTTTCCTCTCACTCAAGACATCCGCGACGTTCCGCAGAGCGCCTATATTGATTTTCTTCGGGCTTTGGATGCCTACATGAAGGAGCACTGCCCCGGTCTGATCTCCCGCTCGCTCTCTGCGACCGAGGATTCCATGGAAAAAATGCTTCTCACCTCCGATTCAATGGATGCGCATACGATTCTTCCCCGCTCCTACTGCTATCTAATCATGACGGCCGAAACACCGGACGGTGCCCCGGTCGAACTATTACAGGCTGTCGGCGGAGAAGGGACCTTTGACCTCAATTTCACGGATCCCGCCCTGATCTATCCTCAGATCGATCAGCTGTATGATCGAATCATGCACAAGCGCGAAGGTGTGTATGCAGATGCCGGGAAAAAGACCGTCATTCTGGGCGGTATGATGACCGGCATGCTCTCCCACGAGGCGGTCGGCCATACTGTGGAGGCAGACCTCGTACTCGGGGGCAGTGTCGCCGGTCATTGTCTGGGCAGACAGGTCGCCAGTGAGAAAGTGACGCTCACGGACTTCGCACATACGGCCTTTGGAGAAAGATGCCCTCTGCCCGTCTTCGTGGATGATGAAGGAACAGAAGCAGCAGATGTTCCGATCATTGAGAATGGCATTCTGACCGGATATATGAACAGCCGTCAGTCCGCCCTGCACTTTGGGATGAAGCCGCGTGGCAATGCACGTGCCTGGCTCTTCTCAGATGAACCCCTGATCCGCATGCGGAATACTGCCGTACATCCCGGAACTGACAAGCTTGAAGATATGATAGCTTCGATCGACGACGGATATTACCTCATTGAATCCGGAAACGGTCAGGCGGACACAACCGGCGAATTTATGTTCGGTGTCACCATGGGCTATGAGATCCGACACGGAAAACTCGGCCGTGCCCTTCTGGACACCACCATTTCCGGCGTCGCCTTTGATATGCTCAAGACCGTGGATATGGTCGGCGACACCGTGGTCTGGTCCTCCTCCGGTTTCTGCGGAAAGAAACAGCCGATGCCTGTAGGTATGGGCGGGCCCGCACTGCGCTGCCAGGTCACAATAGGAGGTCGCTGAGATGATGGAAAAGCTTGAACACCTTGCAGGAATGATTCTGAGTGAAGCCAAAGCACTCGGTGCTTCCTATGCACAATGCACTGTAACCGAAGACACAACAAAAGAATTCAATGTCGATGGCGGACAGTTCTCGCTGATGCGCACCCTATTTGACCGTGGTGTATCCATCACGATGCTGAAAAATCAGCGTAAAGGCACGGTTCAGCTGAACTGCTTTGATGATGAAGCGATCCGTTCAGCGGTAAAAGACTGCATTAGCGCCTGCGAAAGTACTGAACCGGATCCTGCTTGGGCATTTTCAGAGGCAGCCTGTGAAAGGGATTTTACTTCCGGTGAACCCGTCTGCGATACGGATGCTCTCTTTCTCAGGACAAAAGAGCTTCTGGAAAACGTTGCACAGCGTCACCCGAAGATTCTCGTCGAGCAAATGATTACCAGCCACAATGCAGAACGCTCCATCTATATGAACACCAACGGCGTCACATACCGGACACATGCTGGAGCCTATTCTTTCTCCATCATGTACTCGGCTCATGAAGGCGAAAAAGGATCATCTTTCTATTCAAGCGATGTAACCCTCGCGAGACTCGATCGTCCCATCATTGAATGTGCGCTCGTGGAACGTGAACTCTCTGCTGTTGAAAAGCAGATTGATACGGTTCCCCTCGGTGACAAATTCATGGGAACAGCTGTGCTTGCTCCAGCTGCCCTGATGGAAATCGTGCTGTATACTGCATTGGGCAGTTTTGTTTCCGACGGTAGCCTGATTGAAGGTACCAGCATTTGGAAAGACAAACTGAATATGATGGTTGCTGATCCACGTTTTACGCTTTCCGTTACTCCGCATGCTCCTCATGTTGTGGTCGGAGAAGACTATACAAATGAAGGTTTTCTGTCTGAGGATTATGATATTATCCGGGATGGGATGCTAATCCGTTTCGCGCTTTCCCAGTATGGCGCCAATAAAACAGGTTTTGAACGCGCTGGTTCTAGCGGATGGAATCTTGCAATTCCTGCAGGAACCCGATCGCTCGATGAGATCATCCGAACGATTGACAACGGCATCCTCGTCATGCGTTTTTCCGGCGGTCAGCCCGCACCGAGCGGGGAATTCTCCGGTGTTGCCAAAAACAGTTTCCGGATTGAAAACGGAAAGATCACCGACGCACTTTCAGAAACCATGATCAGCGGGTGCGTTCCCGATATGCTCTTGCACCTTCGGGATATTAGTCAGGACGTCCTTCAGGACGGCACATTTTCCCTTCCATACATCGCGTTTGATGGTGTCACAGTTTCGGGACAGTAATCTCCCATCAGCCGGCATGCTCTGTGCCGGCTTTTTATGTCTGCGAACATTGTATAATGGAATCCGCGGTCCGAATTATACCGAATTCGGCATAATTCGAACTAAAGAGAATCAGGAACTGGCAAAAAGCAAGAACATGGAACTGATCCCAACTGTGCTGAGTGGAATAGAAAACGACCCTGTGTTTGCTGAATTTGAACTTTCTGAGAATTGAATAAAAGTATTAATATGCCCTCTAGTCCATGCGCCAATCAAAACAATGCATTATCCAAAGACTGGTATGAACAGTGCCTTGTTTCCGGTGCACTGCTGTGAGTATTTTCCTCACAAAATGCAATGCAACCCCTAGCCTCAAAGAAAGAACTACGCTGTTCACGTTTCGGCAAATATGGTGAACCGGGCAAAATATCTCAGATAGTTATCTACAGAGAGACATAAGAGGCTGATCAAACAGCAGAATGCAGTAGAAGGAATTATCTCTGTCCTTCGAAGGAAATATCATGTGAATGACATCCCACTTTTCGGACGAATGAAATCCAAAATCTTTTTCCTGTTTAAACTCTGTCCCTATAACTTCAACGAGCTCAGATCGCATAACAGGAGATTATGGGAGAGGTCTGCCAAAACCTGGCATTTAGCAGATTAACACTAGGGAAAATCGTCAACTAAACTGTCCAATGCCTTTATTCTGCGAAAAAAAATCAGACAATTTCGTTCAACTTGCAAAAAAAGAATAGTGTCAGCCTAATATGTTCTTTTAGGCAGAGCTTTTGACGCTCAAACCAACTTTTCTTTCTATTTTTTCCGTGCTTTTAACGATCCCTTTTTGATGTTCGGCAGTGAATGTATCAACATTTGATCTTCTTTGATCTTCCTCTTGTATCCCTTGACAAGGCGTGTTATAATCCGCGATGGATTCGGTGAAACCGTGTCCATATATAAGGAGAGACTACCATGGTTAAGATCAATGTAATTTCCGGTTTCCTTGGTGCGGGCAAAACCACACTGATCAAAAAGCTTCTCACGGGCAAACTCCGCGAAGAGAAAGTGATTCTGCTTGAAAATGAATATGGTGAAGTCGGTGTGGACGGCAGCTTCATGAAAGATGCCGGCATCACAGTCACCGAACTGAATTCCGGCTGCATCTGCTGCACGCTGGCCGGCGATTTCCAGAAGTCCATTGACGAGCTCATTGATACCTATCATCCTGACCGCATTCTTGTTGAGCCGACCGGTGTCGGCAAACTGAGCGAGATTCTTGCTGCGATCAATCAGGCCAAAGACCGTCATGACGATATTGAAGTCGGCGGGTCTGCAACCGTTGTTGACGCCGGCAAGTGCCGCATGTATATGAAAAACTTCGGCGAATTCTTCCTCGACCAGGTCAAGACGGCTTCCACCATTATCTTCAGCCGTACCCAGAACCTCACGCCTGATCGTGTCGAAAAGAGCCGTGTTCTGATTCAGGAAGCGCATCCTGACGCCCGTATCATCACAACACCCTGGGATGATATGGATCCTGACTTCATGCTGGAAGTCATCGAAAACGGCAAGCCCATCGAAGTGCATGTCCACCTGCATCATCATGACCATGATGATGACGACCATGACGAGCATGAACATCATCACGATCATGACCACGATGAGCATGACCATGACGAGCATGAGCATCATCACGATCATGACCACGATGAGCATGACCACGATGAGCATGACCATGACGAGCATGAACATCATCACGATCATGACCACCATCACCATCATCATGCCCCCGGTGAGCATGATGCCGATGAAGTCTTCCAGAACATCGGCGTGGAAACTGCCCGCCGGTTTGAGCAGGATGAACTCCGCGGCATGGTCGATCAGCTGTCCGACGAGGAAGAATACGGCCGCATCCTCCGCGCCAAGGGCATCCTCCAGAATGCTGCCGGCGAATGGTTCCAGTTTGACTATGTTCCGGGCGAGCTTGAAATCCGTCCGAGCAGTGCAGACTATACCGGCCGTCTGTGCGTAATCGGTGCCGACATCAACGAAAAAGCACTCAGGGAGCTGTTCAACGTATGAGGGATCTCGACTACATTCCGGTCTACATGATTTCCGGGTTCATCGAATCCGGTAAGACCACCATGATTCTCGACATGCTGAAGGATCCGACCTTCACCAGCGGTGAAAAAACGCTGATCATCTGCTGCGAAGAGGGGGAGGAAGAATACGATCCTGACCTTCTCATCGAGCACAACACCAGCCTGGCCATGCTTGAAGAGCCGGAAGAACTGACTTCCCTCAAGCTCAAAGAGCTGAACAACCAGTATCATCCCGAGCGCGTGATCTTCGAGTACAATACCATGTGGACCATTGAGCGTCTGAGCCGCTGCCGTATGCCCGAAGGCTGGGAATGGGTGCAGATTATCACGCTCGCCAACGCTCTGACCTTCGAGAATTACATGACCAATATGCGGATGCAGATGTCGGAGCCCATGAAGGAAGCAGACCTGATTCTGATCAACCGCTGTGCTCCTGATTTCCGCAAGTCTTTCTGGCGCAAGCAGCTGCGTGCACTCAATCCCAGTGCGACCATCCTGTTTGAAAGCCCGGACGGCACCACCGATGACGGCGTCACGGATGACGATCTGCCCTACGACATGAAAGCGGACATCATTTCCATTTCCGAAGAGCAGTTCGGCACCTTCTACCTTGATTCCATGGACCATCCTGAGCGCTACAACGGAAGGACGGTCCGTCTGGTCGGCCAGCCCTTCCCGCAGTCACAGCTGCCCAAGGGGTACTTCTTCTTCGGCCGCTATGCCATGACCTGCTGCGCCAATGATGTCCAGCCCTGCGGCTGGGTCTGCCAGGGAGTCACCGCCCCCAACGGCAAGATCTTCATTGACATGACCGCTGTATGCAGGACCGTATCCCAGAAGGGACAGACCATGGTCATGCTTCAGGAACTGAACAGCAAGCAGTGCAATCCTACAAAAGAGCAGTATGTATCCTTTGTGAGCGTGTAATCGCCCAAATGCAAAAAAGAAGGCAGGATCGCCGAGATCCGCCTTCTTTCTTTTTGCCTGTCTTCAGTTCCAGTCCGGCCGCATGGCCTTCTGAATGGTTTTCGTCACACTGCCTTCCAGGTTACTCCCGATAACATCGGTAAACCCTGCTTTGACATCCGGATGCGCATTGCTTGGCGCAAAAGAGCGGCAGGCGTATTCAGCCATGGACAGATCGTTCAGATAATCCCCAAAGACGATGGTTTCATCTCTTGAGATGCCCAGTTTTTTCTGAAGCATGGCAACACCGCTGCCTTTGGATTTTCCCTGATCAAAGACATCAATCCAGGTCATGCCGGTCACTTTTGCACTGACCACCTCATCCAGGGCCTGATGGATATACGGATACACATCTTTCTCAATATCTCCGCGGTAATAGAGCGCCAGCTTGATCAGGTCATCCTCCAGCCGATCATAATCCACATTTTTCCAGGAGGGATAATACCGGCTCAGCTCCCTGACAGACTCCGGGTCCAGCTGATCTGCATGCTCCAGCCAGATTTCATCCAGTCCGCAGCCAACACACCACAGTCCGGGAACACGTCTGGCCGCCTGGACAGCGCTGTACCAAACGGACTTGGGAAGTGCATCCACCCAGAGCCGCTCCCCGCCCAGATACCCGCAGGCTCCGTTGTCCGTAATCATTGCGATCTGCTTTTCCCATGCCGTGAAATGCGGGACAACGCCCTGTACCGATCGTCCGCTGGCAGCAGCAAACACCGCTCCGTTTTTTTCCATCAGAGCGATTGTTTCGCCAAAGTCTACCGGAAGATGACCGTCCCCGTCAAGCAGACAGCCATCAAGGTCACTGACAACCAGACGAATCATTTCATGCCCTCCTGTCAGGCTTCCAGCAGCCGGATCGCCTGAATGTCTTTCGCTTCCACTGTCATATAGACCGTGTGCTGATTGGTATAAATCACAAAGCCGGCCGGGCTCCCGCCTGGTTTTTTGACATACTTGCGCAGTGTGTAATCAATCGGCACCGTAGAGGAGTTCTGGCCCTTGCTGTACCAGGCCGCCAGCAGGGCCGCCTCCCGGAGCGTGGTGTCCGGAATCTTTTCCTCGCTTCGAATCAGAACATGGGATCCCGGCATGTTTTTGGCGTGCAGCCAGGTTTCACCGGGCCTTGCCGCAAGCGTCATCCGCTCATTCTGCACGGCATTCTTGCCCACCCAGATTTCAATGCCGTCCGACGAACAGTACCGGTAGGGTTTGCTCTTGGGCAGGTCTCTCTGCTGGCGTCTGGACGTATTTCTCTTGACATAGCCTGCTTTGGCCAGTTCCTGCCGGATTTCTTCCAATTCGCTTTCCCCGACGCACTTGCCGACATCCAGCAGTGCACCTTCCAGGTAATCCAGCTCTCTGAGCGTTTTTTCCTTCTGTTCTGCTGCCGTCTCCCGGGCGGAGCGGGCCTTCTGATATTTCTTGAAATAGCGCTGGGCATTCTGCGTCGGTGTCAGCTGGATGTCGAGCGGAATGCGGATCGTACCGCCTTCCGGATCATAAAAGTTCTCCAGCTCAACCTCCTGCATCCCTTTCTTCAGCTGCCAGAGATTGGCATTGATGATATCCCCCATGATCCGGTATTCTTCCATCCGGGCAGCTCCGGACAGTTCTTCCTCCTGGAGCGCCAGTTTTTTCTCGCACCGCTCAATCTGTCCCTTGAGCACGCGGACCATGGAAGCGCTCTTCTGCATCAGCCGATCCTGAAGGTCCCTCGACCCAAAATAGGATTCCAGCGCCTCGCTCAGTGTCCTGCAGTTCTTTCTTGTCCCCTGCTGAATGCTGAAATACGGGAATGGCAGCACATCTGTGCAGTTTCCGCTGTCATCTTCCATGATGCACGGGTCGGCTCTCTCCGGAAGCTTCAGCAGAAGATCCGTCAGACGCCCTGCGGCCTCCATGAGATCCTCTGCCCGGTCTTCACCCGGCTGCAGCACCCGAAAAGCAAGTTCCTTCGCGGATACACTGGAAAGCCCCATCACGCTCTGGGCAAGTGCTTTGTGCAACGGCACATCCCCCTGGGCCTGAAGGCGTTCAAAAAGCTCTGTTCTGTCCGCCTTTTCCGGCACCATCTTGTCCTGTGCCGGCGGTGCTTCATAGATCAGCCCAGGCTGAATCTGGCGGACGCGGTTCATATCCGGCGATACATGGCGCGTCGCCTCGATGATCTTTCCATCGGCATCCGTCAGAATGAGATTGGAATGTCTTCCCATGATCTCCAGAATCATGCGGCGGAGAACATGGTCGCCCATCTCATCGATCGTATCAATATCAATATGAATCACCCGGTCACCGGCAATCTGCCGGACAGACAGCACGCGGCCTCCCAGCAGCTGCTTGCGCAGAATCATGCACATCACGGGCGGCTCGAGCGGATTGGGAAAAGATGACACCGTCAGGTGACATCTTGCATTGTTGGGTGAAGCGCACAGGAGGAGGCGTCGGTTCTCCCCCTCTGATCTGATCACCATAATGACCGTATCCTTCTCCGGCTGGCTGATCTTATCGATTCTACCGCCTGCCAGCTTCTGATTCAGTTCACGGGCTGCAAATCCCGCGGTCAATCCATCCATCGGCATGAATACGTACTCCTTATCCCTGATGCATTCAGAATACCCTCCGGAACCATCCGGCATCCCGGGTATTATACCACGACAAAGGTCCTTTCGCCGTATATTCATACTATACAGGTTTTCATCTGATTCATGCAAGAATCGCCTCATCGGTAAGTGTTGACAAACCGGTGTTTATCGTATAGGATTTTATCCATCAGATATACAACATCTGGTAAATATTTCTTTTGTGGGAGGTTTTTTTCCATGAAAAAAATTCTTGCACTTGTCCTTTGCTTCGTGCTCCTCGCTTCCATTTCTGCCTTCGCAGAAGAAGCTCCCGCCCCGATCAAGATCGGTCAGGTGGACGCTGCTCCTCACGGCAAGGGATGCTTTGCTGTTGTGACCGCCGTTGTGCAGGGTGATGTGATCCTTGCCGCCAAGATCGATGAATTCCAGTTTGTCTCTTCTTCTGAGACCATCGAGGCTGTCGGTGTGCCGAATTCCGATGGTTCTTTCGGTGAGAACTATCCCGAAGGCAAAGTGCTTGGTTCCAAGCGTGCCAACAACAGTCTCTACTCTGTGAACATGCAGCGTGCAGGTTCCACTGTTCAGATTGCTGCCAACTACAATGCCATCGAAGCTTATGTCGCCGGCAAGACCATCGCTGAGCTCGAAGCTGCCACCGCTGAAGCCGATGCCGCCGCTTTCGTCGACACTGTTTCCGGAGCCACCCTGGCTGACTCCCTGGGCTATGTGAAGGCCGTCATCGAAGCCGCCAAGGCTGCCAATGATCAGGTCGGCACCTACACCATCTACAACAAGACCGGTGAGACCGTCACCAGCCTGACCCTGAAGGACAACGTGACCGGCGAAGTCGGTGCTAACCTGGCCGGTGCCGGCATGGCTCCTGACGCTGTCATGACCATCACCACCTCCCTCCCCGGCTCTGAAGACGGACACGGCCGCCTGACCCTCGACTTTGTCACCGAGAGCGGCTATGCCGGAACTTTCGCTACCCTGAGCATCGAAGTGGCTCCGATCACCCTGCTGGCTCCCGATGCCATGACCGGTGCTACCCAGATCTCCTTCTTCGCTCCTGCCGAGTAAACCTGTAAAGGCTTTTGGCCGGAACCATACACACTGCACCGCAGAATTCTGCGGTGCAGTTTTCATTTGTCCGAAGCAGAAAAGTTCATCCCGGATTCCCAGTTTTTCTTGTCCTTTCCCGGGAAGGTGCAGAAAAAGCCAAACAGTTTAAATATCAATGAAAAATCAGTTTACAAACCCCTGTCTTTCTGATAAAATGACCCCCGGGTTATGAACCGCAGGCGCGGGCAGCCGATCACTCCGACGGTGTTCTGCGTCAGCGGCGATTATGAGCGGTCACCCGCCGCAGAAAGAATATGGAGGAATTACCATGACCAAGTCCGAAATCATCGCAGCCTATGCTCAGCATCCTGGTGACACAGGTTCTCCCGAAGTGCAGATCGCTCTTCTGACCGAGCGCATCAACCACCTCAACGAACATCTGAAGAACAACAAGAATGACCACCACTCCAATCGTGGTCTGCTTCTGATGGTCGGCCGTCGCCGCGGCATGCTGGAATATCTGAAAAAGACCGATATCGAGCGCTATCGTAGCCTGATCGCCCGTCTGAACCTGCGCAAGTAAGTTCTCATTTGGCTTCAGGTCGCATCGACGGTCACGTCGGAACTGGTGACCTCTTGGCCGTCGACAGGTTTTCTTCCTGTCGACGGCTTTCCCTATGGCTCAGCGGTTGTTTTCAATTGAAAACCAGATGGTTTTCAGATGAAAGCATCCGTGAGCCTGACCGGGGCAGCGCCCCAGAAAAGGAGAAAACATGGAGTATAAGTCCTATTCCATGGACCTGGCCGGCAAAACGCTGACTCTTGAATTCGGCAAATACTGCGGACAGGCCAACGGATCCGTTTGGGTCCATCTCGGAGATACGGTTGTCATGGTCAATGCCACCATGTCTCCCACACCCCGTGAGGGTGTTGATTTCTTCCCTCTTGCCGTTGACGTGGAAGAAAAGCAGTACTCCGTCGGCAAGATCCCCGGCGGCTTCATCAAGCGTGAAGGCCGTCCCACAGACAAGGCCACACTGACCTGCCGTCTGATTGACCGTCCTCTGCGTCCTCTGTTCAACAAGGCCATGCGCAACGATGTGCAGGTGGTCGTGACCATCCTCTCCATGGAGCAGGATGTCCAGCCGGAAATCCCTGCCATGATCGGTTCCTCCGTGGCAATCGCTGTCAGCGATATCCCGTGGAACGGCCCCACCGGTGCTGTCCTCGTCGGACGCGTCAATGGTGAGTATGTGCTCATGCCCAATGAAGAAGAGCGCAAGGTCTCTGACCTGAGCCTGTATGTTGCCGGTACCAAGGAAGCCATCATGATGGTGGAAGCCGGCGCCAATGAACTGAGCGAAGATGTGATGCTCGACGGCATCCTGTTCGCCCATCAGGCCATCAAGAAGATCGTCGAATTCCAGGAAATGATCGTCGCTGAGATCGGCAAGGAAAAGGCCGTTGTGCCGCTCAACACCACCGGCGATGACGTGAAGGCTGCTGTCCGTGCTTTCGCTCTGGACAAGTGCCGCTGGACCTTCGATACCTTCGACCGCTACGAGCGTCAGGCCCGTGAAGCACAGACCAAGAAGGAAGTTGTGGAAGCCCTCGCTCCCCAGTTCCCGGATCGCGAAGCTGAAATCGAAGACGCTCTGTACTACCTCAACAAGGAAGTTATGCGCCGCCGCATTCTGGATGAAGGCGTTCGCGCTGACGGCCGCAAGGAAACCGAAATCCGCCCGATCTGGTGCGAAGTCGGTGTTCTGCCCCGCGTGCATGGTTCTGCCGTGTTCACCCGCGGCCAGACTCAGGCCCTCACCGTCACCACGCTCGGACCGCTGAGCGATGGCCAGACCCTGGACGGACTGAGCAATGAAGACTTCAAGCGCTACATTCACCAGTACAACATGCCGCCGTATGCCACCGGTGAAGCCGGACGTCTCAAGAGCCCCGGCCGCCGCGAAATCGGCCACGGCGCTCTGGCAGAACGCGCTCTGATCCCTGTCATCCCCACCGAGGAAGAATTCCCCTACGCTATGCGTCTGGTTTCCGAAATTCTCTCCTCCAACGGTTCTTCTTCCATGGCTTCTGTCTGCGGTTCCACCCTGTCCCTGATGGACGCTGGTGTTCCGATCCATGCACCGGTTGCCGGTGTAGCCATGGGCCTGATCAAGGATACCGAGTCCGACAAGGTTGCCGTGCTCACCGATATCCAGGGTCTGGAAGACTTCCTGGGCGACATGGACTTCAAGGTTGCCGGCACCATGAACGGCATTACCGCTATCCAGATGGACATCAAGATTGCCGGTATTGACCGCGTCATCCTCAAGCGTGCTCTGGAACAGGCACTGCAGGGTCGTCTGTACATCCTCAAGCTCATGCTTGACACCATCGGTCAGCCCCGTGAGGAACTCAGCCCCTATGCTCCGAGAATCATCCAGTTCACCATCAATCCCGATAAGATCCGCGAAGTCATCGGACCTGGTGGAAAGATGATCAACAAGATCATCGCTGAGACCGGCGCCAAGATTGACATCGAAGACGATGGCCATGTGTTCATCGCCACGCCCGATATCAACGGTGCCGAGCAGGCCAAGAAGATCATCATGGGCATTGCCAAGGACATCGAAGTCGGTGAGGTTTACACTGGCAAGGTCGTCCGCATCATGAACTTCGGCGCCTTCGTTGAACTGGCTCCCGGCAAGGACGGCATGGTTCACATTTCCAAGCTTGCCGATCATCGTGTGGAAAAGGTCGAGGACGTCGTCAAGATTGGCGACGAACTGGAAGTCAAGGTCACCGAAATCGATGCTCAGGGCCGTATCAATCTGATCCGCAATGACATCGTCTATCCGCAGCAGACTGAGGCTCCCCGCCGTCCGGAAGGCAACTTCCGCAACCGCCCGCCTCGCCGCGAGAGCCGTGACAACAATCACAGCAGCCACAACAACTAATATCCATGCGCAAAAGCCTGCACGCCGGGCTTTTGCGTTTTCTTGTCACCGGAGGTATTGAATTGGCGAACAACATGATCTTCGAAACGGAAAAAGAGCGCTGGACCCTTCCCAATGGCGTGCGCGTCATCGCGGAATCCCTGCCGTTCATTTCTTCCGTATCCGTTGGCGTCTGGATCCATACCGGTTCCATGATGGAAAATGCGCATGAAGAGGGCCTGTCCCACTTCATGGAACATATGGCCTTCAAGGGAACCACGTCACGGTCCACGCTGCGCATTGCAGAAGAAACCGATCTTCTCGGCGGTCAGCTCAACGCCTGCACGACCAAGGATTACACCTGTTACTACAACAAGGTGATTTCGGAAGATCTCGAGCATACACTCGACCTGATCGGCGATCTTGTCCTGCATCCTGCCCTGCTCCCTGAAGAAATGACCAAGGAACGCAGCGTCATCTGTGAAGAGATTGCCATGGATGAAGACGATCCGGAATCGCATATCGGTGAGCTTCTCTGGCGTGCCCAGTATAAGGGGACATGCATGGAGCACCCCATTCTGGGGCAGCCTGATCAGATCAACAGCTATGGTCCGGAAGATCTGCGCAGGTTCCGCGCCGCACACTATACGCCGGACCGCTGTGTGATCGCACTGTGCGGACAGTATGACTCCAAGGTCCTGCATGAGGCAGTCGATCGGATTTTCGGTGCCTGGGAAGGCACCAGCTCCGCTGCGCCGGTTTCTCCGATCGCTCCCATGGATGCTCAGTGCGTCTGGGCCGAGAGAAACCTTGAGCAGGTTCATCTCTCCCTTGGGTTCCCCGGGTTTGCGTACGGCGACAATAACAATATTCCCATGGAAATGCTCTCCTCCATTCTCGGCGCATCCGCTTCCGCAAGGCTCTTCCAGCGGATCCGCGAAGAGCTCGGGCTTGCCTACACGGTCTACAGCTACAACAGCCCGATCGAATCCACTGGCACCTTCTGCCTGTACGCTGCGGCTTCCGCACGCTCCGCTGCAAAGGTCCTGGATGAAATGGAGTCCCAGATGCGCAAGCTCGCCAGGGAAGGCATTACAGAACAGGAATTTACCCAGAACCTGCATATGCTGCGCATCAGCTTCCTGATGGGGCTCGAAAGCCCGGGCTCAAGAATGATGTCCCTCGGCCACGCACTCTCCATCCTTTCCCGCGAATACACACCTTCCACCACGCTCAAGCGCATTGAAAGCGTAACCCGTGAAGAAGTCGTGGAACTGGCCCGTGAACTGATCCGGCATACGCCCAGTCTGTGCGTCGTCGGAAAGGACGCCGAGGCGCTCGCAGCGAACTGGAACACAAAGGCGGTGCATCTCCATGAATGAAGCAGTGGTCGGTCTGGATATCGGTGATGTGCGCATCGGCGTGGCGGTTTCTGACCAGCTGCGCCTCATCGCCAACCCGGTTGACGTCATCACCCGCGTCGGCTGGGGCCCTGACACCAAAAAAATCCTGGCCGTGTGTGAGCGTTACCATACCAGCATTGTGGTCTCCGGACTGCCTCTGAACATGGATGGCTCCGAAGGCTTCCAGGCCAAAAAAGTAAAAGATCTGTGTGCTCAGCTTGAAAAAAAGGGGTTGACCGTGTATTATCAGGACGAACGTCTGACCACGGTCACCGCTGAGGATGCGCTTCTGGAAAGCGGCATGCACCGCGCCGAGCGGAAAACGCACGTCGATAAGGTGGCTGCCGCTGTCATCCTTCAGACCTGGCTTGATGAACAAAAGATGAAAGAGAGGAACGCCCAATGAATGATGCTCCTGAAATCCTGACTTTCCATGATGACGAAGGCAATCCCTGTGATTTTGAGTATATCGGCACCGTCGAACATGAAGGCAGCTATTATCTGCTTCTCCATCCCACCGACTCTGAGACCACCGATGAGGAAGATCTCGAAGTCATGATTCTCAAACTGATGAAGGATGAGAAGGGCCAGGACAGCTTCCTGACCGTTGAGGATCCGGAACTGTTTGACAAGCTGATTGATCTGTACAATGCAATGGATGAGCTCGACACCATGGACCTCGCTTCTGTCCTGGGCGAAAGCGAAGAAGGACAAGACAATGAAAATCTCTAAGCTTCTGCTCTGCCTGCTGCTCTGTCTGTGCATGGTCTCCGCCGCCTTTGCAGAACCGCTTCAGGCCTGCCATAAGGTCACCATGGATAAGATCGATACCAAGCAGGAGAACCGGTCGGTTGTCCGTCTGTGGACCGTGGACACCGTGCTTGACAGCGTGGATGCCGAGATCCGTGCCATTGAGGACGCCTATGCCGCGCGCATTGCGCCGACCCTCCCCAAGGCCGGGTCCAATGCCAATCTTGGCAGCCGCGTCGACATTGAGGTGCGGTATTCGCGCACCGGTCTGACCTGGATGAGCTTTGTCATTCAGGCCAGAACCAGCTATCACAGGGATCTCACCGGTCAGGAAGTGACCACCCGCACGTATGATATGACGACGGGAGAACGGATTCTGCTGACGGATATCTTCCCTGAGGGAAGCCCTGCATGGCTTCTGCTCTCCAATGCGGTCCGCACCCAGTGTCTTGCCTACTTCCCGGATGAAATGGCCGATGAAGCTGCCCTCGATGAGCTCTGCTCCCTTGAGTCTCTGCAGAAAGCAGAATTCTCTCTGCATGGGCTGTCTCTGGTCCTCCATTATCCCGCGAATCTCCTGTATCCCGAGCACCACAGTCTCATGGAAGTCACGCTGATGTACCCGGATATCCGCTCCTACATGACCGAAACCGCTCAGAAGGAGACGGACAATCTGACGTACTACAAGACCGTAGCACTGACATTTGACGACGGTCCGGTCCGCACAAACACCACGCTTGTGCTTCAGAACCTGATGACCGAGGGCTGCCGCGGCACTTTCTTTGTGGTCGGCAACCGCATCACGGCCTTCAAGGATCTGATCCAGCGCGAGCACGATGAAGGCCAAGCGCAGGGATACCATAACTACCATCACGGCAATGTCACCAAGTCCAGCGGCGCAGCGCTTCGTGCCATGAAGGGCAAATGTGACAGCGCGATGCTCCGAGCCATCGGCACGATCTGTACCTATGACCGTGTCCCCTATGGCCTCTATCCGCAGATGATCGCCGCCGGCGTCGGCTGGCCGTATATCCAGTGGAGTCTGGATACCTATGACTGGCGTGGAAGAACCACCGCAGCCGTACTCTCCAAGGTCAAAAAGGAAATCCAGGACGGTGATATCATCCTGTGCCATGATATCAAGGACAACACGCCCGAGACGGCACGGCAGGTCTGCAGATATCTGCAGGAAGAAGGATATATGTTTCTGACCATTGATGAGCTCTTCGCCAAGGATGGCGTTACCCTGGAGGCGGATACGGTGTATTTTCACTGTGTCGACGGTGATACCAGCATACGCAAAAACTGATTTTTCTGAAATGAAGCAGCAGGTTGGCTTCCCGCCTTCCTGCTGCTTTTCTCTGCCCTTTTTCTCGGTTTACACAGACGGTTTTGTATGCTAAGATCGATGTATCCTCCCGCTGTGCGCACCCACCAGATGTGCGTGCCAGGGGAAAAAAGTCCGATAAGGTGGAAATAGATATGCAACCTGAAGAAGCCATTGCTGCTCTTCATGCTTTTGATGAGAAGCGATATGCTATAGAACATGCCATGTCCCTGCTGTATGTGGACGGCTACACGGCCGCCCCGAAGGAATCCTGGCGCGGACGCAGCCGGACGACAGGGTATCTCAGCAGCCTGGCCTATGAAGCCGCCTCGGATCCCCGGCTTCGCGAAGCTGTCCTGACCGTCCTGGAGCAGAAAGAGATCGATGCCCGCACGCGCCGCCTGGCGGTGCTCCTCCGGGATGATATGGAAGATATGCTGCTCTTTCCGCGGGAAGAATATATCGAAAACCAGAAACTGCTCTCTGAGGCCGGTTCCGTCTGGCACGAAGCCAAAGAAAAGAGCGATTACGCCCTGTTCGCTCCTTATCTGGAAAAAATCATTGCCTATAAGAAGTGCTACGCGTCGCTGAAGGACTCATCCAGCGATGCTTATGATGTGATCCTGGACAGCTACCAGAAGGGCCTGTGCACAAAGACTCTGGATGCCTTCTTTACCCTTGTGCGGTCTGAGCTGACGCCGCTGATCCGGTGCATCTCTCAGTGTCCCCCGCCGCGGACGGATTTCCTGCACCGTGAATACCCTATTCATCTGCAGCGGGTGTTCTGCGCTCGTGTCATGGACATGCTGGGCATTGACCCCGGCCGCTGCACGCTTGGAGAAACCGAGCATCCGTTCACGGAAGGCATCAACAAATGGGATGTCCGCGTCACCACCCGGTATCGTCTGAAGGATCCTGCAGCTTCCATGTATTCCGTCATTCATGAATGCGGGCATGCTCTCTACGAGCTCGGTGTGGATGATGATCTGCAGTTCACCCGTCTCGCAGGCGGATCCAGCATGGGCATTCATGAAAGCCAAAGCCGGTTCTATGAGAATCTCATCGGACGTTCTCTCGCTTTTTCGAAGCCTGTTTTCTCCGCTCTGCGGGAACTCTTCCCCGAACAGGCCGCTGATGCCACGGTGGAAGACTGGTACAGAGGCGTCAACTGCGCATTTCCCTCCCTCATCCGTACCGAAGCGGATGAACTGACCTATCCCATCCATGTCCTGATCCGATATGAGATGGAAAAACAGATGATCTCCGGTTCGGTTCCCGTCCGGGATCTGCCTGACATGTGGAACACCCTGTATGACCGGTATCTGGGCATCCGTCCCTCCAATGACCGGGAGGGCATCCTTCAGGATTCCCACTGGTCCACCGGTTTGATCGGGTATTTCCCGGGCTATGCGCTGGGCTCTGCCTACGGCGTACAGATGCTTCGCAGCATGGAAAAGGACGTGGATGTATGGGGTGCAGCCGAGTGCGGTGATCTCCGCCCGGTCACCGAGTGGCTCCGCTCGCGCATTCACCGCTTTGGAAAGTCCCTGACGCCGGATGAGATTCTCCGCTCGGCGGATGTCTCTCCGTTTGATCCCATGGTTTATGTGGATTACCTCAAAACCAAGTATTCTGCACTCTACGGCCTGTAAGCCTGAGGGCTGCAGGTCATCTTGATCAACCTTTCCGGGAGGTGTTGAAATGGAACTTCAGGAACTCATCAATCAGTCCAGACGCATTGTCTTTTTCGGCGGCGCCGGTGTTTCCACCGAGAGCGGCATCCCCGATTTCCGCTCTCAGGATGGTCTGTATCATCAGCATTATGCCTACCCGCCCGAACAGATTCTATCTCATTCCTTCTTTATGCAGCGTCCGGAGGAATTCTACCGCTTCTACCGGGATAAAATGCTTCCTCTGGAAGCCCAGCCCAACCGCGCCCATCTCAAGCTCGCAGAAATGGAGGAGAAAGGCCGTCTCAAGGCGATTGTCACGCAGAATATCGACGGTCTGCATCAGAAGGCCGGTTCCCGAAGGGTCTATGAACTGCACGGAAGCGTGCACCGCAATTACTGCATGAAGTGCCATCAGTTTTATCCGCCGGAAGCGATCCGGGACAGCAGCGGTGTTCCGAAATGCACGTGCGGCGGCATCATCAAGCCGGATGTGGTGCTGTATGAAGAGGGCCTGGACGAAGATGTCCTCACAGGAAGTGTCAAAGCCATTTCCCGGGCCGACCTGATGATTGTCGCCGGGACAAGCCTGACGGTATACCCTGCTGCCGGCCTCCTGCACTATTTTCAGGGCAATCACCTTGTGCTGATCAACCGGGACGCCACGCCCATGGACAGCATGGCCGATCTTGTGATCCATGATAAAGTCGGCGACGTGCTCGGCGCTGTGCACATTGAGCCCCTGGGAGGCGAATGATCCATGATCCCGGATCGCATCCGTACCCGGAGAAGCGCACTGGCGCAGGCCGTTCCTCATCGCTTTTCCTGTCATCATTTCTCTGCCGCCCCCTCCCTCACAGACTGGTCATCCCTGTCCTACCTGTGCGGAAGATGGGAGTACGGCGATCTGCACCTGCGCCTGGTTCGCGTTCCGGAAAGTTTTCTTGCCGGAGGTATTCTCCGTTTCGGCCGGATTACCGGGACCGACACGATCTGTGTCCTTTCCGGGCCTGCGCTCCCGGAAACCGTCATTCAGGCGGGTGCACTTGCTGAGGCCTTTGTGCTTGAATGCACTGCGCTGGGGCTTGCCACCTGCTGGATTACAGGCAGTATTCTCCGCAAACCCATCCCTCTTGCCATTCCCCAGACCGAAAGCATTTTTGCCTTTATCGCCATCGGGAAGGCAGGAGAAGCGCAGACGGCCCGTCACAGAAAGGAGCTCTCTGCCCTGTGCATCGGCGACTGGATGGCCTGGCCTGAGGCGTTTCAGAAAGCCGCCGCGTACATCCGGGAAGCACCGTCTGCAGCCAATGCCCAGCCCTACCGCCTGGAAGTCCATGCCAACACCTTTTCCATCCGTTCTTCCGACCGCAGCCGGCTTGATCTCGGTGCAGCCCTTCTGCATGCCGATCTGGCACTGGAAATGCCCCATACGTGGACTCTCCGCGGGAGTTCAGCCGAGCCGGAAGTCGTCTGTACATGTTCTAATTGAATCAGATTGTTCATTTTTTGCAGATTCAGTCGTTTTCGATGGTTTTTCCCGGGATTTTTTGCATATTGGTGGAATTCAGCTTGCATAATTCCATTCTTTCCCTATAATGGAAACTGCATTTTTATGCAGATCTCCGAATCTGGTGCAGAAGGGAAACAAAAACTATGCAGGAATCCTGGGAACTGGTCGAGCACTTGAATATTTCCGGAAAAAAACTCAGCAAGAGTCATCGCAGAATTGCAGAATATCTCACTGAGCATTATGACAAAGCCGTTTTCATGACGGCCAGTCAGCTGGGTCAGAGCGCACAGGTCAGTGAATCGACCGTCGTGCGTTTTGCCACTGCGCTCGGTTATGAAGGCTATCCGGAAATGCGCAAGGCGCTCCAGGAACTGGTCAGCCATCACCTGACCGGCACACAGCGCGTCGACATTGCGTCCGAAATCTCCCCGGAAGAAGTGCTGACCACCGTTCTGAAAAGCGATATGAACAATCTCAGGGCCACGCTGGAGGGCATGGAGCCTGCCGTCTATGACGATGCCGTCCGCCGGATTCTCGATGCCAAGCACCTGTACGTCATGGGTCTGCGCTCTGCTGCACCGCTCGCCCAGTTCCTCGGCTATTATCTGAATTTCATTTTTGACAATGTGCATCTGGTTTCTTCCGGATCCACTGACGTCTTTGATGAGATTGCCAAGATCCAGACCGGGGATGTCATGATCGGCATCAGCTTCCCGCGCTATTCCAACCGCACCATCGATGCCATGACCTTTGCCAAGAGCAACGGCGCTCAGGTGATTGCCATCACGGACGGTCCCATGTCACCTCTTTGCCGCTCCGCAGATTCCATCCTGCTGGCACGGATTGATATGGCATCCTTCGTTGATTCCCTCGCCGCTCCGCTTTCCGTGATCAATGCACTGCTCGTTTCCCTGGGCCTTCAGCGCTCAGACGCGCTCAAACAGCATTATCAGCAGCTTGAAAACGTCTGGGGAACCTACAAAATCTATATGGAGTCTGAGGAAAGCCATTCCAGCAGCCGACCCATTCTGAGAGCGGAGGAAAAAACGCATGGCTGATCTTCTCGTTGTCGGTGGCGGCGCTGCCGGTCTGATGGCTGCGTACAGCGCTGCAAAAGAAGGCGCAGAAGTCATTCTTCTTGAGCACAATGAAAAGCTGGGCAAGAAGATCTACCTGACCGGCAAGGGCCGCTGCAATGTGACCAATGACTGCACGCTCGATGAATTTCTCCGTGAGGTTCCCCGCAATCCGCGGTTCCTCTACTCGGCACTCTCTGCCTTTTCCCCGCAGGATATGATGGCGCTGCTTGAAGACAATGGGCTTCCCGTCACCGTTCAGCGGGGACGCAGGGTCTTCCCGCTTTCCGAAAAAGCCAGCGATGTCACACGCACGCTTGAACATATGCTCAGAAAACAGGGCGTCCAGATTCGTCTCAATGCGGATGTCGATCATCTGCTCACCGAGGACGGCCGAATCACCGGGCTTGTGCTCAAGGGCGGAGAACGCATCCCCGCCTCTGCGGTAATTCTGGCCACTGGCGGGCTCGCCTACCCTTCCACCGGCTCCACCGGCGACGGCTACCGGATGGCCCAAGCATTCGGGCACACAGTGCAGAAAACGCTTCCCAGTCTCACTGCGCTTGAGACCACTGAAGTCTGGCCGACCCATCTGCAGGGACTCTCCCTGAAAAACACTGAAATCTCCGCCATGGCTGGCAAAAAGGTGCTTTACCGCGAGCAGGGTGAAATGCTGTTCACCCATTTCGGCATTTCGGGTCCGATCGTGCTGTCCATGAGCTGCCATCTGCCGGAAGATCTCTCCGCCTGTCAGGTTTTCCTGAATCTGAAGCCTGCCCTGACCCCAGAGCAGCTCACCGCGCGTCTTCAGCGTGAGTTTGATGCCGCTCCACGGCGCTCACTCGCCCACGTTCTGGAGACCCTGCTTCCCCAGCGTTTTGCCGCTCTCTTCCCTGAGATCGCAGGCATTGACGGGGACAAAACCTGTGCCACAGTCACCCGCGCGGAGCGTCAGCTGCTTCAGGAAACCCTCCAGCATGTCCCCCTGCACCTGCATAAGCGCCGTCCGATGGCCGAGGCCATTGTGACCCGCGGCGGCATTACCGTGAAGGAAGTGGATCCGGCGACCATGCAGAGCCGCCTCATGCCCGGCCTCTTCTTCTGCGGTGAAGTGCTCGATGTGGACGCCCACACCGGGGGATACAACCTGCATATTGCCTTTTCCACGGGCTTTCTTGCCGGCCGGAGCGCCGCGCAGATGGTTTTGCAGCAGTAATGTGCTCTCCTGCAGACCCTTTCATTTCTCAGGGCTCTGAGCGCCCTGTTATCCGATCTTGATTCCGGGAGTTTTCCGCATGCAATATATAGTCCTTGATTTGGAGTGGAATCAGCCAATCAACTATCAGAACAGGATCTATCGTCTCTATGGCGACCGTCTGGTGTTTGAAATGATTCAGATCGGCGCTGTGCGGATCGATGAAAACCTGAACATTCTCGATTCCATCTCCATTCCCATACAGCCTACCTGCTATACCGTGATTCATCCCCGGATCCGGTCCATGACACATCTGTCCACCGACACGCTTTCCGATGCGCCGTACTTTGAGGAAGCCATGGAACAGTTTGTTTCCTGGTGCGGGGAAGACTATGTTCTGCTGACCTGGGGCTGTGATGATGTCAGTGTTCTCCAGCAGAACCTCGACTTTTTTGAGATTCATCCAGATCTTCCGACCCTGTATGATATTCAGCCGCTCTTCGTCAAAGAGTTCTCGCTGAATAACCGGATGGGGCTGAAGAGTGCGATGGAACTGATGAACATCGCCCCGGATGATGACCGGTATTTTCACAATGCGCAGTATGATGCCTACTATACAGCGCTTGTCTTCACGCATCTGAAGAATCCTCAGGATGTGCTCTCCTATCCCCAGAAGCCCAAGCCCCTGTTCCACCAGGAGGCAGCCGTCAAGCCGAGGAAGGGAGACCTGTTTGAGTCCATTGAAAAGGGTCTGGAAAGCATTCAGGCCACTTCACCCTACTGCACCGTGTGCGGAAAGCCCTGTACGCTTGACGGCCGGTATATTCCCCAGTCGCGCGACCGGCTGATCGGACTGGCCAAGTGCCAGAAGCACGGCACCATGCTTGTGCGCGTCACTTTCCGCACGGCACCGGACGGCATGTATACCATGCAGGTCAAAACGGCCAAGGCAAGCCGGAGCAATATCGCCTATATTCACACCAAACAGTTCCAGATGCAGGAAACCCCGGATCAGCCTTCTGCTGAGGGCGGTCAGAGTATCCCGACAGCCACACTGGATGCCTCTCTGCTGTAATCCTGCATTCCTCATATGAATCCATACCGGAAAGGAGTCTGCCATGCATATTACTGTTTCATCTGTCCCCTGCGACCTTCCCAAAGGAAGCACCGTCCGTGATGCTCTCGCCGCTGCCGGTCTCAATGTCAGAAATGTGCTTGGCGTACGCACACCGACCGGCATTCTGGAGCTTGGTGATGAACTTCAGGAAGACATCGAACTTGAACCCCTGACGCTTCAGGATGCAGAGGGCCGGCGCATCTATGAGCGCTCCCTGCGTTTTGTCATGCTGATGGCCATCCGCGATCTGTTTCCCGGACAGCGGGTCCGCATTGAGCATTCTGTTCCCGGCGGCATCTTTGTCCTTCTTCCCGGCAAAGTTCTGACCAATGAAGATGTTGAGGCGATTGAGGCACGGATGCGTGAAATCACCCGCAAGGATCTTCCCTTTGAACCGTCGTTCTGGCCCCAGGCACAGGTCATGGCCTATTATGCGGAGCGCGGTGAAACGGATAAGCTGGAACTGCTCCGCCACAGGAAGGCGCCGGTGATCCGCATGTACTGCTGTGACGGCTATCATGAGTATTTTCACGGCGTCATGGCACCTTCCACCTCGTGGACGCCCATCTTCCACCTGCTTCTGCTCGGGGAAGGCTTCGTCATTCTTCTGCCCAACGAAAAACGCCCGGACAAGCCGGCTGCCTATTTTGACCGTCCCAAGCACCTCGCCGTGTTCTCCCAGAGCGAAGCGTGGTGCCGCATTCTCGGCGTCAGCAATGTCTCCGACCTCCGGCGTCTGATCGACAACCATGAGATGCGCGAGTTTATCCGCGTCAATGAGGCCCTGCATGACCAGGCGATGGTGGATACAGCCCGCCAGATTGTTGAAAAGAGAAAGCACATTGTCCTGGTGGCCGGACCCTCGTCCTCAGGAAAAACAACCTTTGCCGGACGGCTCGCCATTCAGCTCCGGGTGCATGGACACAGAGCGTACCGGATCAGTCTGGACAATTATTATCTCGACCGCTATCTTGTGCCCAAGGAGCCGGACGGCACCTATGACCTCGAGCATATCCGCGCGCTCGATGTGCCCCTCATCAAGCAGCAGATGGCTGAACTGCTGGAAGGCAAACAGGTCGAGCTTCCCGTGTTCAACTTTAAGACCCAGAGAAGGGAAAGCGAAGGCATTCCTCTCAAGCTCGGCCCGTCCGATATTCTGATTTTTGAAGGCATTCATGCGCTCAATCCAATGCTCACCGAAGGCGTTGATGACGCTGAAATCTACCGTGTCTTTGTGTCTGCGCTCACCTGCCTGAATCTGGACGACCACAACCGGATCCGGACCACCGATGTCCGCCTGCTCAGGCGCCTTGTCCGTGACCAGCAGTTCCGCGGTGTACCGCCGGAAGAAACACTGGGCATGTGGCCCAGTGTGCGGCGCGGTGAAGACACCTGGATTTTCCCGTTCCAGGAAAAAGCCGACACCATTTTCAATACAGCGCTCCACTATGAGCTCCCGGTCCTTGCCTACTACGCAAGGGAAAAGCTGCGCAAGGTTCAGCCTTCTGCCGAAGGCTATCTCCTCGCCATGCACCTCCGGAAGATTCTGTATTACATTCCTGAGATTGATCCCTCCATCCTCAATGAGATTCCGCCGCTCTCGCTGCTTCGCGAATTCATCGGCGGATGCACAATCGATGAAACATAAAAAATCCTGCCCGGTTTACCCGGGCAGGATTTCTTCCTGCTTTCCGCAGGTTCTTTCGATCATTGCCAGAATGGACGCCGCCTGTTCTCCGCTGATCTTTCCGTGTTCCATCTGAGATACGCGGCTCCGGCTGACACCCAGCAGTTCTGCCAGTTCGCTCGATGACAGGCCGTGGCGTCTGCGCGCCTCCCGCACGCTCCGTGCGGGATCATCCGCCTGCAGTGCAGGGGCTGCTTCTTTCTTTCCCGCCGTTTCAGCGCGCTCCCGCAGGTTTCTTCGTTCCTCCTCTTCCACCAGCATTTCCACTTCATTGGTGAAATCGAAGGCCTCTTCCTGCATGGCTTCCTGTGCATCATATCTTGCATACACATCCCGGAAGCTGTCCCACCATTCCCTGCTCGGTTCTGCCCCGTTTTCCAGCCTGGCCACAAGGTTGGCCGAACAGCCGGTATAGAAGGCAAGCTGATTGCGGGACAGGTGATACTGCTCCCGGAAATTCTGTATGTACTCTGCGCTGGTCATCTCAAACACTCCATAGAAAAGATCCGGTTTCTAAAAACCAGACCGTTTGTTTATTCGAATCATCCAGGGTTAACAAAGTGATAGTTCACTGCTATCACTTTCTTTATGTCATGAGTATTTTACTCCGTTTATGTTTTCTGTCAATCTGATCTTGCTTTTTTGAAAAACCGTGGTATGATGCCATGTATGCACAGCGATGGGGACGGTACAGGCCGGAAGCATCAGCGAGCCGGGGACAGTGAAAGCCCGGCGGTGGAACGCCTGTATGAATCACCCCGGAGTGCGGCTGATCGAACAAGGGTAGATCGGTCCGGGTGCTCCCGATACAGAGCGCGCAGGTTTCCCTGCAACGAGAGGACAGCGGATGCTGTCAACTTGGGTGGTACCGCGGAATCAATTCCGTCCCAGGCAATACCTGGGACGTTTTTATGTGCCCAGGAAACAGAACAGGAGGCGCACCTATGTACAGCAAAGTGGCAACTGACATGAAGTTCGTCGAGCGCGAAGGTCAGATCGTCAAGCTCTGGAAGGAAAAGGATATTGTCCACAAGTCCTTTGCCAACCATCAGGACAGCAAGGAACATTTCACCTTCTTTGACGGCCCACCCACCGCCAACGGCAAACCGCACATCGGTCACATCGAGACCCGCGTCATCAAGGATCTCTTCCCCCGCTATCAGTCCATGAAGGGCAAGTCCGTCACCCGCAAGGCCGGCTGGGATACCCACGGTCTGCCGGTCGAACTTGAAGTGGAGAAAATCCTTGGTCTTGACGGCAAGCAGCAGATCGAAGCCTACGGCATCGAGCCCTTCATCGGCAAGTGCAAGGAAAGTGTGTGGAAGTATCTGCACGAATGGGAGAAGATGTCCGACCAGGTCGGTTACTGGGTCGACATGGAACATCCCTATGTCACCTACGACAACAATTACATCGAATCCGAATGGTGGTCCCTCAAGCAGATCTACGACAAGGGCATGCTCTATCAGGGCCACAAAGTGGTTCCCTACTGCCCGCGCTGCGGAACTGCCCTCTCCAGCCACGAAGTGGCCCAGGGCTATAAGAACGTCAAGGAGACCTCTGCCATCGCACGTTTCCAGGTGCGCGGTGAGGAAAAGACCTATCTGCTGGCCTGGACAACCACGCCCTGGACGCTCCCGAGCAACCTTGCCCTGTGCGTGAATCCCCGCGATACCTATGCCAGGTTCCGCGTCGGGGATGAAACCTTCATCATGGGCAAAGCACTCATTCCTTCCGTTTTCCCGGATCAGGAAGTCGAAATTCTCGAAGAGATGACCGGCACTGATCTGCGCGGCATGGAATACGTGCCTCTGTATTCCTTTGTCCAGCCTGACAAGAAGGCCTGGTTTGTCGTCTGCGATGATTATGTCACCATGGATGACGGCACCGGCATTGTTCATATCGCTCCTGCTTTCGGTGAGGACGACAACCGTGTCTGCCGCGCCAATGATCTTCCCTTTGTCTGCCTGGTCGATGACCGCGGCTGCATGACCAAGGAAACCAAGTGGCCCGGCGTGTTCGTCAAGGATGCCGACAAGCTGGTGCTGGATGACCTGAAGGAGCGCGGACTGCTCTTTGCAGCACTCCCGTTCGCGCATGATTATCCCTTCTGCTGGCGCTGCGATACACCCCTTCTGTATTACGCAAGACCGACCTGGTTCATCCGCATGACAGCTGTGCGCGACAGCCTGGTCCGCAACAACCAGACCATCAACTGGATCCCTGACAATATCAAGGACGGCCGTATGGGCAACTTCCTTGAGAACGTCATCGACTGGGGTCTCTCCCGTGAACGCTACTGGGGAACGCCCCTGCCCGTATGGCGCTGCAGCTGCGGTGAAACCCATGTCGTCGGCTCCATCGCCGAGCTCCGTGAAATGGCTGTGGAAGATCCCGGCGCGGACATCGAGCTCCACCGTCCTTTCATCGATGCCGTGGAGCTGCGCTGCCCGAAGTGCGGCGGAAACATGCACCGCGTGAAGGAAGTCATCGACTGCTGGTACGATTCCGGCTCCATGCCCTTCGCCCAGTGGCACTATCCCTTCGAAAACAAGGAAATCTTCGAGAGCAACTTCCCCGGTGACTTCATTTCCGAAGCCATCGACCAGACCCGTGGATGGTTCTACACGCTGGAAGCCATCTCCACCTGTCTCTTCGATCAGGCACCTTTCCGCAATGTCATCGTCATGGGCCATGTGCAGGATGCGGACGGCCGCAAGATGAGCAAGCATCTGGGCAATGTCGTCGATCCCTTTGTCATGCTCGACAAGTATGGTGCAGACGCCCTTCGCTGGTATTTCTACACCACCTCCGCTCCGTGGCTCCCGACCCGCTTCTCTGAAAAGGCGGTTCAGGAAGGCCCCTGCCGTTTCCTGGCAACCCTGCAGAACGTCTACGCGTTCTTTGCCATGTATGCCCAGATCGACGGTTTCGATCCGCAGGCTCATCCCCTGGAAAAGACCGAGCTGACCCTGATGGACCGCTGGATCCTCTCCCGCCTGAATTCCCTGATTGCCCGTGTGGATGAGGACCTCTCCGCTTTCCGTGTCACCGAGCCCGCCAATGCCATCGCCGCCTTTGTGGATGATCTCTCCAACTGGTATGTCCGCCGCGGCCGTGAGCGCTTCTGGGGCAAGGGCATGGCCGGCGACAAGGAAGCCGCCTTCGCTACGCTCTATCACGTGCTGGTCACCCTGGCCAAGGTTGCTGCACCCTTCATCCCGTTCATGAGTGAAGAGATCTATCAGAACCTTGTGGTCAACAATGTGCCCAACGTGCCGGAATCCGTGCATCTCTGCGACTTCCCCACTGCGGACAAGAGCAGAATCGACACCGAATGCGAAGAGCAGATGCAGGCTCTCCTCGAAGTCGTCCAGCTCGGACGCGCTTCCCGCAACCTTGCATCCCTCAAGGTGCGTCAGCCGCTCTCCCGCATGTATGTCAAGGGTGCTGCCTTCTCTGAAGCCTATCAGGTTCTCTGCGAAGACGAACTCAACGTCAAGGAAGTCATCTTCACCGATGACGCACGTGCCTTCACGACCTATGAGCTCAAGCCGCAGATGCGTACCCTCGGTCCGAAGTACGGCAAGCTCCTCGGCCGCATCGGCAAAGCCCTCGCGGAAATGGACGGCAACGACGTTGTCGACACCTTCGCCCGCGGCGAAAAGGTCACCTTTGAGCTCGACGGAACAGAGGTTGTTCTGGAAGAATCCGACGTGCTGACCAAGCCCATGCAGAAGCCGGGCTTCATGGCACAGCAGGATCACGGCGTGACCGTCGTTCTGGATACCAACCTGACGGAAGACCTGATCAATGAAGGCTATGCACGTGAAGTCATCTCCAAGGTGCAGACCATGCGCCGCGATGCCGACTTTGACGTGACCGACCGCATCGACATCGTCTTCTCTTCCACCGACAGACTCGCCAGCGCTGTGGAAACCGGCCGTGACATGATCACCAAGGCTACACTGGCCCTGTCCCTTGAGCGCGGCGAAGCAGATGAAAGCTTTACCACCTCTGAATGGGATATCAACGGTGAAAAAGCCGTCATCGGTGTCCGTGTGCATCAGTAATCCCTGAGTGCCCGTTTCAGGGCACACCTCAAAAAAACCGGCGTGATTCGTCACGTCGGTTTTTTTGAGTGTTCAGGACTGCATCCCTGTGCCTCTGCGAAAGACCGGAGTCCGCTGTCACGCCATGGCCAACAGGCGTTCCTTTTCCCTCTTTGCCACTGTCACGGAGGAGTCCGTTTCCTCGGTCAGACCCCACTCGTTTTCCAGCAGGTCGATGATTCTGTCATAGGTCTGTGCAGCATGGGCATAGTCTCCCATGATCTCATAGATATCCGCAATCCCCATCAGTGCATCCTGGAATCTGGGGCGCCGTTGATCTGCGGCAAAGGCCTGTTCATAGATGTCGATGGCCTTCCTGTAATTTCCTTTGTAGGCATGATACTGCGCAGTCTCAAAGAGCACCGCATCATTGTCCGGCATCTCTGTCAGCAGGCTCTCCATGATCCGATCTCCTGCAGGCTCATCAAAGCGTGCAAGCGCAATGTATGCCCGATATACCCGTTTCATGACCGGGTGCGCTTTTTCCAGTTTGCTGTAGCGGTCCAGCCAGCGCTCCGCTTCATCCGCCCGGTGGTCGGCGATCAGATTGTCCAGAAGATACATGTACGGCAGTGCATCCCCGGGATTGTTTTCCACCAGCTCACGATAGAAGTTGACTGCCCGGGTATGGTTTCCCATATTCCAGTCCCAGACAGCATAGTTGTCCGTTTTGTTCAGGATCCACTGGCAGCCCTTTTCATTCGGCATGCGCCGGATGGCTTCCTTCGCATAATGGCTTGCCTTCTGTGCCTCTGCATTCATGCGATGCCAGTAGAGATATGCGATCAGCTCCGTGGCCCTCTGCTGATTCTTCTCGTTTTTCAGTTCAGACTGCAGAAAGCTTTCATACTCCCGAAAAACATCGGCCGGCAGCTCTTCCTCAGCATCCATTCGGTTTTCGATACGGTTCAGCCGCTGCTCTGTGGTCAGGTCGAACAGTTCATCGATCGTGACACCGAAGATTTCAGCGAGAAGCGGAAGCGCGGTGATGTCCGGCATAGCGACAGCGTTTTCCCATTTGGACACCGATTGTGCGCCAATGCCCAGCTTTTCTGCCAGCTGTTCCTGCGTCAGTCCCGCCTTAAAGCGAAGCTGTCTGATTTTCTTTCCAAGTTCCATACTCATTCCCTCCTTCAGGGGTGTTGTTTGCTGTTTGCAAGCAAATCATACCGTGTCACTTCACAGAAAACAATAACGCAGAACGCAACCTCGCTCGCCTGTTCGTCGAGTTGAAAGACGCTGGGGCTTTTTATCGTGAAGGGAACAGAAAAGACCTGCCCGGACGCTATCCCAAAGCAGGTCTTCATATGGTTTTCCAGAACACTGGATCACCGCTTACTCTTTCTTCTCATCCCGTCTGGAAAGCAGGATCAGCTCCCGGATTTCCGGTTCGCCCATGGCATAATCACACGAGCGGTCCTCCAGATTCAGCAGATCCCATCTCACGGCCCGGTTCATTTCTTTCGGATGGCCTTCCACCACCCTGCGTCCTTCCCCTTCAAACTTCGGGTCTTCCGCGTACGGATCAAACAGACCGATCTCACCATTGGGAAGGATCTTTGTCAGAAGGACATAATGCGCAATCCTGCCCGTATAGCAGCGCATGATGATGCATCCGCCCGACTCAAGGCATTTCCATGCCTTTCCACCCGGCTCGATCACGGCCGCACCGTCTTCCACAAATTCAGAGGCAATCGGAAACTTGCAGCCTCTCCCGTACTCGGCGAGCCATTCGGTCATGTACTTCATGGAAGCCCTGGATGTGCCATGCCGGCCGACATGCCCCTGATCGCAGTAGGTATCAATCCCCATGATCCAGATCTGTTTGAGTACACCGGGCTGGATTTCCTTTCGGTCAAACAGGTAACGCATGGCATTGACCATACAGGTCGGCCCGCAGTCAAACTCACTGGACTGATGGATCAGATCATTTCTCATAGGACATCACGCTTTCGTTATTCATTCCTTGGATCCAGGGCATCCCGAAGTGCATCCCCGACAAAGTTGATGCACATCACCAAAAGGATAATGACCGCACCGGCAGGAACCCACAGCCAGGGTTTTCCGGTCAGCACGGAGAGTGATTCGGCTCCGTTGAGGAGATTCCCAAGGGACGGCGTGGGCGGCTGCACGCCCATGCCCAGGTACGACAGCGCCGCCTCATCCAGGATGGAGAGTGCAAAGACACTCGTGGCATACACCAGAACCGGCGCAATCGTATTGGGCAGGATTTCCGAAAAGAGGATGTAACGTCTTGGCATTCCGGAAGTAATGTCACTTTTGACAAAATTGGTTTCCCGAAGGCTCAGGACATTGCCGCGCACCAGTCTGGCCACACCCGGCCAGTCCACAAACCCGAGAATCAGAATAATGCTCCATTTGCCGGGCTGAAAGATCGCGGCGGCCACCAGCACCAGCAGGATATAGGGGAAGGACATGACCATGTCTGTAAAGCTCATAATGGCCTTGTCCACCGCTCCCCCGAAATAGCCGCTGATCAGTCCCAGCACAACGCCGACGACGGTGGAAATCAGGGTGGCCAGAAAGCCGACTTCCAGGCTCACCTGTGTGGCATACAGAATGCGGCTGTACATATCCCGGCCGATCTTATCGGTTCCGAGGATATGCTCTGCGGTGGGCGGAGAGGAAAACTTGCCGCTGGGCTTGGTGGGCGAATACGGCGCGATCACCGGGGCCAGCAGCGCCAGCACAATCAGGATCACCAGCAGCACCAGGCAGACAACCGCCATTTTATGCTTCAGGAAGCGCCGGGCAATCATGCCGAAATGGGTTTTGTTTTTCATCCCGGTACCTCCTCAGTATTTGATGGTGGGGTCCACAACCGCATACAGAATATCTGTCAGCAGGTTGGATGCAAGAACCACCACGGCCGACAGCAGGCAGACCCCCATGATGACCGGATAGTCTCTTCCGGTCACGGCGCTCATCGTCACAAGCCCGAGCCCTGGCCAGGAGAACATCTGTTCCACAATCACCGCACCGCCGAACAGTGTCGGAATCTGCATGCCGATCACGGTCACGATCGGAAGCAGGGCGTTGCGCAGCGCATGCCGCCGGATGACAATCTTTCTGCCCATGCCCTTCGCCCGGGCGGTTCTGAGATAATCCATTTCCAGGATTTCCAGCACAGCCGACCGGATATACCGGATATTTCCTCCGGCCACACCGACCGCGAGCACAATGGATGGCATGATCAGGTGCCGGATGATATCCAGCGCATCCCCGCCTGTGCCGGCCGTGCTCATGCCTGAGGACGGCAGCAGCCCCAGCCGCACATTGAGAAAATAGATCAGAATCAGAGACAGAAAGAATCCCGGAATGCTTGAAAAGAGGAAGGAAGCGGAAACCACGGCATAGTCTCTCTTCTCATAGCGGTGCACGGCGCTGTAGATGCCGGCGGGCACCGCGATCAGCAGTCCCAGAACCATGGAAACGCCCATCAGCAGCAGGGTAGGCCCGACATGGCTGCCAATCAGTTCCGCCACCGGCTGATAGCTCTTGTAGGAATACCCGAGATTCCCGTGGAGCAATTCCATCAGCCAGTTCCAGTACTGCACATAGACCGGCTGATCCAGTCCCCACTGCGCCGCACGCGACGCAAGCGCGGCCTCGCTGACCCTGGGGCCGACCATCATGTCCAGCGGACTTCCGGCCAGGCTCATGATCGCGTAATCAATGATCGTAATGCCCAGAAGCACCGGCACGGCAAGGAGGATTTTCTTCAGTACATATTTCCACATGCCTTATCCCTCCTTTGCCCGGCTGCAGACCGTAAAGTGTCCCGGCGCAATCTCCCGCATCCGGTTTTCAAACTTTTCGCAGGACGCGTCTGCAAAGGGGCACCGGTTGAAGAGCGGGCACGCCCCGCGGGGCGGTTCCTCATCCATTTCCCCCTTCAGGGATGTCCTGATGCGGTCTCTTGCATCGACCTGCGCGACCGGCGCAGCATCCAGAAGCGCTTTGGTGTACGGGTGTGCCGGATGATCAAAGAGTTCATCAGACGATCCGTACTCCACAATCTGTCCCAGATACATCACGGCAATGCGGTGGCTGACATAATGCACAGCGCCAAGCCCGTGTCCGATAAACACATACGTCAGTCCCAGCTTTTCCTGCAGTTCCCGCAGGAGGTTCAGGATCTGCGCCTGCACGGAAACGTCCAGGGCGGAGACTGGTTCATCCAGGACAATCACATCCGGATTGAGCGAAAGAGCCCTTGCAATGCAGATTCTCTGGCGCTGTCCGCCGGAAAAAGCGTGCGGATACCGGTCTTTCATTTCCACCGGCAGTCCGACCATCTCCAGCAATTCGTCCACGCGCCGGTCCACCTGCTGCCTGTTCCCGATCCTGTGATACAGCATGGGTTCCCGCAGGATGTCCTGTACCCGCTTGCGCGGATTGAGCGAGGACCCGCTGTCCTGAAACACCATCTGGAATCTCGGGCGCACCCGGCGCAGCTGGCCTTCCGGCATGGTATCCATGCGCATGCCCTGGAAGAGCACTTCGCCGGAGGTCGGTTTTTCCAGGCAGACCATCAATCGGGCCAGTGTGGATTTTCCGCAGCCAGACTCCCCGACAATGCCGAAGGTTTCTCCCTTCCGCACAGAAAGCGAGACATCCTCCACGGCATGAAAGGTTTTGGCGATCAGACTGTTTTCTCCGGAGATGCGGTAATCCTTTGAGATATGCCGCACTTCCAGTACCGCCATCTCATCGATCATCTCCCGCACCTCCCTCGATCCAGCAGCGCGTTCTGTGTCCGGGACGGATCTCCCGCCACTCTTCCAGAGAGCGGATCGGACACTCCGCGCCTTTCGGGCAGCGCGGCGCAAACCGACATCCCTGCATTTCTCCGTATTCCTGGGGCACATACCCGGGTATGGAATACAGAAGATGACTGCGGTCATCATGAATGCCCGGAACGGCGCGCATGAGAGACTGTGTATAGGCATGGGCGGGATGCTCAAGAAGCTCCGCAAGCGGCGCCTCCTCAATGCACTGTCCCGCATACATCACCACGACCCGGTCCGCCATCTCGGCGACGACCCCAAGGTCATGGGTGATCAGGAGAATGGACATGCCGGTCTCATCCCTGAGCGACCGGAGCAGTTCCATAATCTGATACTGAATGGTGACATCCAGGGCTGTGGTCGGTTCATCCGCAATGAGCAGTTTCGGCCGGCAGCTGAGCGCCATGGCAATCATGACCCTCTGGCGCATGCCGCCGGAGAGCATATGCGGATATTTTTTCATCACCTGCGGTGCATTGCGGATTCCGGTCCGCTCCAGCAGCCGGATTCCCTCAGCCCAGGCTTCCTTCCGGCTGATGCCCCGGTGCCGGATCATACCCTCTGTCAGCTGCATGCCGATGGTAAAGACGGGGTTGAGGCTGTACATGATATCCTGAAAGATCATGGCGATGCCCGTCCCGCGGATCCGGTCCAGCTCTTCCTCCTTCATATCCAGAAGGTTCTTTCCTTCAAACAGGATTTCTCCGCCCGAGACACGGCCCTGACGGTTCAGGAGGCCCAGGATGGACAGCGCGGTGATGCTTTTCCCGCTTCCGCTTTCGCCAACCACGCACAGGATTTCCCCGCTGCCCACGCCGAACGATACGTCCGAAGCGGCCCTGCTGCGGGAATGTCCCTGCACAAAGTCAATTTGCAGATGTCTGATTTCCAGAAGCTGCTGCGTAATCCCCACCTCCCTGGAAGCGTGATGCTGACAGAAGGAACCTGCCATACGCCGCAAGGCGCATGGCAGGTCTCCGTGAATTACTGGATATCCCAGTCCTGAACATTGATAAAGGTGCCGAAGACATCGGCATTGGCATTGACCAGACGGTTGCTCACAGCGCCCATCTTGCCGATGACCCAGCCGGAAATCACAGGTGCATCCTTCTGCATCATCTGATTGATGACCAGATACTGCTGCTTGATTTCCTCTTCATCCGTCAGGCTCTGGCTGAGTGCCAGGGCTTCATCCGTTTCGGGGCTGGTGTAGCCGGTCCATGCGCTCTGTCCGCCGATGAGCCAGGCAATATCCGTATAGGGATCGGCCGGCATCAGCGTGTATTCCACGCTCAGGATGTCGTGGGAACCTTCATCCACCACGGTCATGAGGTTGGCAATATCCACGGTGCGGATGTTGATCTTCAGGCCGATTTCTTCAAACATGGCGGCGAAATACTGCACGGCATCGCCCCAGACGTTCTCGGAGGAGTTGACATACCAGGTCAGCTCGGTGCTTGCACCATCCGCCTTGGCCTCAGCGATCAGCTGAGCTGCTTTTTCCGGATCGTATTCCACTACGCCCAGTTCCTCACTGAAGTACGGAGAAACAGGGACAAGGAAGCCGTCCACCACGTCGCCGCTCTCACCGAGCAGCTGTTCCTGCATGGCCTTGCGGTCCATGCCGTACAGGAGCGCCTGACGGATGCGGACATCCGGAACACGCGCCACATTGACAAAGATCAGCTGGTTGGTAATCAGGGAACCCGGAACTGCCTTGACATTGGTCAGCGCTCTGACCGCGTCATAGTCGTCCACCGGAATCGTGCCCATGGTCTGCTGGACCAGATCGATTTCACCGCTCTGAAGACCGGCAAGGATCTGGGTGGAGGCGAGCACATTGATGTTCAGATACTTGATTTTCGGGGCGCCGAGGAAATAGTTCTCATTGGCGACATAATGCACATAGTGCTGCAGGTCAAAATCATTGATGAAGTACGGTCCCGAAATGACCGTGGGATGGTTGAACCATTCATAGGTCAGCAGGTCCGCGCGCGGCACGTCCTTCAGGACATGCTTGGGCAGGATCAGCGCATAGCGGCCAAAATTGTTTTCAAACGTAGACAGAGCGGTCGGATACTTGGTTTCCACCGTCAGGGTCTTTTCGTCCACCACTTTGATGCCTTCAATGGACGGTGCATTCTCTTCGATCACGCCGTCATCGCTGACACCCACGATGGAGTACATCGCAAGGGAGATGTTGGCGCACTGCGGGTCAGCCGCAACGACCAGAGTGAACTCCACGTCTTCAGCCGTAATCGGTGTTCCGTCACTCCACACGGCATCGTCCTTGAGACGAATCGTGAAGTGAAGGTTGTCCTCTGTGGTAATGGACTCAGCCAGGACAGGAACAAAGTTCAGTTCCCTGTCTGCTTCCACGAGAGACTGGAAGACCAGGGAAGTCGCATACTTGACGATCTCAGTGGCATCCATGGCCATGGGATTGAGCGTGGCAATCGTGCTGGTCACGCCAATATTGACCGTTTTTTCATTCTCTGCAGAGGCCAGGGAGACCACAGAGAGCATCAGGGAGATTGCAAGGAGCACAGAAAGGATCTTTTTCATCGCTGATTCTCCTAACCCAAATAGATTATGATCACGCCCTCACAGGCAATGTCATCGCAGCCACAGCGCGCCGGAACAGAAAAAGGGCACCCGTGCGGGTGCCCCGATTGTTTTCGGTGATTGGACCTGCTGTTATCTGGTCCGGCAGACGCACCGCAAACAAGGCTGCTTCATGCAGCCGCCCATACACATGCATTTCCTTGCGATGGTTCGCTTGGTCATACGGTGCCTCCTCCTTCACGCTGAATTCTGTGCGAATGTATCACGATTTACCATGGCTGTCAATACATTCTGTTGTTCTTTGTTTGTGCCTTTTTTCCATCTTACCGGAGAATGCTGTCCTCTTTGGCAATCAGACCGGTCAGATCATTCCCTGCCTCTGAAAACTGCAGCCCGTCCGTTGTGGTTTCCCCTTTCAGCAGGGAAAGGAACAGCGCCGCATAGCGGATTGCGCCGCGCCGGTGCAGGTGGCTGTTGTCCTGTGCGCCGTCTGGATAATTCGGATGTCCGGCCGGGACATGGCAGTACAGCGTCCTGCTTTCCTGATCCCCGAGCTGGGACACGATCTGCATGGTCCCCTTCTCCATGTCCACCAGACGCACACCGCGGACTTTTGCAAGGTTCCGCATGGCTTCCGGGTAGTCCCCGTGGGTTGCCAGCAGACGGCCTTCGGAATCGAAATGCCTCCGGGCAATAGGCGTGGCAAGGATCGGCTCTGCACCGTGCGCACGGGCCGCATCGATATACAGGCTCAGATATTCCGGGAACGTGCCATACGGTGATGTGTACCGCAGCGGATCCTTTTTCTCATCGTTATGACTGAAGGAAATGATCACCTTATCCCCGGCATGCAGACACAGTTCTATATAACCGAGCCATTTTTCCGCGATGAAGCTCTTGCTCGACCTGCCACAGATCGCGCAGTTTTCCACGTAGATCGTTTCCTTCAGCAGCGGCTGCAGCATCTGTCCCCATCCGGTCATGGGCGAAGCGGTCTCCGGATAATTCGCCATCGTGGAATCCCCGCACAGATACCAGGTCGGCACCCGTCTGTCCGGATGCCATCCGTCACAGCCGCCAAGGACTTCCGCCACACTGTACACGGACGCCTCATCGTCCGACAGGCGTTTTTCCTGAAAGATCCGCTCACTCAGGTCGCTCCGCTCACCGTGTGTACGATATTCGCCGGACTTTTCCGTGGGGTATGCGTCTTCACTCTGTACACGGAATCCGGAAGGGGCAACATGCCCATCCATTTCGCAGTCAAGGAAAACCGCCTGCGCATCCGCTTCCCCGAGTTCCCCCAGGAAGGCCTCCCCGTCGCCGCACTCACCCTTGAGCGTGCAGCGGTGAAATACCGCGCCGTAAGCCTGCCCGTGCGGTGTGCGGAAAGCCGTATAGTCTCCGCCTCCGGAGAGCATCTGCAGCGTGCAGCCTTCAAACCATGCGCGGGAGGATCCGGAAACCAGCTGACGGCTCCCCTGGATGGTGCAGTCCTCAAAATAAACCCTTCCTTCCGCCTGCATCTGTGCCTGCTCTGAAGCCGATTCAGGACAACCGCAGATGACAGCCGTCTCCGGTGCTTCCAGGCGGCAGTTGCGCCAGACACCGCGGTCTCCCGCGGCGATGACTGCTGCTGTCTGCGCCATCGTTTTTTCAGAGGACTCAAAGCGGACCGTCAGGTTTTCCACCTCAACATTGCGCCCGGTCACAACGAAAGTGCCATCTGCCCGCTGCGCCGTCTCCGTGCCATTTCCCCACGTAATGATCGTCCGATCCCTGGCTTCGCCAACAATCCGGATATTGTCCCTGTCGACGACAACCTGCTCCTTATATTCATTCATCCGCACCAGAATGATGACCGGACTCCGATGTGTCGTGGTGACCGAATGGATCGCTTCCTGAATGGTTGTAAAATCCCCACTGCCGTCCCTGGATACAATGATCATATCTTTTTCTCTCCTGTCTGTCAGATCTCTTCACCCTGCGGCGTGCGGACGAGGACAGACTCGATGTCCGCCCATCCGCCCTGGAGCTGCCGGCTGTTCATCGCAAAGATGCCCGGACGCGCGCCGGTCCATCCTCCGCAGCTCATCGCGCAGTCCCCGCCAAGCGGGGCAAGCGTCTGTGCATCCGCTCCGTAATAGAAGCGCACATTTCCGTCCCGTACCCGCATTCGGAACAGAACGGTCTTCTCCGTCCATGGGGCTGATGCCTCCGTGGTTTCCGTGACAATCGTCTTCTCCCATCGGCTGCCCTCCCGGGCCGCGCCTTTTCTGAGCAGCACCTGCCCCTCCGAGAGGGCCAGGTAGGCATAAGTATAGCCCATCATGCCGATGCCCGCCAGATCACCTGGGTTTCCTGACAGCGTCATGCGCAGATCCATGTCAAAGTCCCGTGCCTGCATCAGCTGGGAAAGAAACTGTCCGGCTGAAAAGAGGTCAGGGGACGGCGCAGCAAACAGTCTCAGTCCCGGGCTGAGCAGCTCCATCCATTCCCTGCGCGGATTGGCCTGCCACTGCCACTGGATGCCGAGCGCCCCTTGAAAGCGGTCGGTCATCGGAACGGACGCCCTGAACGGAGCCAGAGCAGTATTTCCTTCCCGGACCGGTTCACCGCATCTGCCCATGGCCGGCCATTGGCCGGACCAGTCCACCGGCTGAAGATGCACAATGCGTCCATAGACACCTACATCCTGAAAATGGAGGAACCAGTCATGCCCATGCCCGTCATCGACCCATCCGCCCTGATGCGGGCCGTTGATGTCTGTGCTCCCCTGCTGAAGGACTACTTTCCGCTCGTAGGGCCCCTGAATGTGCTCGGAGCACAGGGCCAGCTGATATCCGTACTTCACGCCGCCGGCCGGACACAGGATCCAGAACTTTCCGCCGCGCTCATAGAATTTCGGGCCTTCCACCGTCACATCCCCGTGAAGGTGCCCGTCATACACCATAACGCCATTATCGGTCACCTGCAGTCCGTCATCGCTCATCCGATGGACGAACAGCAGATTATTGATCCCCACACGGCTGGCCGCGAATCCATGCACCAGCCAGACTGTCCCATCCGAGGCAAACAGCGGACACGGATCAATCCACCCGCAGACATCCTTGACATAATGACAGGTCCACGGCCCGGATGGGTGCTCAGCTGTAAAGGCAAACAGTCCTTCATCCGGAAGACAGACATAGACATAGAACAGGCCCCTGTGCCACCGGATGCTCGGTGCCCAGGTCCCGCATTTGTGGGCAGGCCGGTCATAGCGCGCAAACGGAAGGCGCTCGGCCGCATACCCGATCTGTTCCCAGTGCACCAGATCCCTGGAATGGAGAATCGGAAGCCCGGGAAGATAGGTAAACGAAGAGGATGTCATATAGAAATCCTCACCAACCCGGATGACATCCGGATCCGAATAATCGCCCTGCAAAATCGGGTTTGTATACTGCATAGCCTCACCTTTCCTGCTTCTGGCCGGGAAACCGGTCCGCACTCAGCGCAGTTTCCGGTCCACCATCTGGCGGCGCAGCGCCTTCAGATGCTTCATGACATCATTGCCGCCTCTTCCGAACCAGTCATGGAGTTTCAGATACTCCTGATACAGTTCCTCATACACTGCGTGCGCCTCGGGATCCGGGACCACCGGATCCGGATCGGTCCCGCCCATTTCGGCTGCCGCTTCGCGGATCGAATCATATCCTCCGTTTTTCTTTCCGGCCGCCACAGCGCCAAACATGGCGCTGCCCAGAGCCGGTGTCTGTGCGGAGCGTCCGATCCGGATTTCCCGGCCGCTGACATCCGCATAGATCTGCATGAACAGCGGATTCTTTTTGGAAATCCCGCCGCATGCCAGTATATGGCGCACCGGGAGGCCGTTTTCCTCAAACCCTTCAAGGATTCTCCGCATGCCAAAGGCAGTCGCCTCAATGAGTGCCCGGTAGATTTCTTCCGGCCGTGTCTGCAGAGTCATTCCAAGGATCAGTCCGGAAAGGTCCATATCCATGAGCACCGACCGGTTGCCGTTCCACCAGTCCAGGGCAAGCAGACCGCTCTCACCGGGTTTCAGCCGGGCCGCCTTCTCCGTGAGCAGTGCATGCAGGTTCATGCCCCGCGCTTCGGCTTCCTTTTCCACCTCTGATGGAACCGCGTTTTCCATCAGCCATTTGAAATGATCTCCACAGCAGCTCTGTCCGGCCTCATACCCATAGGTGCCCGGAACCACGCCGTCACGCACCACGCCGCAGATACCGAAAACCGGCTGTTCGGTTTCACCGAGCATGATGTGGCAGGTCGATGTGCCGATGATCATCAGAAGAACCCCGGGCTCTGTCAGTCCAATGCCCGGCAGGGAAACATGCGCATCGATGTTCGCTACAGCGACCGCGGTTCCCGGAAGGAGGCCCATCTTTCCGGCCATCTCGGGCAGCAGATAGCCGGCACAGCTTCCCAGGGGAAAGAGTTCTCCGCGCAGCCGATCCGAGGCAGCCGTCCGAAGCGAGGGGTGCAGCGCACCGAGAAACGCCTCCGACGGGTATCCGTCTTCGCGGCTCCACAGCGCCTTGTACCCTGCCATCGATTCACTCTTGGCCAGACTGCCGGTCATCTGCAGAACAAGCCAGTCCCCCACTTCAAGAAAGCGGTCAGCCGCTGCATAGACTTCCGGCGCTTCCTCGGCAATCTGCCAGAGCTTGGGCATCATCCATTCCGCAGAAATGCCGTTCCCGTACCGTCCAAGGAACCGCTCTCCGCGCTCCCTGGCCAAACGCAGCATCTTCTCCGCATACGCCTGCGCAGCATGGTGTTTCCAGAGCATGATATAGGCATAGGGATTGGAGACAAATTCTTCTTTTTCACACAGCGGGCATCCGTCCCGGTCCAGCGGAAGCATGGTATTGGAGGTCACGTCAATGCCCAGACCCACCACATCCGCAGGGTCAGCGCCTGCCTGCTCCATGGCCAGGCGGACAGTCCCGGCCAGGCATTCTCTGTAGTCTTCCGGCACCTGCAGCGCCCATCCGACGCCGAGCTTTGTGCCGTCCGGGAGAAAGCGTTCCATGACGCCATGCGGATAATCGATAGCCGCACTCCCGGCCTCCCGGCCTGTGCCGATCTCCACGACGACCGCCCTTGCGGAAAGTGTGCCGAAATCGACACCGACTGCATACTTTGCCATACTCTGGTCCTCCCTGCACCGTTGTCTCGAACTAAAGTCATTATAGGGAGACCGGTCTGGCCTGTCAATTTCCGCAAATGCCCGGCTCGAACCGCTCTGTGCAGATCAATCGCGGTATTTTCACACTGCTGCGGCTTTACGCATCATCTTTTTCCCCGATGCTTCTTTCCGGCTCCTATGATATAATCCGCATTTGGGAGGCGATTGTATTGGCTCGCAGCATGCGCACGGATTCCGACATGACCGAAGGCAGTATCTGGCGGCATCTGATTGAATTTTCCATTCCTATGATCATCGGGCTGCTTTTTCAGCAGCTGTACAACACGGTCGATACGCTGGTTGTCGGCAATTTTGTTTCGAAAGAGGCACAGGCTGCCGTGGGTTCCACCGGCAGTATCATCAATACCGTGGTCGGTTTCTGTGCCGGGCTTGCCACCGGCGCTTCCGTCGTGATTTCCCAGCGCTATGGCGCCCACGACCATCAGGGACTGCGAAAAGCCGTCCATACCACGATCGCTGTTACATTGATTCTCAGCATCATTGCCACCGTTCTGGGCCTCCTCATCATTGAGCCCATGCTGCGCTTCATGCAGACGCCGGATGACGTCATGGAAGACGCGCGATTGTACCTGACCATCTATTTCAGCGGTGTCATCGGCATCCTCTTCTATAACATGGGCAGCGGCATTCTCAGGGCCGTCGGCGATTCCAGGCGCCCGCTGATTTTTCTCATCATCTCCGCGCTCCTCAATACCGTGCTCGACCTGGTCTTTGTTCTTGTGTTCCACATGAAAGTGGACGGCGTCGCCTATGCGACCATCATCTCCCAGATCGTTTCTGCTACGCTGATCCTCTACACGCTTTCCCGTGAGCCTTCCTCCTACGGCATCCGCTGGAGGGAGATGCGCATTGATCAACAGTCCCTTACCAATATTCTCAGGATTGGACTTCCCTCCAGTATCCAGTCGGCCATTACCTCGTTCTCCAATGTGTTTGTCCAGTCCTACATCAACGCCTTCGGTTCCGCCTGCATGGCCGGCTATTCGGTCTACAACAAGCTGGATGCCTTTGTGCTTATCCCTGTTCAGGCGATCGCCATGTCCTCCACCACCATGGTCGGACAGAACTGGGGCGCGAATCAGAAGAACCGTGCGCGCGACAGTGTCCGCAAGGCGGTGGTGCTCAGCCTGATTTCAACGGCCGTGCTCTCGGTCATCGCTTTTGTGCTCGCCCGTCAGCTGCTCGGACTCTTCTCTCCGGAACCCGATGTCATTTCCTACGGCATCCGTTTCATTCACATCGTCACGCCCTTCTATCTGACCATCTGCTTCAACCAGATCTACGCCGGTGCGCTCAGAGGCATCGGGGACGCAACCGCACCGACGATCATCATGCTGGCATCCTTCGTTGTCTTCCGGCAGATCTATCTGGCTGTGACCAAAGCCCTGAACATCGGTTTTGTCTCTGTCGCCCTTGCCTATCCCATGGGCTGGATCATGTGTTCCCTGCTCCTGCTGATCCGTTACCGCAGAAGCGCACTGTTCCGGAATACGCCCATGCCCCAGGCCTCCACGGGTGCAGATCAGTAATTCGTCCACCGAAAAAAGACGGCACGTGCTGCCGTCTTTTTCTTGTGCACTTCGTTTTAACAGTCTTCCGAGCGCGGGGAAATGATAAGACCAAAGCGATGAGTATAGTTCGCTTCCGATACCCAGGAAAGCCGCCAGAGACTGCCGGGATAGCTCCGCGCAAGGCGTGCATCCTCAATGCGGATTTCTTCCACATCCACCTTCACATGCTCCTGAAGTGTCCAGCGGATGCATGTATTGCCGGATACTGCCTGGTTTTCCTGGATTTCAGGCTTATCCCGAAGCATCAGGACAAAGGTCACCGGTACCTTTTCTTTGATGGCCACTTCATCTTCCAGTCCAAACATTCCCTCATCCGAGACAGTCCAGGTTCTTCTGACAGAGAGCGCCCCGGCCTCCAACGGATAGGCGTGAGACAGGTCCATTGTCATCCCGTTCTTCCTGGCCTCGACTTCCGTTGCGCCGTGTTCGGGTCCAACACACTGTTCCCAATCCCCGATCTGCGGGACTGAATGATTGCGGGATCGGGTATTAAACAGTTCATAGCGTCTGGGTGAAAAGGTTTTGGCCGTATAGGTCATGTTTCCGATATCCACCGCGACCGGGTTTCCGTCAAGGAAGACAACAAAACTGCCGACGTCATTGTGGTTATGGCTTTCTCCGTTGTGGCCGCCTTTGCCGCAGACCGTCATTCTTCCTTTCCGGACCAGGCGCACCTGCAGGTCCGGAAGCCAGCTGTCCGAGACCGGCTGCGTCACACCGTCCGGGACGTCATGGTGTCCGAACAGGCGGTTGAGCATGCGCCACATCTGCGGCGTATCCGACAGATCCTGGCGGACCGGGCCGGAGAGTGTCTGGCCGAACTGCATGAGTGCCGGATCCTTCAGATATTTCCCCGCATACAGGATGCGCTCTGCACAGACATACGGCTTGGCATCGCAGTCCGCAAAGTTGGCAAACCACTCCCCGCCCAGCCACATCGTGCGCGGGAAGGAGAGAATATTGCGGATCTTGGGTTCCTCGGAAAACAGCATCCTGCCCTCTGTCATCTCGCTGAGCAGCTGCAGAATATCCATCAGCGCGCCGCCCGCCATATTCCAGTAGGCCACGCCTTCATCGCAGCCGCCGTCCCCGGGGACAACGTCCAGCCAGCGGTCCACCATCAGGAGGCTCCGCCGCACCATGCCGGCCAGCCTGAGCCGGTCCTGGATCCCGAGTGCTGCCGTGACAAGCACATTGGAAACAATCCAGGGCGTCCAGTTGCACAGGTCCTTTCTGAGAAAGCCCATCCACCAGAAATCATCCCTCGTTTCAAACGGGACGAGGATTCGCTTCTCTATCTCCAGATGCACGCGGCGTGTCACCTGCGGGGTGACACTGTCCAGTGCAGCCCCCGTCAGATACACCACGAAAGAGAGAATCATCGCGGTCTGCGCGGCAAACAGGTCGATCATGGGACTGCGCACATCCGGCAGCGGTTTTTCCTGAGCGGTCGGCGCCCCGGCATGTGAATCCACATTGTGTGCGGAAATCACCCAGCTCGTTTCCTCCATGATGCACCACAGCCCATTGATCACTTCATCCAGATCCTCATCCTTCTCCTCCAGGCAGTAGGCCAGGGTGGACAGGATGAGTTTTTTTCTTCTGAAAAAATAGGGATCCTCAAACACTTTGCGGTTGCCGCTGCGGGCAAACGCCATGTAATCGGTGGCCAGCAGGACAGGGTACGGTTTTTTCTTTGCCTCTGAGGCTGCTTCAAGGATGGCCCTGCGGTCTTCATCTGCCACCCGTGCCCATTCTTCCCTGTCTGTACAGTCAGGGAACGGACACCGGTACGGAACCTTCAGAAGTTTTTGCAGATCATGCTCTGCCAGATATGCTTCAAACACTGCCTTCTCCTCCTTCATGGTCAATCGCGCCTTTCCTTCGGCTGAAAAAACTGCCTGCTGCTTTACTCAGCAGCTGTTCTTCCGCTTTCTGCCTGTCCGCGGAGCGGCCCGCCGCCCGGCAGATCATACACAAAGCGGTTCAGATAATACTCTGAAGAACCCGTCACCAGCGCGCTGAGCTCTTCTGTGCCGTACCGTTCGAGGAGGGTCGGAATATCCGCATACAGACTGGTGCCAATGCCCAGTCTCCTGCCCTCAATCGTATATCCGAGTGCTTCCATGACGGTCGGAAACAGATCCATGGTGGTGAGCTGCCTGTTATCCATGGAGCGGGCGAGCTTTCTGTCGCTTCCGAGAATACAGTTATACACCGGGCGGGTTTCTGTCTCAGCATCCCCGACCAGGATCGGATCCATCCGCGGATGATCGCCCACCATGACCAGCACCGTATCCTCCCAGAACGGCTGGGCCTGCAGCCAGCGGACAAACTCCGCCGCCTGCGCGTCGGCACACAGCAGAGTATTGCCCAGCGAATCCTCATGCAGAGACGGACACTGTGCACAGCGATATCCCCCGGTATTGTGCGTATCCACCGTCAGGAAGGTAAAGTTGAAAGGTTTTCCTTCTTCCGCAAGCCGGCAGATTTCTTCCCGCGCCAGCTGATACAGAATGCGGTCCTCAAAGCCCCACCACACAAAATAGTCATCCGGGATTTTTCCCTTTTCCCGGGCGGTGTAGTAATCATAGATCTCATACTGTCCGTGCTGACGGAAGTATCGGGCGCGTCCTCCAAACTCTGCATCCGAGCCGCACATGAACATCTGTGCGTACCCGTCCCGTTTCAGGATGTCGCCCAGTGTCGTCACCCCCGGCAGAAACTCCCCGTCTTCGTCCTCGTACCCTTCCGGCAGCACATACGGGATGCCGGATGTGCTCGCAAGAATGGAGGCCATGGTCCAGGATGTTCCGGAAATGGATGTATACCCTCTCAGTCCGCTTCCTTTCCCGAAGGAAACGCCCTGCGCGGCAATCTCCGTGAGGTTTGGGATCAGGTTTTCCGCCTGCATTCCCCCGTGCTCCGTATCGGCATAGGCCGTTTCCATGCTTTCCATGTAAAGCCATACCAGGTTTTTCTTTTTCTGCGGGGGATGAAGCACATTTTTCGGAGGCACATAGGCTTCCTCATACAGGCTGGTCGACTCCAGGCGCATCCCGATATAATCCGAAATGCCCAGTTCCGCATCTGCATAGGCCACTGCAGCGATCAGGAAGGCAGCACAGTATACAGCATGCAGTCTTCTCAGCCGTCCGGCCAGCATATGGCCTTCCGCCCAGTGATAGGCCCAAAGATACAGCAGGATCATCACGAGGGTGGGGATTCCGCAGAAAAGAATGCCTTTCAGGGTGGTCCCGTCATTTCCTGTTCCCTTCATCGGGGAGGTCAGCGTATAGATCATTTCCTGAAAGCCCGTGGAAAACCGGCTTCCGTACCAGTATACGCCCATGATCATGAGCATGGACACAAGACTGACCATGCAGCCGACAACCATGCGGAGAGGACGGCGCTCCCCGCATTTCAGCACTCCTTCAGTGCCAGATTGTTCTACCATTTTCAGATTACAGCTCCAGACGATAAGATTCCCGGCAGATCGTTTCCATTTCTGCCATATCCGGCATCACTTCCTTTGCGAAGCGAAGCACCATGATCGTATTGAGACACCACTGGGAGATATAATTCGTGGACATCCACGGGATCTCCAGAAGTCTCTCCCCGTTCTCCTTCCGGGCAAACGCCTGCGTCTCGAACCCGCCTTCTGCATAGCGTCTGGGGGACGCAATCAGCAGTTCATGCCATGCACGCCGCATGATTTCCGGATCCTTCCGGACATTTCCGGCGTAAGCACCCATGGCGCTGGCCGTATACCGCATGCTGTATCCTTTTCCGTTCACCAGGTCCCCGTACAGCTTTCTGCGTTCCTCATCCGTCATCATATAGATGGCGCCATAGTCCTCACACATCTGTTTGAGTTCCGGCAGGCGCATGGCATCCGCCGCTTCCAGCAGGATTTCCACCGTGGCAAAGCACTGCGACAGATGGAGATTTCCGGTGTTCTCCCCGTCATAGTGCATATCCCCTGTCTCAGGCTCAAAGGCAAACACCGGGCCGGAAGCAAATCCCATGGGCGCTGCAAGAATGCCCTCAATGCCGTGCTGCGCAAGCTCCCTGTAGTGCTCGTTTCCTGTGCGTTCATAGGCTGTCATCCAGTTGGACAAAAGGCTTGACCAGTCCGGAGCCGTACGGCAGCGGATCTTCGGCGCATGCTCGCTGTACCACCGCACATGCGGCAGGGCCAGATGCGCATCCGCCATCTCCTGCATACACGCGCCAATGCGGAGATCGCCCGTCAGATAATACATCGGCCGGTGATGTCCGGCCATGGAGACACGCGGCTCCTTGCACGGACAGCCCCAGTGACGGACATTGTGCCGGGATCCGAGTCCCTTCATGGGCCCAAAGTGATAGCAGTCCACTTCGGATGTGTTTCTCGACATCGCCTCAGCCAGGGAGAAAATGTCTTCTCTCCCGGTTCTCATGAACTGCAGCCACAGCCAGTAGGTCGGAACCAGTTCTGTCTGCTGCCAGGCAAACCCGCCGATATCATATTTCCATGTATGGCGGTCCGGATCATAGGAATGCCGGAAATCGCCATAGTCAAAGAAGCCATACCATCCGCGCTGGTCGCGCTGCTGGAGATAATAGTCAATCGCGCTGTCGAGATAATCCTCCAGTGTCCGGCCGCTCTCCGTCGTCCGGTCGGGCAGACTCCATTCACCAAACGCCCCTCGCGCCTGGTATTCTTCCGGTGCGGCTGCATAGACCGGGGGCTTCTGCACGCCTTTTTCAAAGCGGCACAGTGTTTCTTCCTCCGGGAATCCGTCCACCGGACAGATGACGGCCTCGCTGGTGACAGCAATCCCTTCCGGGTCAGCGCCGAAGTATTCGAACCCTTCATAGCTCGAAATATAGCTGCGGTCATCGTAATGCCGGAAATCCATGGCCTCCGCTTCCGGCGACCAGAACCAGATCATCGCAGACGCTTCCCCGGTGCCCGCACAGTCCACCTGGAGAGCCGAGGGATAGCGCTGCCAGAAATCACGCAGGCCGAACAGTGCACCGCCCTGTTCCCCGCTCACAGCCATCACGCCGTTTCCGTGCGTGGCATGCAGCGCGGTGATCGAACACATGCCGGGCTTTGTGCGCTTGCGTATCTCGCAGGTCTTTTCGCCGGTCTGGGAAAGCAGATAACGGTTCCAGACCGGCATTTCCTTTTCGACCTTCGCAAGCAGTCTGCCCTCGTCGCTCTCAGGATCCCGCTTCACGGATGCGCCGGTCAGCTGTTCCCGCTTCATGCCCGGGCCGGTCCTCGGGATCCGGGATTCCAGCAGCTGCACCGGCTCATGAAAGCGCACGCCGTCTGCCATAAACTGCACATGATGGTTATAGGCAGGGCCTGCAAGCGGCAGAACCGAGCGCAGACCGAGTCCCTTCATGCGGTCGCGCTGCTCGTCCCCGTGAAAGAAGAACGTGTGGGTGATCTTCAGAAGATCCCCTGAAATGCTGATGCGGATTTCAAAGCGCATCAGGTCCTCTTCCTTCACATACACGCCCCGATAGCAGACAAAGAGGGCAACATCGCCTTCCTCCTCCATGACCACTTCGCGGATTTCGCTGTGTCCTTCCCGCACGCTCTCCTCATATCCGTTCTCTTCTTCCCGGACCCGGGAGAGAAGGAAAACCGGCTGCAGGCTGCGGATTCGCGTTTGGCCGTCCACGCACAGATTCTGAATCAGGCGATCCGTGCCGGGCTTGGGGATTTCAAGCGTCATTGCGCCGGTGTCCACGAAATACGCGTCCGCGCGCTCCGCACAGCGTACCGGTGTCTTCATGACGGCAGGGGCCTTTCCTGCAGTGACGGTCACCTGCTCTCCAAGACTTTCCGCATGCGCCGTATGCCGGACCCATTTGAGCGATCCGTCCGGCCAGAGGGCCGCCGGAAAAGACTGAACCGGCACGGCATGACCTTCCTGGTCGCTTACGTCAAACACGCACTCCCGGACTTCCCCTTCCGGCCAGACAGTGCCGAAACTCGCGGTGCCGAAGGCCTGTCTGCCTTCAAGCAGATGCAGCTGCATGGATGGTTCCATATTCTTCCCTCTCAAACATTGTTGGTTTCATAAAATCTCGCGCTGTCATTGAAATGGTCCAGCATGATTTCCGCCTTGTGCCTGAGCTGGGACGGAAGGTCGGTGGACAGCACGAAAATGTCTTCGTTTTCGGGCAATGTGCACAGCATGATCTCTTCCATGTGCCCGTCCAGCAGTTCCGCAAGACGGTAGCTGTTGTCGATTTCCGCGCGCGTGATCTGCTGGAATTCCGCAGCCCGCGGGTCATTCTTCGTCGGCCAGCGGAGTGCGCGCACAGGCTCTGTCTCGCAGGAAGTGTCCGTGCGGTCGCGCAGTTCCTGGAAGCGGATGGCGTTCTGCGCACAGGTGAGAAGGGCATCCTGGACTTCCAGCCTGCGGATCGTGCTGCTGACTGCTTCCGACGGTTTCAGTTTCCTGAAGCGGGCGATCGCGCCGCGCAGGGCATTCCTTCCCATCTGGAGACTCTGCACGGCCAGGAAAGAAGCCGTAAACCCGCGGATCACTTCGATCCCCTGCAGGTTCATCAGGTCATCCGCTTCCCGCTCGGTCTGGGCCTGGAACTGGAAGGGACGCCACCACGCCTTTTCGTCGTCCGTCAGTTCTTCCGGCCGCAGCACAAACGGCCGGTTGATCCATCTCTGGTGGAGAACGCCCTGAATCACCAGGTTCACGCCCGTATGCGCAAGGTGTTTGGAGGACTCATGCAGGAGATGCCATGCCTGGACAAGGTCCGGTGCCTGGTCTCCGGCCAGCTGCTCTGCTTCCTTTGCCAAAAGCGCATAGCAGTCCGCCTCGGAGCGGATGGTTTTTCCCTCTGCCATCCGCCACAGGTCGATGCCCTCCTCGAGGTCTGAGCGCGGGATTTCAATGATCTGCACCGGCATCGCTGCAGGCATGTTCATCAGGTTTTCCAGAAGCGTCATCGGGGCGGGCAGTTTTCTCACCGGCTGACGCCCGAACGCCAGATTGAAGGTATTGCGCAGGACAACATGCCCTTCCCGGTCCTTCTTGTTCAGGATCTGGTTCTCATGCAGTCCGGGCCATGCCGCCCCGATCAGCCATTCCGGCTCCTTGAGAGCAATATCGGTTTCGAGAGACACGGTGACATCCGCATTCCCGCCCTGGACAGCGTCCAGAAAACCGATCACGCGGTCTGCCATATTCCGGCCTTCGCCTGCGGCCTGGCCGTTGGGGCCGGTATACAGCCCCGTGCTCCAGTCGACGCCTCCGCCGCAGTCATTGGTGCGGAAGTGGAGGAAATCAATCCCTGTCTCCTCTACCAGCCGGCGTGTCGCAGCACGGTACATGCTGAGCACTTCCGGATTGTCCAGGCTCGGCGAGAAGAAGGGATGGCGGGAGCGCCTCGGATGATCGCAGCGGGCACCGCGCCACGACGGATGATCCCTGAACACCTGTTCCGGAAGCCAGAACGGTTCATTGCTGATCAGCGCCGGTTTCAGTCCGTTCTCGGCGGCAATGGTGCAGCGCGTTTTCACAAAGTCCATGCACATCCGGATATGATCCTGCGGAAGATAGGCCTCCAGTTCCGGCGGGCAGACCAGCTTGAAAATCTGGCACTGTCCCATACTCCAGTTGACATAGGGGTTCTTCCGGTCCATCTCCCACATCCACAGGCTCCTGGGAACATCGCTGACCACGACATGTGTAAATCCCGTCCCGCGCAGCTCTTCACAGACTTTCCTGAATTCTTCATGGGAATCCGCCACAAAATGGGCAATCATCTTTTTCTGCATGTCTTCTCTCTCCTGTCTTCTGCCCCTGCCCGGGACAGCGCTGCAAACTCAGTCAACTGCATGGTCCCGCATGGTATCGATGCCCGACCAGATTTTCCTGTCCGTCCACGGCAGGTCTTCACCTGACCAGAAGGGGTCTGTTTCCGGAAGCCCGAGGGGCAGGAAGACCGCTTCACACAGATACAGGCTGCCCACAGAAATATAGTCTTCTGCCATGGAAGGCTGGAATCCGTCCACGCCAGGTCTGAGGAATCCGTTTTCATCAAACGTCTCCGGCCGCTGCATGCCCCTTCGGATTGCGGCCGTCAGCGCGCAGCGCACCTGGGAGGCCGGCAGCTGCTCCGGAAGGAAATGTTCCAAGGCGGCCTGCGAGAGCGCCTGGAATGCCCCGAAGCGATACACGGTCGAGCGCCCGATCACGGTCCAGGTTCCATCTGCATGGATCATCTGCTCAAGCACCTGCGCATACCTGGACGCATGCCCGACCGCTTTCTCTTCCAGGGCTGCATAGTCCCTGCCCTTTTCACGGAAAACATGCAGGATGTCCACGAGCATGGGCTGAATGACAAAACTGTTGTAGTAATCCCAGTGGAAACGGTCGCCGTCACCGTAGGTTCCGTCACCGCAGTACCATCTCTCAAACATCTGCACGGCATAATCCACGCGCGTCATGTCCGCATCGCCGGCATGCAGCACTTCAAGGGCAGCCTCAACCATGGCCGAAAACAGAATCCAGTTGCTCACAAACGGGGTAAACCTCCGGGTATCCCGCAGGGCAGCGATCAGATGCTCCCGGGCTTCGGGAGAGAGCTTTTCCCCGAGTTCACGTGGTGCACGGACAATGCCGTGAGCCAGGAACGCCGCGTCCACCAGCGCCTGTCCGTAGCCTTCCCGGAAATTCATGTAATCCGCGCTCTGCGGATCCACGGCCTGTGAAACAGCCCGGCGGGTTTTCTCCCGCCACTGAGCCTGAATGTCCTTTTCCTCACCGGAAAGCCCGTCCAGCTCCAGCCATGGTGCAATGCCTTCAAGGGTTCGGCCGAGTGCCTCCAGCATCGCGTACGGTTTCCGGTCCGGATGCCATGTATTCGGAAGCGTGCAGTGCAGTTTTCCCTCCGCCAGGCTGTCCATAACCGGTGCCGCAATCCTGAGCATCCGCTCCAGCCATTCTTTTCTTACATTGCCCATGTTATTTCCGCTCCTCTTCCATTGTATTCAGCGCCTTGATGTTCATGATCTCCCGAAGGTCACCCACCGTCCAGTCCGGCATGACCTCAGGCGTTTCTTCCGCCGCGCTGCGCGGGTGGTACCAGCAGGTCTTCATTCCCACACGCGCTGCCCCTGCAATATCTGCCCGCATCGAATCCCCGATCATCAGGCATTCCTGCGGGGCAGCCGGTGCCACTGTTTCCAGACAGGCTTCGAAAAATGCACGGCTGGGCTTGTTGGCCCCGATCGTTCCTGAGGCCAGAATGCCACGGACATACCCGAGCAGCCCGGCTCTCTCCAGTCTGCCCCGCTGCTGCTCTGCACTGGCATTGCTCGCGATCCACACCGGCACACGGCTGGACAGGAACTGCAGGATTTCCTTCGCACCGCTCACAGTGACAGAAGACACCTGCAGCTGCTTTCTGAAAACGCGCTCCATTTCCTGGCCGTCTGCATCAATCCCCAGGTCTTCCAGAATGGATGCCCACCGGATCCGATGAAGTTCTTCCCGCGTCATCCGGCCTTCCTCGATGAGATGCCAGTAGTGATTGTTGAAGCGCATAAAGGTGTCCATAAAGTGTTCAGGCAGGGAAATGCCGGTGGTCCGTGCAGCATGCAGCGCGCTGTTTTTTGCGCACGCATGAAAGTCGAGCAGTGTGTCATCCACATCCATAAACACCACACGAATCATCCGTTTCACCCCCTCGGATGATTGTACTCGTTCCGCGCGTTTTCGTCCACCGCTCTTCCCCGCTTCAGAGGCAGGAATCACAGGTTTCCCAATGTGTTTTTTTCTTTACTTTCTTTTCTTTCGATGATACACTGTCCGTGTCCCTGCGCGTCTGTTTCAGGCCCGCAGGCAAACGATTTGCTTTCTTTCAGCCGCTGACACGCATGCGGCTTTGCTGTTTAAGGACGTGATGATTTGAAACTTGCTCTCATCGGGCAGCAGATTGCCTCGCTTCTTCCTTCCATGCTCACGGACCTGCTTCAGGTCGGCCATCAGGCTGCGGATACCGTGATTGAGGAAAAGAACAGTGCCATGCAGGAGCTCCTTCAGGGCTATGGGGAAGCGTGCCTGAAAAAAGCAGGCATCGGCGGCAGCATCCGCGCCGTTTCCAGCCGCGAAGAAGTGCTGCGCGGCGCAGATCTGGTGATCTATGCCGGCGATCTCATGGCCTCATCCCGCTTTCAGCAGGACCGTGAGGCCCTCTCCGGCGGCGAGGGGGATGAAGAAGGCCTGCTCAATCAGGCCCGTGTCAACGGCGGCATCGGCGGTCTCCTGCACACCCTTCGTCAGGGTGCCGTCATTCTTCCGCTGGCAGAACAGATGCGTTCCCTCTGTCCGCATGCTGTTGTGATTTCCCTGGGCGATCCCGTCGGGCGCACCACAGATATGTTCCGCGCGATGGGGTTTGCCGCTTACGGGCTTGCCCGCTCTGTCCTTCGCGGCCCGACCGGTGTGGATGGGATTGCGGGAAAGCTTGGAAAAAAGCTGGAGGAAGTCGACTGGACGAGTGCCGGTCTGCCTGGTTTCTCTTTCCTGACGGCCCTCTCCGATCATGCCAGCGGCATCAGCCTCATGAATGAAGTCTATGCGCTCGCCGGAGACGGCAATCTCGGACGGCTCATTCAGAGATGGTACCGTGAATATCAGGCCGTCGGTGTCGGCCGGGTCACGGATCTGGCAGAGTTTATGGCACCCCAGGATGACTTCATCCCGGACGAGCGCCCTGATTTCGGCGAGAGTGTGGAGCATCGGAAAGACCGCATTCTTCACATGAACAAAGTCCGTGAAAAAGGACTGGTTGATCCCGAAGGCATGATCTCCCAGCTCATGCTTCTCTCCAAAACACCGCCGCAGCGTCCGGTCCGCCTTGGACTGGCCCTTCTGCGACACGAAGACCTGGTCATGCCCGAGGTCACGCGCACCAACGGCAGGAATATTCTTTCGCTTTCGCCTACGGCTCTGGTCTCCTGTCCGCTCGTTCTGGAGAAAGGGCTTGAGATTCCCGGGAATATGACGCTTCCCGCACCGCTCAGTGACCTGATGGGCGACATTGCCTATGCATCGCACCTCGCCGCCGCTGCGGCGCTTTCCGACCGCTCAGCGCTGCGCGAATATGTGGAAGCCGACCCTGCCCTTGAAGGTCTTGACCGCCTCTATGTGCAGGAAGTCGTGGATGCCATGCTCCGCATGCACAGCGATATTCTCACGCAGTTTACAAGTGATGATGAGGAGGAGTAATCCCTCCCTGCTTTTCAGCAAACGCCTTCACGGCCCATCAGAAAGGAGTCCCCATGTTTCTTACTGACACCTGGCAAGACTATGAGGTGATCGATACCGGAAACGGTGAAAAACTCGAGCGCTGGAAGGATGTCATTCTCCGGCGTCCGGATCCTCAGACGATCTGGCCGCAGGGAGATCCCGCTGTATGGCAGCAGGCTGAAGCGGTTTACCATCGTTCCGACCGGGGCGGCGGTGAATGGGAGTTTCGCCGGCGGCTGCCGGAAAAATGGGTTCTGCGCTATCATGACCTGAAGTTTTACGTGCGTCCCACCGGGTTCAAACACACCGGCCTGTTCCCTGAGCAGGCCGCCAACTGGGACTGGATGCGCGAGCAGATCGAGCGCAGCGGAAGAGATCAGGTCCGTGTGCTGAATCTGTTTGGGTATACAGGCGGCGCCTCTGTCGCCTGTGCCATGAGCGGCGCGCATGTGACCCACGTCGATGCCGCCAAGGGCATGGTGCAGTGGGCCAAGGAAAACCGGGAGCTCAGCGGCGTGCCCGAAAACCGCTTCCGCTTTATCGTCGAGGACGCGCTGAAGTTTACCGAGCGTGAGATCCGCCGCGGCAGCCTGTACGACGGCATTCTCATGGATCCTCCCAGCTATGGACGCGGTCCCTCCGGCGAGGTGTGGAAGCTTGAGAACGAGCTTTATCATCTCGTGGAAACCGCCAGCCGCGCGCTCTCCGATCACCCGCTGTTTTTCCTGATCAATGGATACACGACCGGCTTCCAGGCTTCTGTGCTCAGCAACATGATCGGCCGTTGCATTGTGCCGCGCTTCGGCGGTACCATTGACGCACAGGAGCTGTGTCTGCCCGTCACCAGCGGCGGCGTGCTTCCGTGCGGACACTCCGGGAGGTGGCAGCATGATTGACATTCTGTACGAGGACAATCATGTTCTCGTCGCTGTCAAGCCGCCCAACATGCTCTCTCAGGCCGATGATACCGGGGATACCGATATCCTGACGTATCTGAAAAATGACATCAAGATCCGCTATCAGAAGCCCGGCAGTGTCTATCTCGGGCTGGTCCATCGTCTCGACCGTCCGGTCGGCGGCCTGATGGTCTTTGCCCGCACAAGCAAGGCTGCCGCGCGCCTGAGTGCCCAGTTTCAGAAACACGAGCTGGGAAGAGAATATCTCTGCATCGTGGAAGGCAGCGTGCCGCCCTCCTTTACCCTGGTCGATTACCTGATCAAGGACCCGCGTCTGAATATCGTGACCGTCTGTTCCGCAGATAACCGCAAGGCTCAGGAAGCCATTCTGCACGGCAGATGTCTGGCCCAGCGTGAAAACACCTCGCTGGTCTCGGTCCGTCTGGAGACAGGCCGCAATCATCAGATTCGTGTTCAGATGAGTCATGCCGGCAACCCGCTCTGGGGCGACAACCGCTATGGTCACGGGATTCCCGGACAGCAGATCGCCCTGTGGGGCTATCGCCTGCGCTTTGAGCATCCCACCACCCACCAGATCCTTGCCTTCATGAGCATGCCACATGGCGGGATCTGGACACGGTATCAGGATGTTCTTGACCGCCTCTGGGGTGAATTCCAGGTCGAAAGCATGCAAATCCCCACGATGTATTAAGAAAATGGAGAATCAATATGTCACAGCCTTTTTCCTATGAACTGAAACATATCTGCAAGCAGAGCGGCGCAAGGCTCGGCGTTCTGCACACCCCGCACGGCGATATCCAGACCCCGATCTATATGCCGGTCGGAACCGCCGCCACGGTCAAAGCCATGACCAGCCGCGAGATGGAGGAAATCGGAACACAGATCCTTTTGTCCAACACCTATCACCTTCACCTCCGTCCCGGCGAGGACCTGGTGCAGGAAGCCGGCGGTCTGCATACATTCATGGACTGGCATAAACCCATCCTGACCGATTCCGGCGGATTTCAGGTGTTTTCCCTGGCCGGCATCCGCACGATCAAAGAGGAAGGCGTCACCTTCCAGAGTCATATTGACGGCTCCCGGCACTTCATCGGGCCCGAAACCAGCATGGATATTCAGCAGGCGCTCGGAAGCGATATTGCCATGGCGTTTGATGTCTGCACCGCGTATCCCTGCGATTATGATACAGCAAAAATGAACATGGAGCGCACGCACCGCTGGGCCGAGCGCTGCAAGGCCTATCACAGCCGTGAGGATCAGGCGCTGTTCGGGATCGTACAGGGTGCCTTCTTCAAGGACCTGCGCATTGAAAGCGCAAAGGTGCTGTCCGATATGGATTTCATCGGCTATGGCATCGGCGGACTATCTGTCGGTGAGCCCAAGCCCATCATGTATGATATGCTGGACAATATGATGCCCTATATGCCCACCAACAAGCCCCGCTACCTCATGGGCGTCGGTTCCCCCGACTGCCTGGTGGAAGGTGTCCTGCGCGGCGTGGATATGTTCGACTGCGTCCTCGCGACCCGCATCGCCCGCAACGGCACCATCCTGACCAGCAAGGGCAGAGTGGTCATCAAGAACGCCCAGTATGCAAGAGACTTCGGGCCGATGGATGACGAGTGCGACTGTTATGCATGCCAGCATTTCTCCAGGGCGTATGTGCGCCATCTCTTTAAGGCCGGGGAAATCACGGCGGGCCGCCTTGCCTCTATCCATAACCTGCGCTTCCTGATCCACCTGATGGAACAGATCCGCGAGGCAATTGCTGAAGACCGTTTCCTCGATTTCCGCAGGGAATTCTATGAAAAATACGATATGACCAAGAATTTCTGATCTCCCCATTGGCATTGTACAGGCCAGAAGAAAAGAGTCTCCGGATCATTCAACTGATGCGGAGACTCTTTTCATGTTATTGTGCTGAAAGCACAGGCAGCAAAAAGCTTTTCAATATTTCAACCGCTTCCCGGTCATCCTGTCCGGTGAAGCCATGTCCTGCGCCTGAAATCTCATGATAGGTGCACTGCCGATACACTTCTTTTGCCCGGCGTGAATAGCTGATGTTGACAATGCGGTCCTCTGTTCCGTGCAGAAGAAGCACGGGGCCCTCATACCCCCGGATGGCATCAAACGGATCCATCTCCATGACGACCCGGGCATAATCCCCGCCCAGTTTCATCGGAATGCGTCCGAGCACATCCGGAATGTGGTTCGGGTCAAACCGGTAGACCATCATGGACCCCCTGCGCGCGTCATCCGGAATGCAGAGAGCGGGATAGAAAAGGACCAGCCTGCGGATTACCCCGCAGCCCAGTTCTTTTGCTACGAGCGCAGAGACAAAGCCTCCCTGACTGCACCCCATCAGGGAAACGGAAGCGGGCTGCAGCTGGTCCTGCACGGCGCGCACGACCGCCAGCAGGTCTGCTTTCTCTGTCAGCAGCGTCATGTCCACAGATCGGCCGTCGCTCCGACTACCGATGCCGCCGCCGTTAAAGTCAAACGTGACAGCCAAAAAGCCTTCTTCTGCCAGGGCGGCCGCATAATCCCGCACTGTTTTTTCGTTGGCCAGAAAGCCATGGCTGATGATCACCACATGTCTGTCCGGTGTCTGTTCTCCAAAGATATGTCCCCGGATCGTCAGCTGATCACGCTGGCAGAAAAAGGGTACAGGTCTCATCGTCCGCTTCCCGCCTCTCAAAGAAGTTTCTCTTTCCATTCTTCTTCCCTGAACCCGGTGAGAACGAATCCATCCCCGACAACCAGGGGCCGCTTCACCAGCATGCCGTCCGTGGAAAGCAGGGCCAGCTGTTCGTCTTCGTTCATGGACGGCAGTTTTTTCGAAAGCTCCATTTCCCGGTAAGGAATGCCGCTGGTATTGAAGAAACGCTTCAGCGGCAGACCGCTTACGGCATATAGTGTCCGCAGCGTCTCCTCATCCGGATGATTGGCCTTGATGTCGATCGACTCGTAGGCAATCCCGTTGTCATCCAGCCACTTCAGGGCTTTTTTACAGGTCGTACACCGATTGTAGCAATACACTTTCAGCATGCTCTCAGACTCCTTTCTTATTTCCCGCCGGTTTCCTGTTCAGTTCTTCTCCGGCACCGACTTTTGTACTGCTGTGTTTTTTCATTTCCCGGGCTTCAATCCCCGATGCTTTTAAGATATGCCAGCGCCTTTAGTGCCATCTGATCATCCCAAGAATCCATGAGGAAGACGCCATCCTGCGCATGGTGCTGCCGCAGCACAGCTCTTTCGCTGCAGAGGAGCGCGTCATCCAGCCAGACGAAAGGCATGGAGAAATCGATGGCTTCCGTTTTCAGCGTATGCCAGTGCGTGGGCCTGACCGTTCTGTGCAGTCTGTCAACAAGCGGCTTGGGCAGACCGTTTTGTTCCAGCCATTGTGCACACTGATTGGATCCCCACCTGCAGTGGGTTGTCAGCCAGTAGGTCGAGTGCGGGAAGCGCTCAAGAATATACTCCAGCAAATCCACAATGTCCGACATTGGGGAGGCTGTCCCGACGAGTACGCCGTCAATATCCAGATAGATATTCATCATGCATTGTTTCCCTGTATCCATTTGGAAAGTGATGTCCAATTTGCCTGTTCATCTCCGGGCATGATTATACCACGATTGAAATAACGTGACCATTCCGGGCTGAGAACGCCGTCAGAAGACCGCCCTCTGCTCCCCGGTTTTTGTCCTTGGATGGTCCCACACAGCCAAACTTATGCTATACTGTAATCCATCACATCTGCTCCCCCGACAGCAGGTGCATGCAGCATGCCTGGCACACGGACATGCAAACACGGTGACTGGAGGTTGAATTCCATGAATGTAACTGATAAAGAACTGATTGAAAAAGCAACAGAAGCCATGCATAACGCCTATGCCCCCTATTCCAATTTCCCGGTTGGCGCATGCCTGCTCAGTGCCGACGGCAGGACGTTCACCGGCTGCAACGTGGAGAATGCTTCTCTCGGTGCCACAAACTGCGCAGAACGCACGGCTGTGTTTAAAGCCATCAGCGAAGGCGTCCGTGATTTTGTGGCTATCGCAGTCGTCGCAGAAAAAGGCATGGCCTGGCCCTGTGCCATCTGCCGTCAGGTGCTCAATGAATTTGCTCCGAATATCCGCGTGATCGTTGCCTATCAGGATCATGTGGAAGAAGCACCGCTATCCGAACTGCTTCCTCACGCATTCGGCCCCAAGGATCTGAACAAGTAAACTGCCGTCTGCATGGCAGGCGACGCTCCATTCAGCAGACGAAAAAAGCGCAGAATTTCCCGGATCGTCCCCGGTTTTCTGCGCTTTTTGCATGCCTTTCTGCATCAGCATGTCATAGGAATAAAAAAACAGCGTATCACGATTCGTGTACGCCGATTCGACCATATGGTCAAGAGGTGCCACCCAGATTTGAACTGGGGAATAAAGGTTTTGCAGACCTTTGCCTTACCACTTGGCCATGGCACCAAGAAGTGGAGCGGTAGACGGGATTCGGACCCGCGACATCCACCTTGGCAAGGTGGCACTCTACCAGCTGAGCTACTACCGCAAATGTGCCTTGGGGCGGAATCGAACCACCGACACGCAGATTTTCAGTCTACTGCTCTACCGACTGAGCTACCAAGGCATAATGGCGACCCGGATGGGGCTCGAACCCACGACCTCCAGCGTGACAGGCTGGCGCTCTAACCAACTGAGCTACCGGGCCATCCTTGTTGGTGGGAACAACAGGGCTCGA
>DEFL01000033.1:78847-229235 GCA_002350845.1 Christensenella sp. UBA2853
CTGCTTGTAAGGCAGATGCTCTCCCAGCTGAGCTATGCTCCCTAACACAAACCGAATGGCTTGCTTGCGTCTCACGACGCTTGCATATCTTACCCCACTTTCGAAATCTTGTCAAGCACAAATTTTCGTTGATATTTCAGCATTTCTGCCTCTTTGCTCCTTTTCGTCATCAGTTTTTTGTTTTTTCTTTCCGCCCTTTTCCCCTCCTGTTCTTTCCTGTGCCGGATCCGCTGCACATCGCTTTCTTCCTCCAGTAAATGGTCCAGAGCCCTGCAAACCACACCCTGTCTGATGATTCTTTATGCGTCCTTTATGCCGCGCATCCTTTGCACCATCTGAAATGTATGTTATAATTCCTGCGTTTCGATTTCCGAAACCACAACACTTCCCGATCGAAGGAGTCCTGGTATGCTCAAACATTACCTGATCGCTTTTCTGATCTCCATGGTGCCGCTCGTCGAACTGCGCGGTGCCCTTCCCTATGCTCTTGCATCCGGCATTCCCACACTCCCCGCTTATCTGGTCTGCATGATCGGCAACATGCTGCCCGTTCCCGTCATCTTCTTCTTTGCCCGCAAAGTGCTCGAGTGGGGTGCTGACAAGAAATATATCGGTCCGTTCTTTTCCTGGTGTCTGGAAAAAGGCCATAAAGGTGGCCAGAAGCTGACTGAGAAAGCCAGCAGCAAGGGCCTGTTCTTCGCGCTTCTGCTCTTTGTAGGCATCCCGCTGCCCGGTACCGGAGCCTGGACCGGCACGCTGGCTGCCAGTATTCTGGACATGGATTTCAAAACCAGTGTCACCGCCGTTATGCTCGGTGTGCTTCTCGCTGCCATCATCATGGGCGTTGGCAGTCTGCTCGTCATCAATGGAGTACACCTGCTCGGATAAATCATCATTTTGGAGGTATGAACTATGCTGAACTGGATTCTGGATGTTCTGCGCGGTGCAGTCATGGGAATCGCCAATATCATCCCCGGTGTTTCCGGCGGCACAATGGCCGTTTCCATGGGAATCTATGACCGCATGATCTATGCAGTCAACAACATTGTCAAGAAGTTCAAGGAATCCCTGAAAACCCTGCTTCCCATTGTGATCGGCATGCTGATTGGACTGTTTGCGTTTGCAGCCCTGATCGGTCATCTGCTCGGGACGGACAGCAGCACCATTCCACTCACCCGCCTGCCCACCAATTTTGCCTTTATCGGCCTGATTCTCGGTGGACTCCCCGCAATCTACAAAAGAGTCAACATCAAAAAAGCCGGTGTGCCCGGACTGATTCTCTTCATTGTATTCTTTGCGATCGTTGTCGTGCTGCCGCTGCTGACTGCCCCGGAAGCACGCAAGGTGGATCACTCCTTCCCGGTCATGCTGCTCATGGTGGGCCTTGGTGCCATCGCAAGCGCAGCCATGGTCATCCCCGGCATTTCCGGTTCCATGATCATCATGCTGCTCGGTTATTATGACTCGGTCATCAATGCCATGAATGAACTGCGCGCCGGTGATTTCTCCGCTGTCGCCATCCTGATCCCCTACCTGCTTGGTCTTCTGATCGGCATCGTGTTCATTGCCAAGCTGATGAACTTCCTGCTCAAGAAGCACACAGCCATGACTTTCGCCGCGATCTTCGGCCTTGTGATCGGTTCCCCGGTCGCTCTGCTGGTGCAGAATACCGACTGCTTCGCCATTGCCACTCCCGGCAACTGGGTTGCATGCGCTGTCTGCTGCGTTCTCGGCTTCCTTGTGGCCTATCTCCTCAGCCGTCTGGACAAATCCGAAACTGTTCAGTAAGGCAGCAGGATAAAAAACATTTTTCAGATTTTGACTCCGGGCGGGGGAAAACCGTGCAATGATGGTTTTCCCCCGCTTTTCCGGCCCATTTTGTACATTTGAATATCTTTTTCTTTGCGCATTGCCTGTAAATTTCCCGGTTGACAGAACCAGAAGCCCATGTTATAATCCCACATTGTCAGCAAGACAGCCAGGTAATGAAAATTACCGGTCGAAGGTGTTACCTGTAACTTGGCTTTCGCTTCTGATCGATGGCATGCGCCTGTAGCTCAGTTGGATAGAGCAACGGCCTTCTAAGCCGTGGGTCGGGGGTTCGAATCCCTCCAGGCGCGCTTGGTATGGTGGGTATAGTTCAGTGGTAGAGCGTCAGATTGTGGCTCTGAATGGCGTGGGTTCGAGTCCCACTACTCACCCCATTTTTCTGGATCTGCTGCCTTGCGCAGTTACAATTGTCTCTGCGGTGGGGTGTGGCCAAGTGGTAAGGCAAGGGACTTTGACTCCCTCATCCGCAGGTTCAATTCCTGCCACCCCAGCATGCATGACCCATTAGCTCAGCCGGCAGAGCACTTGACTTTTAATCAAGGTGTCTGGAGTTCGATTCTCCAATGGGTCATGAATCTTCTGCCTTCTGAGTAGCTCGTCAGATATGCGGGCGTGGCGGAATGGCAGACGCGCCAGACTTAGGATCTGGTGCCTATGGCGTAAGAGTTCAAGTCTCTTCGTCCGCATCTTTCTCTGGAGCCGATATGCGGTAGTAGCTCAGCTGGTAGAGTGCCACCTTGCCAAGGTGGATGTCGCGGGTCCGAATCCCGTCTACCGCTCCAAATTTTGCGGGTGTAGCTCAATGGTAGAGCCCCAGCCTTCCAAGCTGGTTACGTGGGTTCGATTCCCATCACCCGCTCTGTGGCTTCAGAGCAGAACAGCCGTCCGAAGGGACGGCTGTTTCCGTATTCGGAAGAAAGGAAACCCCATGAAACAAAAAGGAAAGAAAAAGTCCAAAAAGCTTTCCCAGCAGGCGGAAGCAATGGCAAAACAAATTGCCGTTGAAAACGCTTTACTCAACACTCTTTCTTTCTGCATGGAACGCAATGTCCTGTGTCGGGTCCTGATGCAGGGTGAAAAATGGACACAGCACAATGTCTGGCTGGTACTCCAGGTGTCCCGTGAATTTGTTTTTGTCCTTCGTGCAACTGACTTCCGCTTTGCAGGATATGAAATTCATCGACTGAGCGATATTGTCGAAGCGGTCCCCGCCCCCGAACTGACAGAGCATTATCATATGCTCTCGGTCGAGCCGGAGGAGAAAATCCCCGAGCTGGATCTGGAAAGTCTTCCGGAAGCCCTTCAGTCCATTGCTGCGCATGAGAACCTGGTTCAGGTTGCGCATATCGGACCTGATGAGGAGAGCAGCGTCGTTGTATGCGGTCATCTTGAGAAGCTTGGCAAGAAGAAGATTTCCATTCGTGAACTGGATCCAAACGATCTTGCCTGGTCTCCTGAGCCCATTAAGCTGTCCTATGACAATCTCGATGTGCTCCGTTTCGAGACGCCCTACCTGCTTTCCCTGGCAGAGATTTCCATGCCTTATGATGCCTATATCCGTTCCGTGAACGAATCGGTGACTGTGCCGAAGGATATGGAGGATTTTGAGGTTGGAACCGATCTGATGGAGGGAGAAAACGAAGACCTTTTCGATCTTGATGAAATCACGGAAAACGAAGAAACTGCCGCAGATGTCGATGATGTTCCCGGCAGCGTTGAATAAGACAGAAACATACGAAAAGACCAGGCCGAATGATGCCTGGTCTTTTCGTATGCTTCAATCACTGTGTGACACGTTCCGGATAATCCATCAGGTACTGAAAGATATCCCTGGCGATCGGGGCAGCTGTGCTTCCCCCACCCTGCCCGTCATCAATGTTTTCCACAAGAATGCTTACAGCAAACGGAAGCGCGGGGTCGTCCACATATCCGACAAACCATCCATAGTTAACCGGTTTTCCCTTCAGCGTGGATTCCGCCGTTCCCGTCTTTCCGCAGATGATCATGCTGCGGGTGCCCGCACGGCTGCCAGTGCCGCTGGTGACAACGTAGCGCATGTAATTCTGCATGACCGCCGCGATATCGGCCTCCATCGCCTTTCGGTAAACCCGGCTTTCCCAGGTCATGCGTGTTGCACCGGAGGGAGCCTGCACCTCCCTGAGGAGAATTGGCTCCTGCATCACGCCGTCCGCGCCGACCGCAGCCGCCACCATGCACATATGCATGGGAGAAGCAGCAATGCTGCTCTGACCAAAGCCTGACGCTCCGACTTCATAGTCCGACCGGCCGCTTCGCACAGGGTACCGGCTGTTCTCAACCACCATATCCTTAAAGAGGAAATTATCATTAAAGCCGAAGTTTTCTGCCGTCTGCCTCAGCCGCGCATCGGTCAGTTCCACCGCGAGCGCCGCAAAGATATTGTTGCACGAAACGCTGAACGCTTCCTTCAGGTCCAGGCGGCCATGCACCGTATTGCCATAATCATGGATCGTGTGTCCGTTAAGCTGCAGATCACCCGTGCATTCAAACTCTTCTTCTGCGAGTTCCGGGAGATACTTGAGCGCAGAAGCCGCCGTCACAATCTTAAAGGTTGATCCCGGCGGATAAACAGACTGTGTGGCGCGGTTCCAGAAGGGCTCCCCGTCTGCATCCACCCCTGCTGTGACCTGAAGCGGATCAAAGGTCGGCAGGGAGATTTCCGCCAGGATTTCGCCCGTCAGATAGTTCATCACCACAGCAGCCCCGCTTTTTCCGCTTGTGCTGCTGTGATTCTGATAGGATTCAATCATGCGCTGACACAGCCTTGAATCGATGGTCAGATACAGATTATCCCCTCTGCGCGCTGTTCCGGAGAAAAAATCTCCCAGCAGTTCACCAAAGGAAGAATGAAAGCCGTAGAGATACGCGGTCTGAAAGGATTCAACACCGTTGGCCACATTTCTCTGGGAATCCCCCAGCAGATGGACAACCGCTCTTCTCGCCTGCTCACTGGCCTGATACACCCGATTGCCGTTCTCATCCGTGGTCGCCAGAAGCACTCCGTTTCTGTCATAGATATCACCGGCAATGACCGATTCCTTCTGTGCACGCACACGGGGATTCTTGTTGGAAGAAAACCAGCGGTTGCCATAGGTGGCCACACTATATCCTCCATATAAGGTCAGGATCAGAAAAAGGCCGAAAAACAGGAAAGCGAGACACTTGAACAGAATCCGCTGCCTTTTCATATCCTCCCCTCCTTACATTTCAGTCAGTCTCAGGTCCTCCTCAAGATCGTCCTCATTGAGGCTTGCCACACCCTGAATCAGCCCGGTCAGACACATATTGGAAACCAGTGATGACCCACCCGATGAGACAAACGGCATGGTGATGCCCGTCAGCGGAATCAGCTTGATCACACCGCCGATAATGATAAACGTCTGAAGACCGATCATCATCGTGGCTCCCATGGCTGCAAGCCCCTGAAAGCTGTGTCTTGAGGCCATGGCAATGGTGGTTCCCCGCCAGATGACCGCCACATAAATCAGCAGTACGCAGACTCCGAAGATCAGTCCAAACTGTTCGCAGATCACTGAAAAAATAAAGTCCGTTTCATAGACCGGGATCGTTGTCGGGCTGCCCAGACCCAGGCCAACGCCCAGCAGGCTGCCGGAAGCCAGCGCCATGAGGCTCTGCACAATCTGATACCCCGCATTTTCATAATCCGACCAGGGGTTTCTCCAGATCGCGACGCGCTTCTTGACATGGGCAAACATCCGGTATCCCATCACTGCCGCCCCGCCCCCGCCAAGCAGGCCGAGCAGGGTCAGCGGAAGATTGGCTGTTGATGCAAAGAAGAGCAGCAGCGACACGCCATAATACAGCAGGGCTGTCCCGAGATCCTTCTGCAGCATGAGAAAGAGCAGACAGCCCACAGCGCACAGAAACCACGGAATGAACTGGCGCCGGCTCATAAACCAGGCAAGAATCAGGATCAGAAGGATCTTGACAAATTCGCTCGGCTGAATCGATACCCCATGAAAATAGATCCAGTTTTTCGCGCCGTAGGTTTCCCGTCCGATCAAAAGCGGCAGGGCAAGAAAAGCGAACGACACAGCAATCATCACAAACCCGAGATGCCGTATGGTCCTGAACGCACGCATGAAATAGATACAGATGACCATGCCGACCAGTCCGACACCGTAATAGACCACCTGGTGGTAAGCGAGGACCGGATTGGTATCATAGAGAATCAGAATGCCCAGCGCACAGAGAAAATTGGTCAATGAAAAGAGCAGGGTGTCAATGTGAAAACATTTCCCCAGAACATGGGTCCCGCCCCAGATGGCGGCCGGCACGCACAGTGCAAGTGCATACCCCTGCCACACCGCATTCCGGAGAGCAAGCAGCAGAAACGCTGTAAAGTAGAACAGCATGACCATGACCGTCAGCCGTCCACCCGGTTTCTTACTCATTTTCATCCTTTTCCCGGCTTCCGCCTGTTGTTTCTTTTGTATTCCCATCCTGCTCTTCATCCTTAACCAGATACATTCCTGTAAAGCGTTCCTCCTCAGTCTGGGCATCCACCCATCCATCATAGCCCGGACGCGGGACACCCTGAGAAGCAACCGGCATTCCGTATTCCTTCAGATCGTCATCAGGTTTTCTCTTCGCTCTTCTCTCCACATCCAGCCCGGCAAACAGCCGAAGCCGAAGCACACAGTCCCCGACCTGCAGGATGGAACCATGCACCATTTTCCCGTCCGCGGTATTCTTTCCGCGGTATTCCTGAAGGGCACCGTCCACATAGCAGGAGCGGCCTCTCGCCGCCTCAATCTGAAGTCCCTTATTCCTTACAAACGAGAAATAGAGATGGACAGGTGCAAAGTCCCCGGACGGCACCACGACGTCGCACATTCTGGAGGATCCCATCATGCCCTCCCATGGGACCGGGATCACCGCACCTTCCTCCAGTGTGCCGCCGCCTGCCAGAACAACGAACTCACCGATCATGCCGGCATCCGGAAGATTTTTCAGCCGACGGTGCTTTTCCCGGTGATCACGGTACAGCCAGAGAAAGGTCTGAATGACAATCAGAAGCCCCAGCGCGATAAACCAATACCGCATACCCAGTGCAAGTACCGAATACAGTTCATCTGACACTCTGCTTCTCACCTCTCTGTTTCCAAAAAAGCCGCGTTCTCTCGTGAATCCGAAAGAGGCGGCTTACAATATTACTGATTTTGAATCATCTGACGCAGATCGCTGACCTGAGCCGCGAGTTCGACGGAATCCTGAATTCCCTTGCTGACCACAGAGCATGCATGCAGCACCGTCGTGTGATCTCTGTTGCCAAACGCCGTACCAATCTGTGGAAGCGACATAGCCGTAAGATCGCGTGTCAGGTACATGGCTATCTGGCGCGGCACCGTGATTTCGCGTTTTCTCGTTGCGCTGGTCAGGTCCTCCATTGTTACGCTGAAATACTCGCAGACTGTCTGCATAATCATGCCGGCCGTAATCTGTCTGCGCTTCTCACCATTGATAATGTCTCTGAGTGCAACACGGGCCAGATCCATTGTGATCGGCTCAGAGACCAGCATGGAATAGGCAACCAGCTTGTTGAAGCTGCCTTCCAGCTCACGGATATTGCTGTTGACATGATCTGCGATCAGGCCCAGGACTTCATCCGGAACCTTGACGCCTTCTGAGATCGCTTTTGCGCGAAGAATGGCGGTTCTGGTCTCCACGTCCGGGCGCTGGATATCGGCAATCAAACCCCATGCGAAGCGGCTGCGCAGCCGCTCCTCCAGTTTCGCGATATCCTGCGGCGGTTTATCCGAGGTGAGAATAATCTGCTTTCCATGCTCAAACAGTTCATTGAATGTATGGAAGAATTCTTCCTGCGTGGAATCTTTTCCCGCAATAAACTGAATATCGTCCACCATCAGGATGTCCACATTCCGGAAGCGATTGCGGAACTGTGTATTCCGGCCCTGCTGAATTGCGGAAATCAGTTCATTGATAAATGTCTCGGATGTCACATAAAGTAGACGTTTTTCCGGATATTGCTGTTGCACATAGTGTCCGATTGCATGCATCAGATGGGTTTTTCCAAGTCCCACACCGCCGTGGATAAACAGCGGGTTATAGGCTTCCGCCGGGTTTTCTGCTACAGCAACAGCCGCCGCATGGGCAAACCGGTTTGCACTGCCGACAACGAATGTGTCGAATGTATATTTGGGATTGAGCTGAATAATCCCGGGCTTTTCGACTTCCGGTTTCTCGGTTTCCTTGATCTCCGCTTCTGTCCGGATCTCACAGGACATCCTTCTCCCTGCCGCTGTCGTCAGTGCGGTTACAATCATGGGCTGATAACGGTTGACAAGCATGGTTTTCATCTGTTCCATAGCAATCCGAAGAATCAGCACATCGTCTTCCAGTTTTACAGGCGTCAGGTTGCCTTCTATAAACGTGGAATACGTCACGTGATTCATCTCCTGACGCATCAGCGCACACGCCTTCTCCCACAGCTCATTGCCATCCATCGAAATCCATCCTTCACAATCGTGTCACAAGTTTGTGATACGTTTGTCACATTTGATATCCAGCGGTATTTTTCCACAGATTCCTCTGTTGGCTTCGGCACAAAGCATGTGGATAATGATCTGTGGATAACCGACTGTGTCACATATGATATCATGCTTCCCTTGAATTTGCAAGGGGTATTTATGACAAGCTTGACACATTCTGTTGATAACTTTATTCACAACTACTTGTAGCCCAGTCCATTCCTCCCCACAATTCCTGTTGATAACTCCTGTGGAAAGAATGCTGTCCTGTGCATTCCGCTGTCATTTTTTCATCAAATATGACATTTTGTGTGACAAGGATTTCCCCCGGCCGCGTCGAAAAAACAGGCATGAAAGGAGCGGGAAGCCATGAAACCCACCGTTACACCGCAGGAAGTTCAAAGTGTACTGGAAAGCAAGATCGGCAGAGAGCTTTCCTCCTCCGCTGATTTCACTGCTTCTGTTGCACATTTTCTGAATGCATGGTCCTTTCAGCCGGAGGATCTGTCCGGGTTCGCCAGAAGGCTGGAAGATATGATCTTTCAGGAAATCTATGCGCGTCTCGGACGCGGCATGCGCTATCGCTCCGCGGACGGGAGACTGGTCCGGATTTATTCCGAGGATCTTCCTGACCTGTCTGACCGCTGCCTTGCCCTTCTTCTTCCGCGCTGTACGCCCTCCGCCGAGGCATGGACTGTGCTCCAGCCGATGGCTTTTGAGCACGGATCCTATGCTGCCATGTTGACTTTATACCGCCGCTATGGCAATATGCTCGGCGAAGCCAATCTTGGTTTTATTGAAGGCATTCTCACCGAGCGTGCCCGCGAAGAAGGCCTTCCCCGTATTTTGTACCCCTAATCTGCCTGAAGAAAGGATTTCCCTTCATGAAAAAGATCCTGACCCTGATGCTTTCCCTGCTGGTTCTGTTGCTCCCCGCCCTTGCGCTGTCCGAGACAGTCACCGCTTCCTTTTTCCCCATTTATCTCTTTGCCTCCAACCTGCTGGAAGGAACGGAAGGCATTGAGCTCCATTCCCTCGCTCAGCCCCAGACCGGCTGCCTGCATGATTATCAGCTCTCCAGCGGGGATCTGAAAGCGCTTTCCAACTCCGATGTCTTTCTGATCAACGGGGCCGGCATGGAAGGCTTTATGTCCTTCGTGTTTGAAGCCTTCCCGGATCTTCCGCTCATTGACGCTTCCACTGGCATTGATCTGCTCCCTTCCGAGAGCGGAGAGACGGAATACAATGCCCATATCTGGCTGACCCCTGCCAACGCTTCCAGAATGGTGCAGAATCTGTCCGACGGACTGTGCGCTTCCTTTCCCAAGGCGGCCGACACTATTTCCGCCAACTGCTCCGCCTATATCCAGCGCCTGGACGCACTGGACAAAGAGCTCCGTGACGGCCTTTCTTCTCTTTCCCGCAGAGACCTTCTGACATTCCATGAGGCGTTCCCCTATTTTGCCAGGGCCTATGATCTGGAGATCGTGGCCGTGATCGCCCTGGAACCGGAAGATCCGCTTTCCCCCGCGCAGCTTGGCCATCTTGTCACGCTGATCCGGGATCATGATCTTCCTCCGCTGTTCACCGAGCCGCAGTATCCTTCCCTGGCTGCCGACACGCTCTCCCGTGAAACCGGCGCGCCTGTCTATGAACTGAATCCCTGTGTCACCGCTCCAGATGGCACAGTGCCGCTTGACTGGTATGAGCAGATCATGCGCGGAAATCTTGCCGTGCTCAGGGAAGCCCTCGGCGCACAATAAGGAACCATCGCAAACAATGGACATTCCAAAAAACGATCCAGAGTCGGATCGTTTTTTTCATGCGTCTCAGGCTGTCAGCAGGTACTTTTCCTGAAACAGTTTATACTGATGCTTGTAGTCCTCATCTGTATTTCTGAAGATTCGCTGATGTTCATGAAGCTTCAGGGTAAACCCGATCGAGTCCAGAACGCATCCGGAAATGTTGGAGCAATGGTCAGAAACGCGTTCAAGATTGGTCAGCAGGTCCGACCAGACAAATCCTGCGTCCACAGAGCACGCTCCCTGCTGCATTCTGAGAATATGCCGGGTCCGCAGTTCCTCTTTCAGGGTCTCAATCACCTGCTCAAGCGGTTCCGTTTTCTTTGCCGCTCCGATATCTCCCGTTGAAAAGGCCTGGTAGGACAAGTCCATAATCTCTTTGAGTGCAGAGCAGATCAAATTGTATTCCTCTGCCGCGCGTTCTGAAAAGACAATCCCCTTTTCCTGCATTTCTTCCGCTGACTGCAGAATATTGACCGCATGGTCGGCAATGCGCTCGTAGTCCCCGATCAGCTTCATATACTCGGTGGCTTTCACACTCTCTTCCTCTCCGAGCTTACGGGAAGTCAGCTTCACAAGGTAGGTGCCGAGAATATCTTCCAGATGATCTGTCTCATTTTCCGCGGTATGAATGCTTTCCGCCTTCTCACTGTCATAATGCAGGACGCTTTCCAGACTTTCCTTCAATGCATTGACCGCAGTGACTGCCATGTGATCCAGCACCTGCGTGCACCTGTTCAGCGCCAGGGCCGGGCTGCCGAGCAGACGCTCGTCCAGTTCCTTTTCCTTCTCCGCGCGCTTTGCATCCGGGATCAGTTTGCAGACCAGCTGTTCCATGACCCTGCTGAGGGGAAGCATCAGGGCCGTGCAGAGGACATTGAATGCTGAATGGAATACTGCAATTCCCATGAGGCTGGCCGGCTGTGTCAGAATGGCCGGAGCCAGGATTATCTTCACAAGACAGAAAACCACCAGCCAGACGGCAGCTCCGATCAGATTGAAGCACAGATGCACCAGTGCCGCTCTTCTGGCATTCCTGTTGGCACCAATCGAGGAAAGCATGGCCGTCACACACGTTCCGATGTTCTGTCCCATAATAATCGGAACAGCTGCACCATAGGAGACCGCGCCAGTAGAAGCCAGTGCCTGCAGAATACCCACGGATGCAGAACTTGACTGAATGACGGCTGTCAGGACTGCACCGGCCAGCACGCCGAGAACCGGATTCGTAAACGCTAGGAACAGCTGCTGGAATGCAGGAATGTCTCTGAGTCCGGAGACCGCCTCTGTCATGGCCTGCATGCCAAACATCAGTGTCGCAAAGCCCAGCAGAATCAGCCCGGTATCCCTGCGTTTGCTGTTTTTGGAAGACATATAGAAGATAATCCCGATCAGTGCAAGGATCGGTGTAAACGATGACGGGCTGAGCAGCCTGACAAAGGTATTGTCACTCTCAATCCCGGCAAGGCTTAAGATCCATGCCGTGACGGTCGTCCCGATATTCGCGCCCATAATGACGTTGATCGACTGGCTCAGTGTCATCAATCCCGAATTCACAAAGCCAACCACCATCACCGTCGTCGCTGAGGAACTCTGAATGACGGCCGTTACGCCCATGCCGGTGAGAAGGCCGGCCATTCGGTCTGTTGTCAGGCGGCCCAGAAGCCGTTTCAGTCCGTTTCCTGCCCGTCTTTCCAGCGCCTGGCCCATCAGCGTCATGCCAAACAGGAACAGGCTCAATCCTCCGATCAGATTCAGAATGTCAAACAAACTCATCTTTTCTTTCTCCACTCCATTCAATCTTACACAAACAGCATATCGAAAGAACATCAAATGCACTACCGCATTCCTGTAAAATCCATGTAAAAACTGCAGGCCGCCCGGCCTGCAGTTTTCGATTGCTCACTGAGTCAATGGATTGATTGTCTTTCTATTCCGGCTTGTCTGTCATGCTGCCTTCGGTGCATCCGGCAGGGTGACTGTGAATTCCGTTCCATACCCCTTTACACTTTGCAGTTCAATTCTGCCGCCGTGGATCATTACGGCATGCTTCACAATGGACAGACCCAGGCCTGTTCCGCCGACCGCCTTGCTGCGGCTTTTATCCACGCGATAAAAGCGCTCGAAAATCCGGTCACGTTCTTCTTGAGGTATGCCAATGCCTGTATCTTTCACGGTCAGGATCGCCTGATGCCCGGATTGCCTGACGCCCACAACGACACTTCCCCCGTTTCGATTGTACTTGATTGCATTGTCACACAGATTATACACAATGCTGTACAGCAGTTTCGGGACGGCCCTGAGGTGGGTCGCGGTTCCTTCAACTCTGACCGACACATTCACTGCCGATGCTGCCGCTTCCAGACTGTCCGCCGCATTCTCCGCAATCCGGTGCAGATCGCACGCCTCCCAGACCATTTCTGTGCCGCCGTTGTCCAGCTTTGTCAGATCAATGATGTCCTCGACCAGCTGCATCAGACGCAGCGATTCGCTGTGGATCTTGCTGGCAAAGGGCTTGATGTCTTCACTTTGAACCATTCCGCTTTTGATCAGTTCCGCATATCCCGAAATGGACTGCAGCGGCGTTTTCAGTTCATGCGACACATTCGCGGTGAATTCCTGACGAATCAGCGCATTTTTCTCGATCTGCTTCTGATCTCTTTTCAGCTGCTTCTGCTGGGCCGAAATATGCCGCAGAAGCGGTTCGACCTCTTTGTATTCTTCATTGCCGTAATACTGTTCCGGTTTTTCCGGATCAATCTCATTGATGGGCTTGACCAGCCGTTTCGCAAGCCGTGACGCCAGCACCAGCGACAGCACAAGCGCAATCATGATAACGATGCAGATGGGCTGCGCAAAGCCGAGAAGCAGTGTCCATGCAGCAGCCTGATTGACAGAAAGACGGAGTACAGAACCATCCGGCAGACGCTCTGCAGCATAGAGCTGTTTATCCGCCAGGGTGCTTGAATAGCGCACAGCCTCTCCGTATCCGTCGGCCATGGCTTCCCTGACTTCTTCACGCTCGAGATGGTTTTCCATCTGTGCTGCTTTGGCTTCATTGTCATACAAAACACTGCCGTTACCACTGATCCAGGTCATCCGATAATTCTCTGTATTCAGGTTTTCAAAATAATCCGCGCCAGACAGAGATACACCCTGCGCGGCCAGCGCTGTCTGGTTCCTGAGCTGATTCATCTGAAGGCCCGAGAAATAATTGTAGGAAATGCCCAGAAGAAAGATCAGTGATGCGAGAAACACAGCAATTGCAGCAATCCAGATCGCCCGGAAAATCTTACTGCTCATGGCACTCCTCCATTTTATATCCGACACCCCGAACTGTTTGAATCAGGTCCCCCACTTCAAACAGTTTTGTCCGGAGCGTTCCGATATGCACGTCCACGGTTCTTGTTTCACCGGAAAACCCTGTGCCCCACACTTCTGAGAGAAGATGACTCCTTGTAAACACCTGTCCCGGATGATCCATGAACAGCTTGAGCAGGTCAAACTCTTTGAGTGTCAGCATCACGGGCTTCCCGTTCACGGTGACGGCATGCCTGTTCCCGTCCAGGGACAGTTTTCCACAGGTGAGGACATTCGACTTCTTCGGGGCTGTCCGCCTCAGCACAGCCTTGATGCGGGATACCATTTCCATCATGCCGAACGGCTTGGCAAGATAATCGTCCGCTCCGCTGTCCAGGCCGATCACCTTGTCATACTCGCTGTCCCGGGCCGTCGCCAGGATGACAGGAATGTCGGCCGTTGCCGGTGAGCCCCGCAGCTTTTTCAAAACCGTCAGTCCATCTTCTCCCGGCATCATGATATCCAGGATAATCAGTTCCGGCTGCTGTTCTCTGACTGCAGACCAGAATCCTTCACTGTTTTCAAACCCCTGTGCTTCAAATCCGGATGCTTTGAGCGTATAGACCATCAGCTCCCGGATGTTGCTCTCATCTTCCACACAATAGATCACCATGGATGCCTCCTTTGTATACATCCAGTTTAGTGATGAATTGTAAATCTTGAAACCTTAGTTGTGTAAAATCAACGTAAAAAATGACGCTCTTTTCTCTTTGATCTCATACCGGCTGTCAAAATCTGGATTTCTGTATCCATTGAAAAAAGCAGCGGGTTCTCCCCGCTGCTCGATTGTCTCTATTCCATTTTAGACCGGTTCCCTGTGTAGGATCCGCGTCTGATGACTTTTGCAGTCTCATCTGCGTTCCTGCTCTGAGAAATCCGGGCGGCCCTTTTCTTATGCTTCCCTGATCTTCAGCGGAAAATCTGCATAATCTTCCTGTCTGCATCCTTCCGGTGCAAGGAATGTCACCGTGATGTATCCTCTGTGCAGATAATCCAGGTCCGTATTCTCAGCCGGACACATATCCTCGATCTCATTGGAAAGCCAGAAGTACGTCTCGCCCCGCGGGCTGACCACCCGCTCATAGCCGTCCTTATAGACATGGCATGTGATCGGGCAAACCGTCACGCCCTGAATGTCGGCGACAGGAACCGGCGGGGCATTGACATTGCATACCGACTGATGCGGTGCATCATAATGCACCAGCTTTTCCCCCAGCTGCACAGCGTAGTCAGCAAAGAAAGAGATGGTTTCTTCCGGTGTTCTGGGCTCCAGGGAGACAGCCAGCGCAGGATATCCCTGAAACGCTGCCTCTCTCGCTGCACCGACTGTTCCGGACACGTATGTCGCCAGTCCGACATTGTAGCCTGCATTGATCCCGCTGATCACAAGATCGGGTTTTTCCTCGCATACGCCCAGCAGACCCACTCTGCAGGCATCGACCGGTGTCCCTTCGATTCTCCATGCATCCTGCGCGCCTTCCATCCTGTCCTTCACGACTTTCAGGGGCGTGGCCAGGGTAAACGCATGGGATTTTGCACTCTGCTGCGAGTTCGGCGCACAGACCGTCACCCGGTGTCCGCGCTCTGCCGCCGCCCTGCACAGAATATGCAGAAGACGGCTGTCAAAACCATCATCATTGACCAGAAGAATATGCATATCGTGCCTCCCATCCTGTCCGGCAGATCTCATGGCGCCTCTCCCCAACCAGGAAGAGTCCCGGCTGCATCCGCAGTTCCGTCTCTGCCGTTTTTTCATGGTAACACAACCATGCGGGATTGTGCAAGCAGGTTTTCCCCTATTGATTTTTCACATGTGCGATTGTACAATACTATTGTTTATCTGTATTTTTACTCCGCATTTTTCATTCAAGGAGGTACCCACATGAACTATGTGTTCATGACCGATTCCGACTCCGACCTTCCGTATGACCTGAAAGTCAAATATGACATTCCGGTCGTAAACATGCCTTATGCGCTCAACGGCAAGGAGTATTTCGACGATCTCGGTCAAACGATCAATTCCAAGGACTATTTTGATGCCATGCGCAATGGCGCAGTCCCCATCACATCCGCACTCAATGAAACCGCCTACATGGAGATTTTTGAGCCGATTCTCAAAGAGCATGACCTGCTCTTCGTCGCTTTCTCCTCAAAAATGTCCAGCACCATTCACGCCATCGAAGCCACCCGAAAGGAACTGCTTGAGAAGTATCCCGAGCGCCGCTTTGAGCTGGTGGACACCCTGTCCATCTCCGGTCCGATGACGCTCCTGATCCTCAAAGCCCATGAGATGTACCGCAACGGGGCTTCGATTGACGAAGTGGCCACCTGGCTGCGTGAGAACTATGACCGCGCCAACGCATTCTTCATGGTGGACGATCTCAAGTATCTCAAGCGCGGCGGCCGCATTTCCCCCACCGCAGCTGCCATCGGCAGCATGCTGGACCTCAAGCCCATCATCACGGAAACCCGCGAGGGCACGCTGACAGCCATCAGCAAGCAGCGCGGACGCCGCAAGGCCATTTCCTACATGGTCGAGCAGGCGCTGGCCAACCTGGATGATCCCAAGGAATCCGTGATGATCATCCTCAATGCCGACTGCCCTCAGGACGCAGAGAACCTCAAGAAGGAACTTCTGAACAAAGTGCCTGAGCTGGAGATCCGCATTGACAACGTCGGTCCCGTGATCGGTGCCCACTGCGGCCCCGGAACCCTCGCCATCTGCTTTATGGGCAAGCATCGGCCTTACTGATGTTCGGACCGGTTTTCCGGTCCGTTTTTTACTACCATCATTTTCTGGAGGTTTCCCGCCTATGGACTCTGTTGAACATGTCCGCAGCTACCTTGCGCAGTTTGGCGCTTCAGACCGTGTGATTGAGTTTACCGTGTCCAGCGCCACCGTTGAGCTGGCAGCCAAAGCGCTCAGCTGTGAACCCGGCCGCATTGCCAAGACCCTTTCGTTTATGGCCGGCGACCGCCCCATCTTCCTTGTCGCTGCAGGTGACCGGCGCATCGACAACGGAAAATACAAGCATACGTTCGGAACCAAAGCCCGCATGATGACCGCGGAGGAGCTGGAAGGGCTGACCGGCCTGCATTTCGGCGGCGTCTGTCCGTTCGACCTGCCATCTCCCGCTGAAGTCTGGCTGGATGAAAGCCTCCGGGCCTATGATATCGTGTATCCGGCAGCCGGCAATGAGGCGAGCGCCGTCCGGCTGACTCCTGATGAACTCGAGGCATGGAGCCATGCCTACGGCTGGTGCGATGTCACCAAAGCCCCTGCACTTCCGGTTTAACCATTTTCTAATGGTTTTCAAATCCTCCTTTTCTGGATTCCGTTTCGGAACGTGATAAGATATGCACGTACCCTGAAGGGTACAAAAAATAAGGAGGTTCTCCAAACCATGTTTGAGCTGCTGTTTTTCCCCTTCCGTCTGATGGCCGGACTGCTGGGTGGTATATTTTCCCTGGTTGGCGGACTGCTTCGCGGCATGTTCAGTCTCTTTGGCGGTCTCTTTGTCGCATTCATTTCCATTATGACCGGTATCTGGCCCATCATGCTGGTCGGCTGTGCATTCTCGCTTGTATTCGGAATCATCCGCAGCCTCTGGCCTCTGATCTGTATCGGAGCCATCGGTTTTCTGTGCTATGTGCTCTATCAGGCCGGTGTCCAGCATGCGAAGGATCATCCGGATGATCGGTTTGCACAGTTTATCAACCGTGTCCGCAGTTAATATTTCAGGCCTGCTGTCCGCAGGCCTTTTTTCTGTTCACCTGAGTAGCGCTCTGTTCAAGCAGCAGAGCGCTTTTTCTGTTTTTTTCATTTGTCAAGAAACCATGCCTGTGCTATCATGAGAGGCAGATTGAACACAGAAAGGATGCTGCCTGTGGAACCTTTGATTTCCAAATGGCACCGTGAACTGGAATTATTCAGTTCTCTCAAGCCTCTTCTGATTTTGGAGGGCAATGTTCTCGACCAGTACCGCTATCCGGTTGCCGGCTCCATTCCTGAAGATGAACTTGTGCCGCTTTCCCGGTATCTTCATGGGTATTTTTCCGATCACGGCTATGACCAGATTGTCTTTTATTCCAACCTGATCGGCTTTATGAATCCGTACAATCCGGACATGCTCCGGGACTTTGCCGCGCTCACCGGTCAGAGCGTGGAGAACGGCGTCATTCCCGCAGAGTTTAAGGGGAATGATGCCAAAACGGCGCCGAACGTCATCCGCCGCAGCATGCTCAATTCCAGAAAAGCCACCGTTCAGATCCTTGAACTGGCAAGCCACTATATCACAACACCCGAACGCATGGACCAGCAGGACGTCAACAGCTTTAATCTTCTGCTGCAGTCTGCGCTTTCCGCTTCCACCGTCCGCACCATCTACGGGAAAAAGCAGAATCTCCTGATCCTGGTGGTCAACAAGCTCAATGATCTTCCGGCCTGGTTCTACCTGAACAATCCCATCTGCAAAACCATCACGCTGGAAGCCCCGGACCGGGATGAGCGCAAGCGTCTGATTTCCGGTTCCGCGTTCCCCACGTTCTTTGACAGTTCCGTCTACCGGACCGATTACCCGTATTATGCGGAGCACCCGGAAGACCTGGAAAAACTGCAGGAAAAGTTTGTCGGTCTGACCGAAGGCATGACGTTCACCGAGCTCGACGCCCTGCGCAATCTCAGCCGCAGGGAAATGACGCCCATCCGTGACCTGTGCACCATTGTGGACCTTTACAAATACGGCATCCGTTCCAATCCCTGGGAATCCCTTTCCATGAAGAGTCTCAAGCACGCCAAGCAGGATCTGGAAAAGCGCGTCAAGGGACAGGATGTCGCCCTGGAACGGTCCCTGGATGTCGTGCGCCGTGCCGTCACCGGCATGAACGGTCTTTCCTCTTCTTCCACCGCCAAGCCCAAAGGCGTGCTTTTCTATGCAGGCCCCACGGGTGTCGGAAAGACAGAGACGGCAAAAGCCCTCGCGGAGAAACTCTTCGGCGACGAATCCGCCTGCATCCGCTTTGACATGTCCGAGTTCGGCGAAAGCCATTCGGATCAGAAACTGATGGGTGCACCTCCCGGATACGTCGGGTATGAAGCAGGCGGCCAGCTGACCAACGCGGTGAAGAAACAGCCGTTTTCCATCCTGCTCTTTGACGAGATTGAAAAGGCCCACCCGACCATCCTGGATAAATTCCTTCAGATTCTGGAAGACGGCCGCATGACAGACGGTCAGGGCAATACAGTCTATTTCTCCGAATGCATTATCATCTTCACATCCAACCTGGGCATGTATGTCAAGGATGCGCTGGGCAACCGCCATGCCAATGTCACCATGGATATGACCTATCCTGAAGTGCAGAGCCAGATCCGTTCCGCTGTGGAAGACTTTTTCAAGCTGGAACTGGGCCGTCCTGAGATTCTGAACCGTATCGGCGAAAACATTGTCGTGTTTGACTATATCCGCCAGGAGGCCGGCGAAGCCATTCTGGATGCCCAGATCAAGAAGATCATCCGCCGCATGGATGAACAGAAGCAGATCCGGATTGTCATCCCGGATGAGGCGTTCAAAGAACTGCATGATGCGGCCCTCGCCGATCTTTCCAACGGCGGCCGCGGCATCGGCAACCAGGTGGAAAGCCTCCTGATCAACCCGCTTTCCCGCTGGCTCTTTGAGATGGAAGTCATGTCTGACCGGACGGTCACCATTGATCACTTCCTGACAAAAGCCAATCCGCCTGCGGTCGTATGCCATCTTGATGAGAAAGGAAGCGACTGATCCATGGCTGACAAACCCTATACCAATCCGCTCGACGGCCTGTATGAAATCGTCGGTGATCTGTGGAACATGCAGAAGCTGGAAGAGGCTGCCGCCCAGCAGCAGCCGGTCAAGCCAGGCCACGCAGCATCTCTCCCTACAGCCCCCAAAAAGGCCGAAGCGCCCGCTCCCCTTCCCTCCTTTGATCAGATCTGGCAGACTGCGGATGAAAGCATTGACTGGACCGATATCCTGTCCGGACGCAATACCATGGGCCTGGACCCGCTCTCTCCCCGCTGGAAATTCCTGCGTCAGCACGCGCAGAATGTGCTGTCCGGCTCCCTGACGGATTATGCAGATGTCCTCCGCGAAGTCCGTCCGCTCGATGACATGAAAAAGTATGCGCATCATATCCGTGTGCGTGCGCTTTCCTCCGATGAAATCGCTGTCACCTACGAAGCCTTTGAAGAGGATGCGGCCGACAATGCCACCGCATACGAGCACTATCTGTGCGGCATCGCATTGCGCTGTGCGCGGGATATCTTTGCGGTCCTGCCGGTCACCCATGTTCAAGTCACGGCCTCTGCAGCCGGAAAGCAGCAGCTGCAGGTTCGTTTTAAGAGAAGTGATATGCAGAAAACGCTCTTCAACTTTATTGATCCTGTCGATTTTGTCCGGGATCTCGGTGCAGAAATCACACCGGGTGAATAACCATCTCGTTGCCTCCATACCGGTTCTTCTCTGGAAGAACCGGTTTTTTCCATGCAAAAAAAGCAGACAGCCGCAGCTGTCTGCTGAACACGCAGGTTCTTTGCCCATTTCCGGGCATGCTTCACTTTGCCAGGAATTCCGAACGCACCTTCAGTGCTCTGTCCGGATAATTGGAGATAATGATATCCGCACCCGTCTTCAGGGACATCAGGATATCCTTCTCTTCATTGACTGTCCAGACATTCACTTTGAGCCCCAGTGCATGGGCGGCGTCCGTCTCACCCGGGATCTGCAGTTCAGAGAAATGCGGATGAATGGCATCCACCTTCAGTGCAGATGCATACTTCCACGGTTCAACCAGAGTCGCATCATACAAAAGACCGCAGGGAATGGAAGGATCGATCTCCTTGATATGCAGCATGCTGTAATGATTGAAGCTGGAATAGAGCACCTTGTCGGTCATGCCGGTTTCCTCGGCCAGTTTGATGCACTTTTCTTCCAGTTTCTCATAGAAAATCCGGCTGTTCTTAAGCTCGACATTGATGTGCAGTCCAAGCGGTCCAAGCAGTTCGAACACTTCGCGCAGCGTCGGGATGGTTGCCTTCTCATACTCGGGATGTGTCCGGTTAAACTTCAGATGCTTGAGTTCGCTCGTCGTCATATTGCAGATCAGGCCATGTCCGTTGGAGACACGGTCAACTTCTTCATCATGCGCAACAACAAGCTCCCCGTCCTTTGCGATATGGACGTCCAGTTCTACACCTTCCGCTCCCATCTTCGCTGCCAGTTCAAACGCTTCCAGTGTGTTTTCCGGCGCGTATCCGGAAGCACCGCGGTGACCATAAATCAGCTGCATATCCTATTCCTCCACTTCTGCATTTCAGGTCATGAACATTATAGTCTGTCTCCGGGCAAAAACAAGGGGCGCGGGCAGAGCCCGCGCCCGGGATCAGCTAAGGATTCAAATCAGTTCCCAGCAGATCAATAGTTGGTCAGGTTGTACATTTCGATGGCTTCGTTGATTTCAGCGGCAAGCTGCTTGACGCATTCATCCACGTCTTCGATCTCATGATGCACGAGCTTCTCGGTGTAGGACTGCACCAGAGCGCGGGCCTGAGAGAACACGGCCAGAAGTCCGCCGGCATACTGAGGAGCAGAGCTGTGGAGCTGGTCGAGAGCAACCTGGAACTGAGGATACTGTGCAACGTTGGCCTTGAAGGCTTCGGTTTCCTGAGCCTTGACGTTGACCGGGAAATAACCGGTGCGGGCATTCCAGAATGCCTGGTTCTCAGGATTGGTCATGAACTTCACGAATTCCCAGGTAGCAGCTTCACGATCGGCATCGCCGGTCTTGAATGCCCACAGGGAGCCGCCGCCGACAGACACGCCGCCGACATCATCAGCATTGATGTTCGGGAAGAAACCGACGCCGATTTCAAAGGAATCGCCGACGTTGGTCAGGAGGGTCTTCAGAGCAGCAGTGGATTCGAGGGTGATGGCGATATCGCCGTTGATGAAGGCCTGCTTGGCATCATCATTGCCCTGGTTGAGGTACGGAGCGATGGCGGTGTCTTCGTCAGCAACAAACTTCTTCCACACGGAGAGGATATCATGTCCGGCGCCGTTGGAGTCGAATTCGACAGCAGTGGCATAATCCACGCCGCGGCCGTTGTTGTTGTTCACGTAGTTCTTGCCCATCTTGCCGGTCCACTGTTCGAAGAACCAGCCATAGTTGCCCATGCCGAAGCCGTACTTGGCAGCACCGCTCTCGGTGATCTTCTTGGACATTTCATAGATTTCGTCGAAGTTCTTCGGAGGAGTGTTGGGATCCAGGCCAGCCTTTTCAAAGGCGGTCTTGTTGTAGTACAGGATCGGGGTGGAGCTGTTGAACGGCATGGAATAAAGGGTGCCGTCAACGGTGTAGTATGCAGCAATGTTGGGTTCGATGACGCTGGCATCAAAGCCTTCAGCATCGATGAATTCCTGCATGGGCTTTGCCCAGCCCTGGTCGATCATGAAACGGGTGCCGATATCATACACCTGCATGATATCGCAGGGGATGGAGGAGATGCCGGCTGCCTTGATCTTGGCAAACGCGTCATCATAAGCGCCCTGGTATTCATAGTTGACCTTGATCTTGCCTTCATACTGGGTGTTGAAGTCTTCGATCATCGCGGTGATGGCTTCACCGTTGACACCGCCCATGGCGTGCCAGAAGGTGATTTCCACCGGGCCTTCAGCAGAGGCGAATGCGCAGATGCTGAGCATCATTGCAGCAACCAGAAGCAGAGAGACGATCTTTTTCATACAGAGTTCTCCTTTTCTATTATTTACGGGGTCCTCCCCGTTAGAAACAATTATCCCTTGACCGCGCCGGCCATCAGGCCGTTGATCAGCTGCTTGTTCATGAAGACGAAGATGCTCAGGGACGGCACGATGACGATGATAACGCCCGCCATCATCAGGCCCATGGACTGTGCATCAATGTCATAGAGCATGCTGATACCCACCTGCACGGTACGGAATGTATCTGAGTCCGTGGTCAGCAGAGGCCACATATACTGGTTCCATGTATTCAGGAAGACATAGGCACCCAGAGCGCCCAGAGCCGGTCTGGAAAGCGGGACAGCAATCTGCAAAAGGAATCTCCAGTTGCTGCACCCGTCAATGGTGCTGGCTTCCTTCAGTTCTCTCGGGAAGGTCATATAGTTCTGCCGCAGCAGGAAGATGCCCATGGCACTGGTCATGTACGGAACAATCAGAACATGCAGGCTGTTGGTCCATCCCCATCCGGCCACGGTCAGATAGTTCGCGATGATGGTCGCTTCGCCGGGCACCATCATGGTGGCCAGGACTGCCATAAACAGGATCTTCTTGCCTTTGAATTCCAGGAATACAAAGGCGAAGGCTGCCATGGAACAGGTCACCATCTGGCAGAGCATGACGGACGTGGAAACAATAAACGAATTCAGAATATACCGCGAGAAATTGTAACTGGGATTGGTAAATGCATTGACATAGTTGTTAAACTGTATCGAATGCGGAAGAAGGAGCGTCTTGTAGACCTGATCGGTATCGACCAGTGAAATCGACAGCGTGTAAATCAGCGGGACGAGAATAATCAGAAGAATCGGGATATTCAGAAGAAAATTGCCTGTATTCTTCAGCTTTCTTTTTCTCTGTGCCCCTGTATGCTTCATTGTTTTCGCCTGGCTCATCAATAATTCACGCTCCTCTTCTCAAAGCTGAACTGAATAATGGTGATGACGAGGATCATGAGGAAGAGCACGACGGAACGGGCGGCAGCCGTCTCAAAGCGCTGAGCCCGGAATGCATCATGCCAGATGGCATAAACAATCAGGTTGGTCGAGCTGTTGGGACTTTCATTGGTCAGCAGTTTGACCTGGCTGAAGGACTGGAATGCATTGATGATATTGATGATAATCTGGAAGAACAGTGTGGGGGAAATCGTCGGGAAGGTGATATGGAACAGTTTCTGCCAGTAGTTGGCGCCGTCGATATCGCAGCTCTCATACAGTTCTGCCGGAACGCTTTTCAGACCGGCACTGATAAAGATGAAGTTGATGCCGCTCTGCAGCCATATGGTGACTGCAGCCACAGCCCAGAACTGATTGGCGCCTCCAAGGAAGTTGATCTGTGTCCCGAAGAGGTTGTTGAGGAGACCTCCGGTGGGATGATAAATCATGCGGAAAGCCATGGATGCCGCTGCCGATGCAATGGCGACCGGCATGGCATAGACTGCTGCGCAGAATCCAGATCCAAAATACCGGTTATAGGTCAGAAGGCTTGTGATCAGGCCGATGAGCAGCCCGCCCAGGGCTACAACACCGACAAACTTGAGGGTTGAAACAATGCTGGCCCAGAAGTCAGCTTTTCCGAAAAGACGGATGGTATAGTTGTCAATCCCAACAAACTTCTTCGGTCTGCCCAGTGCGTCCGTAACCCATGTCGAGAGATAAATGGTACGGGCAAAGGGATAGTAGAGGAAGATAGCAAAAATCACCAGCGCCGGCAGCAGAAAAAGATAGGGTTCGATCCGTTCATACGGCGTCTTCTTGATCCGCATCGGCCTTGGTTTCGCAGGATTCTTAACCATAGACTTGACCTCCGTGCTCCCGGCACCCTACTTTACAAAAACAAAGAAATAACCCTTTCATTCGGTTTCCGGTGCAAACGATGATCTGCTGATGAGCCGATTCCTGAAATGGTTATTCGTGTTCCGTTTGTGGCTGCCGCAGTTAGTGTATCATCTCCTCTGAATAATGTCAATATTGACTTATTTTCTTCCATATCGTCCTGTTTTAAGTGTCATATGGACTCATCCCGATCAAAATGTGCAGAAAGCGTATTCTGCCGCCTGAAAGAACACGATTTCTGCATAACTGTGACATCACAGTTTCATATTTCACGGTGCACCTGGCGGATCACGAAAAAACCGGACAGACTTTCGCTCTGTCCGGAACTGCATCATGATTTTCCTGTCTGAAGAGCAGGAAGCACCCTGCCCTCCTCATGTTTGGTTCTTCTTTCGGATTATCGGATTTTTCTGAGCTTTGCCACATAGAATCCCTCGTGCAGGGCATCCGGGCAGACCAGGAGCGTACCCGGCAGTTTCACAGGCAGCTGAGGGAAATCATGCATGAAATCATCTTCGATGGGAACAAGTTCCATGTTTCCTGTTTTCAGGGCATACGTCACGACGTCCTCATTCTCTTCCGGAAGAATGGAGCATGTGGAATAGACCATCTCCCCGCCTTTTTTCAGCAGGCGGATCGCTTTGGCCATCATGGCCTTCTGGGTTTTCACCGTTTTGAGCACCCAGTCGGGGGTCATGCGCCGTGGCGGCACGCCGTCCCTGAGTTCAAGCGTTCCGCTCCCTGTGCATGGTGCATCCAAAAGAATCCTGTCAAAGCGGAACAGATCATCCAGATCCCTTGCATCCTTCTGCATGACCAGCGCGGAAGCCTTCTGCATTTTCAGGTTGTATCTGAGGCGCTCTGCACGCCGTGCATCGCGTTCGCAGGCTGTGATCTGTGCTTTTCCTCCGGTCAGTGCGGCGATCTGCGTCGTTTTTCCTCCGGGAGCCGCTGCCATATCCAGGACTGCTTCCCCGGGCTGAGGATTCAGGACAACCGGCGGAATCATGGCGGAGAGATTCTGCAGATACACTTTTCCCTCGCTATAGACATTCAGCTTTTCGATTTCATTTTCCCTTGCTTCACTCAGGATCAGTGCCTGTTCATACCAGTCGACATTTTGCCAGGCAATGCCTGCCCGATCCAGTTCACCGCAGACTTCTCCCCTGTCTGCACTGAGCGTATTGATCCGCATGGTTACCGGCCGCACTGCTTTGTATCCGAGTTCAATCCTCTCGGCTGTCTCCTGTCCATAGCAGCTGAGCAGCCGCTCCTGAAGATACGCAGGTATTCTTTCATCCATTGTTCCTGATCTCCCATTCATGCCTCGGTATGGCGGAGGTCTGCCCCTCTGCCGGAATACGGTTCCCGGAACAGTATATCAGCTCCGTTGACCATGTCAATCTGTGGCCCGCTCCGCATTTTCACCGTGCTCAGGCGGAGGGCGGAACCCCTCCGGTCCGCTCGAAACTCCTTCTCCAGTCAACAAAAGGCCATGCGGATCATGGCCTTTTGTCTGGCGCTGCCTGATACGGCAGTCTTTATTCCACTTCTGCGATGACTTCCACTTCAACCAGTGCGCCTTTGGGGAGTGCTTTCACGGCAAAGCAGCTGCGGGCAGGGGCTGAGGTAATGAAAGAAGCATACACCTCATTGAATGCGGCAAAATCTGCAATATCCGCAAGGAAGCAGGTCGTCTTGACCACATGGTCAAAATCGGTGCCCGCTGCCTTCAGGACTTCTCCGAGATTCTTCATGACCTGTTCGGTCTGTGCGCGGATCTCGGTGCCCACCAGGGTGCCGGTGGCAGGATCCAGCGGAATCTGGCCCGATGTGAAGAGCAGATTGCCGGTTTGTTTGGCCTGGGAGTACGGTCCGATCGCAGCAGGCGCGGACGGGGTTGAAACAGTCTTGATCATGTCGGTATCCTCCTTACAGTTTTCTCAGTCTACGATCTTCAGTCCGGCATCCATGAGTGCCTGACGGATCTGACGGATATGCTCGTGATTCTTGGTTTCCATGGCCACGCGCAGATAGCAGCCGACCACATCGGAGCCCGTATTCGAATGTTCATGATGCACACTGGTCACATTGCCGCCCTGCTCTGCGATGATTCTCGACACGGTCAGCAGCTGTCCGGGCTTGTCCACCAGTTCAATGGTCATCTGGCAGGAACGGCCGGACATGATCAGGCCGCGGGTGATCACCCTGGAAAGAATGGTCACGTCAATGTTTCCGCCGGAAAGCAGGCACACAGCCTTCTTGCCCTGAAGGTCCACCTTGTTGAACATGGCGGCGGCAACCGACACAGCGCCAGCGCCTTCCGTGACCAGCTTATGCTGTTCCATGAGTGCGAGAATGGCGGCGGCAATCTCATCGTCCGTCACCGTGACAATTTCGTCCACATAGTGCGAAACGATATCATAGGTGAGATCGCCCGGGCGCTTGACGGCAATGCCGTCAGCGATGGTGAACACACTCGGAAGGGTTTCAATATGGCCGTCATGAACGGAGGAAAGCATGGAAGGCGCTCCGGCTGCCTGAACGCCGATCACCCGGACTTTGGGATTGAGGGACTTGATCGTATAGGCGATGCCGGAGATCAGTCCGCCGCCGCCGATGGGCACGAGCACAGCATCCAGATCCGGCACCTGCTCGGCAAGTTCGAGCGCGATGGTGCCCTGTCCCGCGATGACTTCCGGATCATCAAACGGATGGATAAACGTATAGCCGAACTCATCCCGCAGCGAAAGCGCTTTCTTGTAGGCGTCATCGTACACGCCTTCGACCAGGCAGATCTCTGCACCATAGCTCCGCGTGGCCTCCACCTTGGAAATCGGTGCCGAGTCCGGGAGACAGATCACAGACTTGATGCCGTTCCGCTGCGCTGCAAGAGCCACACCCTGCGCATGGTTTCCGGCCGAGCAGGCAATCACGCCGCGCTCCTTTTCCTCGGGAGAGAGCTGCGACATTTTATAGTATGCACCGCGAACCTTGAATGAACCTGTAATCTGCAGGTTTTCCGTCTTCAGATACAGGTCCACGCCGGGGTTCAGTTTCGGTGCAGGAATGACGTCCGTCCGCCGCACCACGCTTCTGAGCACATAATTGGCTCTGTATACCATGTCCAGAGTCAGCTGCTTATCGCTGTTCATGATTGTATCCTTTCCTCACGTTCCTGTCCTTCCAGGGAAACGTCTGCCCGGATGCCGAAGCACCCGGGCAGACTGTATGGACTCGATTCAGATCAGTTGTTGATGAGCTTGTCCTCGTCGCTCCAGGAATAGAGCTGACGGATTTCCTTGCCGACCTTCTCGCAGGGATGCTCGGCTGCCTTGCGGCGCATGGCGTTGAAGTGCACCTGACCGCCGGCTTCGGACATATCCAGCAGGAAGTCCTTGGCAAAGGTGCCGTCCTGGATGTCCTTGAGGATCTTGCGCATGGTGGCGCGGGTCTCTTCAGTGATGATCTTCGGGCCGGTGGTGTAGTCGCCATACTCTGCCGTATTGGAAATGGAGTAGCGCATGCCTTCAAAACCGGACTGGTAGATCAGGTCAACAATCAGCTTCATCTCATGGATGCACTCAAAGTATGCATTCCGCGGATCATAGCCGGCTTCCACCAGGGTGTCATAGCCTGCCTGCATGAGCGCGCACACGCCGCCGCAAAGCACAGCCTGCTCGCCGAACAGGTCGGTCTCGGTTTCCGTGCGGAATGTGGTCTCTAGAACGCCGGCGCGTGCGCCGCCGATGCCCAGGGCATAGGCCAGGCCGATATCCAGTGCGTCACCGGTGGCATCCTGCTCAACAGCAATCAGGCAGGGAACGCCCTTGCCGGCCTGATACTCGCTGCGGACGGTGTGGCCGGGGCCTTTGGGAGCGATCATAATCACGTTGACGAACTTCGGGGGCTTGATGCAGCCGAAGTGAATATTGAAGCCGTGTGCGAAAGCAAGCGTCTTGCCCTCGGTCAGGTTGGGCTCAATGCTCTCCTTGTACAGCTTGGCCTGCTTTTCATCGTTGATCAGAATCATGATCACGTCGCCGGCCTTGGCAGCATCGGCGGCCGTCATGACTTTCAGTCCTGCAGCTTCGGCCTTTGCCCAGCTCTTGGAGCCGTTGTACAGACCGACAACCACATCCACACCGGAATCGCGCAGATTCAGCGCATGGGCATGGCCCTGGGAGCCGTATCCGATAATCGAAACCGTTTTGCCTTCCAGTTTGGACAGATCACAGTCCTGCTGATAATAGATCTTCTGCATGTTCTATCTCTCCTTTTATTTGTGCATCAGGCTGGTGCCTGGAGCTGCCTTGCTTGTGCAGGATAGAAAAAAACCTTCGTCTCCCCTCACGGAGACGAAAGAATCATCTTTCGCGGTACCACTCCGGTTCATCCGCACGCGGATGCCCTCACGGGAAGCCTGCACTCCCCAGCGCTTTCACGGGCGCACCCGTTCCCGGCTACTCTGTTCACCGGAACCGCTCTGTGGTGATTTTCGTCTTTCTGCCGCCATGCCTTGCACCTTCCGGCATGTCTCTGAAGCACTGCAGAGAAACTACTGTCCACTTCTCAGCGTTCATGGCGATCATAACATTGCCCTATCTGTTTGTCAATCTGGCAAGTGTACTTCCGTTGTACTCCTGTCCGCACAAAGAGAAACGGGCAGGCCATGGGATCCTGCCTCCCGGCTGCCTGCCCGTTTCCTGATCTGTTCTTCAGTGGATCTGCTTACGCATCGGAGCGCGCAAACGCGTTTTTCATGCCCATGCTCGCCTGATAGAGCACTTTGGAGAGGAAATCCGCGGTCTCCTCCTGCGCCATGTCTGAAATCTTCTGATTGCATGCTTCCAGATAGGCACCCAGTTCCTCCGGATTCTTTTCCAGGGCCTCGTGGTCAAACGTCCTGAGCATTGCCTGTCCCTTTCCATGGACGGCATGCTGGTACCGTTCCAGCGGCGATGCACAGACGGCGAAATGGCTGTCCGCCATCGCGGCAATCAGGCGGTTGGCCCAGTAGAAATTGTCCGTGGACACCTCCGCCCCGGTATCCCGGACATAGGCAGGGGTTGTGGTGACGTTGGCATAAAAAGGAATCATGGCGTTAAAGACATTGGATCCCATCGCAATCCACTGCACATCGCGGATGCCCTCGGGCATGTCGGCGCGGATCTGCGTGAGCAGCAGGATATTGTTGCGGTTAATGCCGATCGGGCGGTAGGCACCGCGCATGTCATCCGGCCCGTGATGGCCGTAGGGATCATACGGCGTCCCCTGGTAATGGTCGGAGAGCACATACTTGATGTCCTCCACCGTCACTTTGTGCTCCGGCACCCGCCAGAACGGAATGTCATCCGATGTCGGGAGATAGTCGGCTTCCGGCCCGTCCCAGACATTGCTCTGAGGATTCAGATGCCGCTCCATCACCCAGGCACGGGGCGTATTGTAGGTATGGTCTGCGTCGTCATGACTCCCAAACACCGCGCGGACATCCAGATCCGTCTCCTCTTCCAGTTTTCTTTCCTCCATGGAAAGATCCAGATGATGCTCCCGAATGAAGGAGATCAGGTCGGACGAACACAGGTTTTCCTTTTTCTCTCCGAAAGCATCCGTCAGATCCAGGCTGTCAATCCCCAGCTGATTGGGCACGACGGCATAGCAGTCATCCGGTATGCGGCGGGCAATCCAGTGATGGCCGCCGATGGTCTCCATCCACCAGATCTCATCGGCATCCTGAAAGCCGACGCCGTTCATCTCATACGTGCCGTACTTTTCCAGCAGACGGCCGAGCAGTTCAACGCCTTCTCTTGCGCTGCGAATGTAGGGAAGAACGATCGTAAGCATATCTTCCTCCCCGATTCCGTCCTTCACCAGCGGATCCGCACCCTGAACCCGCGCATTGCTCGTGATGGTCTCCGTCGCCGTCATGGCCACATGGCAGCTGTTGATGCCTGCTTCACCCCAGATTCCCTTGTCCGGCAGGGCATTGGGGGCAGCCGTATACCGCAGGGGCTGGTCCGGGAGTTCAATTCTGCAGCCCGAAAGCACAGAGACATACTCCCGCGGCTGGTCTTCCGGATTGACCACAAGAAAACGTTTCGGGGCAAACGATCCGTTTCCCGCGTCTTCATTGCGCGCCATGAGGGTGGATCCGTCATAGGATGCTTTTTTTCCGACAAGAATGGTTGTGCAGGGCATAGCTTCTGTTCCTCCTGTCCATGGGTACAGTATATTCAGACAGCACGAAGTATAGCACACTTTCACCTGAGGGAATATCGAAATCCATGTCCGTTTCGCCCTTCCTGCCCGCAGAGGGCCGGAAGACACAGAAAATACAATGCCTGAGGCATTGCCTGCCCTGAAGCAATATGCTATGATACGCCTTGTTCACGATCTGCAGAGATGCGAAAGGATGTCGACGATATGAATATTGTATGCCTGGACCTTGAAGGTGTTCTCGTTCCGGAAATCTGGATTGCCTTTTCCGAAGCCAGCGGGATTCCCGAACTGCGGCGCACCACCCGTGACGAGCCGGATTATGACAAGCTGATGCGCTGGCGCATCGGTATCCTCAAGGAGCACGGTCTCGGGCTTAAGGATATCCAGAAGACCATCGCCACCATTGATCCGCTCCCCGGCGCAAAGGAATTCATGGATACCCTGCGCAGTGAAACCCAGGTCATTATCCTCAGTGACACCTTTGAGCAGTTTGCTTCCCCGCTCATGAAAAAGCTCGGGTGGCCCACGATCTTCTGCAACACGCTGGAAGTCGGGGAAAACGGGGAAATCACCGGATACAAAATCCGTGTGCCCCAGTCCAAGCTCTCCACCGTCAAAGCCCTGCAGTCCGTCGGCTTTGAAACCATTGCTTCCGGCGACAGCTATAACGACCTGGCCATGATTCAGGTCAGCAAAGCCGGTTTTCTCTTCCGTACCACCGAAAAGATCCGTGCGGATTATCCGGACCTTCCTGCGTTTGAATCCTATGACGATCTGCTGCAGGCAATCCGCGGCGCCCTGTGATCTGTCTGTATCTCCAACTGCCGTTCCCTTCCGGGGACGGCCGTTTTTTTGTCCCATGCAAATAGCAGCGGTTTCCCGCTGCTCACTGCATCCACTTTCTTCTGAAGGCACGCATCATTTCAGAGGTCAGACTCACATCGTCAATGCCGTCCGGCACATCGCACCAGTGCTTCCACTCCGCCAGGGACAGCTCGTTCCGGTCAATGTGAATCCGGTCAGAGCCCTTCAGATCACAGAAAAAGCCCATCAGAACCCCGGCATCACATCCCCAGGGCTGCGAACCCCAGTAGCGGATGTTTTCCACCTCAAGGCCGGTCTCTTCCATGACTTCCCTCTCCACCGTGCCTTCCACAGTTTCGCCGATCTCCGTAAACCCGGCCAGAAGTGCATAATGCGAATAACTTCCACGGGCATATTTGGACAAAAGCAGCCGCTCACCGTCCGTCACCCCGATGATGACCGCCGGTGAAATCGTCGGGAAGATCTGCAGTCCGCACCCGGGACAGTACAGCATCCGCAGTTTCGCATCATGCACCGTTTTCCCGCCGCACCGCCCGCAGAAGCGGTGACTGGAATACCATCTGTACAGATGATATGCGGTGTACGCTGCAAACAGTTCCTTTCTCGGCGCTTTCTTCCTGATTTCAAAAAGGCTCAGCGCAGAATACCCCGGGAGCTGACATGCCTCTGATGAGAGGTAGTACCGGACATCATCGATGGAGAACAGATACGTCAGGTTTTCTTTTCCCTCTGCCAGTTCCGTCACCAGCGGCATTTCACAGCCATCGTCCGATACCAGCAGGGACTGTCCCTGAAACAGTGCAGCCCTGCTCTGCGCATCCGGCGGGCAGGGGGTGTATGCATTGGAAAATACAGCCGGAGCAATTTCCTGAACCATGTTTTCCTTTCACTTCCTTCTCTTGTATGGATCGCATCATTCCGTTTTTCCTAACGGCTTTCCGTCCAGCACGCAGCCTTTCAGTTCTCCGCCTGATGCATAGATCAGCTTCATGGAGAAACAGTCCTCGCTCTTTTCGAGCAGCGGCAGAAATGCGCGGTCACCTTCCCACAGCGCAAGATCCATGATCTTCTCTTTGGGAATCCATTTCAGCACGCCCTCTGCACACTCTTCCCTTACACAGCCTTCTGCCTTTCCCGTATACAGAAACGTCATTTCATTTCCCCAGTCCGGAAGAATAAAGGTCAGGATGCCGCGAAGCTTCCATTCGGTCAGCTCCATCCCGGTCTCCTCGCGGACTTCCCGCACAATGCATTCCTCGGGCGATTCATTGTCCTCCAGATGTCCGCCGACCCCGATCCATTTTCCCTGGTTCTCGTCGTTCTTCTTTTTATTGCGGTTCATCATCAGATAGCAGCCGTCTTTTTCGATATAGCAGAGTGTTGTCAGTCTCATCGTTCTTCTCCTCGCTGTTCTGCCTTCGGAAGATGCATTTCCTCTTCCATGGCGTCGATGGCTTCCTGCCACGCACTTTCCGGAATGGACGCAGGCTCCGCAGCCCCGCAGCGCTGCATGACATACCGGAGCGCCTGCGCGTGGGAGACCCGCCCTGTCAGAAGGACATGCCGGGTGACACGGTACCAGCCTGGCGCCTTTTCGTACAGTCTCTCCTCGTTCATTTGCCGGATGGTTTCCTGTATGTCATAGGGAACGGAGAGGAACTCGGTGTTCCATGCGCCGTCCTTTCCTTCCATGATCATGAACTGAGCCTTCCCTCCGCTTCCCAGCGGCACACCGACGGCCCCCGGATTGATCACACGAATGCCTTTCCTCGTGTAGTCCGTCTGGATATGAAAGTGCCCGCACAGCACCAGCCCTGCAGGCATGCGCTCCATCAGATCGTCAATGTATCCATAGTCGGGACGCAGACTCTCACGAACGGCAAAGGGCGATCCATGGCACAGAGCAATGTCGGGATATCCCTCCGTCCGGAGCACGCGGCTGATCGGAAGCTGTTCAAAGAAATCCAGATCTTCATCCATCAGCCGGTCACTGTTGTAGCGCAGCATACCGGTTGCCGAATTCCCGTACTCCCAGGCTTCCTCCGGATGCTGTCTGTGATGAATCCAGTAATTCTCCTTGTTGCCGCGGATGAAGATGCACGGATAACGGCGGCGGATTTCCCACAGAAGACCCAGTGTCCTCTGCGGAAATGCCATATCCCCCAGATAATCCCCAAGGAAGATGAACGCGGTGCAGTGATGTTCTTCGGCTGCCCGTAGGCAGGCCTGAAAGGCCGGAAAATTGCTGTGAATGTCCGCCATGACGGCTGTGCGCATCGCACCGTCCCCTTCCCTGAAAGCTCCCGGTCATTATACCCACGCATGACGTTCCGGACAAGCCTGTCCTGTTTTTCAGGAACCGATGCCCGTGGTCCTGTTGAACCTTTCCTCTGTTCCATCTATAATGCTCTGCAGAATCTGCGTCCTTTGCATTCTGCTTTCCAAGAGGAGGCCTGCCTCATGAGCAATCCGTCCATCTCTCTGCAGCTGATCCCCGGCGATGCCCCCATCAGTCCCCTTCTGTTCGGACACTTCATTGAATTCATTGAAAACTGCATTACCGGCGGCGTTTCAGACCCGGGCAGTCCCGCTTCCGATGCGTCCGGCATCCGTCAGGATGTCCTGGAAAAGGCAAAAGGCCTCCAGCCCACGCTCCTGCGTTTCCCGGGCGGAACCTATGCCGGCATCTATCACTGGATGGACGGGATCGGGACTTTGGCGAATCGCAGGAAGCGCAGAAATCTCATCTGGGGCGGGATCAATGACAACACCTTCGGGACCGCCGAGTTTGTCACGTACTGCCGAAAGCTCGGCGCGGAGCCCATGCTGTGCGTCAACATGGCCAGCGGCACCGCGCAGGAGGCCGCGGACTGGGTGGAATACTGCAACGGGGAACCCGGCACCTATTACGCTGATCTGCGTGTGGCGGACGGCTTCCCGGAACCGTTTCATGTCCGGTACTGGTGCATCGGCAATGAAAGCTATGCTGAGCCGGACCTCGGAGCGCAGCACAATCCGGACCGGTACATCGCCGACGCCTGGGAGTTTACCAAGCATATGAAGCTCATGGATTTCTCCCTGAAACTGGTCTATGTCGGCAATCCGCTCGATGCGGCCTGGAACAGCCGCATCCTTGAATCGCTCGCTCCTGTGTGCGACTATCTCTCCATCCACCATTACTCATCCGAAGGCGCGCTTGGCCCCTATGGCCCCTTTTCCGGGCTTCTGGAGTTCCGTGCCCAGCTCAATGAGATGATTCCGGTGCTGCACCGTGCTTCCGACACTGCCCGGCCGCTCAGTCCCTGGTACCGCTTTCCGGGCCGGCAGGAACCCATCCGGCTCGCTGTGGATGAATGGAATATCTGGGACAGCACGCCGCGCGGTGAGGACAACCGCTACGGCCTGAAAATGACCTATACCTGGCGGGATGCGCTCTGGACGGCCTGCATGCTCAACACGTTTGCCGCGCATGCCGGGGACATCGGCATGGCCAATCTGGCGCAGATGGTCAATGTGCTCGCACCCATCGTCACCTGCGGCGACCAGTCCTATGTCCAGACGACCTACCATGTGCTCTCCCTGTACAGAAAAAACCTGCAGGGCCGCAGCGTCCGGTGCACTTTCAGTGCGCCTTCCGCTGCCTCTCTCCCCGCAGGTCTCCTGCCTGTGCTCGATGCCTCCGCATGCCTTCGAAGCGATGGCACCATGTGCCTCTTTCTTGTCAATCTCAGTCAGGATACCCCCCTGGAAGTCGTGCTTCCGGAGACGTGGACTGTCACAGAAAGCACGGCCCTCTCCGCGCCGGCGTTCTCGTCATTCAATGCGCCGGGCACAGAAACCGTCAGCTGCCGCACGTCGGCACATCCGGCAGCAAAACTCATCCTGCCCGCCGCCAGCGTCACAGCCGCCATCCTTGCATCCTGATCCTGTAGAGTCTGCTTCCGTTTCCCTCAGGGCCTGATATCCATCAGGCCTTTTTCTCTGCCCGGTTCGTGCCGTGCTGTTTCAGCCACCGGTGCAGCAGCCACAGCGCAAAGACAGCGCCGCAGGCCTCGCCGGCCGGGAGTGCGGCCGCCAGACCGGTCTCTCCGAAGAGACGGTCGAGGAGGAACATCAGGGGAATATAGAACACAATTTCCCGTACAAAGGCATGAAGGAGGGTTCCTCTTCCATTGCCCATCGCCTGCAGACAGTAGGAGGTGTGGTAATTGATGAACTGGACCGGGGACGCAATGCAGCGGATTCTCAGGAAAAGGGTTGCATAGCCGATCGTTGTCAGTGCGGCCGCAGCGTCCCCTGCCTTCGTGCTCAGAAACAGCCTGGATGCCTGTCCGGCAAAAATCTCAAAGAGGACAATGCAGGCTGCGGAAATCATGAGGCCTGTATTTCTTGCCGTCCGGATGGTCTCCTGCATGCGCCGGTGATTGCCCGAAGCAAAGTTGTAGGCCACAATCGGCAGCATGCCCTGGCAGATGCCGAGATTGACCGCATTGGGGATGCGCTCCACCTTCATGACAATCCCCATGCCCGCAAGAACCAGATCATTGTGGGCTGCTGCAATCATATTGACACAGATATTGGCCACATCGAACAGTCCCGTCAGCACGGCGGACGGCACACCGACTGTCAGGATATTCCGGATATCCCCGCGGGAAGTTTTGCGCGCCTCCGTCACACTCAGACACAGCGCCGAGGAGTGCCCGGCCTTTCCGTAGGCAAAAAGGAGATAGATGCAGGAAATGCAGTTGGCCAGCAGTGTTGCCACTGCAGCGCCTGTGACTTCCTGTCCCCGCGGAAGGATCACAAACATAAACAGCGGGTCCAGCACCATGTTCAGCACGCCGCCCAGGCTCAGTCCCAGGCTCGCCTGGCTTGAAAACCCTGCATTTCTGAGCAGATGCGCCAGCGTCATGGACAGAATGCTCGGAAGGCTGCCTGCAACCACAACCAGCAGGGTATAACTGCGGGCATAATCAATCGTCGCATCCGATGCGCCGAGGAATCGGAGGACCGGATCCATGAACACACCGATCAGAAGGGAATACAGCGCCGCAATCGCCACCGCGCCATACACGCTCAGTGCGCTGACATGCCTGGCATTCTCATGTCTGCCGGCTCCCATGAGCCTGGCCACATGGCTTCCGCCGCCAATGCCGAACAGATTGCCCAGTGCGGCATTCATCATCACCATTGTCAGCGTGAGGCTGGTTGCAGCCATCATATAGGAATTTCCTGTTCTGCCAACGAAAAAGGCATCCACCATGTTGTAGATCAGATTGATGGCCTGACTGATCACGGTGGGTACGGCCATGGTCAGCAGGGCTTTGGGAACGGAAACACTGCTGAATAGTTCATCTTTGCTGACCCTTGTCTGTTTCATTGCACAATCTCCCTTTTGCTCTGCAAAAAAATCCCGGCTCAGCCGCAGTGCAGCAGGCAGAGCCGGAAAAGGATTATACCACTTCTGTATTTTTTCATAAACGTTTTCACAGAAAAACACGGGCACTGCCCGAAAGGAACAGTGTCCGTGTGGACTTCAGGTCCTGTGCAATTACTTCTTGATCTGGCTCAGGGCATCTTCCACAGCAGCCATGATGGCAGCGGAGGACTGGGTTGCACCGGCAACCGTATCCACCTGCGTGGACTGGGATTCAATGATGGCCTTGGGAACAGCATCAAACGCAGGATCGCAGATACCGGGCGTTTCCATGCTTTCCAGGATCTCAATGTTGGCAATCTTGTCGCCGTCCATGGTGACCTTGACCTTCATTGCGCCGCGTTCGGTCTCGCTGGTGCCGATGTATTCGTTTGCGCCGAGTTCTGCTGCAGGCTCTTCAACAACAGGGGCAGCCTCTTCAAAACCAAAGTGCACGTTGAGCAGTTCGATGGTCTTGACCACCACTTCACCGGTCAGGGCAGCGCAGCGCGCCTTGCGCGGGGCGTCTCCCATTTCCAGATTGTTGGCCTTCATGAACTTGTTGACAGACTCTCTGCAGGTAATGCCTTCTGCCACGGTGGTCACCGCTGTGTATTCCGGCTGATAGGTCGGGAAGGGCTCTTTCCGGTACCAGGCAAACAGCTGGTTGCGGATTTCGCCTGCATCCTTGGGTTCGCAGAAAAGGCCGATCATCGCGCAGGCACCGGCCAGTGCGCCGCACAGTTCCTGGCATCCGAAACCACCGGCTGCCAGCGCCATCATCTTGGCAGGGATCACGTTGTAGGGATAGCCGTATTCTTCAGCCAGCAGTTCAATGATACCGGCAACAGCACCGCCGCCGCAGCCGCCGACTTCATACCAGCGCTTGTAGGTGTACTCAAGTGCCTTCTGCTTGTCGATCGGATGCCATGCCCACGGATACTCCGGAACATTGGGGGTTTCTGCAAAGGACGCCATGGGCAGTGCGCTGATCATCGCTGCGCCGGCCGTTCCAAGACCGATATTCTTCAAAAAGCTGCGGCGGGAAAATTCCTGATTCTTCATAAAAATATGCTCCTTTCAGTTGATACGCATATGTGGTTTATAACAATTATACGCTTCCTTCAGACAAATTCAATCGTCACGCATTCCAAACGCAATACTCAATAATTTTTTAGTAACCTGCGTTGCACCTGCCTCTTCAGGCTGTCCCTGCGCCGCCTCGTAAGGAACTTTTCCGGAAGATGTGGTATACTGTTTTGCGGCACAATGTGCCTGAAATTGTCTCAAGCAATGTCCCGCCTGCGGGACCAAGGAGCATAATAATATGAAGACCATCAAAGTCGTAGCTGCCGTCATCTGCAGCTCTATGACCGAAAAGAAAAGCATTTTCGCCACAGCCAGAGGGTATGGAGATTTTAAGGGGCAGTGGGAATTCCCGGGAGGAAAAGTCGAGGCAGGCGAATCGCCCCGTCAGGCTCTCATCCGTGAAATCCGCGAGGAACTCGCCACCGACATCACGGTCGGTGAACAGATCGGCACCATTGAGTATGACTATCCGGCATTTCATCTGTCCATGGACTGCTTCTGGTGCGAAGTGGTCCGCGGCGATCTGGTGCTGAAGGAAGCCGAAGATGCCCGCTGGCTGACACGGGAGGAACTCGCCTCCGTTCACTGGCTGCCCGCCGATCTGACGATCATTCCTGAAATCGAAAAGGCGATGAGCGCATCCTCATCCCCCGAATGCTGAAAACACATGGCCCGGATCCGTTTCTGACCGCAGAAGCGGCAGAAGGCGTGATCTGACGGTCCTGCGCAGGAGAGGAACACATAATGTATCAGAAAAAAACAGAAATTGACCTCCGCTCCCCGCTCGAGTTTGGTCTGGATGTCTTCTCAGCCAAATGGCATTCCCGGATCATCTGTGAACTGTCCAACACCTATCCGCTGCGTTACAGTCAGCTCCGGACTCTTCTGAGCGGCGTCACGGATACGGCGCTTGCGCATGCACTCAACAGGCTGTGCAGTCACGGCATCATTCAGCGCACCCAGACCGATGAAGTCCCGTCCAGAGCCGTCTACGCCCTCACCGAGATGGGTTGGTCCGTCATCCCAATCTTTGAATCCATCTGTCAGTGGTCAGGCCGTTATTACCAGCCTGAGGACGGGCATACCCTGATCAAGTGCCGGAACTGCGACAAGTGCTTTCAGAAGGAAAAACACGAAACGAAAGCTTCCCTTCCGAAGGAAACCCCATAAGAGATTCACCTGTCCCGAAGTCATCCAAAAAGTGCACAGGCCGGAGCGCTGATATCACTCTGACCTGTGCACTTTTTTCGTTCATTTCTTCTGTTCAGCTGCCCGTGGAGCGGTAATGGCGCAGAGCATGGCCAAAGAGCACATACACTACCCCGAACACCACCAGTCCGGACAGCAGACAGACAAAGACCGTCCACGTCGGCCAGCCGTACAGCGGCTTTCCGAGGATCCAGGCAGCCGGGACATGCAGCGTCATGGCAAACGGAGCCAGCATGGTAAACATCGCCCGCAGAGGCCGCGGATAGATATCCACAGGATACTGACAGGCACTGCGTCCGCCATAGGTCAGCGCATTGACCAGCTCGACGGACTTGACCGAGTAGATGCAGAAAACCGCTTCGATCAGGAACAGCCCCAGAATCAGAAGCATGCTCATCAGCAGGGCTTCCGCAAAAGCCAGCACCTTCCAGACCGTCCACTGGATCATGGACATGCGGCTGCCAAGAATCAAAGCCAGAACGCCAACCGCAATGCAGGTGATGCGCCTGGGATCGATCGCGCTGCACAGGACCTGCGTCAGGACGCCGCGCGGCCTGAGCAGCATGGTATCCAGCTGACCGGTCCGCACCAGCATCGGGAAATTGCCCGTCACGCCTCTTCCGAAGCATTCGGTCAGATAAAAGGACACCGACATCATCCCGAAGAAAAAATACAGGTCGCCCGGCATCCAGCGTCCCAGGATATCAAAGCGGTCCACGATCAGAAGCACAGCCAGGAATTCTCCGCCTTCCATAATCAGCTGGGCAATCGTCTGGAGCAGAAAGGAGACCGGATACTGCATTTGGCTTTTTATCAGTATGGCCATGGAGTGCAGATACAGTTTGATCGTATTCATCTCTCAGCCCCCCTGAATGACCAGTCGGCGCTGGTTGCTTTTCCACAGTGCAATGCCCACCCCTGTGAGCACCACAGTCCATGCCGCCTGCAGCAGCAAAGCGCCCGGGGCCTCAGCCACCTGCCGCGTACCGGTATACAGACGGATCGGCGCATCGAGAAGCTGCGCGTACGGCAGAGCGGTGATCACTTTCTGCCAGGCATCGGGATACAGGGTCAGCGGTAGCACATTGCCGGAGAGGATCATCATCAGGAGATTCAGCATCGCCTGAATCCCTTTGGGATCCAGTGTCCGCATGGTAATGCCCATGGTGATGTTTTCCAGCGCACTCACGCAGCACAGCCCGATCATCAGACCCAGAAGAAAGCAGGCGAAGGCAGCCGGTGAAACCGGGGCCATGATCCCCCATCCTCTGGGAAGACACAGCGCAAAAACCAGCATGGGAACAGCCCGCAAAAGACTGCCCATCGATTTCTGGGCAAGGATCCGGGCATAGTAGTATCCATAGAGGCTCAGCGGCCGGACCAGATCATAGGCAATGTCGCCCGTCCGTATTTTTCCTGCCAGATCGCTGTCCGAAGAGAGCACCATTCTGAAGAAAGCCTGCTGAAGCCAGACATAGGTGGAGACCGTCTCAATGGGCATGACCTGCGGCCGGCCCGCATACAGTGCACGGTACAGCGACACCAGAATCAGTCCAAAGACGAGCTGACAGATGATGCCCCCGAGTACGGCGCCGCGGTACTGAAGTTCCAGTTTCCAGTTCATCCTGAAGATGGACGCATAGGCTTTTGTTCTCATAAATCCATCTCCCGATACATCTGTGCAATCAGCTGGTCAATATTCTGTCCCTGTGCCGTCAGTTCCCGAATACTGCCTGCCCCCTGCAGGTACTCCAGCAGCCAGGCCGTGGACACGTTTTCCGGATCATAGACCACCCGGTACCGGCTGCCTGTCTGCGTCACCGTGCACCTGTTCGGAAGTCCGCTGAGCACAGTCTCCCTTTCATAGCTGACCTCAATGACCCGTTCACGGTCATACCTGGAGAGCAGGTCTGTGAGTCCCCCGTCAAAGAGCAGTTTCCCGTGTCCGAGGACCATCACTCTGGAACACAGCGCCGCGACATCTTCCATGTCATGCGTTGTGAGCAGAATGGTCGTCCGGTGATCCCGGTTTTCTTCCCGGAGAAAATCACGCAGCGACAGCTTGCTCACGGCATCGAGTCCAATGGTCGGTTCATCGAGAAAAAGCAGCTCCGGCCTGTGCAGAAGGGACCCGCACAGCTCCGCGCGCATGCGCTGTCCAAGACTGAGCTGGCGCAGCGGCGTGCGCAATAGTTCCCCGAGCTTCAGTTTTTCCGTCAGTTCATCCAGACGCGTTTTCCAGGCATTTTCCTCAAGCCGGTAAATGTCCCGCAGGAGAAGATAGCTGTCCAGAATCGGCACATCCCACCAGAGCTGGGAGCGCTGGCCGAACACCACGCCGATATGCTGCGCATGCGCTTTTCTGTCCGTCCACGGCACTCTCCCGCCGACATGGACGCTGCCGGATGAAGGCGTCAGAATGCCGCTCAGAATCTTGACCGTCGTGGATTTTCCGGCCCCGTTCGGCCCGATATATCCCACCAGTTCTCCCTGCCGGACCGAAAAGGAAACATGGTCCAGCGCCTGCACGGTTGTCTTTTCACGGAAGAGATGTCCCTTTTCCCGTTTCCTGCGGACAGTAAACGATTTGCACAGGTTTTCCACTTCAATATAGTTCATACTTTCCCCCGTCTGTCTTCTGTCCACCTCTCGACTCTGTCATGCCCTTCCCTGTCAGAGCACCGGCTCCCCGGCGTCCTGTGCCTCATCTTTTCCTGCCGTGCGGCTTTTTCTCCGAATCCTGTGCAGTTGCGGGCGCAGGGTGATTTCCCGCATGACAAAGCGTTCCTTCCCGGAGAGCGCGAAGAGCACGGCATCGGCGACATCCTCCGGCACAAGATAGGCCTGCGGGTCATCATCCACCGTAAAGTCCGCATGCCGGTAGAGCCGGGTCGCCGTCATATCCGGCTGGACTGTAATCACCTTGACCCCATACCGGCGCACTTCATCAAACAGGCTTGCGCCAAACGAGGAAAGGCCGGCCTTGGTCGCTGCATAGGCGCAACCGTGCGGGCTCGGCAGCTTCGCCGTCACTGAGGACATCAGTACCACCGTCCCCTGATTTTTCTTCAGATCGCGCAGAAGACGCTGGGTGAGAATCATGGGCGAAGTCAGATTGACCGATACCATTTCCTCAATCTTCTCTGCATTCAGTTCCTCATGCAGTCCATAGTACGCCGTTCCGCCGCACAAAACCAGAAGAGCAACCTCTCCTTCCCTGCGGATCCGGTCAACTTCCCGGAGCACATCCGCGGTTGCCCGCAGATCGCAGACGACCGCATGAAAGTGCGGTACGGTGAGATCATTCGGAGCAAACGTCCTTCCAAACCCGTATACTTCAAAGCCTTCCCGGGCCAGTCTCAGGGCAAGACATCTGCCGATGCCTGAGGACGCACCGGTCACCACAGCGATACTCATATCTGTTCCCTCCACCGAAAGATCCGGTCCCTGCCGGCATACGGAAGAAGCAGGCCGGTCATGGTGTTTTCCATTTCTTCCGCCGTCTCAGGCGGATACTGATAAAAGCCATCCACATTGACAAACGGATACTGCACAACCGCCGAGTCTGTGGATTTGCGAAGCGCACGCAGGTAATCCTGCGAGATGCGGAACGAGCCGATGCTGAAGTCAAAGACATGTCTGAGCCGTTCTTCGCCCAGTTCCTTCACGATCGTCTCCATCATGCGGCTATACGCCTTCCTCCACTCCGGCACATGAATCATCGGATCAAAGCAGAGCCGAATGGTGTGTCCAAGATCCAGCCCTTCCCGCACCGCCTCCAGCCTTGCCTGAAGGGACGGTGTTTTTTTCTCATACCGGATGACTTCTTCCGGGGACAGCGTAAAGGCAAAAATCACGCGGGAAGAACCGGGCAAAGAGCGCAAAAGCTGTGTGCAGGACGTCTTGGTTCTCACTTCAATTGTCAGATTCTCGTGGCGCTCTGTTTCCCGCGCAAAGGCATGCACATAGCCGTGCAGGTTTTCCAGTGCACACAGTTCCGTATCATACGAAATGCACAGGTAGACCGGATGCTCCAGGAGCAGTGTCTCCAGCTCGGCAATATAGTCTTCCAGATTCATGAACAGCACCAGATGCCCGGATGGATACATGCCGCGCAGATAACAGTACTGGCAGTCAAACACGCAGTTCATGCAAAGAGAGGTATAGTAAAAATGGTGATTGCCGAAGTTCTGGCACACCGGCGACCCGGGATAGATCAGACTGCCTGTCTTCCTAGCCAGGATCAGAGCCTGACTGGCGTGCTGAAGGGCTGTGTGCTGTCTGGGGCGGCAGAAGACATCCTTGTAATGTCCGATCTCAATGACCCGCGCATGCGCAAACCGGTGAAGGATCTCCTGCGTGCGCCTGTCGCCGACAAGCTCCCGTTCAACATAGATGTGGCTGAACGGTTCAGCGAGTAAGTTCTTTTTCAAACTGAGCAAGGAGATCCTTTCCCTCCTTCCTTCCAGTAACAGGCAGCAGCCCTTCCTGTACATACCGTTCGAGGATTTCCCGGTAGGCAATGCCTGCACTGCATGCATAACGCACCAGCTGCCTGAAACGCAGGGACATGGATGCCGAGCACCGGAGGGCAGCTTCTGTCTGTTCCAGGAACGCCGGATCCTCTTCCATCACCTGTGCGCTTTCCTGTCCAAGCAGCTCGCTGAACGCTTTCAGGCGCTGGAATACGCTGTCCAGTGTGTCCATCTGCTGCCCAATCATGTCCGAAATCCGCTCCGGCGTCACGAGCCCTGCGTCATCCCCGCTGTCCGACGGGATGCGCAGCACCACGATCTGATGCGGACCGAAAAAGTGGCCGGCCGCGGCACAGGCCGCCGCGCTTTCCATATCATACAACGCAGGCAGATCACGCCCGTCCCGGTACCATACACGTTCCTTCTGGCTTTTCAGTTCCTGATATCCAGACAGAAGTCCCGCCTCGGGCAGTCCCAGGTCCAGCACCAGGTCCGGGTAGAAGACCCGGCCACTGCCGAGATCCTCAATGGAGCGCGCCCGATAAAGCCTGCCCTTTTCCGCCTTTCCTTCCAGGGCTGCGCACGTGCCGAGAACGACAAAAAGATCGGACGCAGTCGGATGATGCATGGCACAGGTCACCGCCGCACAGGTGGCAGCTTCCGCCTGTCCTGTGCCGGACAGGGTCAGCATCATATCCTCTGTCTGCCACCTCTGAAAACGGCCTACGGGAGGCATTGCATGAAAAGCCTCATGCTGAAGAATCGGCCGTGCCTCGCAATAAAGGGCCATCTGCAGAAAAATCATGCACAGCTTCCTTTCTGTCCTGTCAGCGAAAATCGAATGGATTTATTATATCGCACCGCTTTGGACGTTTCAACGTGCGCAGACGGGAAACGGGAAGACTGCACCGCCTTCCCGTTTTTTCTCTTTCAGTATTTGATCCAGCCCATGACTTCTGCCACGCTCGAAAGGAGAATCAGAAGCACAAACACAGGGCATACATATCGGATCATGAAGCGGAAAAGCGCACGCCGGCGAAACGGCGCGCCGCCCGCCATGATTTCATCCTCAACCGCCCCGATGCCCACCGCCCGCGTCAGATACACGCATGTGATGAGGGCTGCCACCGGCATCATGACGGAATTGGTCAGGAAATCAAAGAAGTCCAGGATCTGCATGCCAAAGACGCGCACCCCGGCAAGCGGTCCAAAGCCCAGACAGGACAGGGTGCCCAGGGGGAGCATGATGAGCAGGGAGACCACGGTGGCTTTCTGTCTTCCCCATCCGAACTGATCCTCCATGGTGGACGCCACGCTTTCCGCCAGGGCAATCGCGCTGGTCAGCGCAGCAAACAGAACGAGGGCAAAAAACAGACTTCCAAACAGATTCGAAGCCTCCATGCCGGCGAGAACCTTCGGAATGGTCATGAACATCAGCGCGGGACCTGAATGCAGCACGCTTTCATCCCCGCCTGAATAGGCAAAGACAGCCGGAATCACCATGAGGCCTGCCAGCACAGCCACGGCCGTGTCGGCAATTTCCACGCGCACCGTTGCCTTTTCAATCGAAATATCCTTTTTCATATACGACCCGAACGTGATGAGAATGCCCATCGCGATGGAAAGCGAATAGAACATCTGTCCCATGGCACTGACCACCGTCATCCATGAGAACCGTTTCATATCCGGCACCAGAAAATACCGGATGCCTGCCCCGGCGCCGGGCCGTGTCATGGAAAACACAGAGATAACGACAGCCAGCAGAAACAGGAACGGCATCAGGATTTTGGATACACGCTCAATGCCATTCTGCACCCCGGCAAAGATGACGGCTGCCGTCAGGAGCGTGAAGAGGACAAAATACAATTCCGCCTCCAGCCCGCCTGAGAGAAAGGCGCTGAATGTACCGTCCGCAGCCAGCTCTTCCGCCCTGCCGCCCAGATCCCCGAACAGGTACTTCATCCCCCACCCGCCGATCACCGAGTAATACGGCACAATCAGCAGGGGAATCAGTGCATGCAGCCATCCACCGGCCCTGAATCTTTTCGCCGAGAACGCACCGATCGGGCTTTTCCGGGTCATGCGTCCGAGCGCGGTTTCAGCGGTCACCATCGTATAGCCGAAAGTGATCACCAGAAGAATGTACACGGCGAGAAACATCCCGCCGCCATGCCGCGCCGCCAGATATGGAAAGCGCCAGATATTGCCAAGTCCCACCGAAGCCCCTGCGGCTGCAAGGACAAACCCGATCCTGCCGGAAAAAGAATGCCGCTCCATGATTTGAGTCCTTTCTGTTGTGCAATCGGAACAAAACAGCATTGTAGCAGAATTTTCTCTGCAATTGAACGTACTTTGCATGATTTTTTTCCGCTGTTTTTCCCCTGTCCCGACGGACTGATTGCAAAGTCCATCGTTTTGGCGTATGATTATGCCAGTTTTCAAAAAACAAACGAACTGGAGTGAATCTATATGGCAGCAAACCGATATATTGGTGAATACCCTGCAATCGGCATTCGTCCGATCATTGACGGCCGTCGCGGCCCGCTCAAGGTCCGTGAATCCCTCGAAGACCAGACCATGGGCATGGCGAAAGCCGCCAAAAAACTCTTTGAAGAAAACCTCCGGTATTCCAATGGTGAGCCTGTAAAGGTCGTCATCGCCGACACCACCATCGGCCGCGTCGCGGAAGCCGCCGCCTGCGAAGCCAAATTCCGCAGGGAAGGCGTCGCCATCACCCTGTCGGTCACCCCGTGCTGGTGCTATGGTTCTGAAACCATGGACATGAACCCGCTGACCATCAAGGCTGTCTGGGGCATGAATGCCACGGAACGCCCCGGTGCCGTGTACCTTGCTTCCGTTCTTGCCAGCCATGCCCAGAAGGGCCTGCCTGCTTTCGGCATTTACGGAAAGGATGTCGTCGAAGCCGATGACATGCGCATTCCCGATGATGTGCGCGAAAAGCTCCTCCGCTTCGGACGTGCCGCTGTGGCTGCCGCCAGCATGCGCGACAAGTCCTACCTGCAGATCGGTTCCATCTGCATGGGCATCGGCGGCTCCATCATCAACCCCGAGTTCATCGAGGACTATCTGGGCATGCGCGTGGAGTCCGTGGACGAAGTGGAAATCATCCGCCGCATGGAAAAGGGCATCTACGACCATGACATGTACGAGAAAGCCCTGGCCTGGACGAAGAAATACTGCCGCGACGGCTTTGACAAGAACCCTGAATTCATCCAGAAGAGCCCCGAACAGAAGGAAAAGGACTGGGAATTCACCGTCAAGATGCTGTGCATCATCATGGACCTGCTCAACGGCAACAAAAACCTGCCCGCAGGCTGTGAGGAAGAAATGGTCGGACACAACGCCATTGCCGGCGGCTTCCAGGGCCAGAGGCAGTGGACCGATTTCTATCCCAACTGTGACTATCCCGAATCCCTGCTCAATACGCCCTTTGACTGGACCGGTGCCAGAGAGCCCTATGTGTTCGCGACCGAGAACGATGTGCTCAATGGTCTGGGCATGCTGTTCATGAAGCTGCTCACCAACCGCTCCCAGATGTTTGCCGATGTCCGCACCTGCTGGAACGGTGAATCCGTCAAGCGCGTCACCGGTTATGAGCTGGAAGGCCATGCAAAGGATGCCAACGGCATCATCCACCTGATCAATTCCGGCGCCTGCACGCTTGACGCCAACGGTGAAGTCAAGGATGCGCAGGGCAACGGCATCATGAAGCCCTGGTACGAATATACCCAGGACGATATTGAGGCCGTCATGAAGAAGGTCGAATGGTGTCCTGCCGACAACGGCTATTTCCGCGGCGGCGGATATTCCTGCCGTTATACCACCCGCGCTGAAATGCCCATGACCATGATCCGCCTGAACCTCGTGAAAAACCTGGGCCCCGTTCTGCAGATTGTCGAAGGCTGGACCGTGCATCTTCCGGAAGAAGTCTCCGATACGCTCTACAAGCGGACCGACTATACCTGGCCGTGCACCTGGTTTGCTCCGAGAACCGACGGCATCGAAGGCAGCCCGTTCTGCTCAGCCTATGATGTCATGAACAACTGGGGTGCCAACCACGGCGCGATCAGCTACGGCCACATCGGCGCGGATGTCATCACCCTCGCCTCAATGCTCCGCATTCCGGTCTGCATGCACAATGTGCCCGCCAAGGACATCTTCCGTCCCAGCTGCTGGAATGCCTTCGGCGCAGATAAAGAAGGCCAGGATTATCGTGCCTGCGCCGCCTATGGTCCGCTGTACAGAACCATTCGCTGACGGCGGAGTGCCCTGCAGAAGGGCGTTGTCCTCTGCACTCTGGTGTTCCCTGTTGCAGATAAAATCTCCTGGACCGGCCGCTGTGCCGGTCCTTTTTCTGTCTGCTCTTTTTCTGTATGGACGAAAGACGCATTGTGTGATAAGCTTCGGATGAATCCGATACAATGCAAAAATCCATCCCGGAAGGAGCTTCGCCATGCGACTCACCTATCATGGACTTCATGATCTGATTAGCTGGGAACAGGCCGGCATTCTCCTGCCTTCCTATGATCCGGAGAAAATCTCTGCAGAAAGTCAGCAGCATCCTGCATGGGTTCACTTCGGCATCGGCAATATTTTCCGTGTCTTTCTCGGCGGCATTGCGGATGATCTGCTCTCGGCAGGCAATGTCGTACAGGGCATCACGGGGGTTGAAACGTTCGATTTTGAAGTGGTGGACCGTATCTACCGCCCCTTCGACAATCTGATTCTTTCCGTGATTCTCCATGAAGACGGACATGAAGAGCGGAAAGTGCTCGCCCCGGTTGCGGAGGCCATCAAGGGCTCTCCCGCATTCCCGGAGGACTGGCAGCGGCTTCGCGCTGTCTTTGCTTCTCCTTCCCTGCAGATGGTGTCCTTCACCATCACAGAAAAAGGCTATGCCCTGTCTGACTCGGCCGGCCGCGTATTCCCTGCAGTGCAGAAAGATTTTGAGGAAGGCCCTGCCGCCCCGTCCCATGCCATGTGCATCCTGACTGCGATGCTGCTGGAACGGTTCCGCGCCGGAGCCGTCCCGATTGCGCTGGTCTCCATGGATAACTGCTCCCAGAACGGAAACCTTCTGCGCCAGGCGGTTCTGAGCGTCGCCAGGGCCTGGCTGGACAGAGGCTATGTCGGGCAGGATTTCCTGGAGTACGTGGCGGATGAGGAAAAGGTTGCCTTCCCCTGGACGATGATTGACAAAATCACTCCGCGTCCCTCGGAACAGGTTGCCCAGCGTCTGAAGGACTGCGGACTGGAAGACATGAATCCGGTCCTGACCTCCAGACGGACCTACATCGCGCCGTTTGTCAACGCAGAGGGACCGCAGTATCTGGTCATCGAAGACCATTTTCCCAACGGAAGACCTCCGCTGGAACAGGGGAAAGGCGTCTATCTCACCGACAGAAACACGGTCAATCTCGCCGAGCGCATGAAGGTCACCGCCTGCCTCAACCCGATCCACACCGCACTTGGGCCCTACGGCGTTCTCCTCGGGTATGATCTCTTTTCCGATGAGATGAAGGACCCGGATATGCTGCAGCTGGCACGGCGTGTCGGGTATAAGGAAGGTCTCCCTGTCGTACAGGATCCCGGCATTCTCTCCCCCAAAGCCTTCCTGGATGAATGCATGAATCATCGCTTCCCGAACCCGTACCTGGGCGATACCTGCCTGCGCCTGTGCACGGATGCCTCACAGGGGCTCGGTGTCCGCTTCGGTGTCACGATCCGGTCCTATATGGAAAAATACGGAACAGCCTCTGCCCTGCGCGGCATCCCGCTGGCCATTGCCGGCTGGCTCCGCTATATGATGGGCGTCGATGACAACGGCTGTCCCTATGAACTCGCGCCCGACCCGCTCAATGAAGAAGTCACCGCGCTTTTCCAGGACATCCGTCTGGGACATCCTGAAAGCGTGACAGAACCGCTCCGTGCGATCCTGTCCAATGAAAACATTTTCTTTGTCGACCTGTATCAGGCCGGCATTGCCGAGAAAATCATCCGTCTCTTCCGTTCGGAGATTGCCGGCACCGGCGCTGTGCGCGCCACAGTGAAAAAGGAGATCAGTTCCTGGAACTGAGGAATCATTTTCTTCAGCATTCTGCGCTTCGCGTTCTGTCCATCTAGGACACGCGGAGCGTTTTTTGTCCCCTCCGTGCCGGACGGTTTCCGCCCACCGATTGGTCTCCATTCCGCAGTTAGCCTAGCCTAACTGGTTAAAATTTATACCATATTTATCATTTCTTGTGCTTTTTTCTCTTCACAACCGCCCGAATCTATGGTACTATCTCATTGAGCAAAACGAGGACTCCAAGCCTGTAATGACCCACGCGGCCATGCAGGCCATTGAGTATTCCTGGCAACAGGGGTGCTTGCCTTTTGCGAAGGAGTTCGCATTCTGCCGCATGCGGATATGCATCCCTGCATATCCATCTGCGGTATCCCATTTGTATGGCCGCTTTATGCGGATGTTGGAAGGAGGCATCCCTAGGTATGAGTGAGGTCCAGGATCGCAAAAAATTTCTCGATAAGGACTACACCCGTCGTCAATTCCTCAAGATTTCCGGCAAGAGCCTTGCGGGATTGGCCATTTCCTCGTCTCTGCTGAACGTTCTGTGCGTATCGGAAAAATCCATCGCCGAGGACAAGGTCCGTGTCTGGGCCTTCCCGCAGGGACTGCTTGTTGTGGATATGGACCGCTGCGTCGGCTGCCAGCGCTGCGAAATCAACTGCACGCTGACCAATGACGGCTGCTGCTCCAGCTACATTTCAAGAGTCAAGGTCACCAGGAATCTGTATAGCAGCCGCAATGGTCAGGGTCTGTATACAGAAGACAACTGGACCTATTTCCCGGACACCTGCCGTCAGTGCGAAGATCCCGCCTGCGGCAATGCTTGCCCCATGCAGGCAATCTATGCCGATGAAAACGGCATTCGCCGTGTGGATACGGACAAGTGCGTTGGCTGCGGCGCCTGCGTACAGGCCTGCCCGTGGCATATGCCCACCGTCAATCCCGTAACCCACAAGTCCTCCAAGTGCATTATGTGCGGTGCCTGTGCTGAAGGCTGTCCTTCCGGCGCACTGTCCATCGTGCCCTGGGACCGCATTGTCTCTGCATCGCAGGCTGTTTGAGCAGCTATGACCGAAAACGTACGGGAGGAATAACAGCATGTCTGTGAAGAATGGCATTAACGGCTGGGCAGGTACTATTCTGCGTGTCAACCTGACCACCGGTTCCATCACGAAAGAAGATACGCTGCCCAAGTATCGTCCTTACATCGGCGGCATGGGCATTGGATACAAAGTCATCTGGGACGAAGTCCCGCTCGACACCGATCCCCTCGGACCGGATGCCAAGTGCGTCTTTGGCGTCGGCCCTCTGACCGCTTCAGGCGTCCCCTGCTCCGGTCGTATGAACATCACCCTGCTTTCCTGCTGGTCCCTGGGCTATTCCATCATCGATGCCCACATGGGCGGCCACATTGCTCATGCCTTCAAGTATGCCGGCTATGACGCAATGATCGTGGAAGGCCAGAGCGATCATCCGGTCTACATCAAGATCGAAGACGAAAACGTCACCATCGAAGATGCTTCCCATATCTGGGGCAAGGGCACGTTCGAAGCCAATGCAACCCTGGCCAAGGAAAACGGACCTGAATTCGACGTGGCCACCATCGGTCCTGCCGGTGAGAACCTCGTTCCCATGTCCAACATCATCACTTCCTTCGGCAACAGCGGCGGCGGCGGAATCGGCGCTCTGCTGGGCAGCAAGAAGTGCAAGGGCATCGTGGTCCGCGGCACCGGCGCTGTCAAGATCGCCCGTCCCATGGAAGTCCGTCTCCTGTCCAACTACATGATCAAGGATCTCGTCGGCGGCAACAACAACCATACCGTGCCCTGCCATGCACAGAGCTGGTCTGAATATGTTGCTACCAAGAACCGCTGGCAGGGTGCCCCCGGCATCACCTGGGACAAGGCTCCTCACGGCCAGATCGATACCGGCGAGCAGCCCAGCGGCGTGATCAACGTTGCTGCTCTGCGCTGCAACAAGGGCGTGTTCGACTTCGGCGAAGTCGCTGAAAAGTACACCGTCAAGCAGGGTGGATGCTCTTCCTGCCCGGTTCGCTGCTATACCGAGTATGACATGGATCCCCTGGCCGAATATGACCTGCCGACCCATGTTTCCAACACCTGCATGCCCATCATCAAGATGCTTGAGTGGTATCCGAACCACCTCGATGCAAACGGTGAGTCCGTCCCGTCCACCCATGACTTCGCTGATGAAGGCGATGCCAAGATGATCCTCGGCGGTGCCGGTTCCCGTGCAGCTGATGACTACGGCGTATGGTGCAACTACGGCAACCTGTACGAAGACTTCAACATGGCTTACACCACTGGTGTTCTCAAGGACGTCATCGACCGCGAGAATCCCGGCGAATGGGAAAAGATCCCGTGGGCTCTGATGGAATCCGGCGATCCCCGCTGGGTTGTCGACTGCTATCGCCGCATCGCCATGCGCGAAGGCATCTTCTCCGATCTCGGCCTTGGCACCTATCGCCTCTACCAGAAGTGGGGCATGGATGACGCTTCCAAGAACGTGGCCGGCAAGAACTTCTATGACTTCGTCAATGGCAAGAACTTCAATATCGGACACAACGGTTTCCCGCGCCATCATGGTCCGGAAAACTGCTGGCAGGCCGGCACGCTGTACTCCATGATGTACAACCGTGACTGCATGATCCATCACCTGATCAACTTCTGCTCCTCCGGTGCTCCCTACAACGAGATCATCAAGCCGGTTCTCGAGCACTTCTTCGGCGAAGGCTGCACGGATCCGCAGAAGCATTACACCCCCATCAACGAGAACAAGATCAAGCTGGCCAAGTGGGCATTCATCGGCAAGCAGTGGCATGACTCCGCCACCCTGTGCAACTGGATGTACCCGATGACCATCGCCACCAGCAAGAAGCGCCAGTACATCGGCGACCTGGATCTGGATGCGAAGTATATGACCGCCGTCCTCGGTGAAGAATATACCCGCGAAGATCAGGAACATGACTCCGAGCGCATTTCTCAGCTGCTCCGTGTCATGACCGCTGTCAGCTTCAAGCTGAACCTGGGCAGCACCAACCTGCGCAAGGATCACGACCGTGTATCCGACTGGGTCTTCGACAAAGAGCCCGACTTCAAGCCTTTCGAAGAAGGCACCGTCAAGCTCGACCGCGAAGACTGGGAGAAGTCCCTGGATATGTGGTATGAAGCCATGGGCTGGAACAAGGAAACCGGTATTCCTACCCGTGAGACGCTCGAGAAGTTTGATCTCGGCGACTGCGCTGACAAGCTGGAAGAACTCGGCCTGATCTAAACTGACAGGGAAACACCTGCATGGCAGGCCATGCAGGTGTTTCTTTATATCAACCTTTCCCAAAGGAGGATGCGATATGGCTCTTTTTGGACGCCGTAAGCCCGGGTTTGCAAAAGAAGTGGAGCTGAAGCCCAGCGATATGCCCGGAGAATTCAGTGATGCTCTCGATCCCGCGATGCACAAGGCTCAGGAGACAGCAGAAGCTGCTGCTCAGAGCGCTGCCCCGCAGGAAGACAAGCCCGATCTTCTTGACTTTCTTCAGACACTCCCGGAAGTCAATGACCCCTTCCCGCCTTCCGAGCCCGACCCGGCTCCTGCCCCTGAAGAAGAGAAAGAACCGGAAAAAACCAAGGCTCAGCTGCTGGCGGACTTTATCCGTGAGCGCAGTGCCAGCGGTCTGATTACACCGGTTGCTCTGATCTCAAAGGATGAGGAAGAGATCGACAAGCTGCTTGAAGAAATGGCTGCCGACCCCACCTGTGCAGATATCTTCAAGGTCAAGGGACAGAAGGACACATACTACTACTGTGAGGAGACCATGGCACACAACTATGCCAAGATCGCCATGCTCACCACAGAAAAGGATGACTGCAGAACCGTGGCCGAGATGGTCCGCTTCAACTGCAAAGCCTTTCCCACCCCTACACCGCTTTACTATTTTGCCCGTCAGCCTTTCTTCCTCGACCGCGAAGCCATGAAGGCCATCATTGCCCAGATGAAGGCTTCCGAGGAATACAAGGATATCCGCGAATGCACCGCTGCGATCAATGGTGAACCCTATCTCTTCTCGATTGATCTCATGAGTGAAAAGTATGCACGTGCACTCGCCAACGGTGCTGAAGCACAGGAAGGCGACGAATAATCGTCCCATTTTCCAGCCATGTTTTCCGGATCCCTCTGACGGCCCTCACCGCAGAGGGATTTTCTTATCATGACACGGACAGGAGCTGATCCGTCTTGCCCTTGATGCATGAATCCCTGCTGGCATGGAGCCTGAATGGACGGCCTCAGCCGCCGCTTCTCTGTTCCCCCGGTCAGGGGAAAGTACTCCTGATCGGTCACCTGCTCACAGAAGGGCTGATCTGCAGCCTTTCCGATGTGACAGACATCCACGCCGAATCCGGCCCGGATCCCTGCTGGGCCATCACAACAGCCGCTTCGAAAGCCCATGCCGTCTCTTCACATCGGAAAACAGCACCTTTTCCATGCAGTCCCTCGCGCCTGGACGATCTGCTCTCTCTGCTTCGCCTTGCACCCAGGCAGGCGGGTGAACATGTGGCTGTCATTGGGAATGACGGTCAGTATGTGACCGCCCGTGATATCAGCCGCCACTATGCACTTGATGCTGCTGTTGGGAAAGCGCTGGAGGCAGAGATGGATCTGACAGGGTGTATCTTCTGCACGAGCGGACGGATCAGTCTTGAGGTCGTCAGGAAAGCAGCGCGTGTTTCCATCCCGGTTCTATGTACAGAGAAGGCCGTAGGCAGTCTGGCCGCTGATTTTGCCGCTTCAGAAGGCATCGCCATCTACTGTCCCGGAATGACCCCCACATGGTACGGCGATCCACAGCGCTTTCCTGCGCATTCAACCTGAGACATGAAAAGCCCCGGAGCATTTTGCCCGGAGCTTTTCGATATCAGCAGGACAAAGCCTGCCGCCTTTTACAATACAATGACATCAACCAGGCTGCCTTCCTCGAGCGGCCCGCTTCCCGCAGGGATATCGATCAGACAGTTGCAGCCAATCATGGCGGAGAGTGCTCCGTTGGTCTGCATGCCGGGCGTTGCCGACACTTCACCTGCCCAGACCGTACCGCGGATCATCCGTCGCTGCGGGCTGCCCTTGCGGAACGAACCCCGAAGCACCGCCTGCATGCGGCGATTCACAGGTTCCGTGCAGCCGGAGATCACCTGAAGAACCGGCTTGGCAAACAGTTCAAACCCGGCCAGTGCCGCAAACGGATTGCCTGAAAGGCAGATCACCAGCTTTTCCTGCACCGTTGCGCACAGGAGCGGACTCCCGGGCTTCATGGCCACTTTCCAGAAAAGGCGCTCGGCCCCCAGCAGTGGGAGAACCTGATGCATGATATCCTTTTTCCCGACCGATACGCCACCGGTTGTCACCACAATGTCCACATCCGGGAGCGCTTTCTCAATCGCCTGCGCAACACATGCAGGATCATCCGGCAGGCTGGGAACAGCCGTCACTTCGCATCCCAGCTCCCGCATACGGGCCGTAAGATTGGTCCTGCTGGAATCATAGATTTTCCCGTATTCCAGTGCTTCACCGGGCTGAACCAGCTCATCTCCGGTGCACACCAGAAGAACGCGCGGAGCATCGAACACTTTCACCCCGGTGCATCCAAGGCTGGCCAGCACACCCAGCGCTGCGCTGTTCAGACGGGTCCCTGCCTTCAGGATCAGGGCGCCTTTCTGGACATCCTCTCCGGCGCGTACGATATTCATGCCTGAGCGGACAGACGCAAAAATCTGTACCGTTTCCATGCCCTCATCCGTATCTTCCTGACGGATCACGCAGTCGCAGCTCTCCGGCACCGGTGCCCCTGTCATGATGCGCAGCGCTTCCCCGGAAGCAACGGTGAAATGCACCGTGCAGCCCGCATCCGCCTCCCCGATCACCCGCAGGCAGGCCGGTTTTTCTTGGGTCGCCCCTTCAATATCCACACTCTTCAGGGCATAGCCGTCCAGCGGCGAACGATCAAAGGGCGGAACCGACATCGGGGAGACCACATCCTCTGCCAGGACACGGCCAAGTGCATCCGGAAGAGAGCAGGTTTGAGTCCGTTCAGAGGGAAATGCATGTTCGAGCAGCAGTTTCAGAGCCGTTTCAGGGGTTTGCATAGGAAGCCTCCTTGTGCTTTACAGCAAAAGCATTCGTAAGTATAATGATTCGAAGATCAGAACAAGTCCGGAGGAAATGACATGAAGATTGTCACACTGATCGGGGTACGGGGTTCAGGAAAAACCACAACCGTCACAGAACTGGTCAAAGCCATCCGCAGGCGCGGACAGACCGTCGGCACCTGCAAGAGTATCGGGTGTCCTGCCTTTTCCATTGATCAGAAAGGGACCAATACGCGCAGACATATGCTCGCCGGCGCCAATCTGGTCTGTGCACGCGGCAAGCGTGAAACCTCGCTCATTTATCCCGAGCGTCTTCCGCTTTCACAGATTCTCCGTTCGTTTGAAGGGATGGACTGGGTGCTGCTCGAAGGGGACGCAGCATCCCCTGTGCCCCGTCTGGTTGCCGCCCGGGAAGAAGCAGATGCACTGGAGAGAACCAATGATTACACCCTTGCCTATGTCGGGCGCATTGCATGTGTGGAAGGCGTGTCGCTTCCGCATCCGGCGTTTGATCCGCTGACACAGGCAGAAGAACTGCTCGACTTTCTTGAGACGCATCTGCCGGACACCCCTGTCACCGAGGCACTCGACGTGCCGCTCAATGACGGCCTGACAAAGAAGAACGCGCTTTTCTGTGCTGCCGGCTGCACCCATCACGGGAAACAGGCCGTCAGTGTATCCATCGGCGGCGAAGAGGTCCGCCTGACACAGGAGCAGAAAGAGCAGATCCTGTCCTGGTTCCGCTCAGATCCGTCGCTGTGTCCCTAATGTCTGTCGTTTCAGACAGCGTGCATCCTTTCGGATGCGCGCTTTTTTTGTCCCATTCACAGGTCTTCTGTCGGATACAGGGGAAGCACATTCTCCGGCGCAATCCCGAGTGCTTCCGGCATTTTCTGCGGCCGACGGTCCTTGGGCAGTCTCCACCACAGGTTTTCCGTCTGTTCCTTCTGTCCGGGGATGCGGAACTGAATCACCCATTCAAAAGGTTCTTCCATTTCCCGCACAAAGAGCACAGGGAAGCGGTTGCGGTCCGAGCGCGGCTGGAAATAGTGGGCACGAATGGCAACGCCGCACAGATTATCCCTCAGCGGAAGCGCCGTCGTCAGATGAATCCCCCACTCAGGCACTTCCATCTCATACTCTCCGACTTTGCGCGCCGCAGCCCTGTTTTTGCACCCGGTGAGCACCGCTGCGGACAGGGTTTCCGGATTGGCAAACAGCTCCTTGGTCTTCTTCGGCGCTGCGGTGCGTCCGTTGTCCATCACGGCGATCCGGTCGCACATCCTATACGCCTCATCCCGGTCATGCGTCACCATGAGTACCGGTCCGCCAAAAGAGACAAGAGTTTCCCGCATTTCAAGCTGCAGGCGCAGTCTCAGATAACTGTCCAGTGCCGAAAATGGTTCATCCAGGAGAAGAAGCTGCGGCTTTGTCACCAGAATCCGTGCCAGTGCCACCCGCTGCTGCTGTCCTCCGGAGAGCTGGGCAGGTTTGTGCTTTTCCAGGCCTGTGAGACCAAAGGTGGAGAGCATGGTCTCCAGCTGTTTCTCCCTGACGGCTTTGTCTTTTTCGTGGTGCAGTCCGCAGAGGATATTCTGCCGCACGGTCATATTGGGAAACAGCGCATAGTTCTGGAACAGATACCCGACATGCCGTTTCTGGGGAGGCAGGTCAATGCCTCTGGATGAATCAAAGAGTGTGACGCCGTCCAGTTCGATTGTTCCCCGGTCCGGACGCTCAATGCCGGCGATGCATTTGAGCGTCATGCTTTTCCCGCTGCCGGACGCGCCGAGCAGTCCGGTGATGCCCTCTTCCGCTTCAAACGCTGTGCGCAGGCAGAAGTCACCAAGGCGCTTTTCGATATCCACCTTCAGCTTCATGCCTTCACCGCCTTTTTCTGTCTGCGTTCAAGCAGATTGACCGCCAGAAGGACCACAGCGCTGATGACCAGGTTCACCGCGACCCAGAAGAAGGCACCCATCTCATCATTGGTTCTCCACAGCTGATACACCGTGGTGGAGATGGTGGCCGTGCGTCCGGGCGTATAGCCGATAAGCATGGAGGTTGCGCCATACTCCCCCAGTGCCCTGGCAAAGGCCAGAACCACACCGGCCAGAATGCCCTGCCGGCAGGCCGGTATGCGGATGCGCCAGAAAATGTACGTATTGGAAAGACCCAGGGTCTGCCCGGAATAGGCCAGGTTTTCGTCAAAACTCTCAAACGCGCCGCGGGCTGTTCGGTACATGAGCGGGAACGCCACGACAAACGCGGAAAGCACGCCGCCATACCAGGTCATGACAAACCGGATGCCGAACTGCTGAAGGAAGATGCCCAGAGGACGCTTCGCGCCGAAAACAAGCAGAAGAAAATAGCCGCAGACGGTCGGCGGCAGGACCATGGGCAATGTCAGGATGACATCCAGAATGCCCTTGATCACTCTGGGCAGTCTGGCAACATAATAGGCACAGAGAATGCCCGCAAAAAAGACCAGCACGCCTGCAATGGCCGCAATGCGCAGCGAGTTCCACAGAGGATACAGGCTGATGGTTGACAGATATGCAAACATAGGTCGTACTCCATCTGTTCGGAAAGCCCCGCCGGGAAGCATACAGCCCGGCGGGGCAGGGTAAGAGCCGCTCAGTTACTCCTGAGGCACGGGTGTGAAGCCCACAGCGGAGAACACTGCAGACGCTTCTTCCCCTGTCAGCCAGGTCAGGAAGGCCTGTGCTGCTTCGGGGTGTCTGCTCTCCTTCATTACGGCCGCGGGGTAGATCACCTGACCGCACATTTCAGCCGTTGCCGTGTCAACGATCTCCAGCCCGGCAGAGAATGCATCGGTCCCGTACACCACGCCGCAGTCGACGGAGGCAGCCTTGACCTGGGTGGTCACTTCCTTGACGTTCGTGCCGTAGGTCAGCGTGCCGGCATTGGCCAGTGCCGCTTCATCCAGTCCATAGAACGCAAGAATCTTCTGCGTATACTGGCCGACAGGAACATCGCTGTTGCCCATGGCCATGAACACGGTGCCGGCCCCAAGCTTTTCCGCAAGATCGTCAAACGATTCGATTCCCTTGGGATTGCCTTCCGGCACGACCAGTGCGACCTTGTTTTCCAGAAGATTGATCCGGGATCCCTGAAGCACCATGTCCAGTCCTTCGGTATTCACGGCTGCGTCCGCTGAGATGTCCAGCTGATTCATCTGCTTCTGGCCTGCGGAAATAAAGAGATCACATTCCGCGCCTTCCTGAATCTGTGTCTTCAGCGTGCCGGAAGACTCAAAGGACAGAATCAGCGAAACGCCCGGATTCGCCGCCTCGTATGCCGTCTTCAGTTCCGTCAGCGTTTCCGTCATGGACGCGGCGGCAAAGACGATGAGTTCCGTGCTGCTTTCCGCTGCAGCAGGAACGCAGAGTGCTGTCAGCGCCATCATCAGCGCGATCATCAGGGCAATGGGTTTTCTGGTGTTCATAAAACACCCTCCTCATATCATCCCATATTTCAGGGATTCTTTATATCCAGGCATGGATTTACATGCCGTGGAGTCAGAAGGTATGAACACCTGCAGAATGATTTCAGGTCCGTGCGCAGTCGCGTACTTCGTCGCGCAGCAGACCCATGGCATGGGGTATCGCGTCCATAAAGACGTCCATGCTTTCCATGCAGGCTTTGGGGCTTCCCGGAAGATTGATGATCAGCGTTTTTCCGCGGATGACCGATACCGCGCGGGAGAGCATGGCATGCTTCGTGATCTGAAGCGATGCAGCACGGATCGCCTCGGCAATCCCCGGTGCGTTGCGTGTCATGACGCTCAGGGTTGCCTCCGGCGTCGTATCCCGCGGTCCAAATCCGGTTCCCCCGGTGGTCAGAATCAGATCCAGCTGCAGCGCATCCGAAAGCCGGATCAGTTCTGCGGCAAGCTTTTCCCGGTCATCCGGGAGAAGCAGGGCTTCGACAACATCATAGCCGTTTTCACGAAGGCGCTGCACAATCGCGGGACCGCTTTTGTCCTCGCGCAGCCCGGCTGCGCCTTTATCGCTGAGCGTAATGACAGCCGCCTGCCAGGGGCGCTGCTCTGTCCTGTTTTCCGCCATGATTTCATCCTCCGATTTCATTCATTCGCCGGTTCTCACGGTCCGCCACGGATTCATGGAAGCCATGACGCTCCGGTTTTCTTTCTATTGCTGTGCGAAGAACCTCTTTGAGCTGCGCATCCTCCACGCCGCCGCGCAGCAGCGTGCGCAGATCCACCCCTGCCGAATGATTCAGGCAGAGTTTCAGCTGTCCGTCCGATGTCAGCCGCACCCGGTTGCACTGTCCGCAGAACTCATGGCTCAGCGGGCTGATAAACCCGATGCTTCCCTTAAATCCTTCCGGCCGCAGATAATAGGCCGGCCCGTACCCGCGCCGTTTCGTGTCTTCCTGCATGGTGCCGAAACACGCTTCCATTCTTTCGCGGATCTCTTCTGTGGGCACCGGCTGCAGGTCTGCGCCGCACCCAAGCGGCATCAGCTCAATAAAGCGCACGGAAACGCCGCTGTTCCTGGCCAGTTCCGCAAGGCCTGGCAGTTCCTGTTCGTTCAGTCCGCGCACAGGCACCGCATTGATTTTGACCGAAAGCCCGCACGCTGCCGCATCCCGGAGGACACGCATCACTTTCGTGACATCCCCGCCGCGGGTCATCCTGCGATAGAGTTCCGGATCCAGGGCGTCCAGACTCAGATTGACAGCCGTCAGACCGGCATCACAGGCCTCACGGACACGGCCGTCAAGCAGAAGGCCATTGGTCGTCATGGAGATGGTTTCAATCCCCGGGACTGCATGGAGCATCCGGATCAGATCCAGACAGCCCCTGCGCGCCATGGGCTCACCGCCAGTCACGCGCAGATGGCGGATGCCCAGCTCTGCGGCCTGCCGTACAATGCGGACAATTTCCTCATAGGAGAGAATATCTGTATGCTGAATATCCGGGATGCCATCCTCCGGCATGCAGTAGATGCAGCGCAGATTGCACCGGTCTGTAATGGAAATGCGCAGATAATCGATCTCCCTGCCCATTTTGTCAAGCATGGACAGCCCCTCCGTCTGAATCATTGATGAACAGGCCGCTCTTTCCGCCTGACTTGCGCGCGAGATGAATTCCGCCGATCTCCATTTTCTTGTCAATGGCCTTGCACATATCATACACCGTCAGCAGGGCGACAGACACGCCGGTGAGCGCTTCCATCTCCACGCCGGTCTGCCCGGTGACTTTCGCCGTGCAGGCGCAGTGGACGGTCAGGTGCTCGACATCGCAGGAAAAATCCACGCGGACCGTTCCCAGCGGCAGCGGATGGCACAGCGGAATCAGATCACTGGTGCGCTTGGCCGCCATAATGCCGGCCACTCTTGCCACGCCCAGGACATCTCCCTTTTTCGCCGTGCCTTCCAGGATCGCCGTCATGGTGTCTGCGCTTACCCGGATATATCCTTTCGCAACCGCTTCCCGCGAAGTCTCCTGCTTCTCCGTCACATCGACCATGATCGCATGGCCGTCCTTATCGAAATGGGTCAGCTGTTCATTCATCAGTTCAGCCTGCTTTCCATGTTATTTTCCAAAACCACAGTTCGGGAACGTGCACGGCTTGCAGCCAAGGCACAGTCCGCCCTCACCGTACTGCGCAAGGTCCTGCGCTGTGACGGGGTCATCCGCCAGCAGCCGCGGCAGCACCAGGTCGAAAATGGTTCTTCCGGCATACATCACGCAGCCAGGAAGTCCAAGCACCGGGATCTGGTTTTCTCCGTAATAGGACAGAAGGAACATGGCGCCGGGGAGCACAGGGGCGCCATAGGAAACGATCCTCGCGCCGGTATTTTTGATCGCCAGCGGCGTCTTGTCATCCGGGTCCACACTCATGCCGCCGGTGCAGACAACCATCTCCGCGCCTTCATCGAGCAGCTTTCGAATGCACCCGGTGATGCGCTCATGATTGTCATCGCTGATCTCATGCCCCATCATCTCGCAGCCATACTCTGCAAACTTGGCCTGAATCACAGGGGTGAACGTATCCTGAATGCGGCCATGGAACACTTCATTGCCTGTTGTCACCACGCCGTACCTGCGGGCACGGAACGGACGGACATGGAAAATCGGACCGCCTTCCGAGACCTGCTTTGCGCGCTCCATCTTTTCCTTCTCAATAACCAGCGGGATCACACGCGTGCCAGCCAGTTTGTCGCCTTCCCGGACCGGGAAATCGCCGTGGCGTGAAGCAATCATCATTTCACCCAGCGAGTTCACCGCAATCAGTTTGCTGCGGTCAATCTTCAGCAGTCCGTCGCAGGTGGCAATCAGTTCAATCTTGCCTTCCTTGACAGCAGACGGACGGATATTCTCCCCTGCACTGATTTCATACAGGATCTGTGCTGCATCATTTTCATGGAGCACATTTTCATTGTTTTCCCAGATATAAATGTGATCCTTTCCCACTGAAAGAAGCACAGGAATATCCTCTTCACGGATGATATGCCCCTTGCGGAATACAGCGTCCTTGGTCACACCCTTGATAATCTGGGTGATGTCATGACACAGGACCTGTCCGACGGCATCCTCTGTTCTCATTAATTTCACGATGCAACATCCTCTTTATCTTTTCTTTTTCAGCCAAAAAAACGCTCCATAGCGTATTTCTGATAAGGCATTTCCGGCCGCATAAGCATTGTATGTTTACGGATGAAAAGAGTCAATACTTTGTCTCTGAATTCCATTTCCGCATTTCCGCAGTATCTGTTTTTCCTTGTTCCTTCCACAGGATCATGTTACAATAACCTATCGATTTGTTACTGTATCGTACAGCAAACAGCACGATCATCAGGAAGGAGTCTGCTCATGGCCGTTCGCATTCTCACAGAAGCCAATCGTTGCCTCCAGTGCAGGAAACCCATGTGTCAGGAAGGTTGTCCCATCCATACCCCGATTCCGCAGGTCATCCGGGAATTCAAGGAAAACCGTCTGATGGAAGCAGGCAAGATGCTTTTTGACAACAATCCGATGTCTGTGATCTGCTCCATCGTCTGTGACCATGAAGCACAGTGCACAGGGCACTGTGTTCTCAATCACAAAGGCGCACCGGTCACGTTCTACAATATCGAGCGGTTTGTTTCCGATGCCTACCTTGACCGCATGAAGATCGAACAGGTCGAAAAGAAAGGCAAAAAGGTCGCCGTCATCGGCGCAGGCCCTGCGGGTCTCACTGCCGCCATTGAGCTGGCCAGGAACGGATATGACGTCACCGTGTTTGATGACAACAATCAGATCGGCGGCATGCTGGAATACGGCATTCCGGATTTCCGTCTTCCCAAGACCTTTATCACCCGTTATCAGCATCTGATGCAGAGAATGGGCATTCTCTTCCGCCCCAATACGGCATTCGGTGAGGCGCTGACCATCCGGGATCTTTTCCGTGACGGGTATGCCTCTGTCTTTGTCGCCACCGGTGTCTGGCGTCCCAAGACACTGGGCATTGAAGGCGAAAGCCTGGCCAATGTACATTTCGGCATTTCCTACCTGGCCAATCCCGCGGCACACAAGCTCGGAGAAACCGTCGCGATCATCGGCATGGGCAATGTGGCCATGGATGTGGCCCGCACAGCCCTGCGTCACGGCGCTCAGTCGGTCACGCTCTACGCCCGGTCCAAGCGAGTCGCCGCCAGTCAGGCGGAGGTGGACTACGCCCGGCTTGACGGGGCAGAGTTCGCCTTCGGCTATGCCATTCAGAAGATCACGGAAGAAGGCCCTGTCTTCAAGGTTGCCGTTTTTGATGAAGACGGCAAAATCACGGGCTATGAGGATGAGCCCCTGCAGGTGCATGCCGATTCCACCATTCTCGCTGTCAGCCAGGCCCCGAAGAACAAGCTTCTCCTGACAACGGAAGGCCTGGAACCGACGGACCGCGGGCTGCTCGCCATTGATGAAAACTATATGACCTCTGTTCCCGGCGTTTTCGCAGCCGGGGATGTGGTGCATGGCTCCAACACGGTGGTGGCCGCTGCCAATGATGCAAAGGTCGCTGTGCAGGCCATGATCCGCTATATGTCGTAAGTTCCCTGTCCGGACTCTGATGTTCAACACGCATGCTGAATGCAGCGGCTGTCCTGTCTTCCGCATGCGTTTTTTTTGCTGCCGGTGTTTCCTCTGCACCATTGCTTTCTGTTCATCGCTCTGATATCATGAGGCAGCAGAGCAAAACCAAACAGAATGCATCCGGGAGACAGGAAAGCCGTCGTTTTCCTGCAAACCTTACCCAGGGATTCCGCGATTTCATGTCCTCCTGATCCATTCAGAAAAAGAGAGGAGACTTCCTGATGCAGCTTGTTCAAAACACCCTCGACCGCTTTGTTTCTTCCGGCCAGATCGCCGGATATGCCGCCCGGATTATGCGCAGTGATGAAGTCCTCTTTGAAGGCCACGGCGGCTGTGCCAATCTTGAAAAGAAGGTTCCGATGGCCGATGATACCATCTTTGCCATCGCTTCCATGTCCAAGGTCATTACGGTTGCCGGCATCATGCAGCTCTATGAACAGGGGCTGTTCAAGCTCTGGGATCCGGTGAGCGCCTATCTTCCCGGCTTCAAACATCCCTCCATTGCCAGGGAAAACGCGGAAGGCAGCGTGGAGGTTCTTCCTGCCAAGGGCGAAGTCACCATGCGCCAGCTGTTCACCATGACCAGCGGCGTCCCCTACGCGGGAAAAGAGAACGCGGCCGCCCGAATCCGGCTGGAGAAGGAAGAGGAACAGATGGCCCGTGGTGTTTCACGTCCGCAGACCGTGGATTACTGCAACTGGGTCGGCCAGCTGCCTCTGGCCTTTGAGCCCGGCCAGCAGTGGATGTACGGCTTCTCCATTGATGTCCTCGGTGCCGTCATTGAAGTCCTCTCCGGTCAGACGCTCGGAGACTATCTGAAAGAACACATCTTTGACCCGCTCGGCATGCAGGATACCGGCTTCTATGTGCCCCGGGAAAAACTCGACCGGGTGGCCACCATCTATCATATCCATGACAGCATGAAGCCGGCCGATCGAAAAGTGCCCACCGAAAAGCCGCTGTTTGAAGGCGGCGGTGGCGGACTCTATTCCACGGTCCGGGATTACTCCCGTTTCGCCCAGATGCTGCTCCACGGCGGATCGCTCGACGGTGTGCGGATTCTCGGCCGGAAAACAATTGATCTGATCTCCACAGATCACCTGACCCCTGCCCAGCAGGCCACGCACAACTGGGATACCCAGCGCGGGTACGGGTACGGTCTGGGCGTCCGTGTCATGACAAACCCGGAGATTGCGGATATCAACGGTTCCGTCGGCGAATGGGGCTGGGACGGGGCTTTCGGCAACTGGTTCTGTGTCGACCCGAAAGAAAACCTGACCTGCGTGTATCTCACCACCAACCTGCCCGGAGATCACTACCGCTTCATTCCCAAGCTCATGGCCTCCATGTATGCTTCCCTTGACTGAGCGCAGAGCAACAGATGCATATTTGTAAACAGGCGGCTGGACACCAAGTGTTCAGCCGCCTGCTGCTGTGTGCGTTTTTTTTCGTCTTACCGGGATGTTCCCCTGAAGCGGAGGACGGTCACTGAATGTCCCGGGAATGTGTATGCAACCCGGTTTCCGCCCTGTCCCGTTGTCACTTTGGGCACAACCGCATCCGGAGATTCCAGGGTGTTCCTGCTTTCCGGTGCACCCTGCAGCGTTTCCGCCGTATAGGACTCGCAGGGAATCTCAATCTCTGTGCTGACATCCTCCGCATGGATGTTCACGGCCTTGAGAATAACATCTCCGTTCTCTTCCTCAACACTGCCCGCCAGATAGAGCTGCCGGGTGACCAGCGGGCGAACCGCCATGTAATGCACCTGCTCCCCGTTGATGAAGGCCGTGATGACATTTCCCTTCACCTGAAGGGTCATCTCGTATTCCTTGCCGTCCTGCATGGAGAAATTATTCTGCGTCAGGCAGCTGCTCCGTCCCCGGATGCGCTGTTCGATTCCTGAGTCCGAATTCTGCCATCCGCCGAGCGTCCACTGATCGTAGTTGTCCTCATCCTGCCATCCAAAACGGATCAGGATGCCTTTCTTTCCGCCATTTCTCCGGCAGTGGAGGGTCAGGGTAAAGTCCCCTTCCAGACTGCCGAGGATCATTTCCTCCTCGCCGTGCAGTTCACACTTCGACCATTCCCGGGTGCCGTCCGCGGTCTCCAGCCGGATCCCGTCAAAGAGCATGTCCGTGTCATCCGCAAGAACATAAATCCGTCCCGATGGACGATATTCCTGCTCGCAGACCGTGCGGTTGTCATCCGTTTCCACAGGGATGTCGGTATCTCCCTGATGGCGCATAAACATGCTCTGCACATGATAATTGACTGTTCTGCAGACCCGGTGTCCGTCAAACCAGATCATGTCCGGCTGCCAGTTGACATAATGGACATTGCAGAACATTGGTGCGTAGCAGGCCAGAGCCACCGCCGGCGCTTTCTGCAGTTCCGTCATATAGGCCGCTTCCGCCAGTGCGTTCTCCATGCGGTTTCCCCAGGATGCGTACTCCCCGAGGAACACTTTCGGCCCGTCGGCAGGGTACGACGCATAATGGTCCACATTGGCCAGGAACCATTCCGGCGCCTGGTAATAGTGTTCATCCACATATTCCAGTTTCTGTCTGCGTGCGTACTCCCAGCCCATCTCATAGGGCTTTCCATCGCAAACCGGGCCCGCACTGCCGATCAGTTCAATCTCCGGATCTGCTTTACGGAGAGCCTGCGCAAACCGTGTCATGTTTTCGTGAAATTCCTGATGGATTTCCTCATTGCCCACGGCCAGATACCGGAGACGGAAGGACTCCGGATGTCCCATTTCTGCCCGGATGCCGCCCCAGTACGTATCCGTGCTGCCCTTTGCAAATTCAATCAGGTCCACAGCATCCCGGATATATTCTTCCAGCAGTTCCCCCTGTGCAAAGCGAAGGTGGTGCGGGTCCAGTCCCCCGTTGACCACCGGCAGCGGCTCACAGTTCAGATCCTCGCACAGAAGGAAATACTCATAAAAGCCAATGCCCATGGTCTGGTGGTAACCCCAGTTGTTTCGCCTGCCCGGCCGGTTTTCCACCGGACCCAGCGTCCGTTTCCAGTTATAGATCCCATCTCTTGCATCCGGATCCAGCTGTCCGTCATGCGTCAGGCAGCCGCCCGGAAAGCGCAGAAAACGCGGCTTCATCTCAGCCAGGGCCTCAACCAGGTCGGCCCTGAGTCCGTTCTTCCTTCCCTTCCAGGTATCCAGAGGCATCAGGGACGCGAAGGCAATCTCAAAGGATCCGTCGCTCTGTGCGGTCAGAAGAAGCCGCGCTGCGCAGTCGGTATACTCCGGTGTCAGCAGGACTTCATGCTTTTCCCAGTCCTTCCCCAGTTCAATGACTGCACGCGCACCGCACAGTCCGGCACAGAGCGCGATGGATTTTTCCGAGCGTGCCCACAATGTCAGCCGGCAGGTTCTTCCTTTCTGCGCAGGAATCCCCTCGCCATATCCGAGGTTGCTGATGCCCATATGCACACGTCCCTGAACACGCACATAGTGGGGATTCCGTGGAAAGGGTGCATCCTCGGTTCTGAGTGTGATTTTCGGGTGTCCGACCGGAGCCCATCCGGTCAGCGGGGTGTATTCAGGCCGGTCCACGCTGTCAAACTCAAAGTCCCTGTTCTGCAGCAGTTCCGCATACAATCCGCCGTCCGCTGCATGGTTCAGATCTTCAAAAAAGAGACCAAACAGATTGCCAAGTGCTTTTCCTTTCCGTTCCGGGTACATTCTGATCTGCATGTACTCATCCTCCGCTCGTGCTGATTTCCCTGCTATTCTGAATGAAAAGCGCGTCTTTTGCAAGAGCCTGTTTCACGAGACATCCACAGAACAAAACCCGGCAGGACGCATCCTGCCGGGTTCGTGTCTGTCCCATCAGACAAGCTGTCTTCTGTGACGTTCTTTTTCTGCCTGCTCATCGTCTGCCGGGTACCACATGGGTTCCACGAAGTGCACGCTGCACGCTTCGCCCTCGGAGAAGGCCACACGATGCGGCGTCTGCACCTTCAGCAGCTGATTGCCGACAGAAACCAGGTATTCGGTACGGTCGGTGAGGAAAATACGCTTCTCAATGTGGGTCGTAAACCCGGTCCCGTCGGGACCTTTCAGTGCGATCTCGTTGGGGCGGGTGGCGACCACCATCTCACGGGCCGCATCCGGCGGCACAGGCAGATCCAGCGCCTGCTCCGGATGTCCCTTCGGGTATGCTTTGCCATCACGGATTTCCACATTGATAAAGGTACTCTCACCCAGGAAGTTGTGCACAAACCGGTTGCAGGGCTTGTTGTACAGATTCTCCGGTGTGTCAATCTGCATGATCCTGCCCATGTCGCAGACCATCATGCGGTCGGAAATCGCCATGGCTTCCGACTGGTCGTGCGTCACGAAGATGATGGTAAAGTTGAATTTCCGCTGGAGCGCCTTGATCTCAAAGCGCATGGTTTCCCTCAGTTTCGGGTCCAGGTTGGACAGCGGCTCGTCCAGAAGCATGACCTTCGGATTGGTGACAATGGCGCGCGCCAGGGCAATGCGCTGCTGCTGACCGCCGGACAGATCGCTCGGGAAGGTGTTCTCAAGGCCGGTCAGGCTGGTGTGATGCAGGGCTTCCGCCACACGGCGGTTGATGTCGACCTTATTGACCTTCTGGATTCTCAAAGGGAATGCAACATTCTCAAAGACATTCATGTGCGGCCAGACGGCGAAAGCCTGGAACACCATGCCCAGTCCGCGCTCTTCCGGAGGAACATACAGGTTTTTCTTCGAACTGGACACAAGACGTCCGCACAGTTCGATTTCACCCTCCGTCAGGTCTTCAAAACCGGCAATCATGCGCAGGGTGGTTGATTTTCCGCAGCCGGAAGGTCCGAGGAAGGAGAAGCATTCTCCCTCATGGACATTCAGGTTGAAATCGTCCACGGCCACGATGTCACCCAGGGTTTTGGTGGTGAATTTTTTCGTCACATGTCTGAGTATGATCTGATCAGCCATGAAGCTCAGACCCCCTTCCTGTCCTTGGTCAGTTTGGTCACAATGGTATTGAGCACAATAATGATGCCAATGGCCACCGTAGCCAGTGCTGCCGCCTGAGGAATCATGCCCGCATCACGCAGGGAGTAGATCTGAACGCCCAGCGTGCGCGTGTACGGTCCATACAGCAGAATGGAGGTTGTCACTTCGCGCATGGCCGGCAGGAAGATCAGGAAGAAACCGGATACCATGGCCGGCCGGATCAGCGGCAGGGTAATATCGGCAAGGCTCTCGGTGTGCGAAGCACCGCACACACGTGCCGCTTCTTCCAGTGAAGAGTGCACCTGAAGCAGGGCCGCCGAAGAGGTCTTCATACTGAAGGAAAGGTAGCGCGCAAGGTACGCGACGAGAATGATCCAGATGGTGTTGTACAGATTGATGCCGAAAATCCTTCCGCTCCATGCAAGGATCACGCCGATGGAAAGCACCGTGCCGGGAATCGCATAGGGCAGCATGGAAATGACTTCCAGCGCACCTTTGCCCTTCGGACGAATCTTCTGCACGACATAGGCGACGAGCGTGCCCAGGAACATACAGACAACACCGGCCGTAATGGAGGCAAACAGCGAGTTCTTGATGGAATCGATCGTGCCGTTGCTGGCAAACACGGTTCTGTACTGATCCAGCGTGAAGTTCTCAAAGGACAGCGGGAGACCGTAGGCCTTGAGGAAGGAGATGAGAACGATCATCACCAGAGGCACAATCACGATCAGCACCAGGGTCAGGATCGCCAGAATCAGCAGCGGGACCTTTGCGCCGCGAAGCTTGATAAGCGTCGGGCGCATGGATTTGCCCTTGATGATGTCATAACTGCCGGCTGACAGGATCCGGTTCTGAAGAATCAGCGCCAGGGACACAACGACCACGAGCATAACCGAGAGGGCAGCGCCCTGCCGGATGCCGTCAAACGATCCGCCGGAATTGTATATCACCGCGTAAATGCGGGTCGGCAGCGTGTAAATGCCGCGGGCATATCCGAGGATGGCCGGGACGCCGAAGTGTGCAAGGGACGTGGTCAGGATCAGCAGTGCGCCGGCAGAAATGGCTGGCTTGACCAGAGGCAGCGTGATCTTCCAGATGACCTGGCGCTGCTTGGCGCCGGCAATGCGCGCGGATTCCTCCAGTGTGGGGTCCATGCGCTCAAGGGCAGACACGACCTGCATGAAAACAAAGGGGAAATAATAGCTGACCTCGACAAAGATGATGCCCCAGACCGAGTTGATATTGATCGGCATCGTCTTCAGGCCGAACAGCGTGCGGAGGAATTTGTTGATGTACCCGGAGCGGCCGTTGAACATCATATCCCAGGCCATGGCGCCGAGGAACGGCGGGAACATGTACGGGATATTGAACAGCGCGCGCATCAGGCCTTTGGCCGGGATATCGCTGCGTCCGAGCAGCCATGCATAGAACACGCCCATGATCGTGCCGAGGATGGTTGCACCAATGGCGATCTTCAGGGTATTCCACATGGCGGAAAGGTTCTTTTCCTCTTTGATCTGGTCCACAAAGGTGCCCAGTTCAAGCCTGCCCTCATTGAAGAAGGCATTGTAGATGATCATCACAATCGGGATGACCACAATGATCAGCAGGAGGACAAAGCAGACGGCTGTCATGACTTTGTCCATGTTCAGGCGTTTGCGCCCGTCGACTGCCGCCAGTTCCGCACTGGCTCCGTCATAGCGTTTCATACCGTCTGTTCTCCTTTCTTTGCAGGATAGAAGCGGGTGTTCAGGAAACGGATGCCCACGGTCTCCCCTTCCTTCGCCACACCGCGCGTGCGCGCATCCAGCATGCTCTGCTGCACGCGGACCTGCTTCTCGCCAATGTTCAGGAAGTAGTTGTATTCACTGCCGAGGAAGACACGGGAAGTGACATGCGCCTGAATGGGTGAAGATGGATCAAACACGATATCATTGGGCCTGACGCCCAGCTCATACCCGCCGCCGAGGGCTTCCTGGGGCACTTCCCCGTCGTAGGGAATCGGGGACGCGCCGCCGCATTTGAGCACAGCACCGGCTGGACCTTTTTCAATCGGGATAAAGTTGGACACGCCGATAAACTCAAAGGTAAACCGGTTGGCCGGATGCAGGATGATTTCCTCATCCGTCCCGTACTGGCACAATGTGCCGTCCTGCTGCATGATCGCCATTTTGTCGCACAGCTGGAGTGCGCTCTGCTGATCGTGTGTAATGTACAGGATCGTTGCGTTCAGGCGCTTCTGGATCATGCGGATTTCAAGCAGCATTTCCTCTCGGAGCTTGGCATCCAGGTTGGTAATGGGTTCATCCATGACCAGCACATCACTGTCCACCACCAGGGCACGGGCAATGGCCACGCGCTGCTGCTGACCGCCGGAGAGCTGATTGGGCAGATGCTTTGCATATTCGGTCATATGCACCTGCTCAAGGGCATGCATGGCGCGCTTCTGGATTTCATCCTTCGGCCGCCTCTGTTTTTTGAGCGGATAGCACACATTCTCCAGAACCGTCATATGCGGCCATACGGCATAGTCCTGGAAGACAATGCCGATGTTTCTCTTTTCAGCCGGGACATTGACGCGCTTTTTCGCATCAAACAGGCATCTGTCCCCGACCGTGATCACGCCGGTCTCCGGTTTGTTCAGTCCCAGAAGTGCACGAACGAGTGTGGTCTTGCCGCAGCCGGACGGGCCCACCAGACAGACAATTCTCCCGCTCTCCACTTCCAGCGAGAAATTTTTCAGGACTGTATGGTTCCCGTAGCTGACGGTGATGTTATCAAATTTCACGTTCGCCATATCGTTCTCCTTAAAAAGGGCATGCCGTCCCTCTCAACGGAATGGCATGCCCCGTTTCAGATGATCTTACTTGTCAAAGATGTGGTTGAACTTGTCCAGATAGCTCTGCAGATTGGCGCCGAGGTCGTTGTAATCAACAGCCATGTTGACTGATGCGATCGCAGAGGTATCCACCTGCATTTCAACGTCATCACGGACGGAGACGAGGTTGTTGGCCACCAGGACTTCCTGGCCTTCCTTGGAGAGGATGAAGTCCATAAGCAGCTTGCCGTTGTCTTCATTGGCGCAGCCCTTGATCAGAGCGATCGGGCTGGTCATGGTGATGACATCATCGGTGGTGTAGTGGAAGTTCATGGGGGATCCCTGTGCCATCAGGTTGGCAGAGACATAGTCCAGGCAGATGCCGACCATATAGGAAGCGTCCGCAACACGGTTATGGGTTGCCGTCGTGCCGGATTCCAGTTCCACGCCATTGTCCTTCAGGGCCTGGAAGTATGCTTCACCGTACTTTTCAGACTGCATCATGGCGGCCATCCAGTACTTGGTGGTGGAAGCCTGGGACGGATCGGTCATGATGATCTGGTTGAACCACTTGGGATCCAGCAGATCATTCCAGGTCTTGGGGGCATCAGCTTCGTCGACCAGGCCCACGTTCCATGCAATACCCATGGTGACCAGACGGCCAGCGGTGTAATAGCCTTCCGGATCCATGTATTCCTTGGCGATGTGTTCCGTTTCAGGAGAAACATAGGGCTCGAGCCAGCCATTGGCTTTGAAGGATTCATAGTCGGAAGGATCGCCCAGCCAGACCACGTCGCTGGCAATCTGACCGCCGTCCTTGGCCTCGGTCGTCATCTTGGTAACCAGTTTTCCGCCGCCGGCATAGTAATATTCCATGTCGACCGTGGGATACTTGGCTTCAAACGCCTGTTCAATCGCCTGCAGCTGTGCTTCCTGCATGGAAGAATACAGCATGACTTTGCCGGAGGGCTCAGCCAGAGATGCAGAAAGAGACATGACCAACATCAGGGCCACCAAAAAAGCGATAACCTTTTTCATGATGAAACCTCCCTTATTCAATTATGCACATGTTGCAAAGTGCATTCATTTCAACCATATTACAAATGTATCAGGGTTTTGTCAAGGGCATATTTCTATTTTTTCACTACTCTCCCGGGGCCCGAACACTCACTCCTCGGTGACGGTTGTCCTGCCGTCCCGGATCCTGATATGCACCTGATGGCCGCGGACCGGGAACACGCAGTCAGCCTCGCCCAGCAGATCGTTCCTCGGCTCCACTGTATAGCCTGTTTCCGTGATCTTCAGCCCCAGATAATACCTGGCCAGCAGATAAATGGGGCTTGCCGCCCAGGCATGGCAGAGTGATTTTCCAAAGGGATCTCCATACATTGCATACTGCTCCTTCAGCGGTTTGCCCGGCACATATTCCTCCCAGAATGTGGACGCGCCAAGTTCCAGCATGCCGCCCCAGTAGCTTCTGATCTCCGAAAGGACCTCTTCAAGCAATCCCATGCGGCACATAGCTTCCAGCTCAAAGAACCGGAAATAGGGCGTGGTGATTTTCGGCACCGCATCATTCAGAAGCACGGAGTGCAGAAGGCTTTTGCACCGTTCGTCATCCGCAATGCCGAATAGAATGGCAAAGATATTCGCGTGCCGCGTCACATTGCGTCTGCCGGAAACATAACTGTCCACATAAGCCTGCTTTTCCTCATCCCAGAAATGCGCTTCAATGGATCTGAGGAGAGTGCTGCGAGCCTCTTCGTACTCCCTGCGCTTTTCCTCCCCTGCCCAGACTGCCATCACCTTCAGCGCCTGTGCAAACAGCATCTGCTCTGCGCAAAGCGGCCCTTCCCGGTCAAAGTCTGCCCAGTCAATGAAAACCCAGTCCTGTTCCCTTCCGCAGATCAGGCCGTCCTGATCCCGCTGCGACAGGCAAAGCTGCATCAGGCTTTCCATTTTCGGATAGATGAAGTCCAGATAGTCTCTGTCCGCGTAAGCCGTCACGTGCTCATGAACGCCCAGAATCCAGAGCAGCGAATAATCCAGAATGGTGTTGATGTGGGTCGTGACCGGATCATTTTCCGAAAGTGCCGTCAGTGTCCGTTTCTCCACTTCCGGATCCGCGGTCAGATACCGGTTCACAAACAGACTCTGATACGCGTCCCCGCTCCAGATCCACTTGTCCCTCTTGATTCCGTCCAGGAAAAAGCAGCCGGTGCAGAGCATGAATGTATGCTGCGCTACGTCAAAGATCCGGTTGATGAGCGGATCACTGCACCGGAAGGCGGCTCTGACGGGAATATCGATATACTGATGGATGGCTCTGGCGTCCACTTCAGAAGACCGGATATCCGGAATAAAGGCATACCGCAGGGCCTGCCGCGGGCACCGATGGGATGCGGGGTCCACTTTTGAATAGAAGTAGCAGTCCCCGCCTGCAAGCGCCTCCGCTTCCGATTCTCCCAGATAGACCGTTACATCCTCCTCCGGTTTCTCCAGCCGCGTCAGTTCCACAGCAGCCGTCAGCTCTGTGCCGAAATCGAAGAGCACGCCGCCGCAGACTTCCCTCTTCTCGATCGGCTCAAATACTTTTTCCGCATAGGTCCATGCGGTCGGATCTCTCATGGCCTCTGTAAACAATGGACTGGAAGCCGCACGGACTGCTTTCACAGCATAATCCTCTACCATCCAGCCTTCATCGCTGCGCACTGTATCTCCCACGATATACATCGATGGCAGGCAGGATACCGAGGCGATATGCACACAGACCGTCACATTCCCCGGCCCGATGACAATCCGCTCCCCTGCCGGATACTTGTTTTCGCCGCAGGCAATATACCCGACATTGTCTTTTGCCAGAAGAACGGTAAAGGCCGTCTCCTCTTTCAGCGTATAGGTTCTGCGGAACATCACGCGGTTTCTGAATCCCTCGCTTTTCCAGAACGCAGGCCATGCACAGCCCCGTTCCACCCGCGAGAAATTCTGAACCATGGCATGATAGCGCTCAAAATCCCCTGGATACCACAGCCATCTGCTTTCACTCATCTTTCTTCCTCCGCTCTGTCCCTGACCGGTATCTCACAGGAAATGGTCTGCGCATCGTCTGTCAGTGCTCTGCATGTCCATTCCCTGCCAAAATCCACCCTGCACGTTGTTTCTCTCCCCCAGGTGAACCAACGGCATTTTCTGTCTGGTCCTTTTTGAGCAGTTTAGCAAATACTCCCCAATTGTCAAACCAATGAACCGATCCATCAATGAAAAACTGCTGCGGAAGCACATCCGCAGCAGCACTCTCAAAGGAAGACCGTTCATTCATCCGACTGCAGTGCGTCGTAACCTTCCTCACCGGTACGGACGCGCACCACATTTTCCACATTCTGCACAAAGATCTTGCCGTCTCCGATGTGTCCGGTATACAGAACACTCCTGGCCGTATCGATCACTTTGCGCACCGGCACACTGCTGACCACGATATCCACCTGAACCTTGGGCAGGAGCGTTACATCCACCGGTGTGCCGCGGTAATATTCAGGCTTGCCCTTCTGCAGTCCGTAGCCCATGACATTGCTCACGGTCATGCCGGTAATGCCGATTCTGTTCATGGCTGTCTTCAGGCTCTCCAGGCTGGCAGGACGGCAGATGATCTGAACCCTGGTATAGACAGGTTCATCCGCAACACGCTCCGCCCTTCTGGCCGGTTCGGGCATGCTTTCCTTTTCCACAGGCACAGATACTGCCTCTTCGCTCTGTGTGCTGCCGTCCGGGAGGACATAGAAGCCGGAATAGGCGGTCAGCAGTCCATGCTCCGAGCGGTCCATGCCGATCACTTCATCCGCCTGGGATGCCCGCAGGCCGATCGTTTTACGGATCACTGCAAATACCAGCGTAATCACCACCGCTGTCCAGGTAGCCGCTGAGAGGACGCCCAGCACCTGTATGCCCAGGAAGTGGAGGCCGCCTCCGAAGAAAACGCCTTTCATGGTGGATGTCCCGGTGGCGAACAGGCCGGTCAGAACCGTACCCAGCGCACCGCACACGCCGTGCACGGAAATTGCACCGACCGGATCATCGATCTTCACCACCTGGTCAAAAAACTCAACGGAGAAAACAACCGCCAATCCACAGACAATCCCGATGATCGCCGCGCCGAACGGATTGACCGCGTCGCATCCCGCCGTGATCCCCACAAGGCCCGCCAGGGATGCATTGAACGTCATGGAGACATCCGGCTTTCCGTACTTCACCCAGGTAAAAATCATGGTGGTCAGCGTGGCCAGTGCCGCAGCCAGATTTGTGTTGAAGAACACGAGACCGGCACTGACAATCAGTTCATCGCTGTCCATGCCTACCGTGGAAGCGCCGTTGAACCCAAACCAGCAGAACCACAGAATAAACACGCCCAGGGCCGCAATGGACAGGTTGTGCCCGGGGATCGCCCGGGGTTTCCCGTCCTTCCCATACTTGCCGATGCGCGGCCCGAGCATTTTTGCGCCGATCATGGCGCACACGCCGCCCACCATATGCACTGCGGTCGATCCTGCAAAATCATGAAAGCCCATCTGTGCAAGCCAGCCGCCGCCCCAGATCCAGTGCCCGCTGACCGGATAGATCAGCAGGGAAATGGCAGCTGAGTACACGCAGTAGGCTGAGAACCGTGTCCTTTCCGCCATCGCCCCGGACACAATGGTTGCCGAGGTAGCGCAGAACACCGTCTGAAAAATGGCATAGGCCCACAGCGGCACGCCTGCAGGAAGAATATGGCTGTAATCCTTCATGATGAACGGATCTATCCAGCCAAACAGCGCAGTCCCCGCACCAAACATGATGCCGTATCCAAACAGCCAGTACAGCGGCGTCCCGATACAGAAATCCATCAGGTTTTTCATGAGAATGTTGCCGGTGTTTTTGGCGCGGGTAAACCCAGCCTCACACATGGCAAACCCCGCCTGCATGAAGAACACAAGCGCAGCACCGAGCAGAACCCAGATCGTATTGGCAGAAGAATACATCATATTGTTCACATCCATTCCCCAAAAAATAGCAACAAAAGAGGCGCGGGGTGTACAGCACACCCTCGCGCCTCTTTTGTTGGCGGCATTGTAAATCACAATGTCCTGCATGTCAAGCGTGGGAAAGCATGAAAACAGGTAAAAAACAACGCGCCTGAATGCTTCCCCTGTCAGCCGATCTCTTCCCCATGATTCAGCCTCTCCGGATTGGAGAGTGCAAAGTGCCGGAAGACCGCCATTTTCTCCGACTCGCCTTCCGCCTCTGCGTACAAACCCGTCATGGTACCGGTGAATCCTCTGCCGGTAAACACATTGGCAAAGAAACGCGCGGACGCCGTGCATTTGCCGTATACGCTGCCTTCACCGTCGGTGACACCAAACGCATAGCATTCCTTTGTTCCGCGGATCGTCAGACGCAGCCATCCATCTTCGGTACACTGTGGGTCCAGCTTTTCTGTATAGGTGATGACATCCAGGTCATCCGCCCTGCGCTCGAGGAACAGCTCAAGTCCATCCTCATCCCTCTTTACGCCCCAGAACATATACATGAGATGATTGACCATCACACAGAGTCCTGCTGAAACACCGCACGCGAGCGCATCCACGCACACATCCGCTTCCATGCAGAAATCCATATCCGGCTGCCGGACGCAGGCCAGTCCCTCAAACCGCTTTTCATCCGGCTTGCTGCCCGAGGCGAAAACAGACAGGGTGCCGTTTTCCCTGACATAGCGCGTTTCATCCGGGTTTCTGACAAAGATCCAGTCAGAAGGCCATGTCTTCTGCGTAAAGTCATCCACGAAATCCGGCCACGGTTTCTGCTGTGCGAGAATCGGCCCTTCCTCCACAATGCGTGCACGGCTGTCATGGACTGACGGCCAGCCGTTTTTCCATGTGACCGGCGTCAGGAAGGTCTCTCTTGCCATCTGGGACTGGCTGAGCACGCCGGGCCGCACGCCCAGGTGCACCATCCACCAGTTTCCCAGATGATCCTCAAACAGATCCGCATGCCCGCAGCAGCATGCCTGCTTGGTCGTGTCATTGCGGTTGGTCAGAATCGGATTGTCAGGGCAGCTCTCATACGGGCCCCAGACAGACCTAGCGCGTGCCGCGACCTCCATGTGTCCGGAATAGGTTCCGCCCTCAGCGCACAGGAGATAATACCATTCCCCGATATGATAAACATGCGGTGCTTCCAGCCATCCTTCGCCCGTACCCGCCCAGATCCGGCGGAAAGGCTCCAGTGTCCTGCCTGTCAGAGGATCAATCACGCCAAGGCAGATGCCTTCTCCGCCCAGTCCCAGTCCATCATTGGTGCAGAAATAGGCCTTTCCCACGTCAAAGAGGATGGACGGATCAATTCCGCCGATCTCCACACGGACCGGATCGGACCAGGGGCCGGCCGGGTCCTTGGCATGCAGAATGTAGTTGGCGAACACATTGGCCGAGGATTCAACCACCACAACAATATAAAACAGCCCCTCATGGTACCGGATCGTCGGAGCCCAGATTCCGCCGTTTTCCCGGACTGCCCGAAGATCCAGGCTGTTTGAAAACGTCTGTGCGTTCCCGAGAAGCGTCCAGTTCACCAGATCCCTGCTGTGATACACCGGCATCGCCGGATAATATTCAAAACTGGATGTCACCAGATAATAATCTTCTCCCACACGGCAGACGCTGGGATCCGGATGAAAGCCTCTGAGAATCGGATTTCTGTACTGCATTGTTTCCTCTCCCCTTCTGTGGACTGTCTTTTTCCAGATTGTAGTCCACACGATCTGAATTGTAAACAAACAGAAAAAGAGCCATGCCGGATTCTTTCCGACATGGCTGACTTTACTCTCAGTTTCTGCTATGACCTCTATTGCTTACTTTGCATAGGAGAAAACAAGCTCAGGATAGCCAAAGGCCGCGACGGTCACAGTGTACTGCTTGCCGGCCTCAAAGAGCGGGTTTTCACTGCCGTTGCGTGCCTTGACCACGCCGTCCGCATTCAGGACGCCGTTTTCATCCAGGGCAATGAAACTGCCAATGGTGCCATGATGGCCGACGATTTCCTGCTCGGTCGCCTTCTCGGCTCCTTCGGCCAGAATCTGAACATGCTCGATGTTCTGCAGATAATCCGCCATGGAACCCTTTGCAAGGACGATGGCTTTTCCGTCAAAGGAAATGTCCGATGCGCTCAGGCCGCTGTCCACGACGAAATAGGGAGCCTGTGCTGCTGCCAGACCGCCTTCAAAGGAAGGAGAACGGTACTTGCCGCTGGCATCAACCACATTCACGTAATAATAGCCGCCCTTGAGGGTATCGGGGTTCTGGAAGGTGATCACAACCTTGCCGTCCGCAGCTTCCACTGTATAGCTGTCCGCAGGTACGACTTCCTCATTGCGCACGCCCCAGCGGATGTCCGTGATCTGCAGATCAAAATCTTCCGGGAGGGCATTGGTCAGCGTCACCACGCCGCCTTCGACAGAGACCACAGGCAGTGCGGAGCCTTCCACAGGGAGGAATGTCTTGCCGGCCTTGCCTTCAAGAGCATTCACGACAGCTTCCTGAGCAGCCGCGCACACCATGGTTGCACCGGAAATGGCATCTGCGCCATTCGTCATATTCATGGCCTTGACTTCGTCCACATTCTTTCCGACGAATTTTTCAAACAGGCCGCCGTTGACTGCGACATCGAAATACGGCTTGTTCTTGTTGGCCCAGAATTCTTCGTTGCCTTCCTGCACAGAACCTGTGGTTCCGGTTCCGTTATCCCGGACAGCGGTGATCACGCCGTTGTCATCGACGTCCACAGCCACTTTTACATTATAAAACGGGGGATGAATGAAGGGAGCGGTTGAAGGATAGTTCCGCTGATCCACATTGGCGTCGCCTTCCAGAGTCTGGGCAGCAAATGCGCCGCACGCTGTCAGTGCCATGCACAGCACCATCACAAGAGCCATCACCAAACGAACATTTTTCATGAGAATCCTCCTTATTATTTCTTTCAGTCCTGCGCTGTCCTGCATTTGAGTACAGTACAGCACGTCCATCTGCCGTACAGGGCATGTTTTCGCCCGCCTGGCGATCCTGTCACCTGCCCTGCTCTTTGAAACCTCCATTCTCATTTTGTATGGTCTATTCCAGTCCTTTTCAGGACCATGAACAGCGTTCGTCCGCGTTCGTTAGTTGCACCTAACCATTTCCTCCAAAAAAACCGCTCTGGGAGCGGCACTCTGTTCCGTGTCCCTCCGCAGCGGTTAGCTATGTCTAACGCGTTTTGGATGCTATCATATCCATTTTTTTCTGTCAAGTTCTGATATTTACTTTTTTCGCATCTCAGAAACAGCGGTCCTGCAAAAGACTTCTTATTATATGCATGTCCAAATCGATGACTGTGTTTTCTCACGCGCCGATTCTGCCAGAAAACAAAAGCTGCAGGATGAAAAAAACTGAAACAGGATCCTTCTCAGCTGCCCTAGTGAATCGACCCTGTCCATTCCTCTCCGATTCTCTGAAACGCCCTGTAAGATGCGTCACTCATTTCCCAGCTGAACGAAATGGCATCCCGCAGAGCCTGCTCACGATCCATCCCGGCCTGCGTGAGCAGCTCCCTGAAAAATGATACTCGGCTCAGAAGTCTTTCGGCGCGTATCCTCCCTTCATCCGACAGAAGGAGATTTCCATCCTGTTCCACTTCAATAAGTCCCTGCTCGCGCATCTGCCGGATGGAAGTGCTCACAGACGGCTTGGAAATTCTCAGATAATGCGCAACATCCACAGCACGGACGCACACATACTGGTCTTTCAGAATGCGGATCGCAAATAAATACCGGTCAAGTGTACTGCTCATGGATCTGTCCTTTCCGGGTCACATTGCTGATGCAGATGTCTGTACTCAGTCGGTGAACAGCCTGTTGTCTTCTGAAAGATATGCGCAAAATGAGAGGCGGACACATAGCCAACAGCCTTGCCAATCTCTGAAATGGTCTGGTCCGTCCCGCTCAGCAGTTCCTTGGCCCTTCTGACGCGGATCATATGATGGTAGACAAGCGGCGTCATCCCTGTTGTGCGCTTAAATGTTCGGAGCAGATAGCTTCCATTGACAAACAGTGCTTTTGCCATCTGTTCCAGTGAAAACTTCTCTTCACTGTGCGCTTCCATGTAGGCCGCAGCGGCCTCTGACAGCGCGTTTCCACTGCTCTGCTTCTCTGCCAAACCGGTCCCTCCCATTCCTGAGTGCCTGAATCGCGTCCGGTATTAGATGTAACTAACCCTCATGCAGATATTAGCATAAACTAACCGATTTGCCATCCCCTTTTGCAAACTGGTCAATATCAGGCAATTAGAAATGCCAAACTGGTCAATATCAGGACAGCAGAAGGAGCAATAATATGGTATCATACCGCACGAGTTAGATTTCACTAACACCGTCCGGTTTCCGAACAGGATACCGAGAAGAAAGGAAGACCCGGCATGAAGAAAAAACGGCTTGCGGCAAGACTGATCTGCAGTCTGATGATTCTGCTGCTGGCGATGCCGTGGAGCGTCTTTGCCGAAGAGGTCCCATCCACCCGCTGGGCTGATGCGGCAGACGAAATTGACAAATACCTGGACGCCGCTTTTGAGAGCTATCTGGACGGCGACGCCAAAACAGCCTACGACAATGTCAGCAATGCGTATTTCCGTGTGTATGAAACCACCGGATTTGAGCGGCAGACCATGAGCTATGTTTCCGGCAACCGGAAAAACGCGGTGGAAATGCAGTTTTCCGCCTGTAAAGCAGCTGTAAAAAAGGAAAACACGGATCACGAAACCATCGTTTCCGTCCGCACGGCCCTGCAAAAGCTCAAGACCATGATCCGCGATGACGGCAACAAGCTGTCCGCCATGCAGGGCGGCGTACAGAGCGAAACCAAGTATTACAAGCGCGGCGAACTGGTTTCCACGGACCCCTACCCTGAATACTCCGCTGATCCCAATGCAGCCCAGAAATATGCCAGCTGGTACGAAGCCGCAACGCTGGTCAAGGAACTGCTGGACACTGCATACCTGGGATATCTGGACAAGGACTTTGAAGCAGCTGTAGACAATCTCAACACCGCTTTCTACAGCGTGTACGAAGAATCCGGCCTGAATCACAAGGTCTATACCGACCTGGGCCTGAAAGACCGGCAGAAGATGGATGGATACTTCTCCGACCTCAGAAGCCTGATTGCCTCAGCTGACAAAAAGTATCAGAAGAACAAGTACCGCACCACTACAGACGGTGCCAAAAACCTGATTCTCAAGCAGGCCAAAGCCCTGGATACAAAAGAGGCCGAAGCCAAGGCAGCGCTCGCTGCAGAAAGCGGTGAAACCGCAGCTGAAGCCCAGGAGGAGGCGAAACAGTCCGATCCGCGCCTGCTCACCTTCCTCGGCGCATTCGGCATCATCGTCCGTGAAGGACTGGAAGCCATCCTGGTCATTGCCGCCATCATTGCCTATCTGGTCAAGAGCGGCAACGGCAAGAGCCTTAAAAATGTCTACATCGGCGCCGTGGGCGGCGTGGTGGCCAGCTTTATCGCTGCAGCCATCCTGGCCTGGGCCAAGAGCGCTTTTGTCACGGCCGGCCTCGCTCAGGAGATCATTGAGGGCGTCACAGCACTCATTGCGGTCTGCGTCCTGTTCTATGTCAGCAACTGGATGATTTCCAAAGCAGAAGCCGCTTCCTGGAGCCGCTACATTGATGGAAAAGTGCAGTCTTCGGTCGAACAGGGAAGCGCCTTCGCCCTTGCCTTCACAGCCTTCCTCTCCGTCTTCAGAGAGGGTGCGGAAGTGGTGCTGTTCTACCAGCCGATGCTCGCTGAGGGCAATCCCGGCATGGTATGGGCGGGTTTCGGTGCAGGCTGCGTCCTGCTGGTGTTCGTCTATCTGGCCATCACCAAGCTTTCGATCAAGCTGCCCATTAAGATTTTCTTTACTGCCACGTCCATCCTGATGGCTGTCATGTGCGTCTCGTTCCTGGGCAGCGGCATCAAGGAACTGGCCGAGGGCAATGTCTTCGATCTGACGCTGCGCGTTCCCGGCGTACCGGAAAACGATGTCATTCAGATCTTCGGTATCTATCCATGGCTTGAGACACTCGTGCCTCAGCTGATCCTGGCGATCATCCTTCTGGTCACCTTCCTCATCGCCCATTACCGCGGCAAGATGGATGCCCTGAAGGCCGAGTACGCCAAACAATAACACAGGTTGTCCTATGTCTCCTGCCCCGCGCAGTCAGGCATTGGCCATACAAAACCAAATGTAACGGATTGAGGAGGACTCTACTATGAAGAAATTCCTTGCTATGCTGCTGGCTGCCATGATGCTGTTCAGCTTTGCTGCTGTTGCTTCTGCTGAAGAAGAAGCCGGTTTTGATGAGTATGAACTCGGTGTTGAAGGCGAACAGGAAGTCGACTTCATGACCATGGCTATGGTTTACTTCCAGCCCGTGGATATGGCTCCCGCCGAGAATGCCACCCCCAAGGAAGGCTCTGACCTGCACATCGAAGTGGACCTGACTGCCAACGAGAACCCCTATGGCTTCCCGGTCGACGGCTGGGTTCCCTACCTGAGCATCGATTTCGTCATCAAGGATCTTGAGGGCAAGGAAGTGTATTCCGGCTCCATGATGCCCATGGCCGCCAGCGATGGCCCCCACTACGGCAACAACATCCCGCTACCTGAAGGCGAATACAGCATCACCCTGACCATCAAGAGCCCTGCCGAAAACGGCTACCTGCTCCACGTCGATGCTGAGACCGGCGTCGAAGCCGACAGTTTCTGGACCGAACCCCTGACCGCCACCTGGACCGGCTGGAAGTTTGTCAAGGAATGGTAATCTGATCCGGGCTTATCACCTGTATGCATGCTGGCGTATCCTCCGCGGGGGAGGATGCGCCAGCATTCTGCGCGTTTATACACCATGAATTTTCGGGGGTTTTGACGTGTTCAAGTATCTGTGGATGGTGACGCAGGACCTGTTTCTGACGGTCACTTTGACTTCTCTCATGCATATCATGCTCTTCCGCCTTTTCGGAGCAAAAGGCCGAAAAATGCATGCGATTGCCCTTTCTGCGGGCACTCTCGCTTCCGTTGTACTGGCTGCTGTAAAGTTCAATACCCGGCTGATTATCTCCAGCCACTGGAATCATTATATCTACGCGGTGATCCTTACACTGACGGTTCTGGTTCTTCTGTTGACGGTTTTCTTCGGCCGCAGGGAAAACCAGCCCATGAAAACCGGCGGCATTCTGCTCTCCGTCTCCGCATCCCTTCTGTCCGCCACGTTCATCTTCTATTCCCTCCCCGGTGTCCTGCTGTACCCGTTCAGCTTCAACACCATGGGCCAGGGGTATTTTTCCTCTTATTATCTGGTGCGTATGGCCGGATGGCTCGCGGCACTGGTTCTTCTGTTCGTCTATTCGCGCCTGCTTTCCCGCTGTGCGTTGTATATAAAGCCCTGGGGACATGTTCCTGCTTTTCTCAATACCGGACTTCTCACCTTTGCCGTCTATTGTTTCGGCCGTTTCTTTGTGCCCTGGGTCAACCGCGCCAAATGGCTGAAATGGCCCGTGAAATATGACGACGCTTCCTTTGGCTGGATTGGTCAGCTGATGATGTTCACGGCCAATCATTCCATGCTGTTTATCTGGATCATCTCCATCCTTGCCGCTCTTCTGGCCGTGCTCCTCTTCCGGCAGGGAACGATCATCCGGGAGCCCTACGACAATCCGGCACAGCTGCGCAAGCTGAAGGCCCGCAACCGCCACTGGCGCCGCGTGGCCGCTGGGATTGTGATCTGCCTGATCCTGAGCACGGTCATCATGACCGTCGTCAAAACAAACGATACGCGTCAGGTGGAACTCTCCGCGCCGGAAGCCTACACCGTCGATCAGGCAGCAGGCGTGATCACTGTTCCCATGGAGGCGGTCAATGACGGCCATCTGCACCGCTTTGAGTACAAAACGGAGAAAAACATCTCCGTCCGCTGGATTGTCGTCAGGAAGCCCAATTCCGCCGCTTACGGCGTCGGTCTTGACGCGTGCGAGGTGTGCGGTAACGCCGGATACTTTGAGCGCAGCGGACAGATCATCTGCAAGCGCTGCGATGTCGTGATGAACATCAACACCATCGGCTTTAAAGGCGGCTGCAACCCCATCCCGCTGGCCTATGAGGTGAAGGACGGGAATCTTGTTTTCCAGCTGAGCGATCTTATCGCAGGCGAAAAAGAATTCAGATAAGGAGGCCCTTTCGCCATGCTGTTTCGTATGATCCGCGGCGTGCTCTTCCATCAGAAGAGCAAAATGCTGCTCATCGCCCTGACCATCGCCCTCGGCGCTTCCCTCGCCACAGGCATGCTGAATGTGGTGCTGGGTGTTGAGGAAAAAGTCAATAAGGAACTGAAAAACTACGGTGCAAATATCACGGTAAAGCCCAAGGATTCTTCCCTGCTCTCGGATATCTATGACGTCGGAGATGGCGCGCAGCTCAATGCAGCCTACCTGCGTGAAGATGAACTGGGAAAGATCAAGACCATTTTCTGGGCCTTCAATATTGTCGACTTTACCCCCTTCCTGGACACTCAGGTGACGCTGCCTGACGGAAGCGCGGTCAAAGTCACCGGCACCTGGTTCAACCATCACCTGGACCTGCCTACCGGTGAGAGTCTGGATGCCGGCGTTGTGGGCATGCGTTCCTGGTGGGACGTGACGGAAGGCCGCTGGCTGGATGAAAAGGATGACAACGCAGCCGATGAAATCATGGCCGGCATCCTGCTTGCCCAGAGAATGGGCTGGCACGCCGGCGATACCGTCCATATCACCGCCTCCCAGGGTGAACAGGATGTCGTCATTGCCGGAATCTATGACGCCGGCGGGGACGAGGATGAACAGCTGTATTCCACGCTGGACCTGGTGCAGGCACTGACCGGTCGGGAAAACAAAGTGGCATCCATTGAGGTCTCCGCCCTGACCACTCCGGACAATGAGCTGGCCCGCCGGGCTGCCCGCAATCCGGCCGCACTCTCTTCCCGCGACTATGAGACCTGGTACTGCACGGCCTATGTCAGCGCAATCTGCTATCAGATTCAGGAAGTCATTACCGGATCAGTGGCCAGCGCAGTGCGCAAGGTCGCCGAAAGCGAAGGCACCATTCTGGATAAGACCAAGCTGCTGATGATCCTCATTACAGCTCTCAGCCTGATCGGCTCTGCACTGGGCATCTCCAACCTGGTCACTGCCTCTGTCATGGAGCGCAGTCAGGAGATCGGCCTGCTCAAGGCCATCGGTGCGCGGGACCATTCCATCACAGGCGTCGTCATGACGGAAATTCTGATCACGGCCCTTGTCGGGTTTGGGGCCGGGTATGTGATGGGATTCGGGTTCGCCCAGCTCATCGGCCAAAGCGTGTTCGGTTCGTCCATTGACATGAACCCGAGAGTGGCGCCGATTGTGGCCGGCCTGATCGCCCTGGTCACCATCGCCGGCAGCATGCCGGCCATCCGCCAGATCCTGCGTCTGCGTCCTGCGGAAGTCCTGCACGGCGGCCATTGAGAAGGATGAGGTAAAGTATGACCAAACGAAGAATGTTTTTGCGCATGATCACCGCCTCGCTGCTTCGCAGGCGTTCGCGGATGCTGATCGCGCTTCTTTCCATCGGCATCGGAGCAACCATTCTGGCCGGACTTGTGACCATCTATGTCGACGTCCCCCGTCAGGTGGGTGCCCAGTTCCGTTCCTACGGTGCAAACATGCTGCTTCTCCCCAGAGACGGAGAAACACTCAGCAGCGAAAAGCTTTCAGAGACACTGCAGGCTTTCCCGGAGGATACGCTCGTCGGCGCAGCCCCCTACCGCTATGTGCGTCTGGACATGACCACGCGTCAGCAGTCCTTTACCGCAGCCGGAACCGATTTTGAACAGATCACCAAAACCAGTCCCTATTTCAGCATTGAAGGCGCTTATCCCAGCGAAACCCGTCAGGTGCTGGTAGGCAAAGAAATCGCCGATACCATCGGTGTCAAAATCGGTTCCTCCATGGAACTGACCTATCAGCCGGTTACCTCTTCGAGCGACCGGACCCCCGAGGAAAGCCGCGTTCCCGGTGCTTCCCTGTCCGGCAGTGCAGAAGGTTTCGGCGGCGGAATGGTCTATGCCAGCGCGGTTCTCGACAGTGAGGCAAAGATCGCGTCTGTGACGGTGGACGTTTCCACCCAGACCCCGGAATACGGCGGCCGGATAGCTGAGGATGAGGCATTCCTCAGCCAGCTGACCGGGCGTTCCCTTCCCCTCTCCCTCGGCGACGGCATTGATGCGCTGAGCGGTGCCACCGTCACTTCCCTGGCGGTCATTGATGCGCTCAACCAGGCTACGCAGACCACAGCCGCAGCCCAGCCCAAGACCGCGAATTTCATCGTGACCGGCATTCTGACCACCGGCGGCGAAGAGGAAGGCTATCTGTTCATCTCCCTGGATGACATGAAGATGATGACCGGCGAAGACAGGCTGGATGTCGCAGAGCTTTCCGTCTCAGCAAATGTTGAGCAGCTGGAAACCTATGCTGAAGAGATCGAGAACCGGCACGGTGCCGTGCAGGCACGTCTGGTCAAGCGCGTGGCCCGTTCGGAAGCGTCTGTGCTTGAAAAACTGACCGCCCTTGTCTTCCTGGTCACGCTGGTCGTGCTTCTCCTGACCATGATCTGCGTGAGCACCACCATGATGGCCGTGGTTTCCGAGCGCCGGCGTGAAATCGGTCTGCGCAAGGCACTCGGTGCATCCGACAACAGCATCCGTGCCGAATTTCTGGGTGAGGGCCTTTTCCTCGGCGCGCTGGGCGGCGTGCTGGGTGCAGTGCTGGGCTTTGTGTTTGCACAGGTCGTCAGCATCAACGTGTTTGGATCCTCCATCATCTTCCAGCCCCTGCTGCTGCCTGTGACCGTCATCGTATCCATGGTGATTGCCGCCGTCAGCTGCCTGCTGCCCATCAAGCATGCCGTGGCCATTGATCCCGCGATCGTCCTGAAAGGAGAATAACTTCATGAGTCTGTTGGAGCTGAAAAACGTATCTAAAATCTACGGTGAACTCAAGGCACTGGACAATGTGAACATCCATGTGGATCAGGGCGAATGGGTCGCCATCATGGGACCTTCCGGCAGCGGCAAGAGCACCATGATGAACATCATCGGCTGCATGGATAAGCCCACCAAGGGGGAAGTCCTGCTGGACGGTGTGGATATTTCGAAGGAAAGCAGCAAGCGCCTGACGGACATCCGCCGCGACAAGATCGGCCTGATCTTTCAGCAGTTCCACATGGTCAATTATCTGACTGCGGTGGAAAACGTCATGGTCAGCCAGTACTATCATTCCATGCCCGATGAACAGGAGGCATTGGAAGCCCTCGGCCGCGTGGGACTGCGTGAGCGTGCCCGCCATCTGCCCAGCCAGCTCAGTGGCGGTGAGCAGCAGCGCGTATGCGTTGCCCGCGCCCTGATCAACCATCCTGAGCTCATCCTGGCCGATGAACCCACCGGCAACCTGGACGAGGCCAATGAAAACATCGTGCTGGATCTCTTTGCGCAGCTGCACAAAGAAGGCACCACGCTCATTGTCGTCACCCACGACCCTGAAGTGGCCGAGGCCGCCCAGCGCACCATTGTCCTCGAGCACGGCAAAGTAGCCCGTGAAGTCATCAATGAGAACTTCGGCAAATAACACGCTGTGAGGTGCCCGATGAAAAAACAGATCATTCCATCTGGAATCCTGCTTCTGATCGCTGCCCTGATTGCCATCGGCAGTCAGACGTTCCTTTCCCCCTGCATCCATGAAGACGGCTCCTTTGGCGCCTGCCACTGGGCCGGACAGACGCTGCTGGGGCTCGGCTGTGTGCTCGGCACGCTTGCTGTGCTGTCCCTGTGCCTGAAGAAGGCAGCAGGCGGCTTCTTTCTCAGTGCCCTGCCCGTGTGCATCATGGGCATCCTCACTCCGGGAACCCTGATTGACCTGTGCCATATGAGTACCATGCGCTGCCGGATGCTGATGCAGCCTGCCATGGTGATCCTGTTTTCCGCAGCGCTTGTGTGCGCTCTGACCGGCGCTGTTCTGAGCGCAAGAAAGTAATGTGACCATGAAAAACTTTTCTCTGGCATTCAACAATCTTATCCGTCGGCCCGGACGCACACTTGCGCTTGCCCTGCTCTCTGCCTTTCTCTCTCTGGCGGTGTTCGGCGGCTCTGTCATGGTGCTCTCCCTTCGCAGCGGCCTTCACAGTCTGGAAGCCCGCCTCGGCGCGGATATTATCGTTGTGCCCTCCCAGGCACAGAGCAAAGTGAGCTTTCAGAACATGTTTCTGCAGGGCACAACCGGCGCATTTTATATGAATGCGTCCGCGCTGGATCAGGCACTGGAAGTGGAAGGCGTGGAAAAAGCCGCACCGCAGACGTTCCTGGCTTCCCTCAAGGCGGACTGCTGCTCCATCAAAATCCAGGTCATCGGCATTGACCCGGAGCTGGACTTCACGGTTCAGCCGTGGATTGCCCGGAGTCTGAGCCGGGGCCTTGGCGACATGGATGTGGCGGTGGGCTGCAAAGTCGAAGCAGAAGTCGGTGAAATCATCCGTATCTATGATCAGCGCTGCAAGGTGGTCGCCCGGCTGGAAGCCACGGGCACCGGCCTGGATACGGCAGTGTACTGCAATATGGAAACCATGAATGCGCTGCTGGCTGCAGCCGAGGCCAAAGGCGTCAGTCACAAAATTGAAAGCGGCGATGAGGTCATTTCCGCGATCTATGTCAAAGTAAAAGACGGCTGCGATATCGACAAGGTCAACAGCCGCCTCAACGGGCATATCCGCAAGGTCACCGCCGTGCGCACCCGGAGCATGATTACCGGCGTATCCGACAGTCTCTCCGGCATCAGCCGCACCATCACGCTTCTGATCGCGGCTGTATGGGGACTGGCCCTCATCATTCTGCTGCTGATTTCTGTTCTCATTATCCGGGAACGCGTCAGGGAATTTGCCGTGCTCCGGCTGGTCGGCGCATCCCGCGGCATGCTCGGCCGCATGGTGCTCACGGAATCCTCCCTGTGCGGACTGCTGGGCGGCCTCATCGGCGTTGGCGCAGCTGCTCTTCTCCTCTTTCCTTTCGCCCAGCTCATTGAATCCGCCCTGCAGTTGCCTTACCTGATGCCGTCCGCCGCCGTGATTCTGCTCCTGGCGCTCGGAACGGTGCTTCTGGCGGTCGCGGTCTCGGCGCTTTCCAGCATGATCGCCGCTTACAGGCTGAGCCGCGTCGATCCGGGAACAACGCTGCGGGAGGGAAACTGAGATGATCAAAGCTGAACACATTTCCATGCGGTATTTCCGGAAAACAGGCACGGCGAATTACTTTTATGCCGTGCAGCCCACGGACCTGAGCATTCAGCCCGGCGAACTTGCCGTGCTCATGGGGCGGAGCGGAAGCGGAAAGACCACGCTGCTCAATATGCTCTCGGGGCTCCTGAAACCGACGGAAGGGACTGTACGGATGGACGACCTGGACCTGTACAGTCTCGACGACAGGGTCCTTTCGCGCCTGCGCGGTACAAAAATCGCGGTGGTCCCCCAGGGCAGAAGCGCCATTGATACACTGACGGTCCTGGAAAATGTGCTGCTTCCCGCCAGGCTCTGCGCCTGTCCGCTTCACGTGGAAGCGGCTGTAAAACATCTCGAGCACCTGGGAATCGCCCACCTGAAGGATGCCCGTCCGCCGGAGCTTTCCGGCGGGGAACTCAGGCGCATGTCCATCGCCCGCGCATTGTCGCAGGGGCCTGACATTCTCTTTGCCGATGAACCCACCAGCGATCTGGATGATGAAAACACGTTTCTTGTGCTGTCCATGCTCCGCGCCTTTGCGCATGAAGAGAAAAAAGCTGTTTTCGTGGTCACCCACGAAAACGATGCCCGGCAGTATGCCGACAGACTCTACGGAATGGACGGCGGCATACTCACTGAAAAATGAAATCCTGCATGTCCACGAAAAGAAATCCCCTGCCCTGACTGCCGGCCTGCAAAGCCAGTCGTCAGATGCAGGGGATTTCTTTGATCTGTTGTTAAAATGGTTGCTTTCCGAAGACCATTTTGTTCCTCAGCCATGTCTTTGCAGACCGGCTGCGGAGCACCGGCCTGTTACTGTTCGCCGACCGCATAACTGCCCAGGAAAAACAGGCTGTCCTTGGCTTTCCTTTCCATTGTGTTCCTGTCCACAGCCATGAGGCCGAACGTCATGGAAAACCCTTTCTGCCACTCAAAGTTATCCATCAGGCTCCAGTAGCAGTAGCCCTTCACGGGAATGCCGTCCGCAAGGCACTTTTCCACACCGTCCAGCGCACGGCGGATGAATTCCACGCGGCGCGCATCATCCGATGTCGCCACGCCGTTTTCGGTAACCATCAGGTCGCCCCTGAAGTCTTCATGCACTCTGCGGATCACATGCTCGAGGGCTTCCGGATAGAACTCATAGTCCATCTGCGTCAGTTCAGCGCCTTTGGGACAGGGCAGCTGGCCTTCAGGGCCGTACTGGGTCCGGGTGTAATTCTGGACGCCCAGGAAATCATCCTGTTCAATATATGGCAGGTAATGCCGGAATTCTTCATCCCAGGCTTTTTCCTCGAAGCCTTCTCCGCCTTCGAGTGCCTGCAGGTCATGAAGGGACAGGGTAATGCCCACCCGAATGTCCGGACGGACAGCCTTGATCGCCTCTTTTGCTGCCTGATGCGCACGCATGACCAGACGGTCGCCGTCCGCGGTCCGTGAGGAGACGAAGACCTGCGGCTGGGGCGTGCCGAAAAATGCGGCATTCTCCATGGCGGCATACTTCATGTTTTCCATCATCTTCTGGAAGTTCATGCCCACCTGTACCGTGCCTTCGGCCTTCTGTGCCTGTTCGCGCGCCTGCTGGGCCATGAGCTGAAAGCGCCTGGCAATGGTAGCCAGCTGCAGGCCCATATTCGCTTCATTGATCGTGCAGATGGTCCGGATTCCGTCCCCCAGCTTTTCCGCAATATACGCGGCATACCGGCGGAAGGATTCAATGGTGCTTTCGCTCTCCCATCCGCCCTTGCGGATCAGCCAGACCGGGCTGGTAAAGTGCATTAGGGTCACAATGGGTTCGATGCCGTTCTCCCGGCAGCACGCAATGACCCGGCGGTAGTGTTCGGTTTCTTTCTCATCAAACTGGCCTTCTTCCGGTTCGATGCGTGCCCACTCAATGGAAAAGCGGTAGGCATTCAGACCGGCCCTGGCCATCATGCGGATATCTTCCTCATAGCGGTTGTAATGGTCACAGGCCAGGCCGCTCGGCTCCGTAAAGCTTGTGTGCTCCATGTGCTCCTGTGCCCAGTAATCGCTGTGGATATTATTGCCTTCCACCTGGTGCGCAGCCGTCGCTGCGCCGATCAGAAACCCTTTGGGCAGACTCATGCTTCTTCCTCCTCCAGCGGCACACATACGCCTTCCGTGATGCCGTTTTCATTGAACGCGTCCACGCGGACAAAACAGTTCCGTCCGCAGATCATCGCACCGACCCTGTGTTTTCCCGGCGCAAACACCATATCGCTGTGGTAGAGCTTCTCCGGAGAGGAGCCAAACAGAATGTTATACCCCACCGTGTCCGTCTGCGGCTCGATGGTCACTTCCATGTCCAGACCGCCTGTGCGCACCGCACGGAACACAGGCACTTTCGGTTTTTCGCCTTTCCCCAGGCCAAACACGCGAAGTCCGGAGATGCAGGGCTTCTGTCCGTAAGGAACCGCCATATCCGAAAGGCGCAGATAGCGCACCTGGAAACCGTCTTCCCGGATGATCAGGTTATGGGAGAGGTCTGTATTTGCATCCGATTGATCCTCTATGACAAACCATGTCTGCCCATCCACGGAGCCTTCCAGCTTCCACTGGGTCAGCAGGTCGCGCTCTTCAATATACCGCGCCTGGCTTCCACCCACGATTTTTCCGGGACATGGAATATCGATCCGGTCATCGGCAAAATTGACCTGCACGGCATGCACCGCATACTCACGGCCGAGGTCCATCTGCAGCCATTCCGTGCGTTCCGCGGAAGCTGCCTGCCACCAGGTCTGCACATTTTCTTCCGCTGCCTTCCCCGGCTCATGCCCCTCCGTAAAGGAAGAGGCGTCCATCGTTCTGCCGGCGCTGAGCAGCATCCAGGCAGGGTTCCTCCACGGATCCCCTTCCACAGCCATGGGCCAGTCACCGTAGCGCTGATTGCAGAACAGCTCGCCGTCCTGATCAAACCCGGCAGGCCACAGGCCGACCCGGCGCTCAAAGTCATGGTTTTTGCTGATGCGCATGGTGGCGGCATGCCAGAAACTGCCCTTCGCATCCTGCATGGTGCTGCCATGCCCTGCCCCGGGCAGAAATCCGCCGGGCTTGTAAGAATACGGATTGTTGTCCGCAAGGACAAACGGGCCCATGGGACTGTCGCCCACATACACACCGTCGGCGTACGTGTTGTACTGAGTTCCGCCGCACGCATACTGCAGGTAATACCGTCCCTCATGCTTGTCCATCCACGCGCCTTCAATATAGGGCCTGCGGGAGAACATGCCGCGTATGAGCGGCCGGACCGCTTCCGGCACCTGGGCTTCCGAAATGCCCTGCCGCTGATGGAAGGCATGATAGGCCGCATCAATCTCTGCTTCGGACGCGGGAAGCAGGCTGTTGTCCTCGCCCACGCGTTCATACCCGATCTCAAAGGGATGCCCTTCGACCAGCGCCTTTTTTTCGCCCAGCGGTTCGAGCGTTACCGGGTCCAGTTCCACGCCCCAGATCGGGGTGATATTCGAGCAGCCCCAGTAGAAGTACACCCGGCCGTCATCATCCACAAACAGGTTGGGATCCCAGTAAGGGAAGCTGCCTTCCAGCTTCTCATAGGGGCCGTTGAGAATATCCTTCGTCCTGTAGCGGTCGCAGTTTTCTTCCCGCCTGGATGCACAGTAATACACCCAGTCCCCCATGACCCGCACATCCGGGGCATAGTCATACAGCGGAAGCTCCCTGGGCAGCCGGTGGTTTTCCCAGGTGGCCAGATCATCCGACACCCATACACCCAGCGTCATGGACGCAAAGATGTAATACCGTCCCTGGAAAAAGATCATCGAGGGATCCGCCGCTTCCCGGCAGATCTGGATCTGTCCGTGCCGGCGGGGATCCGCATTGAACTGATAGCGGTAGTTGATGTTGACAGGATTACACAGGTATTTCATACGTGTATTCTCCTTCCTGAACCTCGTGCGACAGTCCGCCAGGCAGCTGGATGAAAGCTGGCATCGGGACCGTGATATGGAAGACCAGCCGGTCTTCTTCAAAGGACCATTCGCTACGGATGTCACCTGAAGGTGATTTCCACTCTGCTCTGGCAAAGCCCAGCGACCGGTCGGGCTTTGGCGCAATGCGCAGCGTTCCGTTTTCAAGGGAAATCCCGCACACGCCGCCCATCAGCCACCCGGAAATGGCGCCATACGAATAGTGATTCAGGGAATCATGCACCGTGCCGTCCGGGCGGATCCCGTCCCAGGTTTCCCAGATCGTGGTCGCGCCTTTTTTGACGGCATAGAGCCAGCCGGGGCATTCCTCCTGGAGCAGGAGACGATAGGCTGTCTCCGTATGCCCCCAGTCAGCCAGGACCCGGCAAAGGTCGGGCGTCGAGAGGAAGCCGGTATTGAGATGGTACCCGTTTTGAATCACAAGTCTGTTCAGCGCATCCGCAGCCGCCTGGTTTTCTTCGCCGTCAAGAAGGCCGAATGCAAGGGGACGCACATAGTCGCACTGGCGGTCGGAGTGAATGGCACCGTCCTGCGTGCAGGTAAAACGGTACGCCTTTTTCGCGCCGTCCGCAATCCCGGCATATTTGGCCGCGTCATCCGCTTTTCCGAGGATCCCCGCAATCTGCGAGAGCAGAGAAGCGGAACGGAAATAGTAGGCCGTCGCGACCTCCGGTGCGCCCAGCATCATGGTCTTCTTCATCGCTTCCATGTTGTCAATGCCTGGCTGGCACCATTCGCCGAAGTGGAATCCCTGATCAACCAGATAGTCCTTCCACGGATTGTTTTCGTTCTGCGGACGCGTCTGCATCGCCCGCTTGGCGCAGAAATCCATCCAGCGGGTCATCATGTCATAGTTTTCTTCCAGAATGGTCCGATCGCCGTACGCCTGGTAAAGTGCCCACGGCACAAGAATGCAGGCATCCCCCCAGCCGGCCGACCCCTGCAGCATGTTGGAAATCATGCTGCCGTTATTGTTGACCGGCGCGATATTCTGCACAAGACCGTTTTCTCCCTGCGCGAGGCGGCATTCACCCAGCCACTTGCGCAGAACCGGATAGCAGTCCAGAAGGAGGACCGCAGTCGGCGCAAACACGCCCGCATCGCCCGTCCAGCCGGCCCGCTCGCGGGTGGGACAGTCCGTGGGGATATCGCAGAAATTTGAGCGCATGCTCCACAGGCTGTTGAGGAAGAGGCGGTTTACGTCCGGCTTCCCGCACTCGAAGAACCCGGTCTGCGGCATCCGGGAATAGACGGCCACCGCAGTAAACGATGCATCCGTCAGGTCTGCATCCGTTTCGATCTTTGCATACCGGAATCCGAAGATGGCAAAGGAGGGCTTATAGACATTCAGCCCGTTCCTGCAGATATACTCGATCTTCTGCAGGATGCCGCCGTTCTGATTGCGGTCGCCGGGATCAAAATTCTTCTGGGTAAAATTCCCGTTTTCGTCCAGTGTTTCCCCGTGCCAGAGCGTCACCTTCCGGCCTGCCTCTGCGGTGATGCGGATTTCCGTATAGCCCGCGAGATTCTGGCCGAAATCAATCACGGTTTCCCCGTTGGGTGTGGTCATCAGACGGCCGGGAAAGCGCTCCTGTTCCACAACCGGAACACTCTCGGTAGGAGCCAGCTGTTTAAACCCGAACTCCCTGCACTTCACGCCGTGCCAGCCCTCGATGTTTTCCAGCCTGGCATCACAGACTTCACCCTGCTGGAGATCATTTTCGCGGATCGGCCCCGACTGAGAAGCTTCCCAGCTTTCATCCGAGCACACGATGACTTCCCCGTCCGCCTCAAGCTGACAGAGCAGCGCAAGGTCCGTTCCGTAGTAATTGCGCAGGCCGTCAATGCCGACACTGCCCCGGTACCAGCCGTCGCCGAGGACCACGGTCAGTTCGTTGTCCCCGGCGCACAGCAGGTCTGTCACATCATAGCACTGCACCGTCAGTCTCCTGCGGTAATCGCCGGTTCCGGGTGCGAGCACAAAATCACCCACGCGTTTTCCGTTCAGAAAAGCGGTGTACAGACCGTGGCAGGTGATGTACAGACAGGCCTTTTCCGCTCCGGACGCGCTGAAACGCCTGCGGAGGTAAGAAGCAGGCTGCTTTTTTTCGGGATCATGCGGCAGTTCAGGATCAATCCACTGCGCCTTCCACTGTGCGGGCATCCGCTTTTCCATCCTCAAAACCTCCCGTTCAGCCACTCAGCGCTGACTTCCAGACTCTTCACCGGGTCTTTGTCGATCCAGTTGTTATGGCTTTCCAGCACGACACCCTGAATGCCGTTGTCCAGTGCGATGGCGCACAGTCCCTCCAGATCCATGTTGCCCGTCCCGAGTTCCACACTTGCCTGGCGGAGGATTGGCGTCATGGCGCTGCCCTTCTGACGGCAGCCTCTGTCGGTGACATGCCAGAGCCTCATGCGCTTTCCGATCTTCCGCATCCAGTCCCCGGCACTGGCTCCGCCGTCGGCAAACCAGTAGCTGTCAAACTCAAAGTTCACTTTCTCCGGATCGGTATCGCTCAGGAGGATATCATAGGCTCTGAGCCCGGGCTTCACCTGCAGAAGCTCCACATTGTGATTGTGATACAAAAGCGAAAGGCCGGCCCCGCGCAGCTTTTCCCCTGCGCGGTTCAGGCGCTGGGCCAGGTCCCGCACGGTTTTCTCATCACTGTAATCAAACCGGTACATACCGGTAATCACCACCGTATCGGTGCCCAGGTCCTTCGCTTCCTGCGCCACCGCATCCGCTTCCCGCTCCAGACTGCCCAGATCGGCATGCAGGCTGATGACAGAAAGGCCGGATTCCTGAAGCAGGCCTTTCCAGTTCAGGTTTCCGCCTTTCCCTGTCGGCATGCCGGCCGCCCGGGTCATCAGACGGATCATCAGCGAAGAAGGATGAATCATAAAACGATTGAGCTCAAGGCCGTCGTATCCGGCGGCCTTGATGCGCTGCAATGTATTTCGGGCCTGTGTCTCACTTCCGGTCACAGTGCCCAGCATGATCTGCTGTACGGCTGTTTTCATTTCTTTATTCCCTGCAAAATACGGTTGAGTTGTTTCATGCTCTGCTCGTCTGCGCCGCTCTGCTTGAGAAGGCTGATCATGGTCATCCGCCCCATCATGCGCTGCAGTGCAGGATTGTCCTTCACGGATTCCGCCACATCGCCGCGGGCAGCTGCGCCTTTGGCCATCATCTGACGGATGATTTCTCCCGCCTGCGGATGCGCGCGCAGTTCACCGAGCGTATCCTGAATCGAGAAGCAGTTCGGATCGATCTCTTCTGCGTCAAACCAGTTCGTCACAGCGCTTGCCGCTTTGTTGAAGATATAGCTTTCATCCGCCTGTTCCACGCGGCGCACGCACATGGTATCCGAGACATCTCCGGCTTCAGCCCGAATCAGATGCTCACCCATCAGCGGCACGCGGAAGGTGAACACTGTGTCCCCGGTCTTCTCCCCGATCTTCACGCCGTCCACAAACAGGGTCACCGAGGGCTGATTGGAGTAGACTTTGATCTCGGTCTCCGCCTCGCAGCGGTTGATATACCGCTTGCCGCACAGATGCACAAAGGGTGTCTTCCGGTTCCAGGCTGCCTTGTACAGATAGAAGGCATCCTTGCGCAGGCTCCGGTCAAAGGTGACCAGGCCTTTCTGATTCTCGCCGTGCTTCCCGCCTTCATCGCGTCCGTCGGCTGCAAAATCAAACAGGTTCCAGACATGCGTCGCCCACAGATACGGACGCGCGTTGATCATGCGCAGCATATGTTCATGATACAGCGCCTGGTATTCCTCGGTATAGTCTCCCTTTTCAGGATGAGAAGAATGGAACGCGGGATTGGCATCCGCACCATACTCGGAGAATCCGATCACGCGGTTCGGATACTTTTCATGATACTCATCGAAAAACTCATCGTTCTGATCGAGGTCACCCAGATACCATCCGAAATACAGGTTGTAGCTGTTGATGTCCGGGATCTCCAGGATGGGACTGTCCGTCTCGAGCATGAAGACATCCGCCATGGTGGTCAGACGGGTTTTGTCCATGCGGTGGCACAGTTCATTGAGCTGACGGTGGTTTTCCAGCAGGTCCTCATTGACCGGACTGGCTGCGGTGATTTCATTGGACAGGCCCCACACCGCGATGCACGGATGATTGTAGCACTGTGTAATGAGTTCGCGCATCTGGCTGAGGGTGTTTTCGCGGCCGCCCTTCATATGCATGGTGATATAGGGAATCTCCGCCCACACCACGATGCCGTTTTCGTCGCACAGATCATAGAACTCCTGCGCATGCTGATAATGTGCAAGACGCAGTGTGTTTGCACCGATCTCCCGGATGATCTCCATGTCCGCGGCGTGATCTTCCCGGGACAGAGCATTGCCCTTTCCCTTCAGGTCCTGATGCCGGCTGACACCGCGCAGGGGATAGCTGCGGCCGTTGAGGAAGAAGCCGTTGTGCGGGTCACACCTGAATTCCCGGCAGCCAAAGCGTGTGCTGACGGTATCCCCGCTCTCAAGAGCCGCATAGGCCGTGTAAAGGTAGGGATCGTCCACCCCGTCCCACAGATGCACATTCTCAATTTCAAACACGGCCAGCGCATGCCCGTTTTCAGACCTGACACATTGGCTTTCTCCGGCCACGGTGATCGTGACAGAGGCTGCATTCTGCCAGGTTTCGACTTCCACCGTCGCCCGGTGCGCGCTGAGATCCACGTTTGGCGTGACCTTGATGCCGGGCGTTCCGTCCCGCAGCAGTTCAAAATGCTCTGAGGGCACGGAGATCAGCCGCACTTCCCTGTACAGGCCGCCGTAAAAAGTAAAATCCGCTTTCTGGGGATAGACCGTGTCATTGCTCTCATTGCTCACTGCAATGGCCAGCACATTGTGTTCTCCGCGCAGTGCGCTCAGATCCGTCCGGAACGCCGAGTACCCGCCTTCGTGGTGGAGAAGATGCTGCCCGTTGAAATAGACGTCCGCCGACATGGCTGCGCCGTTGATTTCAAGGAATACGCACTCCCCTTCCAGCTCTTTTCCGGTCACCTCACGCACATACCAGCAGCGGCCGCGATGGTAATCATTGCCGCCGTCCTGCCCGTCCACCACATTCCAGGTATGCGGCAGGGAGATGCTTTCTCCCTGCCCGAAAAGTGCGGCCGCCTGAGCCTCAGAAACATCCGCTTTCAGGAATTTCCATCCATCCCTGAGGACCGTGATCTTACGCATTCGGTTTGTCCCCCTTGTGGAGTTCCTCTTCAAAGAATTTGCCCTGCGCTTCGGCCTTTTTGTCAGCAATGCGCTTCTGCACATGGACCATTTCATCCTTGGTCAGCTTGCAGCCGCGCATTGCCAGCAGCGTGCAGATCCATCCGAGAATGGCCAGGCCATAGCGGAGGAACATGGTCATGTAGAACACACCAGGTGTGGCCGGATCACCGGGCTGAGGCATGGTGGCGGTATAACCGATGAGCGCCACGCAGCCTGTCGCAATGGCTGCAGAGAAGGAGGACACAATCTTGTCCACCAGGCTGTAGGTGCCGCTGATCACAGCAGGGATGTACTTGCCGCTGCGGTCCAGCTCATAGTCAATGATATCCGCCATGAATCCGGTATTGGCTGTGGTGACGCACATGGCAAAGCCGTTGACCACAAATGTCAGGACCACAAAGGCAATCATGGTGATGCCCATGTGTGCAATGGTCTGTGTGCCCACGGTATGACGCACAATCATAAAGAACGCGATCATGACGATATTGGCAATAATGCAGTTGCGTGTCCAGGACACAATGGATTCCTTGTGGCCGTGCTTGCCGGCATACTTTGCACCATAGGCTGCAAAGAGAATGGACGGCAGCATGCCGATCATGCTCAGCGTGGTGGCCAGGCCCATATCGCCGATGAGAATGCCGTTGAGCATGGTGCTGACAATGGATGCAGAGGAAGCCTGCTGGGCGATTTTATCGGAAGCGGCGGAGAGAATGTAGGACTGCAGAGGCTTGTTGTTCTTGAGCACGTCCACCATGTCGCGCACCTTCAGGCGTTCATTGCGGATGCCCTTGAAGTTTTCCGGCTTGTCATATTCTGCGATGCCGATGCAGACCAGCACCACACCGATAAAGGAAATGGCAACGCACAGCCAGGTGGTGACATTCAGGAATTCCTGGTTGAAGCTTCCGCCCATCGCAGGCATCAGTTTGGTATACACCACAATGTTCAGGGCCATAGGGGTCAGATAGTTGAGAACCGTCTGCCAGACACCCACGGTGGGACGCTGTTTGGGATCATTGGTCATCAGGGCCGGCAGCGTCTGGGCCGTCATATTGACGATCGTGTAGCCGATGACATAGATCAGATAGAACAGCAGGAACATCGGAATGCCGTGACCCTTGCTGGAGAAGAAGTTGAACATGCACAGAAGTCCAAGGCACTGAATCGCCCAGCCAATGAGCATCAGCGGACGGACTTTGCCCCAGCGGGTATTGAAGCGGTCATACACAAAGGCCAGCAGCGGGTCTGTGATGGCATCAAAGATACGGGTGAAGGTCAGAAGACCACCGACCACGACGGTAGCAATGCCGTAACCGATGGAAGCGGAGTAGCTGGCAAGGCCGATCAGAAAATACACTGCCATGCCGTTGAAAGCATTGAAGGCCACGAGAATAATCTGCCAGAGTTTGGCTTTGCGATACTGAACACCGTCGTTGGGAACAGGAGCCGTTTGTACCTTTGACATAATCGATTTCCTCTTTTCCATATGTTTCTTTCCGAAGGGCAGTGATTCCTGCACTTTCTGGTTGGATTATAGAGGGATGCCGCCATGCCCGTAAAGTCAAAAAGAACAGTAAAATGACAAAAATTCAGGTTGTTTTCAGAAATTCAGTTTAAATTATTTATTGGTATTCCGCCATTTCCGTTTGTCACGCGCACGAATCAATGTTAAAATACAGGCAGAATATGCAGAGGATGTGATCCAATGTATGCCGGAATCACCCGCGCCGAGCAGAATCTGTTGCTGCTTCAGTCCATGATCCCGGAAGGCGAAAAACTGTACATCTGGTGCTATGACGCCGAAGGACGGTATATTGCCTCCTCCTGTCCAGAACCGTTCAAGACTATGCTCACAAAGGCGTTTGATCATCTCGGTGCACTGCAAAAAGTGCTCAGTCTCGTGAAACAGACAGACGGAAGCCTGCCCCGGGTCCTCGGCTCAGCCATCGGCATGCAGTGGGCGGTCACGTTTGAAGAGGAGCGGAAAAAGAGCCTGATTTTTGTCATCGGACCTGTATTCTATACAGCCCCCAGGGAAAAGCCTGTCCGTTCTGCGCTGTACAGTACTCTTCCCGGACCGGAACACGCGGCATGGATTCATGCCCTTTGCGCCGCCCTGCCGGAGATGCCGGTCATGCCCTATGCCGTATTTTCCCGGTATGTTTTGATGGTGCACAACACGCTGACCGGACAGCAGCTCGGTCTGGAAGCGCTCCATCATCCGGACCTCGCGCACACCGGCATTCAGGACCAGCCGGCCGGGGAGAGGAACCGGATGCAGGTGTATCAGTCCGAACAGGCCCTCCTGCAAATGGTGCGGGAAGGCGACATCAATTATCAGGATGCCTTCCGCACCAGCATGACCCTGAGCCCCGGTGTGCCCGTGGAAGGCCAGGATCCGCTGCGGCAGATGAAGACCAGTATTCTCGTCTTCACCACCCTCGTCACCCGCGCTGCCATGGAAGGCGGGCTTTCCCCTGAAGTAGCCTATTCACTGGGGGATTCCTATATTCAGAATGCGGAGAACTGCCGCGACAGCGGTGAACTGGCGTCCCTGGCTCATGCCATGTACCACGATTTCATCTACCGCGTGCACTATGTCCGCTCCAATCCCAACTACTCACACGCTGTGCAGAAATGCTGCGATTATATTGAGCTCAGCCTCGACCGGCGCATCCGCACCGCAGATCTCGCTGCCCTGGTCGGATATACCGAATACTATCTGACCGAGAAATTCAAAAAGGAGACCGGTAAATCCATCAGCACCTATATCCGGGATGCCAAGATTGCGAGGGCAAGAGTCTTTCTGGAGACGACTGTGCTCCCCGTCGCGGAGATTTCCGAGCGTCTTGCCTTCAACACACCGAATTATTTCATTCAGAGCTTCCGGAGCGTGATGGGCTGCACACCGGCACAGTATAGAAAAAAGTACACCGGCAGATAATACCGCTGTCTTCCAAAAGGCGGAGTGAACCAGAACAGGGTCCCCTGACCATCTGTCAGAGAACCCTGTTTTTCTGTGCGGAGAATGCTCTCCCTCTGCCCGTCATTTTAGACGCCGGAGAAGAATCACAGCCGCTGAGAAATCACCTTCTGTACACACCGAGAGCATCTGATGATCCAGGTGGACCTGTGTCTCTTTCTCTCCGTAGCTTCCGACGATTTCCCAGGAGCCGCAGGGCAGCGGCACGCTGAATGTGTTTTCCTCACATGCAAAGCGATGCACGACCGCCATGCACAGATCGCCTGCGTCCCCGACTCCCTCCCGGACAACACCCTGCCATCCTTTGAGATGATTGTAATCCTGGTCCTCCCGGCCATAGCGCATGCTCCGTCCGGAACGGATGACGGGTGCACACAGGCGGTAAAACGCAATGCCCTGATCGAGAAGTTCCCATTGATGCTTCGACAGGTCATAGACATCGCCCGACACACAGAGCCTGCCCAGGAAACCGTTGACCATGGAATAGTACAGCCTTCTGTCCGAATCTGAAGCATGAAGCACCGCCCAGATCTGGCTCTGGCGCGGCAGAATGGCCCTATGCACATTGGCCGCAATGACCGGGATCTCAACGCATTCATGGGCGTCAGAGAAGGAGGCCATAGAGCACACGCCCATCATGGACGGCTCCAGCCGATGGCCGCCGGAAGCACAGTTTTCGATCACAATGCCCGGGATCTTCTCACGGATGCGGCGGAAGTAGTCCTGTGAAGCCAGTACCGACTTTCGAAGTTCCTCCCCGAAACTCTCCTCCCCGTCCGGACCGATGCCGTAATTTCCATTGTAGTCCACTTTCAGATAGCCGAATCCATTGTCCCGCAGTGTCCCGATCACGCGCTCATCCAGATACTGAACGGTTTCCGGTTTTTTCATATCCCAGAAACGGTTGCCGCCGTCCTCAAGCGGCAGGCCGTCCCGTCTGAGAAAGAGTTCTTCTTTATCGTGATACGCCTCGGACTCATGCCCGGCCAGTTCAAACTCCATCCACAGCCCCGGGATCATGCCTGCATCCCGGATCGCCTGCGCCGTTTTCTTCAGCCCGCTCGGGAACCGGTCGCTGCTGGGCACCCAGTCGCCCTGGCGGTTATACCACGGCCCGGTCTTTGGCGCATACCATCCGGCATCGATCACCAGATACCTGAATCCATGCCCCCGAACCGCCTCCGTGACCCGCCTGAGATTTTCCTCTGTCGGTTCGCCCCAGGTCGTACAGTATTCATTGAAAATAACCGGCAGGTCTTTCTCCGTCTCCGGCAGGTCCTTCAGTGCCTCCTCCTGCGCCTGTGTCATGCACCAGCTGACCTCGTCCACGCCGCCCATCGCCGCAGCCAGCACCGCTTTGGGCGCTGTCAACACTTCCCCGGGATGCAGCGTCTTCAGGAAATGCCCGAACTCACGGTCTGCCAGGCCTCCTGCAAAGGCGATCCTGTCATCCTTGTTGTACACTTCCATCTGCCAGGAGCCGGGATAATAGAGCTGTGCACCAAGGCACCAGCCCTCCTTTTCATCCTCCACGACGCCCCACGGGAAAAAGCCGCGAACCGGCATGGAACCGATCTGTCCGTAGCGCAGGGCATTCGCACCGTGACGTGACCAGCTCGGCTCCATATGCAGATCCAGCATGGACTGCTTCAGCAGCTTCCCCTCCCCGCTCCAGCGGCTGGTCAGCCGGTAAAAGTTCAGGTCAGCCATCCGCTCCTCTTCTCCAATCGGCGAGAGACCGCACACATTGAAGCTGGTCACATACTCCAGTTTCTGTTCCGTCCCGGATGTGTTCTCAAGACAGGTCTGGACGGTCAGATACGGCGTGCCTTTTCTGAAGCGCAGGGCATGAACTGCAGTGATTCTCGGGCTTTGCAGCACCGTCTGCACCGTCGTTTCTTCTTCCGATTCCTCGACCGTCTGCCGGATATATCTCAGCTGGAATGTACTTTCACTGCCGTGCATGACAAGGCCCTGGGAATAGGATGCAGCATATCCGTCCCCGATGAGCTTGAGCTGGACCAGACTGTCTGCCATCCACCGGCCGTCGAGCGTGAACCGGTCCTGCAGTGCGGTCGGAAAGACCGTCATCCCCACGGTTTCAGAGGGATGGTTCAGGATATAGCATACGGTTTGTCCGCCAAAGTTGAATGTACTCAAAATGGATTTGGATGGTCCTTTCATCTCGATGCCTCCATTCTTGTGTGACCGGCTTCTCCCGTTCAGTGCAGGCCGGTTTCTTTTCCTCTTCTCTGATCCTGAGACGTGATGTCAGAAAAGTCTTTCGACAATGGACTGCATATCCCTGTGCTGACCTGCATGTTTTTCCGGTTTTGTCACCATTACGAAAAAAAACAGGCTTTCTTAACAAAGCCACCGTCACCGCAGTCTATGATCACTGCAGCGACGATGGCCGTGTGTATATCCATGGAACAGAAACATCATCCGGTTCCGTGACTTCAAAAACAACCTACAGGAGCCCTCTCGAGCTCACCGACCCGGAAGGAAACAGTCTGGGCCGCATGGATGTGGATCTGTCCATGAGTGCAGCCCATTCCATCGGCAGTCTTTTCGCGGCAATACCCGTCCTGCGCTTGACAAACGCATCACCAGCGGCACGGCTGTGTGTGGCGATGCCAAAGCCGACACTGCTTCTCTTGTACCATAAGCATTGCATCCCGCATGCATCGAACTCCTCCTGAAACGGTCAGCTTTACGCAGTCCCGGCCGTCTCTGAGGAGTTCTTCTTTTTGCTCTTTCAGCACACTGCCCTCCGGAATGGGTGCACGGTACATCTTCTGCCCTGGCACATTCCTTCCGGATTGCGGCAGTGGCATCCGGGAAGCTCCCAGGCTCATATTCTCCTCACAAAATCCGCCATTTCCTTTTCCAGAAGGCGGAAGACGTTGGCAATCAGGTATCCGTCGGCGACCGCGTGATTCATCCTGACACTGACCGGCATGAGCAGCCTTCCGCCTTCTTCCCGGTATTTTCCCCAGTTGATGATGGGAAGGAAATACAGATATCCGTCGGGAAGCTCAATGTTCAGCGAATCGTAGGAAAGCCAGGAGATATAGGAAGCGTCAAACCAGTTGGGATGATTCGCGGCATCCAGGCCATATTCCCGTGTCTGTTTGGCTTTCTCCACATCCTCCAGAGCATGGCAATAAAATGCTTCGTAATCTTCCCTGTATTCCGTGTAGACCGGCGTGCAGGTTTCCGTGTCCTCATGGAACACGTACTGCGTCGGATGGATCACATCATAGCAAATCAGTTCGTCTGTCTGCCACAAATATGCCATCCGGTAATCCTCTCGGGAATTGAGCACCCTGGACAGGATATACAGAAAGTTCAGATAGAATCGGGTCCCCGTCTCTTTGCTGTGGGCTGCAAGCGCCGTCACATCGATCCGGGCAGTCATGGAGGTGGAACACTTGCAGTCCTGCGTAAAATGGCGATAGACGCCTTTTCTGTAATAGGTCTCTTTGTCAATGATTCTGTAATTCATAATAGTTGCCCCCCTGCTTCATTCCTTCCCTCCGGGAATCCGGATGAAAGAAACGCTTCCTTTCGCCTGATGACCGGATACTGAGATAGTATAGCTGCCTGCTGCGGAGATCTCCAGAGCAAATTCCGCATTCTGCTGCGCGTTTCCCTGGTAAATCGGGTCTTTTCCCTCCATACCTACGGTCACATCCACATACCCTTTCGCATGTGACAGGGTCACCCGGAGCTGATCCCCGGCCCACAATTCCATCTCTGCTGATTCTTCCCGATTCAGAACGGAATACTCCAATTGAAACACTGATCCATTGGATACTCTGGAGCCATCAAAAATGCCGCCTGTCCCGCATCCGGTCAGCAGAAAAAGAATGGTTGCAAACAGTCCGATGCCCATCGACATTTTCAGCATTCGCACCCATGCGTATTGTTCCTTGATCAGTCTCCTCCCCTTTCCCGTTTTCTCAGATGGTTCTTCTCCATATTCCATTATCTTCTGTTGATCATCTCACAGAGTTCAGCAGCATACTGTTCCGGATGGTTCAGGGAGAATTCGCCGTGGTAAAGGCCTTCTTTGACTTCCAGTACACTCTCCGGGATCATGTCCCTGAGCTGCCCGGCAGAACGCTGCATGCTTTTCTGTTCTTTCCCTCCGACAATGATCCTCACCCTGGCACGGCATTCCTGCAGGGCAGGTTTCAATCCATACGCTGTGTTTGCCTTCAGAAATGCGATCATATTTTCTTTTGAGATTTTCACTGTATCCCTGAAATAGTCCTCAAACAGATCATTTCGAATATGAAGAGAGTCAAACTGGATTCCGGCAAACCATTGTTTCCGGATCAGACTGAAACTTGACGAGAGCATCGGCCCAATCAGAGCGTTCGTCATGCGGGATGGGATCACCGATGCGCTTTCGATCATTGCATACCGGCAGATATCCTTCCTCTGAGACAGCATTTCCACCAGGATCTGCGCGCCAAGGGATAAGCCGCCGATGAAAAGAACGGAACCACCGTACTCCCGGTCAATCTGGGAAATCATGCGGGCCGCGTTTTCTTCTATGCCTTCAAAGTCCTCATCGCTGTCTGCGTGCCCGTCCAGAATCGGCAGCACAACATGATATCGGTCACTCAGCAGCTCTGCCTCGGACCGGTAATTCCACCAGGACAGCCCGCCTCCGTGAAGCAGCAGGATGACCTCCTGGTTTTGCTTTCCGTATTCCACGATCTTCATCTCTGTCACCACACAAACGGGATCACTTGATATCTGACCCGCTTCTTATATTCCGTGTATCCCTCCAGCCCGCTTTCCAGGACCTTTTCTTCATTGCGGATGCGTTTGGCGATGATCGGGATATAGGCCAGCATGATCACAAAGGAAAGGATGGACCCCAGCACGAGCGGCATGGCGAGGAACAGGAGCAGCGTAGTCATGTACATGGGGTGGCGGACAACACCGTACAGCCCGGTGTCGATGACCTTCTGGTTTTCCTGCACTTCCACGGTCCGGGAGAGCCAGACATTCTCCCGCAGCACCTCCGCATACAGCGCATAGGCTAGCAGGAAGACGACCGCTGCTGCCCAGGACACCCAGTCCGGCAGCAAAATCCAGCCGAACCTGAAATTCAGCCCCGCAACAAGAAACGCTGCCAGGAACATCAGCCCGCTGAGGGCTATCACGGTTTTCTGCTCGGCCTCCTGTTCCTTCACGTCGAGCCGTCTGCGAAGCAGGTCAGGTGACTTTTTCATCATGACCAGTCCTGCGATAAACATCGGGACAAAGAGAATTCCCACCAGGAGCCAGCCCTGCCAGTAGCTGAAAGTGCCTGCCGGCAGAAACAGCAGAAGACCTACGATCACCAGACCGCTCAGGAATTTGATGATTGCCTGTGCAAACAGTTTCGAATCCATCTTATACCTCCCTGTTGTTTCGCAGCCACTGAACTGATTGCTTCAGTGCCTGAACTGTCTTGGTTTCCAGAACACACCGGGCATGGCTCTTTTCGGCCATCCGGAGCCTTTCTGTCAAGTGAATCTCGCCATCACCCAGGGCGAGATGGTTTCTCGGCGGTGTTTCCGTTCCGTCATGGATGTGAAAATGGATCAGCTTTTCCTGATGCTCCATCAGAAACGGCACATCCTTCTCATGGGTGGCCTTCGAGTGCCCGATGTCCCAGGTCAGAGCGAACTTTGGGCTCTCAAGAAGAAAAGCCATCGCCTTTTTCTCATACTCCCGGAAACCGTCCGTGTTTTCTATGGCCATCATGATGTCGCTGCCGCCGATCCATTCCTCGCACAGAGACCGGAAAGCGGCAAACGATTCCATGTAAGTCTCAAAATCCCGCTCATACATATATGCTTTCCAGTCCGGCAGGGTGATGTAGATGCCATGGTGCATGTGCATATTCAGCGTCAGCGGCTGACGGGAGTCTCCGTATCGATCCCGCAGGGGCAGCAGCGCTTTGGCCGCAAAGATCGTCCGCCGGACTGTTTCGAGCCAGGCCTGCGCCACCAGGGGGTTGAAATCCGCGATGTTCAGGTTTTCGTCCAGATGAATGGTGTAGTACAGCCCATGCTGATTCCCGATCCGGATCAGCTCCTCTGTCTGCTCCAGCCTGTCCACCTGGTACTCCGGGAAGTTCATATTCAACTCTATGAAGCGCAGCCCAAGCGTTTCGCACAGGGCCGCATTTTCTTCCAGTGTACGGTTCTCGATCAGCGTCGGCATGCCAAACTGCATCGCGATTCTCCTCGTATTCTTCGTGATCAGCGGATGCGTTGACAACCCGCAGGTTGATCACAGCATCCCATCCTATACCGGTTTTACCGCAGCATCTTCATCCTGCAGGGTCGTCCCCGGTCAGCCACGCCATGTCAACGGTTTTCCCTTCAGTCGAACAGCTGACCCGGCAGCTTCAGCTTTTCTTTGGGCGGGAACTCCCGGTCGAAGGCTTCCACGTCCGCGTCATCCACATAGTAGCCCTTCGGCGTCTGGTACACACCCGTAACACCCCTCAGATACCCCGGGATCAGTTCCCTGCACAGGAAGAAGGAATCGTCCGCGCCTTCCGGCAGGTCATGATAGCGGATGCCAAACTTCCGGGCATAATCGAAGCCGCAGTGACTGTAGAATTTGATATTGCCCTCAAAGAGCACCGCGCCAAAGCCCATGGCCGTCGCCTTCTCCAGGCAGAAATCCAGCAGTTTTTTCCCGTAGCCCTGTCTCTTGCGTTCCGGAATGATTCCAATCGGACCCATGGTCAGCACGGGAATCTCCCGGCCGTCATCGGCATTGATGACCGTCTTCATGAACATGTTCTGCCCGATCAGACGTCCGTCCTGCTCCATCACAAAGTCCAGTTCCGGAATGAAGGCCGGATCATCCCGCAGGACATGCATCACATAATGCTCGCTGCATCCGGGTCTGTACACGTTCCAAAAAGCTTCCCGGATCAGGTTTTCATTTTCTCTGTAGTCTTCTTTTCTTTCAAGGCGGATGATTATGTTTTTCATGGTTTTTCCTTTCTATTGATGCATATACACCCTCGTCTCACTCCCGCTGTCGTCATGCGCCATGCACAGGAACGCCCAGCCATACCGCTCATAAAAACCGGTATGATCTGTGACCAGGTACAGCGGCGTGATGCCTTTGGTCCGCATATCCTCCACGACGAGATCCAGCAGCCTTCCTGCAATGCCCTGGTCCCGGAACCCCTCTTCTGTATAGACAGCGCAGACGTTTGGGGCAAGGTCCTTCCTGTCGTGAAAATCGTTCTCGATGACGCCCAGCCCGCCGACAATACGGTTCCCAGCCAGGCAAAGGTACCAGCCGTATTCCGTTTCCCGGTTCAGATACGCCGCCATGCAGGCATAATAAGCTTCCTCTGGCACGCCCCATTTCTCATGAAACCATGCTGCTGCGCTTTCCAGCAGTTCCGGACGCTCCCGAAGGGAGAGATACCGGTAATCCTTCAGATTGATTGCAGCATTTGGGTTGTTCCCGGTGATGGCAGCCAGCCTTTCACAGCCTTCCATCTCCGGACACGCCCCGCAGGTTTCCACCTTTTTTCCGACGGCGCACTGGCGTATTGGACAGAGGGATTCGCAATAGGGTGTTTTCGGCCCATCAATCCGGCATCCGGTACAATGGATCATCTCCGGCGTGATCTCCACGCCGTTCATCTCTGACCATTCTCTGGCCACCTTCTGCCGCAGCTCGTCATTCTGGTTGATCGTCGCAATCCGGGCCTCACAGATTTCGCAGTCCAGCCCGCAGAATCCGATGAAATCCTTCATGTTCTCAGCCCCCGTTCACGTTTCGGATATATTCTTCCTTTGGGATCATGGGTCGCTCCAGCGTCGCGACTGTCTCTGGAGAAAGCGTCAGGCGATTCGCATACTCTGCTCCGGCTTCCTCGAATCGTTTCAGCAGCGGATCGGCTACGACAGCGGCCTCGGGCACATTCATGAGCGGTGTTTCCGGCACGCAGACCATGTCCGGGTTCCCAAAACAGGTTTTGCACATCATCTTCAGGCCGTCGAAATTGCCGTCCCAGTCCGGAAAGCCGCAGCCGCAGATCACCAGCGTGTGGAGGCGCGAAAAATCCATGAGCGCTTCATGGCTGACCGTTCCGTCCGGGTGCTGCACCATACGCATTTTGACCAGCGGTATGGTCCGGTCCAGCACAGCCTTCAGCGGTGACGGCATGCCATAACAGTACAGCGGAAAGCTCCAGATGATCACATCCGCTTCACGATACAGGTCCAGAATCGTGTTCTGGTCGTCCGCGATGATGCAGTGCCCGTCTCCCCGCTGCCAGCAGCCAAAGCAGCCCCGGCAGGGCGCGATCTGATCTGCTTTTCTCTGACATGAATGAGGTGAACCTCATGCGTTTCTCCGCGGTTCATCCCCCTCAGAAAGGCTTCCGTCAGGCGGAAGGTGTCGCTCTTTTTCTTGGGACTGCCGTTCAATACAAGAATCTTCATTGGCCCACCTCTTTCTGTTTTTCTGGTCAATCTCTTTTACCTGAATGATTTGAATGCTGATTGTTATTGATTTCCCTGATCCAGTCCTCCCTTGAGATCACCGAAACATGCGTTGTTCCGTTGGCTTCATCCGGGACTTCACAGGCAAAGCGCATGCCGATGGATTCCGCTGTTCGAAAGGAAGACTCATTGGTGTATTTGCAGCAGGAGTACAGAGCCGGAACCTCTGTATTCCGAAACGCCCAGTCACGAACCGCTTTGGCGGCTTCTCTGGCATAGCCCTTCCGCTGGCAGTCGCGGCGGATATGGAATCCTATTTCCGGCAGCACTTCTCCATTGATCTTTTGCAGTGTCAGCCCGCAGTCGCCAATCATTTCCCCGGTATCCTTAAGGCACACTGCACACAGTCCAAAGCCGTCCTGCCGATAGCGGTTCATATTCCGCTCAATCCAGTCCCTGACGCGCTGCTCATCGAAGGAATACGGATAATGACACATGATTTCAGGATCGCCAAGCACGCGGAACAGTGCGTCGTAATCCTCCCTGCTCATTTCCCGGAGCAGCAGCCTTTGCGTTTCCAAAACCATGTGTCGCCTTCCCTTTCTTCCCATCAGACAGCAGACCCTGCCTGACGATGCGGTCCTATGATCCAACGATCACTTCATACACCATCTTTTTATGATTTACAGATTGCTCAGTGCGAGAACGATTCCAGCCCCGGCAAACGCGATGCCCAGTACACGCAGAACAACCGTATAGCTTCTGGCAGGTCCGCTCCCGCCCTCTGTTTTCCATTTTTCCGCAGCTTTCCACCATGCATTGGGAGAAATCAGCAGCATGGCCAGCCCCATGGCACACAGGATCATGCCGGCAATTACTTCCTGTTTCATTTCGTTCACTCCTTTCCCGCCGTCATCGGCGGGAGCTTGCCCGTACGGGACGGCATCATTCGGAAAAGCCCGTGCCGATTGCAACAGGCATACAGGCTGCTGACACGGCTGCGCTTGAACCGCGCTTCCGCGCTGCCTTCAGGGTAAAGCTTCACGATTTGCAGCCCCTGATCCGACATGGCCGCAAAGAACGAAATAGAATGCGTTTTGGTCATGGGATGGTTCATGGAAACATAAATTTCATCCTCAATGAATTCCGTCTGAATCTGATGGTTTTCATCTGCAGGCTCGTGCGTCAGCGGCGGCAGCACGATGCCGCAGCAGCTGATCACCGCTTCCCCTGTCGCAAAGATCACATTGCCGCAGGCGGGGCAGACATAAAAGACACTTTTGAGCATGTTGAACGTGCGGTTTCGATTCCGGATATCCGCCCCGGACAGCAGCTCGATCACGGAAACATCCAATGCTTTCGCCAGCGGTTCCAGCAGGCTGATATCAGGAAAGCCCTTTCCCGTTTCCCACTTGCTCACCGCCTTCGAGCTTACATGGATGCGCTCCGCCAGTTCCTCCTGCGTCAGTCTTTTGGTCTCCCGCAGGCTTCGGATCGCAGCACCGGTTACATAGTTATCCATAGCTTTCGCCTCCTTACGGGGCAAGTCTACTCTGCGGATTCAGGGGAGACAACCTACGAAGCGTAGAGCGTGAATGAAAAGGGATGGCAATGGTTCAATCCTTTCCACTTCCCTGCCTGTTCAGCACCGCTTCCTCAGCTGTTCACACAGTGCTCCGGCATCGCCATGGACACCATCGTACCTGTAATCATAGTGATCGCCATCAAACATACCATGTTTGCTTTCAAGCATCCGTTCAACCGGTGCAGGCAAAGACCCGTGCATCCTTGCTCTGAATCGCGCCTTGATCGTATCCAGATCTGCGCTGACCAGGATGCGGACCGCACCTTCCGGCAGCAGTTCAGTCTGATCCGGTTCAGAAATCACATAGATGATATTCCTGCCGCTGACGGCACCTGCCAGCTTCTCCCGAAACATCCTCTTTGCCTCCGCTTCAGACCTGGCCATCCTGAGGTAGTCCCTGCCGGAAATGATTTCCGCCCCGAGCGCATCCCTTATGCTCGCTGCCAGCGTGGATTTCCCGCTGCAGTTCTCTCCGATCATACCAATTACCATTTCAGGAATCCTTTCTATACGTTGATCAGCGCCTGCACTTCTTTCAGCTTCGGCGGGTACAGCGGCAGCGGAAAGCGGGATATCGCCACCGCAGAGCACGCGCTGGCGAATCGCACCAGTTCCTCATCTGTCATTCCGTGCAGCAAGCCATATACACATCCGGCCTTGAAAGTATCGCCCGCACCAAGGGTGCTTTTCACTTCCACGGAAAAGGGCTTCATCCGATGGATGGCTTCGCCCTTTCTCCCGTACAGCATATCGCCGCCGCCCTGGGTGAGGATGGTCAGGCCGTCCGCTGTTTCCATCAGGCGTTCCATGATATTTTCCGGGTTCATGCCTTCGTAATGCTGTCCTGTGCATTCCCTGGATACCACGTTGACGGCCGCATGCTGATGCAAAGGAGCATCATGGGGACTGTCGATGGTCACATAGGGAATGCCATGCCTGCGGCAGATCTCCATGGCCAGCAGTGATTCGTTTCCGAAAAAGGGATCAATGGCCGCTGCTTTGCAGCCCGCGATATCCTTTTCCTGCGGGATGCTCCACCATCGTCTGCCGGTAGAAAACAAAGTCTGGAACCTGCCCATGGGAGAGCGTACCAGACCCGCGATGACCACGTAATCCATCACGCCGGGATCGTCCTCCCAGATGTGCAGCGGAGATAAATCCACTTGTTTATCCCTGTAAAATACCTGCAGCATCGGCGCAACTTCCGTGCCGAGCCATGTGCCGTCCATGCGAACCGATACGCCCAGGGAGTCCAGAACGGTGGCCGCTGTGCCCGTTTCTCCGCCCGGAAGGAAGTATTGCGCCCCAATCTCCGCGTATGCATCCGGCTGCAAAAATCCATCCTTCAGCAGAAAAGAATGCGTGCCCAGAACCTGGCCGAAAAGATAGACATCCGGTATTGTATTCATCCAAAGCCTCCTTCTGCCAAATGCATGATTGTCAGCCTGCATTCCGCTGCCCACTCAGGTTGATGCCTGATCAGGAGCGTCGTAAAAATGCCCTTTAGGGAAATTCTCATTTCCCAGGGGCCGGGCAGTCAGCCGGAAAATCACACAGCCATCCGGACACACGATCGTTTTTGTATATTTACCCTCACCGCCCAGATTTTCGAGGTCTCCTCCGCTTCGCACAGACTCCATCAGGGGATAAAGCATCATCATCGTCTTTGAACAGATTCCATACCCATCCTGGTTGACCGGGCACCCGTAAGTGCAGATATAGCGATCCCCTATCTCTTCTCCGTTCCGGCAATACCGTTCTGTATGATCACCATGCAGGAAGCCTGTCACTTCCACACAGAACTCATATTCTTCGTCATACCATTTTTTCATAGCGAGCCTCCCTGCCTGCATATCTTCCTGATTGTGTTTCCTGTTCTGATCGTCAGTTTTTCCGCAATTCCCTTTGATGCTGTTTTCTTCCACCAGCTGCATTTCTGGTAGCACGCAAGATCGTAACTCCAGAAAATGACATCCTCGAATATTTCTGTCTGTTCCATTCCTTCGGAGGGTTCACCGATCAGCCTGCAGATAGTCTGCGGGGATTCTTCAGTCAGGATAAAAATGAGATTATGATATCTGCTTTTGTCCTCCGTATCCCACCATGCAGGCGCGTGATCCAGAATGCTTTTGAGATGCCCGATCTCCACAACATGTACAGGAATCACATACCCAAAGGATGCCCGTATCTGATCTGTAATCTGACGACTCATCTCATTCCTGTCATCTTCTGTGGCTGAAAAAAGGGCATTGCCGCTGTTCAGGATCGTTTCCACATCTGTAAAGCCCAGTTCACAGAACACCTGCCGCAGATCGCTCATGGGCATCTTGTTTTTCCCGCTCTGATTGACGCCTCTCAGAAGCGCGGCGTACCGCTTTCCATGTGCCTGTTGATGCATCGGGATACCTCCGCGTCAGCTCTCTTCCAGAATCTGTAATCCTTCATGCCAGTCCTGCCCAAGGATCTCCTGCGTCTTTGCAAAATCATATTTTTCATGAAGCCGGTCATGCATTTTCAAAAACTCTTTTTTCCCATGCTTTCGGATATACATCGCCTGGGCTCTGGCAGCGTTCGCTCCGTCATTGGGGGGAGTATAAAAACCCTTTCCGCAGTTTTCCAGCTGGTCACATGCATAGCAGCCGTCGATTCCTTTTTTCTGACAGCAGACCGCGTTGGGGCATTTTCCGTCCGGCGAAACCGTGGCGAAAGAGCAGGTATTGTATGCTGTCCGGCATGATCCGCACCATTCGCTCAGAAAGCAGTGATTGCAGGAAAAACCGCAATAGGCGATGGGATCCACACCCTTTCGCGCCAGCTTGCACAGCCTGTTCTTGATGCGCTGCATCGCTTCAATATGCATGATCCAGTGCCTGCTGAACGGCATGCGAATGAGCCCCTGCACATCCTTGCTGCACCAGTACCCGATCAGCCAGACAGCACTTTCAGCCTCGCTGACGCAGCCTGTGCGCAGCAGTTTTTCGCGCATTTCCTCTCCGAACCGCTGTTTCAGGTCGGAATACTCCAGGCCCATCAGAATCCGATCCGTGGACTGCATCACTTCCTGAGCATACCGATACAGTACCTGGATGTTCAGCTGTTTGGAAAACGCTGCGATTTCATCCCCGACAAGCTCGTTCCCTGTCGTGACGATCGGAGAATGAAGGGCTGTCTGAAAGTCCTCTCTGAACAGCACCTGCTGATCCTCTGCAATCATCTCATGGGCCACAATATCCTCGATGCGGAAAATATGCCAGATGGAATAGGCCAGCGTCTTGCTGTGGTACCCTTCTGCCCCGGCGAAGGGCATCCGGTAAAATGCTTCCTCCGGATAAGTGCTCACGATTTGCGTGACCTGTTCAAACAGGCTTTTTCTCAAAGTCAGCAACATTTCAATGCCGTCTCTGAATGTGGCATTCTTTGCAATCAGCGCCTGCATCTCTTTATTCATTTCAGACCAGTTCTTATCCATGATACACCTCCCGCATGCCCATGCTGTTTTCTCATCATATGCCACTGCAGCATCAGTCTGCCTGCACCGTCAGGTTTTTCACCCACTTCTCCTTTTTCAGCCAGAGATGGGCAATGACGATCTTCACAAAATCTGTAAGCTTCAATACGCCGTACATCAGCACCGGCCCCCAGTTCGTCAGCCGTGCCAGAAGCAAGATGCCGGGAATGACCACAAGCAGTGTCACGAAGCCGTCTACCACCGCCCCCATGACCGTATCGCCTCCTGCCCGGGCCACTGAAAACTGCACGTTGCTGTAAACCCACAGCGGCATATACAATGACACCAGCAGCACCAGATCCCGGCAGATCCCCTGCGCCACCTGGGAAAGGTGGCCGAACACCAGCGGCGTAAGCAGAGTCACCAGTGCACCCATCAATGTCATAAAACATCCGAACACCAGGGCCGCAGACAGCATCCAGATCTTCTGCTTCCGCGCTTCGTCCAGCTGTCCTTTGCCCAGCGTCTTTCCGATGATCACGGAAGTTGCCGTGTTGATGCCGCCAAAAGATACGAACAGCAGGTTCACGATCGCCCAGCCTGCTGACATGCCAGAAACCACGTCCGCGCCGCCCCGGCCGTTATAGACGGCTGTGGTGACGGTTTCTGAGGCAACCCAGAGCACCTCGGAGAACAGCATCAGCCAGCCGCGCCGAAGAATATTGCCAAACAGCTTCCAGTCCGTGGGCAGCTTCTCCCCTCGCTTTCCCAGGAACGGCTGCGGATTTCGCCGGACATAGAAAATGTAAAGCCCCATTTCCACAAATCGGGCAATCAGGGTGGCGTAAGCTGCGCCGCGAACTTCCAGCCTTGGCGCGCCGAGATTGCCGTAGATGAGCACCCAGTTCAGCCCGGTATTCACCAGCGTGCCGATCACGGAGATCACAAGCGGAGCCCGTACCTGTCCGATTTCCCGCATGGATGTCGCCAGCACGACAGAGATGCAGAAGGGTACGCCCATAAAGCCCATAAGGCGCATGTATTCCTCGCCCGCATCCAGGATGGCTTCCGCCTCAGCGTTTCCAATCACCATCAGGTTGAGGATCTGGCGGGGAAACACAAAGCAAACCAGCAGATAGACAGCAATAAAGGCTCCGATCAGATAAAACTTGAAGCGAAGGGCCTGCCGCATGCCGTCCCTGTTCTTTGCTCCGGAAAACTGCGTCATGTAGATGCCGCCCGCCGCGCAGATGGCGTTGGACAGCACAATGAACACAAACAGGATCTGGCCCGCTATGCTCACGCCGGACATCTTCACGTCCCCCAGCCCTGCCACCATGAAGTTATCCACCAGAGAGACCAGGGACTGGATCAGCGACTGCAGCATCACGGGAATGCCGATCATCAACGCCTGTCTGTAAAAGGACAGGCTGCCGAAATATCTCTTCACAAAATCACCTCTTCCTGAGAAGGGTACTTTTTCCATCATATCGTCAAAACGAACTCGTCCTCATTCTCCACAGTTCATGGATGTTGTTTTTGAGTCGTTGAAATATCCCGCGCATAGATTCTGATGAAATGCCGGCTGAAGGCCTCTATCCGGGCTATCGCTTCTTCTGTCTTCTCCGGATCCCTGTCGCACAGGTGAATGAGCGCAGAAATCGGCGAGGTATAGGCGAAGGCCAGCATCTCCGGATCGTCCTGCCGCAGCAGGCCCTTGTCCATCATGCCGGAAAAGATGTGCGTGAACATCTCTGTCAGCCCGGTCAGGAAATGCTTTGTCGCCAGATCCCGTGCGCGCTCATCCCGGTACTGTTCCAGGGTGAGCACTTTCCTCGTCTTCACGATCTGCTCGTCGTGGATCGTAAGATTCACCATCTGCATGGTCATGGAAATGAAATCTTCCAGGGAATCTGGTACAGGGGGCAGATGTTCGGCAGAACCGAAGCGTTCCCCGTAATAGGCAATCATCCGGTCCAACAGGGCATTCCAGATGGCTTCCTTGCTCTCATAGTGCTTATAGATGCCGGACTTGACCAAACCCAGGGACGCGGACAGCTCTCGGATATTCGTTCCCTCGTACCCCTTTTGCGAAAACATCTCAAGTGCCGCCATCAGGATTCTTTCCTTCGTATCTTTCGCCATATGAACCTCCGTATTATGACAAGTGACCTTTCGCTCACCAATTGTAGTGAACGAAAGGTCACTTGTCAAGACAGGTTTCATATTTCCTTTTTTATGGCGGCATGCAATACAAAGTGGACACCTTTTGCAGATAACGTGGGAGGGCTTCGCCTCCCATTCTCTCCTCTCCCGGTGTGCTCCAATGAAAGCTTTCTATCGAAAAGCTTCTCTCTGGATCTCCCAACTTCCTGAAGCCAGCCCTTGGCCAATCACACCGCTGTGCCCATTGATTGTTGTCATGCCCTCTCTCCTACAGCAGCCCATTTTCCTGCAACGTTTCCCTCAACCGATCATAATGATCGACCTTTACAAAAGGAATACCGCCTGCATACACATCATAATCGTTTCCACCCTCAGAGTAATCATCGCCGCAGTATACAATTTCTTGTTCATGCATGTCATTTTCAGCAAGATACCGACGGATAGCGTTCAGCTTTCCATATTGGCCCGGGACGATATCAAAGGAAGAAGATCCGCCGATCATGACATTGTAATCAGAAAATATTTCCTTTACAAAGGGATACATGCTCCGGCGCTTGCTGCGATCAGGATCATACGCCAGTTTATCTGCAAGGCTGGCTTTTGTTCCCAGCACAGGGAAAGTCAGCGCGCCAGTGCAATGGAATTCGAGCGTATCACCGTTAAAGTCAAACAATCCAAATTGCTGTCTGATCTTTTCCGCGCGTCGCAATACTTCCTCGCGGTTCACCTGAACACACTCATCCCACTGCAGAACCAGCGCCTGCTGATCTTTATTGTATACAGCGAACTGCATGCCATAGCTTCCGATGATATCAATGGGATATTGGTCCATCTGATTCCATATCCGCTGACAGGTGCCAGCGCCGACCATGATCAGCTTATATCGTTGCCCCAGTTGATCCAGAATATGCCGATTTTGCGGGCCCAGTTTTGTTTTGTGCTGTGTCAGTGTGCCATCCAGGTCAAATGCAATGATTTTCGTCTGTTTCCGCATCATGGTTCTCCTCGATTCAAACGCCCTGCTTACCCAGGAGCACATCAATACAAACTTTCCGCTTTCCCTGAATTGCGTTCCATTCGACAAAGCCGCCTTTTGCTTCTGCACCATCGACTGTCACCTTTTTCACACTGCCGGAAACAGCATCAGGGTTCTCCACATGCATTTGAATCATCGTCCCGCGATAATCATAGCTGACTTCCATATGCTGCCATTGTCGCGGCATGACCGGCGCAATCATCAGACCATTGAGCCTGGGCCGGATGCCGAGCAGGTAATGATAGGCCGCCATTTCCATCCAGGCCGCTGTTCCCGTGATATGTGTCACGTTGGCCCAGCCATGTTTGGGATTATCCGGCCCCACAATATTGCTGGCCCACGCATAAGGCTCAGCCTTGTACACATGCAGGCCTGCACGCTCCAGCGCTTTTTGCGGAGCCAGCAGGGAATAATACTCCCACGCCCTGTCGCCATTCCCCAGAAGCGCCTGTGCAATGACAGCCCAGGCATTCGCATGGCAAAAAATCGCACCGTTCTCCCCATTGCCGGGATTGTATCCGGTGAAGGGATCGTCCGTTTCCGGATAGGTAGCAAACCCCGGCGAGATCAGACGAAGACCAACCCTGGTTTTCAGCTGCTCGTCCACATACTGCATGGCGGAAAGTTGCTGCTCACGCGTACCTGCGCCGCTGATCACAGCCCAGGATTGGGGATTCAGCCACAGTTTGCCGTATGTAGAATCGGGACCGCCAATCGGATTCCCTTCGTCATCATAACAGCGGTACCACCACTCGCCGTTATAGGCATTCTTTTCAATACTCGATTTGATCTTTGCTTCCAACTGCGCAAGCTGCTTTTCCTCCGGCAGAAGTTGATATGCAGCAATTTCCTTCAGCAGCTTCAGACAGACCAGGTACTGCATCGCTGCGAATACAGATTCCCCTCTTCCCTTTTCCGAGAACTTGCCGATGATGTCATTCCAGTCACCCTTTAAAGTCAACGGCAGGCCATGCGCTCCAAGATGGGACTGCGTAAATCGAACCCCAGCCATCATGTGTTCCCAGACGCTCATCGCTTCGCATTCACTCAGATGATCCTCAGGTGAAAGGCAGGGAACATTCTCTGTCAAAAGATCAAAATCGCCTGTTTCCGCCAAATAGGTATACAGCAGGATTGGCAGCCACAGATGGCTGTCACACCGGGTTCTCGCATCCGGCATTTCATGCGGATTCAATGGGATCAGGTGCACAGCGTTTCCCTCGGGAAATTGTTTGGAGAGCAGATGCTTCAGCATAGCTTTCGCCATCTGCGGCGCGCGATGACACATTGGCAGCATATCCTGGGCTGTATCCCGGAAGCCGAGCCCGCGTATTCCCGGCGCTTCCACGTTCACAGCGCGGGAATAACGCGCCGTGGTCATGCAGTTGATGGGGCCCCATACGGAAATCATCCGCTGAAGCTGCGTATCCGGCAAACGGCAAAAACCCATGCTCAGATATTGCTGCCAGCTTGAAGACAGCTTTTCCTGCTGCTCATCCAGCCAGGCCAAATCCCTGCCCTGTGCAGCCATACGCCGTGCCTCCTGGTCAGCGTGCTGAAAAGCTGTCAGGCCGTTCTTTGCAACACCCAGAAACCAGGAAAGGCGAACCATTCCGTTTCCGGAAATCGTTTTACGAACCTGATAGGCAAAACAGGGTTCGCCGGAAAGCATGGTTTCATTTCCGCAGGCATGATTTTCAATCGCCTCTGGATTGCTTTCATCCCTGTAAGCTCCCATGAAGGCTGCCCTGTCTGTGCTGAAGGAATATGCTTTTTCCGATGCACCGAAGAATACCAGAGGAGCCTGCAGATATTCATTGGCTGTCCGATACTGATACAGATAATACAGGAGACCTTCCTGCGTCTGCCAGGTTTTCAGCATATGCCGCCAGTAATACCCATACAGCTGTTCATTCAGCCAATCCAGCTGTGAAAGCTCCACGTAGGCCGTCAAGTCAATCGTCCTTGCCCTCTGTGTAAGGTTGTGAACCGTCACATCCCATACCAGCAGATTCTCCTCCGGCGTGATATAGAGCTGCTGCTCCAGACCCAGGCCTTCCTTTTTACAGGTGAACACAGCTTTTCCCGGCTGAAAGGAGCAACGCCAGTCATCCAGCGGTGTGCAGACCGGCTGATAAGTCGGACAGAATGCCTGCCGGCCTTTCTCCGCAGCATACAGATAAAATCCCGGACGATCGGTTGGCAGATGATGCATGCGATATCGGCTGAGCCGGCAGGCAATCGCGTCCTGCCACCAGACAAAGCCGCCGCCTGCCTGTGAAACAAAAGCATGCATCTCCCCATTGGAAAGATAATGAATCCACGGCTGCGGTAAAGAAGGATCAGCAATATCAATTGCCGGAACCTCATCCCGATAGGTATAAACACACTCCGACATTGCGGCGTCCTCCTTTTTCTTCAGCTGTGCAGCTTTTTTTCTCTCAGGATGCCAAGCACCTCATCCGGATTGTTGCAGGTAATCAGTTCTGCACCCATGCGAACCGCAAGGTCCACAGAAGGCTCATCCTTTGCGTAAGTGCCTGCCCAGATACGAACGCCGGTATTCCGGTGCAGGGCATGCACATCCTCCAGCGTGATCTCACCCTCCTGTACACCGAACACACAGGTGCAATAAGCATAGGCATAGGGATCCATCTCGCATGCGCCAAGGCACCGGATGGGATAATAAACATGCTGCCGATACTTTTGGCCATAGGTTCTGTGAATGTATTCGTGCAGTTTCCCGCTCCAGGTGTTAATCACACATCGATCTGTCAGGCCGTGATCGGAAAGCACCGTCAGCACGCGGTCGCAGGTATGATAAGCAAGTTCTTCCCGTCCCGCTGTAGGATACTCCTTCAATTCCATATCCAGCGTCAGCATTGGATATTCCTCAAAGATTTCCAGGAACTCTTCCAATGTCGGAATCTCTCCCCTGCCTTTGACTCGAAGTTTTTTCAATTCTGCCAGCGTATGGTCGATCACTTTGCCGCTGCCATCCGTCACCCGCTCCAGCGTTTCATCATGAAACAGAACCAGCTGTCCATCCTTTGTCAGTCGGACATCAGTTTCAATCTGATCCACACCCAGTTTTGCAGCAGCCAAAAAAGCTTCCATGGTGTTTTCGGGATAGTGTTCGCTCCAGCCGCGGTGCGCTGCCACATAAATATTCTGATTGCTCTGCGTCCAGTAATTCATGATCCTCAGCCCTCCTATTCATCAGCCCGCCAGGCCCAGCACCAAAATCACAGAAAGGATGCTGAGCACCAGGCCTGCAAGCGAATATGCAGTGATTTTCTCTTTGACCCAGACCGCCGCCATCGCTGCCGCAATTGCGTTGTTCCCTGCGTTTGGCACCGTAAACAGGATAGCCGACGGCACATAGGCCGTCGCTTTGGTGACAAGCTGGTTCATGAAAAATAAAGCGGCAGCCAGCAGCAGAATGGGCGGGTACAGTTTTCGGTTCATCGATTCCCATTTTCCTTTTGCCTTATCCAGAAGAAGGACCAGTGCAAAGAAACATGCAGGGATTGCGAAACTGAGCATGGAGAAGGCGGATACACTGCTCTCCGGGCGAAGAAAGGTGAACAGCTTCTGGCAAAGCATCGTTCCTCCGTTGGCAAGCAGCGCGCCAATTAGCAGCAAAACCGTCTTTTGATTGAATTGTCCGTTCTGCACCTTTGCAGACCGCCCCAACAGATAAGACGCCGCGATGAACAACGCGACCCCAAGCCATTGCCAGAAAGACATCCTCTCACCCATGAACAGCATACCGGCAATGCAGGGGACGATCAGCCCTGCTGTGGCAAAAGCCGTTACGATCACCATGGTGCCGCTCTGCATTGCCAGCAGCATGCACAGTTGCGCCAGCACCAGTGTTGCACCGGACACGGCTGCAATGACCAGCATTCCTCCATCCGGTTTGAACGCAACAGGATCAAAGCACATGGCGATCCCGCCCAACAGGAAGGAAATCGCAAACAGGCAGGCCATATACTGTGCCTGACCAAGCATGGATGCAGGGAACAATTGGCTGGAACGCTTGGAGCAGAAATTCTGCACAATGCGCAGCAGCAGGATCACCCAAATATATGCAATACCCATGATGTTTCCGCTTCCTGTATTCTGACTTTCCCGATGCTTTTTACTTGGGATGGGCCTCCATCTTTCATTCGACGATTTCGCCCATCGCTGCCAGCGCACGGTGAATGACCTGCTTCTCTGTCGCAGGTAAAACATCCGCATAATCCGGGCCATAGTTGCCCTCGTACCCCAATGCATTCATGGCCGCCGTATAAGAAGGCCACAGATCATGAGCTACAAACAGGTCCCGAAGGGCAACGATTGCATTCAGGTGCTTTCCTGCCGCTTCCCGGTCATTTTTCGCAAGGCTGTCAAACAGCGCCTTACTGGTTCGGGGTGTACAGCTCAGCATACCGTCCAGGCAATTGGTGATTCCCCAGCGATAGGCGATATCAAAGGTATCCAGTCCGGAATAGACCATGATAAAGTCCTCCGGCACTTCAGGATTCAGTTTCAAGCGGCGGAACATCTGCAGATCAGCCGATTTGATGCCCGCCAGGCTGGGAATTTCGCGCAGAAGCTGCAGCACCATTTCATACGTGATTTTGCATTGCGTTACGCCAGGCAAATCATAAAGAAGAATCTTATGCTGTGTACAGCCCGCTGCTCCCTTGAAAAAACGGATCATCTGTTTGGGACTCGCCGGGCTGTAGTAGGGTGCTGTCAGCACAAAGCCGGCAGCATCAATTCCTTCCATGGCTTCCATTCTCTCCCGAACCCGGGCAATCGATGTATCCATTGCCCCCACAAATACGGGGACACCCTTTCCCGCCTCCACAGCAGTTCTCGCTATCTCCGGGCATATGCCGGAACGCAGGAAAGCCTGGATGCCCATGGAGCCCATACACAGCACTCCCACAGCACCGGCCTGGATCTGATCCTCAATCTGTCTGCGATAGCTTTCTTTCATCAGGTTGCCTGCCGCATCCAGCGGCGTGCCCAATGCAGGTACATATCCTGGTTTCATCTGCATATCCTCGCTTATTTCTTTATTCTTTTTCCCGATATAAATGGCAGGCCACAAGATGCCCTTCCATGTCCTCCTGCAGAATGGGTTTTTCCCGTTTGCAGCGTTCCATACAATGTGCGCACCGGGGATGGAAGGGACAGCCCGTTGGCGGATTCATGGGAGAAGGCACGTCGCCTTTGAGCACGATGCGCTCCTTTTTTTCATGAAGGACCGGAACAGGCACTGCGCTGAGCAATGCCTGGGTGTATGGATGCATGGGATGTGCATACAGTGCCTCGGAATCCGCCAGCTCCACTATATTCCCCAGGTACATCACAGCAATGCGGTCGGACATATACTGTACGACGCTCAGATCATGCGCGATGAAAAAGAACGTAACTCCGGTTTCCCGCTGCAGGCGGCGCATCAGATTGAGCAGCTGCGCCTGGATGGATACGTCCAATGCGGAAACAGGTTCGTCACAAATGATAAGCTTTGGCTCCATCACCAGAGCTTTGGCCACGCAGATCCGCTGGCGCTGACCACCGGAAAACTCATGCGGATACCGATACATATACTCCGGTTGAAGATTCACGCGTTTCAGCGCATCGGCTATCATTTGTGTGCGCTTCTCCCTGCTGCCTCCTCCGATACCATGAACGCGCATGGGTTCGTCGAACGCTTCGCGTATGGTATGCACCGGATTGAGTGATGCATAAGGATCCTGAAAAACAATCTGTATTTTTCGACGCAGCGCAAAACTGGTTTTCCTGTCCAGTTTGAGCAGGTCTTTCATTTCTTCATCGTCACGAAAAAGCAGTTCCCCTTCCGTCGGCTTCAGGAGACGCACAATGCATTTCCCCAGTGTTGTTTTACCGCATCCCGATTCACCTACGACGCCGAAGGTTTCTCCGGAATAAATATCCAGTGAAACATCGCTGACCGCTTTCACGCTCGGTTTCTTTTTTTCAAACAGGCGGCGGTTTGGCTGATACTCCATTGTCAGGTGCCGGATACTCAGCAGTATTTCCCTGTTTTCAGCCATTCGATTTGCCCCCTTCTTCGTAGAGCAGACAGCGAACGCGATGCCCGGCTTCAACCACGGTGTCTTTAGGAAAACGCTGGAAACACTCCGGTCTGGCAGATTCACACCGCTCCGCAAATTCACACCCGGTGAATACGGTGGAAGCGTCAGGGGTTGTTCCTTCTATGACCGTCAGTTCCCGATCCTTGTTCATGCCCAGCACAGGCACTGATTTCATGAGCGCTTTTGTGTAGGGATGCATGGGATTCGCAAAGATCTGCTCGACAGAACCGAACTCCACCACACGTCCCATATACATCACAGCCACATCATCGGCAACCTCTACGACAATTCCCATATTATGAGTAATCAGGATGACGGAGGTCCCGTAGTTTTTCTGCATTCTCCGGATCAGGTCCAATATCTGTGCCTGTATGGTTACGTCAAGCGCTGTGGTCGGTTCATCGGCAATCAGCAGGGTGGGATTGCAGATCATGGCAATTGCGATCATGATTCGCTGTTTCATTCCACCGGAAAACTCATGCGGATACTGGTCATAACGGATTTCAGGATTGGGTATGCCCAATTCTCCCAGCAGACGAATGATCCGTGCTTTTCCTTCAGCCCTGTCGACTTTCTCATGCTTTTTCAGCATTTCCATGATCTGGCTCCCGACGGTATACACCGGGTTCAGTGTTGACATCGGGTCCTGAAAGATCATGGAGATTTCCTTGCCTCGGATTGCCCGTATCCTGGAGCCGTTGCGTTTATAATCGCTGAGTGTTTCACATGCCCCGGACGGTGTGTAATAATCGATAGAACCGCCTGCAATCATGCCGTTTGGCGGAAGCAGCTGCATAATGGAATGTGCTGTCACGCTTTTGCCGCACCCTGACTCCCCCACAATGCACAGCGTTTTGCCGCGCCGCACATCAAAGGTGACACCATTGACGGCATGGACTGTTTTCCTTCCAACTTTGAAATCTGTTTTCAGATCCTGTACACGCAGGATATACTCTTTCTCTTGCATAGGCAGTCTCCTACTTGCTGGATGGGTCCAGCGCATCGCGCAGTCCATCACCAAAGAAGTTGATGCTCAGAACAAAAAGACAGATTGCTGCAGCAGGTGCAATCCAGAGCATTGGCAGGGTTTGAACAATATCAAGCCGTTTTGCCGCATTGATAATATTGCCCCAGGTCGGCACATTATCCGGCACCCCAAGTCCCAGATAGCTCAGCGCTGCTTCTGACAGAATGTACCCGGCCACATTCATTGTCGAATTGACAATAATCGGTCCCAGCGTGTTGGGGAGCAAATGGTGGAACATGATGGAGGTGCCTCCGATCCCGTTGGCACGGCAGCTTTCCACATACGGTTCCTGTTTCAGCGACAGAATTCTGCCCCGAACAATACGCATCACGCCGGGCCAGCCAGTAAAGGTGAAGATCAGCAGCAAATTGCGCACGCTTTTCCCCATAAAACCAATACAGAGCATGTTGATCAGCGTACCGGGAAAAATTGATAACATTTCCTGAATGCTCACCAGGACGCTATCCACTTTGCCGCCGTAATACCCGGAAATACAGCCCAGCGCAGCGCCAAGCAGATTCGCTCCCATAGCAGCAACAACACCGATCATGATGGACCAGCGGCCGCCATACAGGATACGGGCAAAAATGTCGCGTCCCAGTCGGTCTGTACCCAGCAGATGTTCGCTGCTCGGGCTCAGCGCACGAATGCCCGGATTGATAAATGTCGGATCATACGGTGTCAGCAGTGGAGCAGCCAGGCAGGCCGCAATAATGATGAATAAACCAATCATCCCGACAACAGCCATACGATTCCGTATAAATTTCTGCCAGTTTCTTTTGGCCAGAGAAGTCTTCTTTTTTTGTACTGTCATGGCGTTCGCTCCTTACCCAAGACGAATGCGCGGATCGAGCATTGCTGTGACGATATCCACTAAAGTGCTGGAAAGCAGGACCATCACGCCTGTTGTCATAGTGGTAATCATGACAACAGGAATATCGCCGGCATTCAGGGCTGTCAGGGCCATATTTCCGATACCGGGATAATTGAACACTGTTTCGATCACCGCCGATCCGCCGACAAGACGGGGCAGGCGCATGACAATCAGGGTCATCGTCGGTATCAGGGAATTTCTGAAGGCATGTTTGAAGCTGACGGTTGTTTCCCGAAGGCCCTTGCTTCTGGCCGTCTTGATATAATCCTTTCCCATCACATCCAGCATGGAGTTTTTTGTGTAGCGTACAAGCGCGGCAGTCAATGAAATGGCCATTGTCATGACGGGCAGCACCAGATAAGGCACCCGGCTGAAAAAGCCATGCTCTCCGACCGGCATACGGCCGCCGGAGGGCAGCCATTTGAGATGAACGGAAAACAGGATGATGAATACAATACCGAAGAAGAACTCCGGCAGCGATATACCGAATACGCTGATGGATGTGCAGAAATAATCCACAACTGTATTCTTCATAAACGCCGAAAGGAAACCGAGGACCAATCCAATCACGGTAGCAAGCAGCAGGCCATAGAAAGACAGTTCAATGGTGTATGGCAGTCTCCCCGCCAGCATGGTGCCGATATTCTGCCCCGTCGACGCGGAATAGCCAAAATCCCCATGGAATATTTGATTCAACCAGCGAAAGTACCGGATAACGGGAGAATCGTTCAAGCCCAGGGCCTCACGCGCCGCATCCTTCTGCGCTTCTGACAGTGCCTGATACTGATCCGGAGGCATGGTTCTGGACAATGCGTCGCCCGGCAAAAGCTCGAGCGCGAAAAAAAGGATGATTGACATCGCCAGCAGCTTCGGGAGCAGCGCAACCAGCTTTCTCAGGATGTATTTGAACATGCGTACCCTCTTTTCAAAAATGGGGCTGCTGCAAATCTTTCTGCAGCAGCCCGCATTATGTTGGTCAGAGAATCGTTTTCTGCGTTACTTCAGCATCTTCCACTGGCTCCAGCAGTAGTTCACGCCGCCGGCCTCCAGGGCAGTCTCGGGAACTTCTACCGCTGCTGTGTTGTACATGACCGTCTGGTTCAGCACGTAAGCAGGCAGCATATAGGCGTTTTCGTAGTTGAGTGCCTGCATTTTCCAGGACAGTTCCTTGCGCGCTTCTGCGTCAGCCGTTGTGTTGTAGGCATTCATCAGCTCGTCGAACATCGCGGTGCGTTCTTCCAGCTGGCCCATGAAGGTGTAGGTGCCCCAGCTGGTGCACTGGAAGTAGTAAGCAGACTGCTCTGCATCGCTGTTTGCACCGGCCAGATACAGCAGGTCATAGTTGCAGGTGGTGTAGATCAGAGTGGCCAGATCGCCTTCCATCAGGTAGGTATTCACTTTAACGCCAGCCTCGGCAAAATCCTGCGTCAGCAGTGCCATGATGTCAGCCGTGGTCTGATCGTTGTAATAGTAAGCGATATCAATGGTCTGGGAGAAATCGAAATTCGCTTCTTCCAGCAGCTGCTTGGCCTTGGCAACGTCCTTGGGAACATAGGGAATGTCGGTATTGTATTCAAAGGCGTTGGGATTCACCAGCGTAGCAGAGTCGATCGCCTGTCCGCCGTAGAAGCTGGCGATAGTCTGCTGATCGACCAGCAGATCGAAAGCCTGACGGACTTCCTTTTTCATCAGGTCCGGCTTCATGTTGCCATCGGCACGCTGATTGAGATTGAACACGAAGCAGCGCACATTATGAGCGTTGACAGAGAGCGCCTTCAGGTCAGCATTCTGGCGGATCATATTGTTCGCAATGGAACGGTCGGTGATCAGCTGACGGGTGCCAAAGTCAATGTCGCCATTGATCATGGCAGCAACCGCAGCCTCATTGCCGCCGGTCTGATAGCTGACAAACTGCACATTCTTGATGCCGGCAGGCTCACCCCAGTAATCCTCAAAACGGACGCAGGTGAAATAATCGGGGAAGCTGACTTCATTGATGCGGTACGCACCGCAGCCGATGGGCTTCTTCCAGAAATCGCTGCTGTCGATATCAGCCCAGGCCATGTTCCCCAGCAGATGCTTGGGCAGGATCATGGTGCTGTACACACCGCTCAGGAACAGAGGATACGATTTTGCCAGCTTCAGCGTGATCACATTGCCTTCCACGCTCATACCGGACAAATGCTCTGCCTCACCGTTCTTCAGCGCGTCGTAGCCTTCCACGTACTGAAAACGACGGGCACCGCTGGAATTGGGATTGGCAATGTAATACTCGATCGTGAAAGCGACATCTTCAGCCGTCAGGGTTTCACCGTCATGCCACTTCACTCCATCTCGGATCGTCAGTGTGAATTCGGTGTAATCCTCATTGTTGCTCCATTCTGTTGCCAGTGCGGGCACATGTTCGGAGTTGGTTCCATCCCAATACATCAGCGTGTCAAACACCATGTAGGGATACAGGCTCTGCTGATCACGGGCGGGTGACTCAAACAGCGTATCAATACCAATCGCCTGACTCCATTGCAGCTTGAGGGGAGTTTCACTTTCGCCTGCCTCCGCCAGGCACGGAACGGCGCCCAGCATCAGCGTGAGCGCAAGCAGCATTGCTAACAGTTTCTTCATTTTTCTTCTCCTCCTTATGATTGATGAACGAAACGAACTGTTGGCAACAGTATATTGCGCCTGTAAAAAACATCAATATTTTTGACCAGATTGGTGTATATTTCGGGGTATTTCTTTATTTTTCCGTATGCATCTCTGCTTTGTGCATCTTGACAATCACCCGGTTAATCCGTGGCGTGCCGCAACCGCAACGGGCACACAACGACAAGCGGTATTGCACGAAACCTTTTATGTTCAAAGGCAAAAGATCCTCATTCGCATTTACCGGAATCCAGGCAGAATCCTTCAGCGCATCTTCATTCTGTGCGAAGCGAAGCGCCAGCTCCACCCAGCTGGTGGAGGTGCAGGTGCCTTCCCACGCAATACTCTGTACGCATGCATCCTCCGGAAGACGTTTAAAAGGAGAAAAATAGTATTCCGCATCGCTGCGATCCAGTATATTTCCTGGGTCAACCGTGCTCATGCCATGCGGCCCGACAGTAGGCAGTACTGTTTTCCGTGCTTCCGACAGACCATTTGGTCCGCCCCAGAAGATAAAGGAATGAGAGCAGTGATTGCCATATTCCTTATGGCAGGCAACCGCAAGGTCTGTATACCCGTCCCCATTGAAATCTCCGGATACGCACCCTGAACCGGAATGGTTAAACAGATACTGCACATTCTTCAGATGGAAGCTGCCCTGATCATTTTTGTACAGATAAGATAAAAGGTCACGGCATCTTCCATTGTTGTAGGAAGTGGCGTAAATATCCAGCCAGCCGCTTTTGCTGTAATCCCCCACTGTGACAGAATTGGCACAGCTTGCAGGCAGCTGCATTTTCCTGTTTTCGGCATATCCTTCCGGTCCACCCCAGTAAACGGTGATGTATGATTCCTGACGTACCTTTTTTCGGGTGGACATGTGCTGAGCCAGAATCAGATCCGGATAACCGTTTTTGTTCAGATCCGCAACCGCTGCCGATGCGACGCCGTCCGTCTGAAGCACAGTCATACGTTCCTTTGAAAAACCTTCGGGCCCTCCCCACAGGATAAAACACCGGGGTCCAAGAATCTCTGAAACGAACAGGTCCAGCCAGCCATCACTGTTGAAATCCGCAGCCAGCAGCCACCGCACCTGCCCGAATTCTGGCAATAACGCTTCCTCTTCCGGTGTTGTGCCCGCCGCCCATGGATCACCTTTTTTATAGTGATACGGCTCATATCCGGCTTCATTGGGCCCAAGCACAATTCTGGTACACCTCTCAAGGCTGTATCCCTGTTCACTGCCATGGAAAATGCGCAGTTCTCTGTTGCGGAATCCGCCGAAGGCGATGTCCAGATACCCACTTTTCCGGAAATCCCCGATCGCACAGCCATGAGCACGAACGGTTGGCAGGATGACCTTTCTTTCCGGTGACACACCGTTTCCGTCATGGGTGTAAATATAGCTGCCATGGTCGAGGAACATCGCATCTTCAAAGCAGTTCGTCACCAGCACATCAGGATTTCCATGATCAAAAAAATCACACATGGTGGTATCCACTGCGGAATGACCGGCCAGTTCGACTCTGCGCTCCGGTTGGTAGCCATCCTCTCCGCCCAGATAGATCTGGATATTCTCCCCGCCCTGCAGCCGGTTCATTTTATGATTGAGCACTGCAATCTGATCACATTCCGCCCTGCCCTGTGGATGCCCTGCCACAATCCGGGCACAGTCGCCTCCTGTGATTTCAAGAACCTTTTCTGCCGTTCCGTCATGATTGATGCGCCAGACAGGCGAAGGAACCTCCTGCTCCACCGATTCTCCAGCGCGGCAGAAGATCACCTTCGGGCCATCCAGCTGCGCGATCGTTACAGAGACCGCGCCTTTCACCGGGATCTGCACATGCCTTTCCGACATCCCTGCCTGTTCGCCGAAGTAGATTCTGCAGTCGGCAGTCTCATCCCGCCCGGTAAAAACGGCGACCGCCAGGTCTTCATGCCCATTCCCTGTCAGGTCTGCAGCCGCAGCATGAACGGCATTCGGGCAATGCCGCATCATGATTTTTTCAAACTGATGCTCCCTGCCGACCTGGTAAAGGACAATCTCTTCCTGTTCCACAGCAAACAACAGCGTCTGTCCGTTCAGATGGACCACACTGGGACGCCAATGCGTTTCCGAGGCACGCATCCCTTCTGTCGAGCTGCCCTCTGCCGTTGATGCATCCTGCTGATTCTGGCCGATCCAGCAGATGTTGTCTGTTTGAAGACCTTCTGCACTTCCAAATATGACGCCTAGATTGCCTTCAGGCGTCTTGAAAGCCAGGTCACAGAAACCGTCTCCGTCCAAATCTTCTGCCGTGATCGCTGCGGCCTGAACAGCGTAGTCGATCAGATCAGCGGGGTCAAACCCCTGATCAGCCTGGTAGAAAAGCCGGAGGCTGCTATTTGAAATAAAGATCAGTTCCTGCTTTCCGTCCCCATTGAAATCACCTGCAGCAACGTCCGTCGCATTTGGTACCGGTAATTCCATGCGATAGTTTTCCGACAGTCCTTCCGGTCCGCCAAAGTAGATGATCGATGTAATGTCCGAATGTGTACCATTATTCTGGCATGCAAGGATCAGATCATCATATCCGCTGTGATGCAAATCAGTGAAGATTCCGGTATATGTGCCGCCAGAGGGCAGCTCCATGGGCTGTCTGTTCTCTATAATATTGGGATAGATATGAACCGGTGGCCGCTCATTCATGCTCTGACTGCTCGCAAACAAAAGATCCGGATACCCGTCGCCATTCAAATCATAATGAAATATCCGCTGCAGAACACCGCGTCTGGAAACATACAGGTTCTGGCCCCCGTTTCCCATGATACCCATGGAAAAACCCTCGAATCCTTCCGTGACCCATTCCATGGCTGCACTTCCTCCTGCATCCAATCATTCTTCTCCCGGGTGATACGGCAGCCGTACCGTGATCCGGGTATATTCGCTCAGTTCGCTTTCTATCGTCAGGCCGTATTTCTCGCCATAATTCTGGGTGATCCTGCGGTGGATGTTGTACAGGCCAAAATGTCGATGTTCCTTCGGACATGCCGGCAGCTTCAGCACAGCCTGAAGCTTTTCGACTTCCTCCTGTTCCATGCCGATGCCGTTATCCTGCACGACAATAATGCATACATTGTCTTCAACGTGCGCCTTTATGGAGATAGCACCGTCATCACAGTATCCTGCAAACCCATGCGTGACTGAATTCTCTACAAGCGGCTGCAGGGAAAGTTTCGGAATCGGCTGATGCATCAGATCATCCGGTATATCACAAATGATCGTAAACTGTTTTTGCCTCGCTTTGTTCTGGATGTCCAGGTAGCTTTCCACCATTCGGATTTCATCGCCAAGCGGGATTTCCATACGTCCCTGGGAAAGAGAAAGCTTGAAGAATTCACTGAGGGCACGCAGGATCTGCGACGCATCCTCATAGTTATGCTGCTGCATGCCCCACAGCACTGAATCCAGCGTGTTGTACAGCAAATGCGGGTTGATTTGCTGCTGCATCAGTCTGAGCTCCGTCAGCTGATTGGCACGCATTTCCTGCTCCCGGCTCTTGTTCAGGCTTTCCAGTTCATCGAGCATCTGATTGATTTTTTCGCCCAGGATACTGATTTCATCGTGGCTCTTTGTCTGATATCGAAGAAGTGCGTTTCCTTTCTCAACCTTCCCGATGAAATGCATCAAAGAAGCAATCGAATTGGTCAGGCCCTTGGAGAGCAGTGTTGAAATGATAATCGCCAGCAGAAGCAGACCTCCGCTGACCGCTGCCACGGTGGCCACATAGCTCCGCATTTCCGCACGCCATTCCGTCCGTTCTATTTCATATGGGACAATCAGATAACTGTGCATGCTCGACAGACGATAGTAGAAAAAAATCTGCCTTTTACCGTTTATGTCAGTAATGGTTGCGCTGCCTCTGTCGCTGTTTCCGGAAATGATCTTCCCCAGCAGCTGCTCGCTGCCATCGCTGTTCCCAACCTCTTTGTTGTTTCTGGATGCCAGCACATGGCCCGCTTCCGACAGAATATAGCCGTTCGGAGCATATACGGAAAAAACATTTTTCAGCACTTCGTTGCGCAGTCCGAATACTGCGACGCCAACTTTTTCCAGTGTGACAGGTTCATAAATGAACCGGACATAAGACAGCAGCTGCTGTCGCTCTCCGCTCATGCTGCAGAGCTGCCAGAATGGCGTTATATACTCTGACGATGACATATCAATTCCCTGATGGCTGAAGTATTCCAGACAGGCACTGTAATCCTGGAAAGAAAAACCGGCATTCTGAGTCAACTGCAGGCTGTAACCGTTTTTCATATACAATGCGATGGTACTGAAACCATGATTGCCGCCGCGTCCCAATGCCGGGGCGGCTGTTTCGATCCCGCGCCTGATGTCCTCGTCATAACGCGCAAAATCTGAATCATTGCCGAGTTCGCTGTTGAGCTGTGCTATTTTTCGCAGGGCCGGAATTGCTACGATTTCATCTGTCACGCTGTACAGTGATCGAAGCTCAGCTTTGATGTCCTCCCCGGCAGATACCACGTACTGCCCCGACAGCTGCATTCCGAGCCGTTCCACACGCGAAATGGACAGAGAATACGTGATCAGCACGACAGCGATCATGAATGATACCGAAACAAACACCAGTGACCACAGGATCTTTACGCGGACAGAAATGAATCTTCTTTTTTCCTGTTTCATGCGGATTCTCCTGTATTATGATGGATTGAGTGTGCTTTTTGTGTTCTGCTGCTGATATTCCAGCGGTGTCAGTCCAACCACCTGCTTAAAAACGTAACCAAAGTATTTTGCCTGAGAAAACCCCGCTGCACTGCTGATCTCATAGACTTTCATATTGGTCGTGAGAAGCAGCCTTCTCGCAAGGTCAATCCGCTCCTGTTTCAGATAGGTGTTGAAGCTGATTCCTTCAACTTTGTGAAACAGTTTGCAGAAATAAATACGGGACAGTCCAATATGATCACTCACAGATTCCAGACACATGTGTTCATCATCCAGATGTTCCACGATATATTTTTTGGCCAACAGGATCAGATGATTGCTTTCTTCGTTTTTATGACCATCAATGCTTGTCATAATCCGTTCTGCAAAATGAAGTACGGCTTCTACTGAATCATCCTCCTGAGATTGCAAAAGCCGCATCATGGCCGGCAGATAATCATCAAACCGTTCCACTGTAATTCCAAGGCGAAGCGCTTCTCCCGTAATGTCCTGCATGAACTCAAACAGGAAGCTCTGAATCTGCTTTCTGGCTTTCGGCCCCTGTCCGGAAAGAGCAGTGACATGATTTCTGACAGCACTGGCAAGTGTGGCATATGCATTTTCGCGGAACAGCTTTTTCAAATAACCATGGATTGACTCCTGGGAATGGAACACCATATCCATGCGTTCCATGTTCTTAAAATGCATGACGGTGGAATCGCCAAGGATACACTGATAGTTGACCGCGGTCAGTGCGCCGGATCTGGATTCGTGCAGTAGGGCAAGTCTGTCGACTGTCGGGCCGATGCCTGACACAAGATCCATTCCGGTCAAAAAGTGCAGTTGTTCTCCCACCTTAGTGATCACTGTTTCGATCTGATCGTCCGGATTGCCATCCGAAGTGCTGACAATACAGTTCAATCTCGCATGCGTATCCACCAGTGCCAGCATATCAAAACCGTTTTCTTTCATGGCGGTGGTCAGTGTATCACGAAGCAAGAACAGCGCCACATCCTCCTCCATATCTTCCGGAAGGGTGTGCACTGCCAGAATAGCGACCACATAATACGGGCCGGGACAGCGAATCTGCAAAAAGCGCAGCTGCTTTTCCAGATTGGCCGTTTCTCCGCTGGCCTTTGTCAGCAGGCCCATCATAAATGTTTCCTGCATCTGCGGCAGGTTTTCGCTGACAAGGTTCTTCAGAAAATCCACCGATTGTTTTTTCTGCTGCTTGGCCTGAAAGTACCGAACGGCTTTTTGCAGGCTTGCATTGATTGTCTCCGCAAAAACCGGCTTGCTCAGCAGATCAATCACTCCAAGGCGAACCGACTGCTTGGCCCATTCAAAATCATGATAGCCGGTGATAATGATGAATTGTATATCGGCATCTTCCCTGCGCATGACTTCTGCCAGTTCAAGTCCGGAAATCCGGGGGATGCTGATGTCCGATATGATGATCTTTGGACGATACAGCAAATACATTTCAAGTGCCGTGTCACTGTCTCCCGCCTCACAAACAAGCTCCAAAGACAGTCCCTGCCAATCGATCATATCCTTCAGCCGTTCCCTGACTACGGCATCATCATCAATAATCATCGTTTTATACATATATGCCTCCACTTGGAGATTTCTATTCCACCAAATAATAGTATCACATAGAATGGAAGAAAACTCTACACCAAGAAATTGCCAAGTACTCCAAAAAATTAAAATAACAGGACGCGTCAGGAAAAAAGAGTCCGCTCCCAAACGCCACGTTAGATGGCGTTTGGAGCGGACACTTCATGATTATTCCGAAAGGCTTGTCATTGCATTTCCCAGTTGTTTTGGTCAATTGTAATGTTTGGTCGAACGGTTGGCATTATACCAAACACAGCCCAATTTCAAGATACTTCGAGGAAATAAGATTATTTCTGGGTGATCGTGAACAGAGAATAGAAATAGCCCTTCTGTGCCATTAGTTCTCCAAAGCTTCCCTGTTCCGAAACCTCTCCGTTTTTCAGAGCAAACAGGCGGGTACAGCGACGGAGAATGTTTTCATCCAGATCGTGGGTGACGATCACGCGGGTGTAGCCGTCCAGCTTCAGGATCGCGTCCAGCACCTCAAAGGACGTCTCGGCGTCCAGGGAGGCCGTGGCCTCGTCCACCAAGAGCACAGGCGTCTTGCGCAGCAGTGCCCGGGCGATGGAGATTCTCTGCCGCTCACCGCCGGAGAGGCCGGAGCCGTTTTCGCCGCAGAGATAGTCCGCGCCCTTTTCGTCGATGAGCTTTTTCAGTCCCGAAAGCCGCACTGCGCGTTCGATCTCCTCCTCCGGAAACTCGGAGAACATGGTGATGTTGTCACGAATGGTGCTGTTAAAGACGAACACGTTTTGCTGGATGATGGACACAAGGTCGTAGAGCGAGCTGGCGGAAACGGTTTTGAGTTCTTTTCCGTCATAGAGGATCTCGCCCTGATAATTCTTTGAGGACGCCATCAGCAGATTCAGGATCGTCGACTTGCCGCTTCCGGAGCCGCCCACCAGCGCATAACAGCCGCCGGCGCGCAGGTCCATGTCCACGTCACACAGCACAGGCTTTCCTTCTTCGTAGGCAAATGCAAGATCCCTGACCGAGATCCCCTCGGTGAGATGCGCCGGGATCTGCTCGCCCTCTTCGGAAACATGCATGTTCAGCGCCTGAGCCAGCTTGTCGATCAGCGAGTTGGCGGACATCATGCCGGCGAAAAACGTCGGGAACGCCTGGATGGGACCCAGCACATAGTTCAGCAGCTGAACAAACACAATGGCGGTACCTGCCGTGATCCCCTTGCCGGAGAGTGCCATTGCGGCGGCCACAAAGAACACGCCGAACTGCAGGATCGCTCCGGCAATGCCTGAGGAATAGCCTACCAGTACGTTCACCTTCGTGCGTTTTTTCGAGGCTTCCGCTACGTCAGCGTTGCTTTGATCATGCAATCTGGCAATGCTTTTCTCCGCCTTAAAGCTCTTGATCACTGAGAAACCCATGAGTGCGTCCTTCAGCATGCCGGTATAGCGTTCTTTTTGATCAGAAACGTTCTTTTCCGCGATTGCCGCCTTGTTTCCCAAAACCACGGAGACGATGATGGGCAGCAGGGAGAAGCCGATGGCGATCAGCGTCAGCAGCGGGCTGCACCAAATCATCAACCCCAGCGCGCCGACAAACGCGATGCCGACCTGTATCGTGCTCTGTAGTTTTCCAATAAAGTCCGTTTCGATGGTGTTCACGTCGTTGGAGAGGGCAGAGATATAGAGGGAGCTGTTCTCGCCAGAGAAGGCCTGAATACCTTTTTCCATCAGCCGGGCAAAAACAAATTCCCGATACTGCTTCATAGCCTTTGCGCGGAACTCAGAGAGGAATGTCCTGTCCAGAATCCATGCCAGTCCAAACAGCGCAAACGCGCCTCCTGTGATGATCAGGAGCGTACCGAAACCATAGGGACAGTCTCCGGAGATCAGGTCGGCGACCTCCTTGATAAGCCAGGAGATTACCAGCTCTGCCGCAGCGCCGAACAGGGCTGCGATCACAGTCATCGCCAAATTGAACTTGTTATTCCGAAACAGTTCTTTGAGAAAAGGGCGCCGCAGCGCCTTGATTTCTTTCTTACTCATGCAAACCCTCCTGCTCGGTGATGGATTTCCAAAGAGCAGATGTCGCTTTCGTCATAACTGGGAGAAGCGTCAAAGAATGCGGCAAGCGCTTTGGCTTTGATCTGGGTGTCACGCGCCTCATCGGTCTGCCCAGACAGGAACTGCGATCCGGCGTTTCATGTTCATCGCTCCTCCCACACCACAGCCCCACTGTGGTCAATGTACATCATCTCGACGCTGTCGATCCCATCCGCCCCCTGTTCCCCAAAACCTCACGATTCTTCACTTTGGGGAACAGCATCCGCCAGCCACTCGGCGGCATCCATGATCCGGATGCCCTCGTGCTGCCAGGCAGGCTGGTAGATCCGGGCGATCAGCAGTTTGGGATACGCATCGCGGATCCTCAGCAGCGGGTCAATCTCCCGCCGGAAAGTATCAGGCGCTGAGATGTCGTTGGCCACCTGGATATATAACCTTTCTCCCTGGCGAATCGCCACGAAGTCGATTTCCTTCTGATACAGGACACCGACATACACCTCATAACCCCGCCGAAGCAGTTCCATGGCGACGATGTTCTCCATCACCCGGCCGTAGTCCATGTTCCTTGTGCCGAGCCGGGCGAAGCGGAAACTGTGATCCGCCAGATAGTACTTGTCCTCGGACTGGAGGTATCGCTTTCCCCGGATGTCATAACGGCGAATGCGGTAGAACGCAAAGGCCTTGCACAGCGCGTCGATGTACTTTCCGATGGTTTTGTGATCGGCCTTCTTTTTTCCGGAGGCCAGTGTGTCGGCGATGGTGCGGACGGACGTCACATTGCCGATGTTGTCCATCAGGAAGTCGATCAGTTCATGGAGCAGTGGCTCGTTCCGGAGATGATACTTGGTCATGATGTCCCGGACGATCAGCGCGTTCAGGACTTCCGTGTTGATGTACCGGTATTTCTGGGCCTCATTCCTGTACAGATAGGACCCGGCCATGCCGCCTTCGCGGATGTAGCTGCTCAGGCTTCCGTACAGGTTTTCGGTCGGATAATAGGCGAGGTATTCGCTGAAGGAGAAGGGGAAGACATGCACCTCATAGGTCCTTCCCACAAAGAGCGTGGCCAGGTCGCTGCTCTGCAGGAAGGCGTTTGATCCGGTCACCCAGATGTCATATTTCTCCTTCGCGTGCAGGCTGTTGATGGCCTTTTCGAAGGAAGGACACATCTGTACCTCATCGATCAGCACATAATTGTTCTTCCCCGGCTGATACCGCGCTTCGATATACTGCTCCAGCGCGTGGTACTCCAGCAGGCCCTCAAACTCCGTCAGGTTGAAGTTGATATGGATGATGTTTGCGGCGGCATCCGCTTGTTTCAGCCGCTCCGAAAACGCTTCCATCAGTTTTGATTTGCCTGACCGCCTGACACCGGTGATGACCTTGATGTCCGGCGCCAGCGCCAGCGAAGCCATTTCCTCGAGATACGCAGAGCGAACGATCAGTTTCATGGCGCAGCCCTCCTCTCCGGATGGCCTCATTATACAACGGCTATTCCCCAAAATCAAGAAATCTTTGAAATTGGGGAATAGCCGCGATTCACTTTTTCTGTTTTATGTTATTTCTCTTGCCGCACCACAGCCGCGCCGGGGGCAATGTATATCAGCTTCACTTTGCATATTCATACGGGATTCCCTGCTCCCGGCAGTATTGCTCAGCGTAGATGCCGGGAGCAACTGTCACAACGAGGCCGGGAATGACGATATCATCTTCGAGAATATCATCGTATGTCCGGAATTCATAGTTCTCAATAAAGCAAAAACTGGAAGACAAACTGATTTGGGCTAGCCTGTCGCATCCGTAAAAGGCATGAATGTCGATGGTCTGCAGACTATCCGGCAAGGTGACTTGCGTCAAATTGGGGCATCCGTAAAAAGCACAGCGGGGATTGCGGTGATTCCCGACGGGAGAGTGATTTCTTTCAGACTTTCGCAAAGGGCAAAGGATTCCTCGCCGATGCTCATCATGCTCTCGGGAAGGTTCAGTTCGTGCAGCATGACACAGTCAGAAAACGCATAGTCGGGGATTTCCGTGAGCATTTCGGGCAGTTGAACCGTTTCCAGAAGCTCGCATCCTTGAAATGCGCTTTGCCCGATCTTTACAACGGTATCGGGGAGAACAAGATACCGGATATAAAGCTGATTACAGAAAGCGCCATGTGCGATTTCCCTGACACCATCGGGCACCTGATAATGTTCGTTTGTTTTAAACTCTGGATACCAGATCAGGCAGTTGTTTTCTTTGGAGAAAAGTACACCGTCCCGTATTTCCAGATAGGGATGACTGCCAGACATGGACACCGCTTGCAGCGCACTGCAGTAGGTAAACGGATTGCCGTCAATAACAGCCAGGTTCCCGGGCGGATTGACTGTTTGAAGGTTCCAGCAACCGGTAAACGCCTCCAGGCCAAGGTGCGTCAACCCTTCAGGAAGACGAACTGCCGTCAGAGCCGTGCAACCCAGAAAAGCACAGTTTGCAATTTCCGTCAGACCATCTGGCAAGTCAATATGTTGACGACTTCTACAATCGGAAAAAGCCCATCTACTGATACGTTCAAGTCCTTCGGGAAGGATCGCCTCGCGCAGGCTGTAACAGCGCATGAACGCCGAGCCGGGTATCTCCTTTACGCCGGCAGGGATCCGGATTTGTTCAATGGAGGTAAACCCAAATGCGCTGTTTCCGATTGAAATCAGACTGTCCGGCAATGAAACAGTTTTGAGCCAGGAATCCCCGAAAAAAGCAGATTCACCGATTTCCTGCAGTCCATCCGGCAAGGTCACGTTCCGGATGCTTTGGTTATATGAAAACGCTGACTTGCCGATGCGTGAAACTCTGACAGTGTCCAGCGCAGCCGGTACGATCAGATCCCGCTCTTCCCCGGTATATTTCACGATTTCTGCTGTCCCGTCCTCCAATACGCGATAACAGTAGTCTCCGTCCTCAGGTTTTTCGGCTCAGGCGTTACCTCAGGCCATTGGTCCGGCGGGGCGGGCGGCTGTGTGGGTGCCGCGTTCTCAGCCGATACGCCAAAGGGCATCAAGCACAGTATCATCATCCAAACCAGCATCAGGCGTTTCATGTTTATCGCTCCTTCAATACAAGAGTTCCACTGCGGCCATCAATGTTCATCATCATCCATCCCGGGATACTGCAAGGGATGCCTTTTTAGACTGTGAATAGTAACTGAACAGTTGCGGCTAAAGTATGAATCAACCGGGCTCAATTGCTGTCACATGAGAATTATGATAGAATCATGTCAGATTCAATATATAATCTGGATGTCGGATCAGCCGAACATGGATGTAAGAACAGGCTGATCCATCTCCATTCAAACGGATTCGCACAGGTCTGTCCAGCGAATCCGTTTCCATACCCAGAACCGGGCTGCATGGCCTGTCGTAAATCGTATGTTGATTGCATGAAGTACTCTTCCCGGAGGCATCTATGAGAAATGGGTCAATTGTGGCAGTCGTCCTGGAAGACCAGGAGAGTGACTGCATCCGACTGAAAAACTACATCAGGAGATATGCGCAGGAGTACTCTGCAGATATTGAGACCGTGGTTTTTCAGAACGGTCAGGATCTCATCGATCACTACAGCAGTGATTTTGATCTTCTGTTTGTCGATATTGAGGTCCCAGGAATGAATGGGCTGAAAGTATCTGAACAGGTACGAACCTTTGATATGCTGATTCCGATTATTATCACAACCAATATGGCGCAGTATGCCATCAAGGGGTATGAGGTGGATGCACTCGGTTTCATCGTGAAGCCGCTGCCGTACGAGATGTTCTCTTATTATCTTGGCAAAGCGCTGATCAAATGCAAACGAAATCAAAGGCTGAAGGAAAACAGTGTGCTGGTAATCACAACCTCTTCCGGAAGCATACGGCAGGTTTACATAGACGAAATCCGATATATTGTGAAAGAAAAAAACTACATTGTCTACTATCTGAGCAGCGGCGAACAGATCAAAGAACGAGGTGCCATGAAGGATGTTCTGTCTCGCTTTGAAAACACACCACTCAGGCAGTGCAGCAGCGGATGTCTGGTCAACCTTCGGTTTGTACGGCAAAAGGATGGAAATGAGGTCCATCTTTCAGATATCAGTTTCTCCATTGCAATGCCCTACAGAAAGTCGTTTACCAGAGACCTGATAGAATATGTGAGGGGTATGTGACATGCTTGAATATAAGGATATCATTCGGATGGTTGCCGTGTTCCTGATGCAGCTGCTCATCTGTGAAGCTGGCTTTCTGGTTGGGCTTCCCAGAAGAAAGCACTTTACAGTCCGGCTGATTGGTTCTGCTGTCCTGTTTATCGGAGTGGTCGGCGCGAATTTGTATGTGCGCAGGATCCTGCCGGGCGAAGATATTGTCCTCATGGCTCATCTCAAGAGCATTCTCTATTTTTCCGTCATTGTGTTCGCCAATGCTCTGGCGGTCCACCTGAGCTTTGACACAACGTACCCCGGCGCATTGTTTGCGGTCATCGGCGGTTATTCCATTGAGCATGCTGCCAGCCGCTTTTCGTACATCATCAAGGCCTGCTTTTTTGCAACAAAGCCCCTCCCGCCCGTGCTGAATTATGTAGGACTGAATTTCCTGATTCCTCTTGTCTTTTCCCTCCTGAGCTATTTTCTCCTGATTCGCCGCAGCATTGCAACCAATCAGCTACAGTACAATAATAAAAAGGTCCTTGCCGTTTCCGGCGTGAATCTGTTCATCTGCGTTGCACTCAGTCTCCTTGAACCAGAACTGGTGGCTGACTCGGAGATCTCGGTTCTGATTACCTGTGCGAGCTATGTGAACGCAATCGTGGGCTGCCTTCTGTGTCTGCTTCTTCAAGTGGGGCTTTTCCGGGAAAGCGAGTTGGATGAAAAGAACCGGATCCTTGGAGAAATGTTGCAGCTGGAACGTGAAAAGCAGGCGCTGTCCAAGGAGACAATCGACATTATCAACCAAAAATGCCATGATCTACGCCATCAGATCCGCATGCTGGAGAGAAAGACACCGGAGGAAAGAAGCAAATCACTTCAAAGCATCTACGACGCAACCCGCATTTATGATTCCATTGTCAAAACAGGCAATGGCTCCGTTGACCTGGTGCTGATGGAGAAAAAGCTGTTCTGTGAAAAGTACGACATTCATTTTTCCTATCTGGTGGATGGCGAAAAGTTCAATTTTATGGATGAAGCGGACATTTATGCCATGCTGGGCAATATGCTCGATAACGCGATTGAAAGCGTCATCAAGGAAAGCGACCCGGACAAACGTATCATTCATTTCGTCGCGCATACGCGCAGCTGCATGCTGTACATCAACATGGAAAACTATTGCTCCACACCAATCCGCTTCCAGGACAATCTGCCGGAAACAAGTAAAACTGACAAGGCATTTCACGGTTTCGGAACCAAGAGCATTGTCCATATTGCAGAAAGCTACGGAGGTACGGTGCTGTTCCAGCAGGAAAACAATTACTTTTCCGTCGAAATTCTGATTCCCCTGAAAAACTGACCGCTGCCTGAAGCGGTCTTCGGAACATCCCTCTGTGATGGGAGGATGTTCCTTTTTTGTGCTGTTTTTACCAGAAAACAGAGGAAATATACCACCCGCATTGACACCCCAAGGGACGGCTCCTATGATGAATTCGCGCGCAACGTTCAGGAGAATACATGGAGGCGATGACAAATGAAAAAGAAAAATCTGTTGAGAGGACTTACATCTGTATTTGCCGCAATCCTGGCAATCAGCATCGTGATGACGAATACGGCCATGTCGTATGCGTCCATGCTGAACTCAGCTCTTGGCATCTCTACCGGGAAGTTTGTGCACAAGGATGGTGCGGCCAAGGAAGAACCCATCTTCTATGCCAGTGACTATGGCGATGTCAATCATCTGACCCAGGAAAACCTGGATGCCCTTCTTGCTGACGAAGACGCCTTCGTCGAGCTCGAAGAGGAAGAAGGCGCAGTACTTCTGCGCAACAACAATCATGCACTGCCTCTGAAGGAGGGTGAGCGCAGGGTTTCCCTGTTCGGTCACACTTCTTCCGCCGATCCGCTCTATAAGAACAGCTCCGGCGGTGGCAACATTGATCCCACCCGTGTTGTCAGCTTCTATGACGCTATGAAGGAAAAGGGATTCGAGGTCAATGAGACGCTGTATGCTGCCTATCAGACGCCTTTTGAGATCAAGCGTTCCGGCTTCTTTGGTCCGGCCGTGATCGAGCGTCCCGCCTCGTTCTATACCGATGAGCTCAAGGCAACCTTTGCAGATTACAGCGATGCTGCCATCGTGGTAGTCGGCCGCCGTGCAGGCGAGAATGTCGACATCAGCGCGAACGATGAAGAGGGCATCAGCGGCCTCGCACTGCACAAGGATGAAGCAGATATGCTGCAGATCATCAATGATTCCGGCGTGTTCAAGAAAATTATCCTGGTTGTAAACAGCGCATTCCCTATTGAAATGAAGCATCTCGATCAGTACAACATCGACGCGGTCCTGTGGATCGGCACGCCCGGTCTGGTCGGCTTCCGCGGTGTGGCGGACATTCTCAAGGGTGAAGTCAATCCTTCCGGCCATCTGGTCGACACGTTTGCCACTGATTCCCTTTCCGCTGCCGCCACCCAGAACTTCGGCAACTTCAATTATGTGAATGCCGATGAAGTCAACGAAGGCTGTGCAGACAGCAAGATTCCTTCTCCTTTCCCCATCAACTATGTCGGCTGCTACATGGTTTATCAGGAAGGCATTTACGTCGGCTACAAGTACTATGAAACCCGTTATGAGGATGCCATCCTCGGTCAAGGCAATGCCTCCGGCAAGGCCGGCACCTTTGCATCCAAGGACAACTGGAATTATGCAGACGAAGTTCTGTATCCCTTCGGTTACGGCCTGAGTTATACAACCTTCGAGCAGAAGCTTGGTAAGGTTTCTGAGGAAAACAACGTGATCACGGCCGAGGTCACCGTGAAGAACACCGGTGATGTGGCCGGCAAGTCCGTTGTTGAAGTTTATGTCCAGACTCCTTACACTGACTATGACCGCACGAACAGGGTTGAGAAGTCTGCCATTCAGCTGGCCGGTTTCGGAAAGACGCAGCTGCTTGCTCCTGGTGCGTCCGAGACGGTGACCGTTACCATCGACAAGTATCTGATCGCCAGCTATGATGCCATCGGCGCAAAGGGATACATTCTGGATGCCGGCGACTACTACCTGGCCATCGGTGACAGCGCACATGACGCTCTGAACAATGTTCTGGCGGCCAAAGGCGCTACCGGTCTGTATGATGAGAACGGCAATGCGGTCACCGGCGATGCTGCCAAGACCTATCACTGGACGCAGAGCGCACTGGACAAGGAGACCTACAGCCACTCTGCTGTGACCGGCAAGGAAGTCACCAACCTCTTCGAGGATGCCGATATCAACTACTGGATCAAGGATTCTGTGACCTATCTGACCCGTCAGGACTGGGAGGGAACTTTCCCCACTGCTCAGCGCAACATCACTGCGACTCCCGAAATGATCAGGCAGATCGACGGCCATCTCTATGAGACCCCTGCCGATGCACCCGCTGTAAGTACTTTCAAGCAGGGCGTCAAGAATGGCATTTCCCTGGTCGACATGCACGGACTGGACTATGACGATCCTCAGTGGGAAAACTTCCTGGATCAGCTCACGCTGGATGAAATGGCTGAAATGATCGATGAGAACTTTGGTCAGGCTCCTGTTGCCAGCGTGATGAAGCCCATGAACCGCAACCAGGACGGCCCTGGCGGCGCTGCCGGCCCGTATTTCCCCGGTGGATCGCCTGAAGACGGTCTGGCAAACAACAAGGGTATCCCCGGCAGCTGCACAACCTATGTGGGTCAGATGGTCGCTGCCAGCCAGTGGAACAAAGACATGATCATCAAGCGCGGCGACTTCATCGCTGAGGACTGCCTCTTCAGCAGTGTGACGCAGCTCTGGAGCCCCGGCGGCGATACCCACCGTTCTCCTCTGAGCGGTCGAAACTTTGAGTATTATTCTGAGGACGGCACCCTGTCCTACCTGCTCGGCGCAGCACAGACCAAGGCCATGCAGGCCAAAGGCACAGCCGTTGCCATCAAGCACTTTGCACTCAACGATCAGGAAACCAACCGCAACGGCGTGGCCATCTTCGCCAACGAGCAGGCCATCCGCGAGATTTTCCTGAAAGCTTTTGAAGGCGCGTTCACGCTCGGCGGCGCAACCAGCACAATGACTTCCTACAGCCGCGTCGGCCTGGATTATATCGGCCACAGCTCTGCCATGCTCAGAAGCCTTCTGCGCGGTGAATGGGGCTTCAAGGGTGCAAACATCTCCGACTGCGCAATGCATCCCTATCAGCACACGATCGAAGGTCTGGTGGGCGGCACGGATTTCTGGTGCATTGTCGGTGAAAAGCTGCGCGCACCGGAACTGAAAGAATATATTACTTCTCACAACGACGGCTATCTGTACAAGTTGCTGCGTGAATCTCAGCACGGTTTCTACTATATGCTTGCCAACAGCAATCTGGTCAACGGCCTGAGCTCCAACATGGTGTTTGTTCCTGTTACACCCTGGTGGCAGACTGCACTGTATATTGTGATCGGTGTTTCCGCTGCTCTGACCCTGCTGTGCGGGACCGCTTATGTGATCACTGCTTTAGGCACGAAAAAGCAGAAGAATTGAAAAGAGGTGTGAACGATGGAAAATAAGAAGAGAACCCTGGGCTTTACGATCGGATTCATTTCCGCGGTTATCGCTCTGGTGACCGGTATCGTTCTGTGGATTTATGGCTCGGCAGTTGGTGATCACTATGCTGTTGCTCCGATTATCCTGATCCTTGGCGCATGCATCGCTCTTGTCGGCCTTGTAATGAAACTTCCTTTCCTGTCCATCCTTCCCGGTGCTGCCTATATGACAGCCATGGGCCTGTATATTACCTCTCAGATGGGCAACATTTCCGGCCGCCTGAGCGACACCGGTTTCGGTGCAACAGGCACAGAGCTGGGCATGCTGATTGCCTTCTGCGTCCTGATGCTGGTTGCTACGATTCTGGCCCTGGTCACCAGTTTCATGCAGCAGTCGAAGGAGACTGCATAAGTCTTTCTTCAACCGGCTTGCTGCTGTCAGCATGATCAGCAGTCTGACGGAAGATCAGCTGTTTGGCCGGCCATCCTCATATCCCTCCGTCTGAGGGCGGCCGGCCTTTTTCTCAAAACTGCCAGTGATCCTGCATTCCTGGCAGTTTTCTGCATTCTGCTGCAATGCTTGCTACGGCGGAGGCAGCGGAACAGAGCAGGTTTCCTGTCATCCATGTGCTGTGCAGCGATTCCGCACCGGTATGTCCAGGCTGTGCTGCTGTTTGAACAGGTTCAGAACGCTCTGAAAAAGATTGAACACGCTTTTGAAGACGCACGACCGTCAATGAACAGGGAGAAGAAAAGATGCAAAGCATTTTATTTCACGACCATTGGTATGTTCGTCATACGGATGAGAACGGTCCTGGAAAACCGGTGCCTCTTCCGCATGATGCCATGCTCTCCGAGTCCCGCACGGCAGATGCCGGAGGCGGGCTGAACATCAGCTGGTTTAAGGGCCGGGATTACGTGTATACCCGGCATTTCTCCGTTTCCAAAAAAGACCTGATGATGCACAATGTGCTGGAATTTGAGGGCGTCTACCGCAAAGCAGAGGTCTGGATCAATGGAAAAAAGACCGCGTTTCGTCCATACGGATACACGAATTTCTACGTGGAACTGGATGACTGCCTGCGGGAGGGAGACAATACGGTCGAGGTCATCGCGCGGAATGGGGATCAGCCCAATTCGCGCTGGTATTCGGGCTCCGGCATTTACCGTCCGGTGAAATGGTGGCGGTCTCCCAAAAAGCACATTGAGCTCAACGGAGTCAGGATTCGTACCCTCCGTGTGAACCCTGCCGTCATCGAAATCAGTGTACGCACCTCGGAGCCTGGTCCTGTTACAGTTCAGATCCTGGATGGAGAAACCGTGACGACGGAGGCTTCGTTTGAAGGCTCCACACAGATCACCATTTCCGACGCAAAACTGTGGAGCGTGGATACACCCAGCCTGTACACTGCAAAGGTTCGTTTCGGGGAAGACACGGCGGTGGAAACCTTCGGCATCCGCACCCTCCAATGGGGAAAAGACGGGTTTCTGGTGAACGGGGAGCGTGTCATTCTTCGTGGTGCATGCGTTCATCATGACAACGGCCTGCTCGGCGCCGTATGCCATCCGGATGCCGTGGAGCGCAAGCTTCGGATCCTGAAGGAAAACGGATACAACGCAATCCGCTCTGCCCACAATCCTTGCTCGAAGGCTGCGCTGGAGGTCTGCGACCGGATCGGCCTGATGGTCATGGACGAATATATCGATCAGTGGTATATTCACAAGACCCAGCACGATTATGTGGAATACTTTGACCAGTTCCGGCATCAGGACCTCGCCGATATGGTGGACAAGGATTACAATCATCCATGCGTCATCATGTACTCGACAGGTAATGAAGTCGCAGAAACCGCGCAGCCCAAAGGCATCGCGCTGACGGAAGAAATGACGGAAGAACTTCACCGTCTGGATGGCACCCGTCCGGTCACCTGCGGCATCAACATCTTTTTCAATTTCCTGAATTCCATCGGCATGGGTCAGTATTCGGACGAAAAGGCGGCCAAAGAAGCGCAGCGTGCGGCCAATGCGAGGGCTTCCGGCAAAAAGAATAAGGAAAGTGCGACCGGCTCCAAGTTTTTCAATGATATGGCGGGTCTCCTCGGTGCAGATTTCATGAAGCTCGGGGCCACGCTTCACGGCTCGGACGTGACCACCCGTCAGGCTTATGCCCGTATGGATATTGCCGGTTATAACTACGGCGAAAAACGGTATCGGAGAGATCTGAAGAAGTATCCTGACCGCCTGATTCTGGGCAGTGAAACCTTCTGTTCGGATGCTTACAGATTCTGGGAACTGGCCAAGGAAAACCCGCGACTGCTGGGTGATTTTGTCTGGTCCGGCATCGATTATCTTGGCGAGGACGGCATCGGCGCATGGGAATACAAAGAGTATGCGCCGGAGTTTGAACATAACGTGGGCTGGATCAGCGCTGGCGCAGGACGCATTGACCTGACCGGCAAGCCGCTGGGCGAAGCGTTGTATACCCGGGTAGCTTTCGAACAGGACAGCGGTCCCTTCCTTGCGGTGCGTCCGATCTGTCATGCAGGCCGCCGTCACTCTCCATCCGCATGGAAAATGACCAATGCAATGCCGACCTGGTCTTTCCGCGGCTGGGAGGGAAAACAGGCTCATGTGGAAGTCTATGCCCGTGCTGACTCTGTGGAACTGCTGCTCAATGGTGCCTCCCTGGGAAGAAAGCAGGTGAAGAACAACTGTGTGTTCACCTTCCATGTTCCCTATGCGAACGGAAAACTGGAGGCCGTCGCCTATGATGCCCCCGGACATGAAACCGGCCGAAGCACGCTTGAGACGGCCGGTGAAGAGACGATCCTCAGGGCAGTTCCGGAAGAAACAATGGTTCGGGCTGGTCATCTGAGTTTTATCCGTTTACAGTACACCGATTCAAACGGGATCGTGAAGCCTTGCGAACGAGGTGTTCTGGATGTAAAGGTGGAGGGCGGCAGACTGGTCGGCCTTGGCTCTGCGTGCCCCTATTATGAGCGGAGCTATCTGGATTCCACCTGTGATACCTATTACGGTGAAGCCCTGGCGATTGTGGAAGCGGGTTCCGGTGATCAGGTCACGCTGACCGCAGGGGATGGAAAACACGAAGCCGTTACAGTCGTCAAGATTGTTCTGTAACAGCACATCCGGGATCTGCCGCATCGTGATGAGTTTTAGTAATCATGGTTTTTTTCATGGAAAGCGCTGCTGCAGAAACAGGAATCGGCAGCAGCGCTTTCTGTTTCTTTGACTGTTCTGCCGACCAGCATCATTTGCTAAAGTGAAAAAAGTCCTCCGCTTGTGGAAGATTTCCTCCACAGCGAAGGGCTTTTCAAATAGGTTTTTTCACAGAGATTGATAACATGTTGCCGCGAATGTTGCCAATGGCATCATCCGCAACCCCAAAGCCGCCGGGAATTTTTCTATAATTTCGGCTTTGGGAAATGTTATCATTTGGTTATCAAAGTCGATTTTCCGAGGCCGCAAACCCTTGCAGAACAAGGGCTTTTTGTACTCCGGTTCTTATTCCCACTCAATGTAATCTAACGCTTTTAGCTTAATTTCTGTTTCTCCTGTTCGTTCTCGTGATTCTGATTCTACAGATTATCTGTATTCTCCATGCTCTACAGCCTCAGTTTATCATTTCTTTATCAGCGTGATAAAGAGGCTGTTTTGCTGTGGATTGCGGGGATTATTCCCCTGGATTCATTATAGCTTTTCACCAATGCTCAAGCAAGCATTTTCAATCATCTTGTGTATTTGATATGACATGGTTATCATCCAAAAGTGATAA
>DEFL01000083.1 GCA_002350845.1 Christensenella sp. UBA2853
GAGTCGGGGCCACCTACCCGATTGGACGCGGCAGGGGAAGGATTTCACTGCTTCGGGAATGGGCCGCCGCAGGATGCAAGCCAGGAATATGTTCAAAATACGGAAAGAAAATAAAAGATATGAACAAAACGCCTTGACATATTCGGGAAAGTGAGCGTATACTCATGAATGGCTTTTCGAATAATTCGTGAAGTCAGTGTTATCATGAATGTCAGACCAGGCATGCCGTGTCTGTTCAGAAATACAGGATGACTTTCAAACAGAATGAACAGGCATGGCTCTTGCGCAGTGTGGAAATGTGAAAGAGAGGATTTCCGATGGGTGGAAAGATGCCATCAGGCAGTGAAAACGGACTGAAGCGTCAGCTGAATCCGATGAATGTATGGGCGATTGCCTTTGGCTGTGTCATCGGCTGGGGTTCATTCATTAACCCGGGAAAAAAGTTCCTTCCCAATTCCGGCGTGGCCGGCACCGCAATTGCCATGATTCTCGGCGCAGCGGTGATGATTATCATTGCTTTTTCCTACACCTACATGGTGCCCAAATATCCAAAGGCCGGCGGTGAATTTACATTCACCAAGATGTGTTTCGGAAAGAACCCCGCATTTCTCTGCGGATGGTTTCTGGTGGCCGCCTATCTGACCAATGTGCCCATGAACAGTACGGCCATCGGGTTGATTGTGGACGGACTGGACGGAAGCGCAGATATCCTGAAATTCGGATTCCACTACACAATCGCCGGCTTTGACATCTATATGGGAGAAATGCTCCTGGCCATGTCCATTCTGATTCTGTTTGGATGGCTGAATATCATCGGTGTCAGGAAGGCCGGCATTGTGCAGACGATTCTGTCGTCCATGCTGGTGCTCTGTGTATTTACGCTTTTCGTTTCAGCCCTGGTCTCTGCAAAGGCAAAGGGCATCAACATGCAGCCGGTGTGGGGCTTTGACAGGAAAGCAGCGATGGAAGCCAAAGCAACAACGGCTGAGATCGCTCAGTATGCCCACACCGGAACGGCGGGCATCCTTTCCGCCATTCTTGCGACCTTTGCTATTGCGCCGTGGGCCTATGTCGGCTTTGATGCAATCCCGCAGGCGGCCGAAGAGTTTAATTTCTCCTTCAAAAAAGTTTCGGTCATTATGATTGTGGCCATTGTCTTTGGCTGCTTTGTGTACACAAGCAACAATACCGTGGCTGCGGCCGCGCTGGAAAACTGGCCTGACCGTGTCATGGCAGGGGAATGGGTGCTGCTCATTGCGGCGGAAGAGCTGCTGGGAACCTTTGGAAAAGTGCTCATCGGCCTGGGCGTTTCCTGTGCCGTGCTCTCCGGGATTATGGGATTTTATCTTGCCTCCTCCCGCCTGATGTACTCCATGAGCCGGGACGGATATCTTCCACCCTGGTTTGGGAAAGTGGACAGCCGGTATGGAACGCCCAGAAATGCCATGATGTTCTGCATCCTGATCAGTCTTTCCGGACCGATTCTCGGAAGAGAAGCGCTCGGATGGTTTGTGGACATGAGTGCCATCGGGGCGAGCATCGGGTACTTCTTCACCTGCGCGAGCACGATGGTGACGATGAAGCGGGACGGAGACGGGACGCCGTTTCTCAAGGTCATGGCGATTCTCGGCGTGGTATTCAGCGTTGCCTTTATGATCCTGCAGCTGATTCCGATTCCGGGACTTTCCGGTGTCCATTTCGGCCGGGAAAGTTACATGATGCTGGTGGCCTGGATTGCGATCGGTCTTGTGTTCTATGTCAAAGAGAAAAAACATTTTGTGAAAGCCGAATGAATCAGAAAAAATCCGTGAAGTGTTTCACGGATTTTTTCTGTGAGCGTTTCCTGGATTTGTCTTTATCTGTCGGCACTTCGTGTGGCGGAGTGGATTGAAAGGGATCCGGGATCATTGACTGCTGCCGGTTTCCGGGACAAAGGTCAGGTTCTGCCGTTTGGCATATTCTTCGGCTGCAGACCCGGGAACACCATGGATCGTCCGGATGCTGTCTCCGAGGGAAAGATACTCGACAGTGGTCGGCTCTTCGCTTTCTCCGATCAGAACATTCTCCATCCGTCCGATGCTCGTCACACTTTCAGGAAGGGTCAGCTCTGTAAGGCCCGTTCCGGAAAATGCATTGAAACCGATGGATTCCAGCCCGTCGGGAAGAATGACGCTCGTCAGGGGGGCATTGTGAAATGCCAGGGAATGGATATGCTGTACACCGTCCGGGACCTGGTATGCCTCATCTTCATTGAGGAAGGAATACCAGATCAGGGTTTCGCCATCCGCTGAGAGGAGCAGGGTGCCGTCCTCATTGCCTTTGAAATGGCGGTTCGCTTCAGGCACCAGGATATACCCGAGATGATCGCACAGCGTGAAGGCATTGTCCTCTATTTCTTCAAGTGATTCCGGGAGCATCAGGCCTGTCAGGTACTGGTTTCCCCAGAATGCGGTGGACTCTATTTTTTTCAGTCCATCGTTCAGTCCGGGTTCCATGAGGCGGAAACAGCTTTCGAAAGTGGCCGGAGGGAGCACTTCAAGGTCCTGCGGCATGTCTGCATAGATCAGATCGGTGCATCCGCCGAATGTGTGGTGCCCGAGCGTCCGGATGGTGTCGGGCAGGGAGACGCAGCGCACACTGGTTTCATAGAACGCCTGGTCGCCCATGGCAGTGACCGGACATCCTTCGATTTTGGAAGGGACATTGACATACGCACCTTCTCCAAGGTAGGAGAGAATACAGACTTCACCATCTGTCACGCTGTAGGTAAAGTCTTTTTCAGGGGCTGTACCGATGCTTTCCGGGAAATGAGCCGTGAAGGAATCAATGATGCCGCGGACAATCTCAGTGTATTCCGCGTTTTCCGGGTCGGTTGGATACATGAAGAACCAGCATGTTCCGAGGCTTTGACGGAACACAGAGGAATTCGGATCCTGAATCCAGACCATTTCAAACCCCTGTCCGACCATTTCGACCCGGACAGCAGGAAGACCGTGGAGATCGAACTGCTCCAGAATGCGGCTGAAGGAGGTGCTCTTCCCGCCAAGGACAGACTTTCCTTCCATCAGGAAGCCATAGAAAGGGTGATCCTGGTCCTGCTGAATGGTGTTCTGTACTTCACTGTTGAGCTGCGCAATCAGCACAGTATGTTCCATGTCTTCAAAACTTGGCGCTGCCATGATCGTCGGGAACCCATAGATCTCGCTGAAGTCTTCCCAGTCCCATTCCATGGGGCAGTCTGCGCAGAAGTCGCTGGTAAAAAGACTGGATTCCGTGGTCATCGGATAGCATGTGTATCCCGGCATCTGGCGGAAGTCAGAGGAAGCGCCCTCCTCAGCCGATGACAGGAAGGCACAGCACAGCATGGCGGTGAGCAGCAGGAAAAAGAAACTTTTTTTCATCAGAAACCCTCCAGGCGGTTCGTTGTTCTGTTGTTTTAGGTCAGTGCAGGGAAAACGGGAATAGACGTGCTGCGCGCAGGAAATCGGTCCGCGGTAGCCGGCAAAGGAAACCGAGACCGTTTACGGGCCGCTTCCTGAAGGAAGGGGCATTTCTGTCAATTAAACGAAACAGATCATGTTTTTCTTCAGACGAACGGAAAGAAAGCTGTGTTCATCATGGCAGGACGGCATGTTTCCTGCAAATGTTTTTTCATTCGGACGATGCACCGGACCGGGCGTGTATGATATGATATGCCCGGACACCGTGCGGGAAGACCGGGGAACGGTCCTTCCAGGAAGCATTCACGGCGCGGCCGATGAACGGGACGGGCAGAGGAGGAGATACGTGTGCCGGACCTGATTGTTCACAGAAGCATGGGCGGAAAGGTACTTGCCCGTCTGCCTTTTGATATGCCGGCGAAGGCTGTGTTCCAGTATGCTCTGTCCGGGCCGGATGACTGGGCATATGTCCGGTTCTGGCTTCCATGGAAGTGGATGCGGTACCGGAAACGCGCGCGCATCATGCATGAGCAGAAGACTGGGCAGTTCTTTAACCATCTGGCGGACATGGCAAAACATGCGTCCGCAGAGCAGAAGGATCTGCTGTTTGCCTATACGGCGGGCTATCTCTGCCATTTCTATCTCGATTCCGCGGTTCACCCCTACATTCTTGACAGAACCGCTTCTGATTCAGTCCGGCATACGGCCCTGGAGCGGGAACTGGATCGTCTGGAATTGCAGAGGCAGGGGATTTGTTCCAGAAGACCCATCACATCCGTTCCTGCGCTCCGTTCGCTTCCGGCAGCAATGAGAAGTGGTCTGGAAGAAGCGTACCGGCTTTACGGCTGGGATCATGTCTGGCCGGAACTGCAGATGGCGCTCAGGGACGCCCGACGGTTTTCCCACCTCACGGAGGACCCATACGGTCTGTGGAACCGCTTCTTTTTCTGGTGGCGGAGAATGCAGGTCTTTTCCTATCAGTGTATGGATGACCAGCATACGGACCCGGAAAATGAGAGCAGGCAGTATGGGCCTGAGACATTTCAGGAAATGGTGGAGGCATCGGTGCAGCGCGCCGCAGACCGGATCTGCATGCTGCATGCATATGTCTATGGCGAAGGGGCATGGGAGCCGATGGAAGATATCTCCTATACAACAGGCCGCGCATCCCAATAAAGCGGCCCTGGCATCAGCCATCCCAGAGCGTGTCTGAAAAGACGCTGCAGCGGGGTGGCTGTATCTGTGTTCGGGGATCACCGGGCAAAAGAACGAATGGCTGTGTAAACATGGAAAAAACAAGCAAACAGAATACCTCAACGGGTGAAAACATGGACGTTTTGTACAGATTGTGATAAAATAATAAAAAAAAACGGAGGCACAGCCATGAAAAACAAACTTGCATTGATTTTTTGTGTTCTTTTTGTGATTGCATTGATTTTCGGCGTTGTCATGACCAGCCAGAAAAATGCGCTGAATAAAGATCTGACAGCGGCAAAGACGACGCTGACGGAAACGGAAACCAAGCTTTCCGATCTCACCAAGAAGCAGGAAGAGACGGCTGCTGCCCTTGAGACGGCACAGACTGAGCTGACAGAATCCAAAACCCTTCAGGAAACGACAGCCAAAACCCTCGAGGAAACCGCTGCTGCGCTCGAAGCCGCACAGACTGAACTGACAGAAACCAAGACCCTGCATGAAACGACGGCTAAGACACTGGAAGAGACGGCGGCTTCCCTGGAGACCACAAAGACGGAACTGACGGACTCCAAGGCACTGCATGAGACTGCTTCCAAGACGCTGGAAGAGACGGCAGCTGCTCTGGAGACCACAAAGACGGAGCTGACAGAGGCGAAGGCACTCCAGGAGACTACGGCCAAGAGCCTTGAAGAAGCGACGACTGCGCTGACGTCGACCACGAAAGAACTGACAGACGCGAAGGCACTTCAGGAAACGACAGCGAAGACGCTGGAAGAAACCAAAAAACAGCTGGCGGACATGACAAAACTCAAGACGGATGCAGAGGCCGCACAGGCCAAGACAGCGAAGGATCTCGAAGCGGCAGTCAAGCAGCAGAAAGAAACGGAAGAGAGCATGAAAGCCGTCCAGAAGACGCTGGACGATACAGCCAAACAGCTCAAGGATGCCCAGAAGACGCTGGATGACATGACCAAGCAGCTGAAGGATGCACAGACCGGCAAGACGGCCGTCGAGACAAAGCTGACAGAACTTCAGAAGGAACTGAAAACAGCGAAGGAAGATCTGGAAAAGGCCAACGAAGAAATCGAAAAACTGACAGCTGAAAAAGAAGCGCTGAAGACCATGTCCGAAGAGAATAAACCGTAAAAAGGGCATCCCCATCCATAGAGCAAAAACTGCTGTCCCTGCTGCAGGGGCAGCAGTTTTTCTGTTATTGGACACACATCAATAGAATTGTAAAAATGATACAATTGACCCTATTGGTGAATATATGTTATACTGCCCGCTGTAAAGTAGAAAGAGCGGGTGACAGAACATGTTTCAATATACAGCAGATTTATCCGGAATCCCCTTCCAGCCGGGCGGAGACCTCTATGCGGTCAGTGCGGAGCAGGGGTATGCCATCATCAGAAACCGCCATGCGATCGACGGCATTGTTGTCCTGGAAAAGGGCATCGGCATCCTGGCCTTCGGCACACTGTTTCTTAAGGAAGATGAGGACTGCCTGGTGAGTCTCGAGCATGCGCAGGCCTGGGCGGCGGCGCACCGGCCTCAACTTCCGTGTCCCTATGAAGATTTTGCGGACTGCTGGCTGAAAACCTCGGAAACACTCCCTGCAGATTCCCGTGCGGTCTGGGTCATGGCAGATGGAATGTGCCGCGAGGCCTTCTTTGAGGAGGAAAGCAAGAAGTTTTACCCGGAAGAGGACCCGGAGGCAGGCCCCCTTGAACAGGTAACGGAATGGACGCAGGATCCGGATGCTTCGAAGCATTGCTCGATTCTGGATGTGCAGGAGGATGAGCGGAGAGAACCGACGCCTGAGCACGGTGATCCGATCGACATGTAAAGCGTGTGCAGCAGACTGAATGGACTGATTTCAGTCTGCTTTTTTGTGGGATGGAAATGCCCGGCAGAAGGGAATCCTGACCGTGCGGTGAATACAAAACGGAAAAAGAGCAGAAGGCGGCTGAAACGAAAAAAGCAGGTCAGGGGGTTACGACATGCTGTACGGAAACATTCCCGGAATCGGGGAGCATGTCTCACGCATTTTTTACGGGACATCGATGTTTTCATCCGGGAAGGATGCGGATGAACTGCTCGATGCGGTCACAGATATGGGCATCAATGCGCTGGATACTGCCCGCGTCTACGGGCATTCCGAGGAAGTCATCGGGCGATGGATGAAAAAGCGCGGAAACCGGCATGAGGTGATTCTGCTGACCAAGTGCTGTCATCCGCTGCCGGACGGAACGCGCAGGGTCAGTGAGCAGGGCATCCGACAGGATCTGGAGACCTCTCTAAAGATGCTGGGAACGGATGATATCGACATTCTGGTTTTGCACAGGGATGATCCTTCGGTGGATGTGGCCGAAATTGTGGAAACCTGCAGTGCACTGATCCGGGAAGGAAAAATCCGGGCGTACGGCGGGTCCAACTGGACGCATGAGCGGATTGCACAGGCCAATGCCTATGCGCAATCTCACGGGCTGATGCCATTTTCTGTCTCCAGTCCCAATTTTTCCCTGGCCAGACAGGTGGTGGATCCCTGGGGCGGCAACTGCGTCAGCATTTCAGGGAAAGAAGGGGAAGAAGCAAGGGCCTGGTACAGAGAAACACAGCTGCCGGTGATTTCTTATTCCAGCCTGGCCCATGGTTTTCTATCGGGACGTGTGCTCGGGGAAGACGAGACCAGCGGTGCGCGGGTTCTTGACCGGTTTGCCGTCAAAGGCTTTGACTGGCCGGAAAACTATGCACGGCTTCGCTGCTGCGAGGCGATTGCCCGGAAGCGGGGAGTCACCGTTCCCCAGGTCGCCATAGCATGGCTCTTTCAGCAGGGGATTCAGGCGTTTGCCGTCATTGCATCCTCCAGCCCCGAACGCATGCGTCAGAATGCGGAAGCACTGAAGATCGTGCTGACGGAGGAAGAGAATGCTGCGCTCAATGGCGCCGCCGATATGTAAGATCCACACACGGAAATCAGTATAAGTTGGCTTGTACGCATGGCTGCCTATACGATGCCCGTGCCGGTCCGCTGATTCAGCTCTCTGTTTGGACAGGGAGCTTTTTTGGTGGGGACGGGATGAAGAGAGAATGCATGTATTCCAAGCAATGGCGGAAAAGGATAAAAAAATATCAGAAAAGAATTGATAAAACATATAAAACAGCTTTGAAGACAAACAGATCGGTGTATAATGGAAACGTTTGCGGCAACTTGGTTCCACGGAATCAACCGGAAGGGTTCATGAAGGGAGTTCGTTTCAATGCTGTTTTATATTGATCCGGGTACCGGCAGCATGCTGTTTACCATACTGATTGCCATTCTCGGGTCCCTGATTTATTTTCTGCGCGATGCAAAACTGAAACTGGGGGCTGTGATTCGGCGAAACCGGACGCAGGAAGAGCACGCACAGACCAGTCCCTTTGTGTTCTTCGCTGAATCCAAGCGCTATTGGAGCACGTTTGAACCCATCTGTGATGAGATGGAACAGCGCGGGGAAGACGTGCTCTATCTGACGGAATCGCAGGACGATCCGGTTTTCAAAAAACAGTATGAGCATATTCATGCCGAATGCATCGGTGAGGGCAGCCGTGCCTATGCGAGACTGAACTTCCTCAGGGCGGATGTCCTGCTGGCGACCACGCCGGGCCTGGATGTGTATCAGTGGAAGCGGTCGAGGGATGTAAAACGCTATGTGCATATCCCGCATGCTGCAAATGATATTACGCTCTACAGAATGTTCGGCCTGGACTACTATGATGCGATTCTCCTGTCGGGTGAGTATCAGGTGGAGCAGATCCGCACGCTGGAAAAGCTCAGGAATCTTCCCGCCAAGGATCTTGAAATTACAGGCATCCCCTATATGGACGGAATGAAGAAGCGTCTGGAGACAGAAGGTGCTGCGCAGCATCATGAACGCACCGTACTCCTGGCTCCGTCCTGGGGCGAGAGCGCCATGCTCAGCCGCTATGGTGCGCGTATCCTCCAGGCCCTTCTGGATACGGGATACCACATCATTGTGCGTCCCCACCCGCAGTCCCTGACCTCTGAAAAAGAACTGATGGAGAAACTGATGCAGCAGTTCCCGGACGGACCGCAGTTGGAATGGGACCGTGAGAGAGAAAATTTCGGCGCGCTGAGCCGCTCGGACATCATGATCTCTGACTTCTCCGGCGTCATTTTCGACTATACGCTCGTCTTTGACAAACCGATTCTGTATGCGGATACATCCTTTGACGGTGCGCCGTATGACTGCTGCTGGATTGACAAACCTCTCTGGACGTTCGAGGTGCTTCCGACTCTGGGAGAACAGATCACGGAGGATAGCCTGCCGCATCTCAGGGAAATCATTGACCGGTGCATTGAAAGCGGAAAATACGAAGCGGCACGTGACCGTGCGCGTGCGGAAACCTGGATGCATGAAGGGGAAAGCGCCAGGCGCATTGCGGATTATCTGACGGCCTGCCGCGCGAAGCTGAAAGCGGAGATGCAGGACAAGAAGGCGTAAAACTGCCTGCTTCGTGCGGCAGAAGTGCCGAGTCGGAGGATAAGGAAAAGGGGATCTGAACCTATGCATTTTGGAGATATGCTGAGCACCCTGCTCATCGGGCCGCTCAAACTGCTCTTTGAAGTCATTTTTTCCATGGTCAACCGTCTGAACAATCCCGGTCTTTCGATTGTTGCGCTGAGTCTGGCCATGAACCTCTTGGTTCTGCCGCTGTACCGGCGCGCGGATGCCATTCAGGATGAGGCGCGGGAAACCGAGGAGAGACTCTCACACTGGGTCAAGCACATCCGCAGGACGTTTCACGGTGATCAGCGCTTCATGATTCTGCAGACCTATTACCGCCAGAATCATTACAGCCCCATGAACGCACTGCGGGGAGCCCTTCCTCTTGTGCTGGAAGTCCCGTTCTTTATTGCGGCCTATCAGTTCCTTTCCAATCTGGAGATTCTTCAGAATCGTCCCTTTGGTCCGATTGCCAATCTTGGGGCACCGGATGCCATGGTGACGCTGTTCGGGCTGTCCATCAATGTACTCCCGATCCTCATGACCGTCATCAATCTCATCTCCAGTGCGATCTATACAAAAGGCGCACCGCTCAAGAGCCGGATTCAGCTCTATGTCATGGCCCTGATCTTTCTGGTGCTCCTGTATGATTCGCCTTCCGGTCTCACCATGTACTGGACGCTGAACAATCTCTTCTCTCTGGTAAAGAATCTTGTTGTGAAAAGCGAAAAAACCAAAAAAGCGATGCGCGTTCTGTGCGGCATTGCCGGGGCTGGCGCTCTGGTGTTTGCCCTCCTGAAAGCAAACTCCTTCAAGGTCCGGGTCCTCGGCATTGTTCTGGCGCTGGTGCTCCAGCTGCCCTGGCTTGTGCACTGGATGAAACAGCGCGGGGCGTTCAGGAAAGCGGCTTTCCTCGAAAAGGATCCGCATCCGGGCATGTTCTTCCTCGGGGCTGCTCTCATGGCGCTGCTGACCGGTCTTCTGATCCCGTCCTCGGTGGTGTTCTCCTCGCCCGCAGAGTTTATGAGTCCTGACCTGCTCCTGAACCCTGTCTGGTATGTGGTCAGCGCGTTCCTCTATGCGTGCGGCACATTCGTGATCTGGATGGGTGTCTTTTATCTCCTGGGCAGCCGGGAAACGAAAAAGGTCATGGAGCTGCTGGTCTTTGTTGCTGCCGGCTGCATGATTGTGAATTACATGGCCCTGAAACCCAATCTTGGGACGATGAACTCTGTGCTCCAGTATGACGTGGTGCCGGTGTTTACCATGCAGCAGAAGCTGCTGAACCTGGGGCTGCTTACTGCGGTCGGGGCGGTGCTGGCGTTTGTCATGATCCGGAAAGAGGTTCTGGTGCGTGCGGTCAGTCTGGCCGGCGCGGTGGCCATGGCCGTCATGGGCACGCTGAATCTGGTCCGTGCACAGCCCGAAACCGCGGAGTCCATGCGTGTTCTTCAGCAGTCGCATGATAACACGCTTGAGATCCCGCTGAGCCGGACGGAAAAGAATGTTGTGGTCATGATGCTCGACCGTGCGGTCAGCAGTTTTCTCCCCGTGATCTTTGAGGAAAAACCTGAACTGAAGGCCAAATATGACGGTTTCGTCTATTATCCCAATACGGTTTCTCATGGCGCACATACCAATTTCGGATCCCCGGGTCTGTTCGGCGGGTATGAATATACGCCCAGAGCCCTGAATGCCATGCCGGACCGCCTGCTGAAGGATAAGCAGAATGAAGCGCTGCTGCTCATGCCCACGATTTTCAGCAGCAACAACTATACCGTCACGGCAGTCGACCTTCCGTACTGCGGAAACTATATCTGGCTCCCGGATTATTCCATCTTCTCGGATCTCCCGGACACGCACTGCTTTATCGCGGAAGGCCGGTACAATCCGCAGAACTCAGCGGAAAATGAAAAAGTCATCCGCATGCGCAATTTCTTCTGCTATGCGGTCTGCGAAACCCTGCCGCAGATGATCTATGGCCCCATGTACAATGTCGGCATGTATAACCAGGCGGTCGTGCTGCCCGGCGCACAGGTTGTGGAAAACATGTCGAAGGCAAAAGGCGTCAGCAACCTGTTCCTCAACGCCTATCATGTTATGACCAACCTGAGCAATTTCACAGAGGTCACGGATACAGGAAAAGGCACTTTCCTGATGATGGTGAACATGCTTCCTCACCGCAATACGCTGCTCAGCGAACCGGACTATGTGCCGGCAGACTATATCGATAATACGGAGTATGATCGGGAGCATGCGGACCGGTTTGATGCAGCCACGCCGAAACTGAAGCAGACGACCGCGGATCAGATGACGCACTATGATGCCAATATGAGTACGATCATGCTCGTCGCTGACTGGCTCGATACGCTGAGGGAAATGGGTGTATATGACAATACACGCATTATCTTCGTGGCAGACCACGGGATGGATGTGCGCATGGCAGACAGCCTGATCCTTCCGGACGGCGAGGATATCATGGCCTACAATCCGCTGCTTCTGGTCAAGGACTTCGGCGCAAGCGGGGAGATCCGGACAGATAACACGTTTATGACCAATGCAGATGTGCCCACCCTTGCCATGGCGGACCTCATCCGCGATCCTGTCAACCCGTTTACGGAAAAGCCGATTGACGGCAATGTCTCGAAACAGGAGAAGCAGTATATCACCATGTCCCATGACTGGGATACCGATTACAACAACGGCAATGTCTTCTTCCCTGCCACCTGGTACACGGTGCAGGACAATGCGCTTGACGTGAACAACTGGGAGAACGCAGGCGTTCAGTGAAAATGCCCGGACGTGAGCTGAAGAGGTCCGGAGATCGTCAAAAACAGCCTGTGCGGCATCCATGCATTCTGTGGATGCCGCGCAGGCTGTTTCCTTTTTTCGGACTTGACGGGAGGAAAGCGGTGGAGTATAAGCAGTTGAGATCAGGCGCACCTGATTTCAGGAGAGAAAACGGAGGACGGACATGAACCCACAGATGATTCACTGCATGCAGTGCGGAGAAAAGCTTGAGATGCGCTACCTGCCTTCCGAAGGAAGGGATATTCCTTACTGCACGGCGTGCGGGGATTTCCGCTTTCCGGTGTTCAATACAGCGGTCAGCATGATTGTGACCTGTCCGGCCACCGGAAGGATAGCCCTGATCCGGCAGTACGGCCGGCCGGGATTTATCCTCGTGGCGGGGTATGTCAACCGCGGCGAGGATGCGGAGGATGCCGCGGTGCGTGAAGTCCGGGAAGAAATGGGACTGAAGGTGACCGCTGTACGGTTCAATCACAGTCATTTTTTCGCACCGTCCAACACGCTGATGCTGAACTTTACAGCCGAGGTGGAAAGCGAAGAAGTGCATGTCAACACGGAAGTGGACAGCTATGCCTGGTTTAGCAAAGATGAAGCGCGGCAGCAGATCCTTCAGGGGTCGCTGGCGCAGGCGTTTCTGGAAGGCGCACTGACGGGCGTTTATCACTGGCCGGTGAAAAAGGAGACGGCAGGGACAACCTGACGGGGAAGACCTCACTGAAAAATGACCGCGTTCGCCGCGGTCATTTTTCGATGGGCTTATGCAGGCGGTTTGTCTGAGGGCGGCTGCATCAGTTCATCGAGGGTTCTGCTTCTGGGCGGCACATCCAGGGCGGCCTGAAGAGCCCTGTATACATCCAGAGCTTTAGAAAGGTCAGGGCCCTTCTGCTGCACATCGGTGTCCTCTGCCGCTTTCCGGGCGGCTTTTTCTTTCTCGAGGCGCAGCTGTTCCCGCCGGATCTCGGCTTTTTCCCCAATGCCTGCGAGTTCTGTCAGAAACCGCATGCCCCGGAAATCCCCACGGCTGATTGAGCGCTCGACTATGCTCAAAACCAGCAGCCGGGCCTGGGTGGCATGCTGCTGCGGCAGTTCGCCTGCCCTGCGCGAGAGACACAGGAGCAGTTCGTCCGCAAGCAGGCTTTTCAGATCACCGCTCCCGGAGCGGGCAGTCTGCCTTGAGGTCAGATGTCGGACCAATCCGTTACTCCTTTCACTGTTTTACCAGAGAGAGGGCAGTCTACAGGCAGATCATAGCATCCGGGAAAACGGCGCGCAAGTTGCAAAAGGTGACAACAGGTCCCATTTGGGGACAGGCACCATCTTTTTTCATTTCACAGGGGCAATCTGTCAGAGCCGGGTGACATCGTTGACGGGATGCCCGTCCAGGAAGGCACGGGTGTTGTTTACGGCTGTGTTCAGAAGCCGCTGGCGGCTTTCAAAGGAGGCCCAGGCGACATGCGGCGTGATCAGGCAGTTTTCCAGACCGAAGAGCGGATTATCCGTTCCCATGGGTTCACGGGATACGACGTCGACGGCGGCACCGCCGACCTGGCCTGAGAGAAGCGCATCGCGCAGGTCGCTTTCATTGATGAGCCCGCCGCGGGCAGTATTGATCAGCAGAACGCCGGGCTTCATTTTTGCGATGGTTTCCCTGCAGATGAGTCCCTGGCTCCGCTCGTTGAGCGGGCAGTGGAGGGAAATCACGTCGCTTTCACGCAGCAGGGTATCGAGATCCACGGCCTCATCTCCCTGCGCATGCGGACTGTGGATCAGGACACGCATGCCGAAGGCCCGCGCAATGCGTGCCGCAGCCTGACCGATGTGCCCGTACCCGATGATCCCCATGGTCTTGCCGTGCAGCTCCATGAGCGGGGCATCCCAGAAACAGAAGTCACGGCATGCAGCCCAGCGGCCTTCCGCAACCGCGCGGCTGTGACGGCCGACATGACTGGTCAGCTCCAGGAGCAGGGCAAAGACATACTGTGCGACCGCTTCTGTGCTGTAGGCGGGCACGTTGGTGACAGGAATGCCGCGTTCGCGTGCGGCGTCCAGGTCGACGACGTTGTATCCGGTCGAGAGGATGCCGATATACCGGATGGAGGGACACTGTTCAAAGATATCCCGGCCGAGCACGGTTTTGTTGGTGATGACGATTCCGGCGTCCCCGATGCGGGGGACAATTTCTCCGGGCAGTGTATGTCCGTAGACGGTCAGATCGCCCAGAGCGGCAAACCCGTCCCAGGAGAGATCGCCGGGATTGAGAGCTTCCCCGTCGAGAATGACAATGCGCATGGCCGGACCTCCTTCAGGAATGTGTCAGAATACGGCAGAGCAGACTGTCAGTCATCTTGCTGGCAGCCAAAGAGAAAAAACGGGCGGTGCATGCAGTCTTCCCGGATCACGGAAGCGTCCGCAAAGGCTTCATTGCCTTCCATGCGCACTTTTCCTTTGCGTCCGGGGATATCAAAGCGGCCGGGGCGGTACATGGGGTCCCAGACGCGTACCGTATTCCCCTCAATGCCGGCCAGCACGATGTAGTGGCCGCTGTCGGAGAACACCCCGATCCAGCCGTCCTCCGGGCGGTCACCGTAGGTATTGGCAATCACCAGTCCGCGCTTTTCACGGAGAAAACGGAAGGCTTCCTCCGCGTCCTCTGTGACCTGCAGGCTGAAGCCGAAGGCCTGAGCAAAGACGGGGGAAAAGATATACAGGTCTGTGCCGGGCTTTTCCCTGGCCCCGCACTCGATGGCCATGCGGCAGGCTTCCCACGGGGGAAACGAGGCATTGGTCAGGTTTTCTGCCACCATGGAGGCGCAACAGGGGCCGCAGCCGTTGTCTGCAATGGTGCCCCTTCCTCCGGGACCGGGATAGGGCCGGTCCGCGTAGTCCAGCTGGCAGTAGAAGACAGGCGGTGTTTTCATGGGCAGTCTCCTTTCCCGGGGCAGGGAATGCCCTCAATGCCGTCCATATGATCCAGGACGAACTGCACGAAAACCCGAACGCCGGTGGACAGAGCGTCCTCATCGATATCCCAGTCGCGCGTATGCGCGGGATGGCAGGCGCCTTTCGCTTCATTCCGCATGCCCAGGCCGAAGAGCAGCCCGGGCTTTTCCTTTTCATAATACGCGAAGTCTTCCGCGCCGGGAGACGTGGGCAGTTCAATGACGCGCTGTGTGCCGACGACAGCCTGGGCGGAGGGCACAAAGGCGGCATACAGATGCGGATCATTGTGCGCGGCCGGCAGCGGGTCTCCGCTCCAGGTGAGCTCCCAGGTGGTCCGGCTCTCCTCGGCTACGCTGCGGACCAGGTTTTCCAGACGTTTTCTGGCCCAGGACATGGTTTCATCCTTCCGGCAGCGGATGGTGCCCTCCATGACGCAGGAGTCGGCGTTGGTGGACACCGTGGTGCCGGCATGCATGCTGCACACGCCCATGACGCATGCGTCAAAGGGATCGACTTCACGGCTGAGGACCATCTGAATATCGTTATAGATTTTGACACCGGCAGCCAGGGCGTCAATGCCCAGGTGCGGGGTTGCGGCATGCACGGATTTTCCGCCCAGCGTGATCTTAAAGGCCACCGAAGAGCAGTTGGTGCAGCCGGCGTTGGTGGAGATGACGTGCGTCGGGTCAACACAGTTGACATGGCACATGACAATGCAGTCGATATCCTTCATGATGCCGTTCTCGCACAGCGTGCGCGCACCGGAAGGCCGGCCTTCCTCACAGGGCTGGAAAATCAGCTTGACGCGGCAGCGGAGCTGGTCGCGGATGGCCCAGAGCGCTTTGGCGGTGCCGATCATCATCGCGGTATGCGCGTCGTGCCCGCAGGCATGCATGACGCCGGGGTGGCGCGAGCGGTAAGGTTTGTCCTGATTGTTTTCCTCAATGGGCAGGGCGTCCATATCGGCGCGGAGGGCCAGGGTGAATGCGGTGATTTCCGGGTGGATGGTGACCACTACGGAATTGCGTCCGTACCGGTCCGCCTCATAGGGGATGCCGGCGCTGTCCAGTTCCCTGCGGACAAGCGCGGACGTCCGGTCCAGATCCCAGCGCAGTTCCGGATACATATGCAGTTCCCGACGCAGCGCGACCAGTTCTTCCTGAGAAACCGGGTAATCCATTGAAACCATGGAGCAGTCCCTCCTGATTCTGTGCCGGCAGCATCCGGCAGTTTCCATTGTTCTGGGCGAAGTGTAGCACACGCAGTGAAACCGCGCAATACGTCATATGTGTGCGGCAGGATTGGGAAGGAAAACAGAGAATGATACATTCCGTATGACGCAGACGGGCCGGTAGCGGTCCGCAGAGGGAGGCAGCATGAGGCTGTATATAGGGATGGACGGCGGCGGCACCAGGACGACAGCCGTGGCTGTCCGTGAAGACGGTACGCTGGCCGGATCGGCGCAGGGCGGCGGGCTGAATTTCCTTCAGGACGGGCTGGAAACCTGTCTGGACCGGTTTGAGCAGCTTGCCCGCGAGCTGATGGGAAATACACCGCCGGAAGATGTTGTGGTATCGGCGGGCCTTGCTGCGCTTGACGGGCCGGCGGATGCGGATATCCTCCGCGCATTCCGGGCACGCCTTCCCGGGGGCTGCACCCTGCATCTGACGAGTGATGCGCTGATTGCCCTGATGGGACACACCATGGGCGGTCCGGGCATGATGGTCATCTGCGGGACGGGCTCCATGCTCATGGCGCTGGACCGGTCCGGAAAGGAACACGTGCTCGGCGGCTGGGGCTGGAAGATGGGGGATGCCGGAAGCGGCTATACCCTGTCAAGAAATGCGCTGGTCCGGGCGACGGAGGATTTTGATCTCACAGGACACCGGAGTGTCCTCATGGAGGAGGCGCTTCGGTTTTTCGCGGCCGCACAGCCCAGAGACCTGATCGCGCGTCTGTATGATCCCGCCATGGGCACCGATACAATGGCAGCATTCGGCGCGCGCGTGCTGGAGGCGTCCCGGCAGGGGGATGCGGATGCGCTGCATATTGCGGAACATGAAATGACACGGCTTGCGTGTCTGGCAGAAGCATTGTACCGCCAGGTGCCGGAGGCCGCGGTGTGCGCTGTGTACGGCGGGGTCATGCAGCACAGCCCTCTGGCCAGGCAGCTTTTCACCCAGGCGCTCTCTGAGCGCTGCTCCGGCGTGGCGGTAACCGCGCCGCGCCATCCGCCGGAAATCGGGGCGGTGGTTCTGGGCATGCTGAAGGACGGAAAGACGGCAGAGGAGATCTCAGGCCTGTTGGAAAGAAGGAACGGAATATGACAGCCATTGACCGCTACAGGGAAAACCTCATGAAGACGCTCGACAGGGCGTTTGACACGCAGAAGGAACAGCTCGAAGAAGCGGCAGACATGATCCTGGACACCCTGAAGGCCGGGAAAATGGTCTATACCTTTGGTACAGGACATGGACACCTGCTCGCACTGGAAATCTTCTATCGCGCCGGGGGCATGGCCAAGGTCTGCCCGGTGCTCGATGAGAAGCTCATGCTGCACATCAGTGCGGCGGGCAGCACGCAGGAAGAGCGGAAGGAAGAATGGGTGGATGAACTGCTCAGACGCTATCCCATGGGCGCAGGCGATACACTCCTGATCTTCTCCAATTCCGGCAGGAATGCGGTCCCGGTGGGGCTTGCGGTCGAAGCGAGAAAACGCGGCACCCGGGTCATTGCACTGACCAGTCTTCAGCATTCCTCCTCGGTCTCCAGCCGCTCGCCGCGGGGACTCCGTCTCTTTGAAGCGGCCGACCTGGTGCTGGACAACTGCGGCATTCCCGGGGATGCGTCCGTGGAATTCTCAGACGGCCGCCGGGTGGGCCCAACGAGCACAGCGGTCGGCGCAGCGCTTCTGCAGGCCGTGGTCTGCCGGGTCAAGGAGAAGGCCATGGAGGAAGGTGTTCCTGCGGAATTCTTTGTCAGCAGCAATGTGGACGGGGGAGACGCAGTCAATGACCTGCTCGTGGAAAAGTATGGCGGAGAGATCCCGGGACTGAAATGACAGAAAGAAGGAACAGAGCGTGCGTGCTGGGTTTGGCATGGCTGAGATTACACCCCCTGTGGGGACAGAGCTGGCAGGGTTTGGATACTATCTTGAGCGGCGGATGGAGGGTATCCGGGATCCGCTGCATATCCGGGCCGCGGTGCTCGAGGAGGGCAGTGTCCGGGTGCTGGTCATTTCCTGTGAGCTGCTCGGGCTTTCTCAGGAGGTGGCAGACGCACTGATCCGCCATGGAAAGGAACTCGGGTGCACAGAAGTCATGATCGTCAGCGTCCACACGCACACAGGGCCTGCGATCAAGTACCACGAGGGGTGCGGCGAGGTCAGTCCGGCCTACACCGCAGGCCTTGCACAGCGGATGTTCCCGGCGCTGGATGCGGCCATGGCCGATCTGCAGGAAGTGACCGGGATCGCATATGGGCGTGCAGAAGTTGAAGGGGACTGGATCTATAACCGGGCCGCGCAGGACGGGCCGGTGGACCGGGACGTGCGGGGCTTTGTCCTGACGCGTGAAAAAGGTAAGAAACTTGCGCTCATGGGCTGTGCCTGCCATGGGGTTTTCCTGGGAAGAACCCATCTGGCCAGCGCGGATTTTTCAGGCGAAATCATCCGGAACCTTGGCGGCATGGACACGGTGTATCTCAACGGTCTGTGCGGGGACATTGATCCTTTCCACACCGGCGAGGAAGCGATGTGTGCTTTTGGAAAGAAAGCGGCTGAAACATTCCTCGGGAGCCTGAAGCCCGTAGAGCCGACACTCAGAGCCTGCCGGCTGCCTTTCAGCATCCGGCTCACACGCGTGACCCGCGAGGATATCTGCGGAGCGGCGGATGAGGCGGAGAAGAGGGCCGGCGGGGCAGACATGCCTGCGGCGAGAGTGGCGCGGACCTGGGAAAAGGAAATGCTGGAAAAAGTGGACCGTCTCCTCGAGGAGGAACCGGGCACCGCAGCCTGCTTTGTCCTGGGCGGGATTCCGGTTCTGGCGCTTCCCTTTGAAGGCTTTACGGCAATCGGCATGAAGATCCGTGACGGGATCGGGTCGGAGGATGCCATGATCCTGGGCTGCGCCGAGGAGCTTCGCGGGTATCTTCCCACGCGGGATGATATTGCCAGAGGATCGTATGCAGCGCTGGAAAGCACCTTCCTCTACAAACGGCTTCCGGCAGTTCCCGGGGAGGCAGAGCGGCTGGCCGAACAGCTGACCGATGCGTATCTTCAGCAGGCAAGGGTATAAGGGACTGCCCGTCTGAAACAGAAAACAAAAAGAGCGCTCACAGAAGGCGGATCGGATCCAATCCGCTTCTGTGAGCGTTGTTTCTTTCCTCAGTGTGATCCCATTTTGGACTGGTAGTCATTGGTGACACGATAGAGATCCATCTCAAAATCCTGACGGTTTTTCTGATAGATGGTTTTCAGAATCTGTCCGGAGAAGAAGGACTGGACAGCACCGATCATGACAAACCCGCAGACGATCAGTGTCGGGAAACGCTCGACGAGTCCTGTGTTTCTGTAATCGATCAGGACGGGAATCAGGAAGCCCAGGGCAATGAGAAACAGCGCCAGCGCAAACAGACCGAAAAAGGCGCCGGGACGGTATGTCCTGAAAAGCCGTTTGATGGTCAGCAGAACCTTGAACCCGTCGGAATATGTGTTCAGCTTGGACTCACTGCCTGTGGGACGGTCCCGGTAGTCGATGACGACATTCTGAACATGCAGGTTTTTGTCCACGGCGTGAATGGTCATCTCTGTTTCAATTTCAAACCCTTTGGAAAGGACAGGGAAGGTTTTGACAAACCGATAGCTGAAGGCGCGGTAGCCGGTCATAATATCCTTGATATCGTTATGAAACAGGACATTGATGGCTTTGCGGACCATGGTGTTTCCCAGATTGTGGAAGGGACGCTTGTTCTCGGAAAAATAGGTGGAGGACAGACGGTCCCCGACCACCATGTCAGCGCCGCCTGTGAGCACTTTGTCCACCAGTTCCGGTGCACAATCGGCGGGATAGGTATCGTCACCGTCGGCCATGACGTAGCACTGCGCGTCGATCTCGGCAAACATCCTGCGGATCACGTTGCCTTTTCCCTGCTGGTGTTCATGTTATTTAGGCTCGGACA
>DEFL01000078.1 GCA_002350845.1 Christensenella sp. UBA2853
CCACATTTTTCTAGCTACACCCGCATATATAAGGAAAGCTTGCCAATTACTGGCAGGATGCTTATAATCTCTTATGTATATGCTTTATTTGCGGGGCTTGAGGTTCAACCGGATTTTCAGCACGCAGACATGAGGCTGTCGGGCGAATGCCAATACGAAAAGGAGCATGAACCGGGTATGAAGATCATCACCTTTGATTTTGAAGAACACGGTGACGAGCGGGGCATCCTGATCTCCCTGGAAGAAAACAAGAATATTCCGTTTGATATCAAGCGGTGCTATTACATGTACAACACACAGCCCGGCGTGAGCAGAGGACATCATGCACATAAATCCCTGGAGCAGGTGCTGGTCTGCGTCAGAGGAGAATGCAAAATACTTCTGGATGATGGAAAGACCAGGGAAACCGTTGTGCTGGACCGGCCGAACAAAGGACTGTATTTATCCCACTTGATCTGGAGAGAAATGTTCGATTTCTCCGAGGATGCGGTCCTGATGGTTCTGGCCTCTCAGCTGTATGATGAATCCGACTATATCCGGTCGTATGATGAATTCCTTCAATATGTCCAAACGAAGAACGGGGAGGAAAACGGACTGTGAAAGTGATGAATATTCCGTATTTTGCTTTGCAGAAAACGCATGACCCGATGATGGCTGAACTGGATGCTGCCTACCAACGGGTCATGGAACGGGAATGGTTTATTGACGGACAGGAAGACCAGCATTTTGAAAAAGCCTTTGCCGATTACTGCGGGGCATCCTGCTGTGTCGGGGTGGGGAACGGACTGGATGCTCTCCGCCTGATTCTGCTTGCGGCAGGCATTGGTGAGGGCGATGAGGTGCTGGTTCCGGCCAATACATTTATCGCATCTGCCCTGGCCATCTCCTATGTCGGCGCGAAGCCGGTTCTGGTGGATCCGGATCCGGAGACGGCTCTGATTACACCGGAAGGCGCAGCTCAGAAAATCACAGACAAAACACGTGCTGTTATGGTGGTTCATCTCTATGGCCGCGTAGCGGAAATGGATGGATTGATGCAGCTGTGCAGGGAGCACAATCTCCTTCTGGTCGAGGATACAGCACAGGCACACGGAGCGGATTACAAGGGAAAGAAAGCGGGTACATTTGGCATCGCCGGAGGTTTTTCCTTCTATCCCGGTAAGAATCTCGGCGCACTCGGAGATGCCGGCGCTGTGGTTACAGATGATCCGGAGATTGCTGCCAGAGTGCGTGCGCTGGGCAATTACGGATCCACGCAAAAATATCACCACGACTTTGTCGGGGTGAACTCCAGACTGGATGAGTTCCAGGCGGCCTTCCTTTCGGCCAAGCTGCCGCATCTGGACGCATGGACTGCACAGCGCCGTGCCATAGCGGAAACCTACCGGAAAGGCATCACCAATCCGAAAATCCGGCTGCTCAGGGAAGACCCCGGATGTGTCTATCACATTTTCCCGGTTTTCTGCACTGAGCGTGATGCCCTGAAGGAATACCTTGAGAACCTGGGCATTCATACCCTGATTCATTATCCGATACCGATTCATCTGCAGAAGGCGTATGCCTCTCTGGGATATGTCCGGGGAGATTTCCCGGTGGCGGAAACACTGGCTGAGACTGAACTCAGCATTCCTCTGTATCCAGGCATGACCGAAGAAGAGATCGGATATGTCCTGGATGCATTGAACCGCTTCTGATTCATACCGGTCCAAAGGGTCTTTCACTGCCTGAATAGACGGATACAGGACCTGCGCGTGTAGATTGGCAGAATCAAACGGCGTTTCAGGAAACACGACACGGAAAGAGAGTAGAAGATATGTCTTGGAGCATGAGAATCCTGCTGCTGCTTGGGTCAGTGATGACCGCTGTATATGTGCTTCGGAAAGTCCGAAAGAGCAAGATGCGGACTGAAGCTTCCGTCTTCTGGCTGCTTTTTTCGGTGGTCCTGGTCCTGCTCGGACTTTTTCCGGAGATCGCCATCGGTGTGTCCGAATGGGTTGGCATACAGAGTCCGGCGAATCTGGTCTATCTTGTTGTGATCTTCCTGCTCATCATTAAGCTGTTCCTGATGGATCATCAGATTGCAAAGCTTCAGGATCAGCTGACACATGTTGCGCAGCATATCGCAATGGAAGAGCTGGAAAATGAGAAGGACAAGGCGTGAGATTCCCCTGCGGACAAGGAAACGGAAGGAAGAGCAGCAGGGGAGTTCGGAATACTCAGAAAAACAGGAGATGATTCAATGAAAGCGGTTATTCTTGCAGGCGGTTTCGGCACGCGTTTTTCCGAGGAATCCCAGTTTAAACCGAAGCCCATGATTGAAATCGGCAATATGCCGATTCTCTGGCATATCCTGAAATGCTATTCTCATTACAATATCAATGAGTTTGTCATCTGTGCCGGCTATAAGCAGGATATGATCAAGAAATGGTTTTCGGATTATTTCCTGTATACATCCGATGTCACCTTTGATTTCACAAAGGAAGCGACCGAGGACCGCATTATTATTCATAACCGCAAAGCTGAGCCGTGGAAGGTCACCGTTGTGGATACGGGCCTCAATACCATGACCGGCGGGAGAATCAAGAGAATCCAGCCATATATCGGGGATCATACGTTCCTGATGACGTATGGCGATGGCGTTTGCGATGTGGATATCACAAAGCTGATTGAATATCACCAGTCCCATCACAAGCTGGCCACTCTGACATCGGTTACACTTCAGCAGCAGAAAGGCATTCTGGATATTGGCGGAGACAATGCTGTTCATGCATTTCGCGAGAAGAATGCGTCTGACGGCGCATCGATCAATGCCGGCTTCATGGTCATGGAACCCGGGGTGTTTGACTACATTGAAGGGGATCAGACTGTGTTTGAGAGAGAGCCGCTGGAGAGACTTGCAGCAGAAGGACAGCTGATGAGCTATGCACACCACGGTTTCTGGCAGTGCATGGATACAAAGCGTGAGCATGATCTGCTGCAGAAACTGTGGACGAGCGGAAATGCCCCGTGGAAGGTGTGGGATTGATCATGCTGGATCTGGACTGGTACAAAGGGAAAAGAGTGTTTGTGACAGGTCACACCGGTTTCAAGGGAAGCTGGATGTGCCGTGTCCTGCAGAAGGCCGGGGCTGAAGTGACCGGTTATGCGCTGAATCCGCCGACCGAGCCGGCGCTGTTTGATCTTGCTTCGCTCTCTGAAGGCATGCACGATGTCCGCGGAGATATTCGTGATCTGGAGAGCCTGCAGTCTGCTTTCCGGGCGGCGAATCCGGAGATTGTCATCCACATGGCAGCGCAGCCGATTGTCCGCGAAAGCTACAGGGCACCTCGGGAGACGTATGAGACCAATGTCATGGGTACAGTCAATCTGCTGGAATGCGTCCGCCTGTCGGACTCGGTCCGCTCTGTGGTCAATGTGACGACAGACAAGGTGTATCTCAACCGCGAATGGCCGTGGGGATACCGGGAAGACGAGATGCTCGACGGCTTTGATCCGTACTCCAATTCCAAATCCTGCTCAGAGCTTGTCACACATTCCTATGTGAACAGCTTTTTTCAGGGCAAGGATGCGCCCATGGTTTCAACGGCACGCGCAGGGAATGTGATTGGCGGAGGGGATTTTGCATCTGACCGCATCATTCCGGACTGTGTGCGCGCGGTGACGCGGGGAGAAACGATTCATATCCGCAATCCGTATTCCACCAGGCCCTATCAGCATGTGCTGGAGCCGGTCTGTGCCTATCTGATGATCGCTCAGCGTCAGGCGGAGGAAAAGGAGAAGGCGGGCTGGTATAATGTCGGCCCGGATGACGCAAGCTGCGTGACGACGGGCGAACTGGTGAACCGTTTTGTCCATGCATGGGGGGAAGGTGCGCGCTGGGAGACCGCAGCGGAGGCCAATGCGCCGCATGAAGCCAACTTCCTGAAACTGGATTGCTCGAAGATTCGCAGTGTGTTTGGATGGAAGCCTGTATGGGATATCGATCAGGCAGTCCGCATGACGGTCGCATGGACAAAAGCCTGGGTGGACGGTCAGATGGTGATTTCGGAAATGGACCGTGAAATCGAGGCATATTTGCAGGAGAAGTGAAGAGACGTATGCAGTGGAAGACAGAAGCTGAAGCCCGTGAATCCATTAAGAACATGGTGACGGATTATTACCGCCAGTTCAAGGAAAACAAAAAGGATTTTGTGCCCGGTGACAGGATCGCGTATGCATCCCGGGTCTATGATGAGAAAGAAATGTGCGCGCTGACCGATGCCATGCTGGATTTCTGGCTGACGACGGGAAGGTTCGCAGAACAGTTTGAGAAAGAGTTCAGTGCCTGGCTCGGCGTCCGGTGGGCCCACCTGGTCAATTCCGGGTCTTCTGCCAACCTTCTTGCATTCATGGTCCTGACTGCGCCTGAACTGGGCGAACGCCGGATCCTGCCGGGCGATGAAGTCATTACGGTGGCCTGCGGGTTTCCGACGACCGTGGCTCCGATCCTGCAGTATGGTGCGGTCCCTGTGTTTCTCGATGTGACCGTGCCTCAGTACAATATGGATATCTCCATGCTTGAGAAGGCGCTGTCACCGAAAACAAAGGCGGTCATGATTGCCCATACACTCGGGAATCCGTTTGATCTGAAAACCATTACAGCCTTCTGCAGGGAGCATGGACTGTGGCTGGTCGAGGACAACTGTGATGCACTGGGCAGCCTTTACACGATTGACGGTGAGACACGGTATACCGGCACCTGGGGCGACATCGGAACCAGCAGCTTTTATCCGCCGCATCATATGACGATGGGCGAGGGCGGCGCGGTGTATACCAACAACCCTCTCCTGCACAAACTGATTCTTTCCTATCGGGACTGGGGACGTGACTGCATCTGTCCTTCCGGCCATGACAACTTCTGCGGTCATCGGTATGATGGTCAGTATGGCGAGCTGCCTTTTGGCTATGATCATAAATATGTATACAGCCATCTCGGGTACAACCTGAAAGTGACGGATATGCAGGCAGCCATTGGCTGTGAGCAGCTGAAGAAATTCCCGGGCTTTATTGAAAAGCGCAGGAAGAACTGGGATCGTCTGCATCATGCGCTGGAAGATCTTCAGAACAGGCTGATTCTTCCGGAGCCTGCTGAAAACAGCACGCCGAGCTGGTTTGGGTTTATGGTCACGCTTCGCGAGGACAGCGGACTCGACCGGAGACAGGTCGTTCGTTATATTGAGGAGCACAATGTTCAGACGCGGATGCTCTTCTCAGGGAACATTCTTCGCCATCCGGCGTTTGATACGGTGCGCGGCACAGATGCATACCGTGTTGTTGGGGAACTGAAGAACACCGATCTCATCATGGAACGGACGTTCTGGGTGGGTGTCTATCCCGGGATGACCGAGGCTATGCTGGATTATATGGCCCAGGTGATCCATGAAGCCTGCGGAGCGTGAGACAAGGATGGAAAAGCTTCAGCATCTACTGAAACGGCTGGAAAACAGCCGCTTTGCTCCGCTTGTTCAGTTTGTCAAGTTCGGCCTGGTCGGCATTTCCAATACCGCGATTTCCTACGGTATTGAAATGCTCTGCTATTACTGGCTGCTGAAGAATGCAGACTTTCAGGGAATCTGTTCCCTGATGGCGCGTCTGGGGCTGAGTGTGACAGGGGAACAGGTCAAAATCACCATCGTTACCGCGATTGCCTTCCTTGTTTCCGTCACGAACTCGTTTTACTGGAACAGCCGGTATGTATTCCGAAAGGATGCACGGACAGGCCGGGGAGAGATGGTCAGAACCTATTTTAAGACCATGGCGAGCTATGCACTGACAGGCATCATTCTCAGCCCCATCATCAAGATCTGGCTGAGCGGCATGGGAATGCCATACTATCTTTCCAGTATCCTCTCCATGGCCGTGACGATTCCTCTGAACTTTGTAATGAATAAATTCTGGGCTTATCGGGAAAACAAATGATCCCCCGCATGGCCGCTGCAGACCGGGAACACATGCAGATGTTCCCCGGATCAATGGAATGGGAGAAATGTGACATGTCACAGGCGGAAACCAGGAAAAAGCTTGTAAGCATTATGGTGCCCTGCTTCAATGAAGAAGAGAATGTGGTGGCGATCGCAGGTGCCATTGTGGACCAGATGAATCAGCTTCCGCAGTATGATTATGAGATTCTGTTTATCGACAACTGTTCAACGGACGGTACAAGGGCATTGATCCGGTCGGTCTGCGCACAGAATCCCAAAATCCGGGCGATCTTTAATGTGAAGAATTTCGGACAGTTCAACAGTCCGTACTATGGCATCTGCCAGACGAGCGGGGACTGCACCATCTCCATCTGTGCCGATTTCCAGGATCCGGTGGAGATGATACCGGTGTTTCTGAAATACTGGGAGGAAGGCTATCAGATTGTCTGCGGCGTAAAGACCTCTTCAAAAGAAAACCGGATGATGTACTGGCTGCGCGGCGTGTACTACAAGCTGATCCGCAAGTATTCCGAAGTTGAACAGATCGAGCAGTTTACAGGGTTTGGCCTGTATGACCGGTCGTTTGTGAATGTGATGCGGGAACTCAACGATCCCACGCCCTTCCTGCGGGGGATTGTGGCGGAACTGGGTGGAAAGCGGAAGGAAGTTCCGTATGAACAGCCCAAGCGCAGAGCGGGAAAGACACATAACAACTGGTATACGCTGTATGACGCGGCCATGCTGTCCGTGACCAGCTATACCAAGGTCGGCATGCGCATGGCTGTGTTTGGCGGCGCACTGCTTTCCATTATCAGTGTGATTGTCGGGTTGATCTACCTGATCCTGAAGCTGATTTACTGGGACTGGTTTGATGCCGGACAGGCTCCGCTTCTCATCATGACCTGCCTCATGTGTTCGATCCTTCTGGCCTTCATGGGGTTCCTGGGCGAATATATTTCGGCGATCAATCAGCGGGTAATGCGCCGTCCACTGGTGGTGGAGGAAGAGCGGATCAACTTTGACCAGCAGGGGCAGGACGTCCCTGCCGAAGAAGCACAGGACGGGAAAAAACAGAAATCGTAACCAGATAAAGGCATGCAGTGAATATCCATGCCGCATGAAGAGGGAGACGAGTGTGCCGTGAAAATGAGACTGGCGGACTATGTGGCATCATTTCTGGTTGAGCATCAGGTGACGGATGTCTTCAGTGTGGTCGGCGGCGGTGCGATGCATCTCAATGACGCCCTGGGACACTGTGAAGGACTGCATGTCACTTACAATCATCATGAACAGGCCTGTGCCATTGCTGCGGAAGCTTACGCCCGGCTTGAAAACAGGATTGCGGCTGTCTGCGTGACAACAGGCCCCGGCGGGACCAATGCCCTGACCGGTGTTGTCGGCGGATGGCTGGACTCGATCCCTATGCTGATTCTCAGCGGACAGGTCCGATATGACACCACGGCCAGGTATGCTTTCAAGGAAGCCGGCGCAAAGGTTCGTGCCATGGGGGATCAGGAATACGACATTGTCAGGTCGGTCGAGCCGATGACAAAGTATGCGGTCATGATTGAAGATCCCAGGCAGATCCGCTATGCGCTGGAGAAGGCATGGCATCTGGCAGTGACGGGCAGACCCGGTCCTGTATGGATTGATATACCGGTCAATTTTCAGGGCGGGCTGATTGAAACCGACACGCTCCCAGCCTATGATCCGGCGCAGGACGATGCCCTGCTTCCGCCGTCGGTGGATGAGGAAACCGTGAAGTTTGTGCTCGATCGGATTCGCAATGCGAAGCGGCCTGTATTCCATGCAGGGTATGGCATCCGTCTTTCCGGGGCGTATGATGTTTTTCGGTCTGTAGCAGAAAAGCTTGGAATTCCTGTGGTCACTTACTGGAACGCGGTGGATCTGATCGAAAACGATCATCCGCTGTACTGCGGTCGGGCAGGGAACATGGGAGACCGGGCGGGAAACTGGGCGATCCAGAATGCGGATCTGATTCTGGCTGTCGGCACCCGCATTTCCATCCGCCAGGTGGGGTACAACTGGAAAACCTGGGCGAGAGCCGCCGAAGTGATCATGGTGGATATTGACCAGGGCGAAATGAAGAAGCCTACGCTGCATGTGGAGCATCCGATCTGGGCCGATGCAAAGGACTTTCTCAGCCGTCTGGATGCCATGGCGGAAAAACCTGTGTACTCCGGAAATGCATGGCTGGAAACGTGCAGAAAATGGAGAACGGAATATCCGGTCGTGCTGCCTAGACACTGGGAGGAGAATGGTTCGACCGCCAATGTCTATGCGTTTATCTCCTATCTGAGCAGTCAGCTTCCGGAAAACAGTCTGACCGCCGTCTCCAACGGTGCATGCTGCGTGGTCGGCAATCAGGCCTATGTCATTCAGAAAGGAAGCCGGATGGCGAACAACAGTGCCATCGCCTCCATGGGGTATGGACTTCCGGCTGCCATCGGCACGTGTATCGGCGGCGGAAGGCGGAATACGATCTGCCTTGAGGGGGATGGATCCATCATGATGAATCTGCAGGAACTGCAGACCATCCTGACCAACCGACTGCCGATCAAGATCTTTCTGATCAACAACCAGGGCTATCAGTCGATCCGCATCACACAGAATAATCTGTTCAAAGAGCATTCCAAAGTGGGCATCGGACCTGAATCCGGTGATCTCTCTTTTCCTGAGTTCAGGAAGATTGCCGAAGCCTTTGGATATCCCTATTTCAGCGCCCACAGCAATGCGGAAATGAAGAGTGTGGTTGACACGGTGCTGAAGATGGATGGGCCCGTGTTCACGGAAATCTTCACTGACACAAAACAGGTGTGGGAACCCAAGAGCAGCACCAAGCGGCTGGAGGACGGGACGCTTGTCAGCCCTCCGCTTGAGGACCTTGCGCCGTTCCTTCCGAGGGAAGAACTGAGAAACATCATGCTGATTCCACTGATGGATGAGGAATAATGCAAATGAAAAGGGCAATCATCACAGGGGCGACAGGGACGGTTGGAACGGCCCTGATTGAGGAACTGACACAGCATCAGGTGGAAGTGCTTGTTCTGTGCCGGAAAAACTCCAGAAGACTGCATCAGCTTCCTGATAATCCCTATGTGAAAAAGGTGTTCTGTGCGCTGGATCAGCTTGCCGACCTGAAAAATGAGGACGGGCAGCCTTACGATGTGTTCTTCCATATGGGATGGGAGGGCACCATCGGTCCCGAGCGGGATGATATGTATCTGCAGAACCGAAATGTGAAATATGCACTTGATGCGGTGGAAACAGCCAAGCGCTTTGGCTGCAGGCGGTTTGTCGGTGTGGGTTCCCAGGCTGAGTATGGGCATGCCGAAGGACTGCTGAAACCGGATACGCCGGTCCATCCTGAAATGGGCTACGGCATTGGAAAGCTGACCGCAGGTCTGATGACGCGTGAGCATGCACATCAGCTCGGCATGGAACATGTGTGGGTCCGCCTGCTGAGCATATATGGACCCAACGATGGACCACAGAGCCTGATTATGTCCACGATCCATAAGATCCAGTCCGGCGAAGTTCCGCGGCTCACAAAAGGAGAACAGTGGTGGGACTATCTCTACAGCCGGGATGCCTCCAAAGCGCTTGAACTGCTGGGAGAAAAAGGTGTGGATGGGAAAACCTATGTGCTCGGGAATGGGACAGTCCGGCAGCTGAAGGAATACGTCACCGCGATTCGGGACGTCATCTGCCCCGGTGCGCAGCTGGATTTTGGAGCCATTCCATATTATGACCATCAGGTGATGTATCTTCAGGCAGACATCAGTGAGATCGTGAAAGATACAGGGTGGCATCCGGAAACGGAATTCTCGGACGGCATCCGGAAGATCCTCGCAAGCGAAGCAAAATGAAGGCAGGTCCTTCAGGATACCCGCTTGAAAGGAACAGCGGTTGGTCCGGCTATGCCGGGAAAACTTGCATCCTTTCGAGAATGTGGTATGATGTAGTCAGATGACATCCATGGAAAAGAATCATTCCATGAATTATAGCGTGTTTTGCATGACGCCATGCACAGACAAGAACGGGGTGACAGGCTTTGAATGATCAGAATATGCAGGGAATGGATATGAATCAGGGATATCCGCAGGGAACAATGCAGCAGGGTTATGCACAGGCCGCCCAGGATGATCCGTATGCACAGTATCGTCAGCCTGATTCGGTCGGATACCAGCAGATGCAGCAGATGCAGCAGCCGTATCCTGCATATCCTCAGGAATCGTATCAGGGGTATCCCCAGGGATACACTCAGGGATATCCCCAGGGGTATCCTCAGGGCTATTCCCAGACCTATGCTCAGGGATATCCGCAGGGAAGTCCCACCGGAGGATATCAGGTGCAGCAGCCGGTACAGCACACCTTTCAGGGGGAATACACGGGCGACTATGCACTTCAGAACGGAATGAATTCCGGCCCGTACCGGGTTCCCCAGGTATCTGCAGCAACAGGCGAGCAGATTGTATACAATGCACCGATGGCACCGGGCGATGGAACGGATGCCTCTATCCTTACACCGCAGATGACCAGAGAAGGACTTGTGGTCAGCCCCAAACGGCATCTCGGTGCAGGCATCAACAAAAAACACGCCATCATCGCGTGTGCAGCAGCGGCTGTTCTGATTGCAGCTGCCGTCCTGGTCTATTTCCTGTTTTTTGCCGGAAAGACGCCGTATACGGCGGAGAATGTTGTGGCCGCTCTGTACAGACGCGGGCTTCCGATTGAAACGCCGATGATCTATTCAGAGGCAACAGACCCTGATGGGCTGCTGGGCACGATGAATCAGTACACATCCAAGGTTTCCTGGACAGACAAGCGAGTCTCCAATGGCTCAGACACCCTTGCGCGCGGCGGGATTGTGGAAGTGTTCCCGAGTGCTGAGCTGGCGCAGTCACGGCTGAGGCAGCTCAATCTGATGCTCCCAAGCCAGTCCGGCATTGCAACGCAGGTGAATCGTGTCGTGATGCGGCTCAGCCCGGATTTTTCAACGGCTCAGGCGACAGAATATCAGCAGGCGCTGAAAAACATGTTTGGCAAGTAAAAGATACTAGGCGAGCAATAGAAAACGCGAAAGCCAATTGCAGCGGCTTTCGCGTTTTCTATTGTTACGGATGGTGTCGGTTCCCCCATGCGGGAGGGTCGGTCGTTTCCCGGCCGTTATAGCATTCCGGAAAGAGACCGGCAGTGGAGTAGGACTCAGCAGCACTGGTCAGGTGGGAGAGATCACCCAGCTGAAGACAGCGCCAGGAAACTTCATGCTGCACCCGCTCTTCAGAGATCAGGGTGGTCACAGAGGACGGTGCCATGAAGAAGTTCTGCCATAAAACCATGGGGGACATGTCCAGAAGATAGGCCGTGATGGCCATGGCAATGCCGAAGTGGCAGAAGAGGAGCAGGGTGCCCTCGCGATTGTCCGCGGCACGCCAGATGCCGTCTTCACGGGTATAGCCGTATTTGGAGAGCAGGGCATCGACGCCGTCCGTGGTTTCTTTCCAGATGGAGGCGACATTCGAATCTTTGAAGTAAGGATAGGAGAGCCATGTCTCCGGACTGTTCAATTCGGGATGGGCGTGAAAAAGACGGGGGCGGAGATCCCAGCAGATGCGCACACAGTCGAAGTCGGGATCATAACATTTCCCGCGAAACTCGCAGAGCCAGGGAAGCACTTCTGCCTCTTTTCCTGTCTTGCTCAGTGTATACCCTGCTGTTGCGATGGCACGGCCGAGCGGGGACATATAGCAGCCCATCACATCGGAAATCTGAGAGAGACGGCTGGCCAGGAGTTCTGCCTCGACACGGCCCTTTGCCGTCAGCGCGTCGACGCTGTAGTCAGGCTCAGCGTGACGGACAATCATGATTTTCAATCTTACAGTCCCTCTTTTACAAGCTCTTTTCCGTAATGGATGAAATAATCGACACCGCTTGCAATGGTGATGCCGGCGACCCACAGGGTCAGAAGAATCGTCAGAATATTGCTCCAGGCGGACAGCTGGAAGAACATGAGCAGGAGAATATAGAACATCTGGCTGGCTGTTTTCAGTTTCCCGAGTTTTCCTGCAGCAATGACGGTGCCGTTTCTGACCGCGATCATGCGAAGACCGTCAATGGCCAGCTCGCGGCAGAGAATAATGATCACAACCCATGCAGGAATCTGTCCGGCAGCACACAGAAGGATCAGCGCGGATAAGACCAGCAGTTTGTCAGCGAGCGGATCGACAAACCGGCCAAAATCAGTGATCAGGTTCTGCTTTCTGGCAATTTTCCCGTCAAAGTAGTCTGTAATCGAAGCGATCATAAAAATCACGGCACCGATCTGGACATATGGTGTTCCTCCAATGGTGACGAGGACGACCATCACCGGAATGAGACAGATTCGGAGCAGGGAGAGTTTGTTGGGAAGATTCATACAAGAGCACCTCGTATGTCATAATAATCCGCTTCATTCAGACGGACAGAAACGAACTGTCCGGGATGGAGTTCTTTGCTGCTGTCAATGAGAATCACACCGTCTGTTTCAGGCGCTTCACGCTCGGTGCGTCCTTCATAGATGCCGCGCTCGTTCTTTCCGAGGATCAGGGTCTTGACGGTTTGACCCAGCCGTGCGCGGTTGCGCTCAAGGGAGATCTCGGCCTGGAGGCGCATGAGACGGTCGAGGCGTTCCTGCTTGACCTCTTCATCAATCTGATCAGGCATCCTTGCGGCCGGCGTGTTTTCCTCGGGGGAGTAGGCAAAAGCGCCGAGACGGTCAAACTGGGCTTCCTTGAGGAAATCGAGCAGTTCTTCAAACTGGTCCTCGGTCTCACCCGGGAAACCAACAATGATGGAAGTCCGCAGGGTGATGTTCCGCTCCCTGGCCTGACGCACACAGCGGCGGATATCGGACGAATCGCCTCTGCGATGCATGCGGCGGAGAATATCATCGTTGATGTGCTGAATCGGAAGGTCAAGATACCGGCACACATTCTCCCGCTCAGCCATCAGATCAAGCAGTTCCTCGCTGGTCTCATCCGGATAGCAGTACAGCACGCGAAGCCATTCCACACCCGGAATATCAGCACATTTCCGCATCAGGGAAGGCAGGGTGGAATGCTCGTGCGTTTCGGTGCCGTAACGTGTTGTATCCTGCGCGACAAGGACGTGCTCTTTCACGCCGGACTGTGCAAACATGCGCACTTCATTGAGAATATGGTCTTCGTTTCTGGAACGGTAATTTCCGCGGATCAGAGGAATGGCACAGAAGGTGCAGTGATTGGAGCAGCCTTCACCGATCCGGATATAGGCGGAATAGCTTGGTGTAGAGAGGACACGGGGATGCTCAAAGAATACATGCGGGTCCTTCACCGACATGTACCGCTCTCCGGTCTGAAGCACGTGGTCCACAGCTTCCGGGAGCTTTTCATACTGATTGACGCCCAGGAGAATATCAATCTCAGGCATATCACTCATCAGCGCAGAAGCATACCGCTGGGCAAGGCAGCCGGTCACCACCAGCAGACGGCACTTCCCGGTTTTTTTATATTCCGCCATCTCAAAGATGCCGTCGATGGACTCGGTTTTGGCGGGATTGATAAAAGCACAGGTATTGACAATGATAATGTCTGCTTCGGAAAGATCCGGCGTGATGACATAACCCTGTTCCTTCATGACGCCGAGAGCAATCTCAGCATCCACCAGATTTTTATTGCAGCCGAAAAAGTTCAGGCCGACTTTCATGATTGTATTCATGGGGAATTCCTTTCCAAGAGAGGTAAGGGATCCATGCGGTCCCTGCATGACATCTTACCATATCAAATCCGCCTTGTCCATGAAAATGCAGGGCAGGGAACAGATGTTTATGGAGGCAGTGAAGAGGGAGAGGCATCGTTCCTGTGAAGGACAGGGCCGGGAAAAGAAAACAGCGAATCCACAGAGCCATGGATTCGCTGAAACGGTTTATCGGGCGGCCTGAGGCCTGCGCGTTTCCCGGATCAGGCAGAAGATGCCTTTTCCAATCAGATAAAGCGCGGTGAGAATACACGCTGTATTGGCCACAAGGATGTTGCTCAGTGTAAGGGGACCGATACTCCACTGATACTGGACCGGGCAGAGCAGAAGGACGAACAGGAGGATCCATCCGATTTTCTTTGGAGAAGCGGGCTCGTTGAAGAAGGTGATCATGGGCAGCAGAAGGAGAATCAGTGTGTAGTCACCCTGCTGGCCGGTCGAGAGAACGGCGGCCAGGAGCAGGAGAAGCTGCTGTTGCCAGGCTGCATGCAGCTTCCATGCACTGAATGCGGCTGCAGCGACCAGGAGATAATTGAGCCAGCTGCCGGAGAGATGCAGACCGGAAAAGATGGTAGCAGCAGTCAGTCCCAGATTGCCGTCTTTATAGGCCTCCGCATGCAGGGAAAGATTGGTCAGGAGGGCGTTGAAGTTGTCAGAAAAGCTGCCTTCGAGCCAGAAAAAGGGAAGAAGGGCAAATGCCAGGGTATAAAGGACCAGGAACAGCAGATCTTTCCACTGCTTTTTGTAGACCAGCACGATGCCCAGAACGGCAGGAACGATCTTCAGTGTGGCAGACAGTGCGAGCGCAATGAGTGCCAGATGCCGCTGCGCAGGGGAAGGAGCATCGTATTTCAGCAGAAAGATGAAAGCCAGAGCGGCCGTCAGGATGACCTCATTGCTCCGGTCCAGATTGAGCAGCATGATGCAGGAGAAGAGAACCGACAGGACCAGGAGGAGACGGGAGGACTCACTGCGGCGGGAGGCACGATAGAGAACATACAGGAGAAGTCCCACCCAGACCACCATGATCAGAAGAAAGATAATCGAAGGATAGGGAAAATATCTGGCATCATAGGAGGTGTAGACATCTTCAATATCATACTCGAAGAGAAAAGAGGCCGGATACAGAAGCAGATAAGCGATCGGAAGATAATTCCGTGCAGGCAGGTATCCCCATGTATACGGGCTTTTCCCAACGGTCATATAGACGGTATTGAAATAATCCATAAACCAGTCGGTTGCATTGGAAAAGAAGACATTGGACTGACTTCCGTTGGGATCCCGGGCAAATAGAACATACCAGAACAGAAACAATCCGAGTGTCAGAATGGAAAACAGATAAATATCCCAGTTCTTTTTGATGTTGTTCATATCCGATTGCGCCGGATCCGGCGCTTACCTCCCCATCAGACGAAAAATGGCAGTCAGTGGGCTATCCATGGATCAGGAAATGACGATGCGGAAGCGGAAGGGCATCAGACACCCTCGGTGTCATCCTCTTCTTCTTCCTCCACATATTCTTCTTCGCCAGAGGAACCGAACGGATCGTTGAAATCCCCGTTCCATTCCTCGCCTGCATCCTCTTCGGCAGCCTCGCCCTCGTATTCATCATACTCTTCGTACTCGTCGTAGGCTTCTTCCTCTTCATGGTAGACAGGATCAGCCGTTTCAATGGCAATGCGCCAGGTCAGGCCTTCAGGCAGTGCGGAAGCCAACGGAACGGAGGCATAGTCATTCTCCGCTGTTTTTGCGGTGGCCAGCATGATGTCGCCCTCGCCGCTGAGGGAGAAATGGATTTCATAAGTGTGGCCGCCGAGAATATTGAGGCCTTCGAAATAGACGAGATTCATCTCATTGGAAGCAAAGTACTGACTGGCTGTGGTCTGCGAAGCCACTTCTTCCTGTGTCTGTGCATCCACTACGCGCACAGTCAGATCTGCATATGGCGTGCTCCCGTTCTGGGAAGGCCAGAACTCGATCAGTTCGAGGGCCATATCCCTGTCCGGGGTCAGGGTGACTGCACAGCTCTGGCCGGCGGATGCAAGATCGCGAAGGGAGACCGTGCTCTCGCTTTCAGTGGCGGAGAGGGGCGTGGCATCCCAGAATTCGAGATAGGTTTCATAGCCCGACTGAATCATTCGGCGGACGGCTTCGTTGAGATAGGTCTTGCGGATATAGATTCTGCGGCTGAGCGGATAATAGTGGTCACGGATGTACTGCAGCAGCTCATGCGCGTATTCGTCACGTTCATAGCCCCACACAGAATATCCTTCATCATAGAAGATCATCTTGGTTTCATTGGCTTTCAGCGCCTCGAGCTCTCTGTCGCCCAGACCGTCCCAGGTCCAGGGAGAAGAGCAGGCTGCGCCGTAGTCAATAGGCCGGTCAATATCAATGGTCGTGGTGAAGAAATCCGTAAAGTGAATCTTATCCCCGGGGCTGGTAATGGCGCTGACCAGTTCCTGCTCTTCCATGTTGTAATCCAGCAGTCCGGCACGGGAAATCAGGCCGGGGGTCTGAAGTGCAGAGGGGATACCGGGATAAATGAACTGCCCGACAAGGAACAGACCACAGGCACAGGCGATGTAGGCAAGCGGGTTTTTCCAGTGACGGAAGGGCAGGCGGACAGCCCAGCCAAAGACCAGACAGGCGGACAGGGAAGCAGCACAGATAAAGTGCAGCGCATGGAAATTGTTGAACCCGCGCATGGCGATGGAAATGGTCGAGAAGAAATAGGCCAGCGCAAGGATGGGAGACTTGAAGCAGAAAACAATCGTGACAATGACGGGGCCGACGGTGTGGAAAACGGAAGCAAGCGTATCCAGAGAGAAATCTCCGGCAAAGAGCGAGCGAACGCTGCTCTGAAGGTAAGAGAGGAAAGAGGGGAGGAAATTCAGGAAAGTTCCCCAGGGATTTGTGCCAAAACCGCCGGTGTACTGTGAATAGATTTCAACATTCAGCGTATAGACACTGTAAATAAAATTCTGAATATTGCCGGTCACTGCATACCAGCCCATGAGAATGATCCATGGAATGAGTACGCAGAGCAGGAGCAGGCCGTCATCGCGCAGGATTGTCTTGCGCACTTCATCCCGCTGTGCCTTGGGTGTCCGGAAAACCTTCCAGATCTGATACAGGAAGACGCCGGCTGCGACGAAGGCGACAGAGTAGGCCGAGGAGAAAACACAGCCGAAGGAGAGAAGAATGGAAGCAGAAATCCAGATGCAGTTGGACAGATGCAGACGGTTGGTTTTTGCATAGCACAGCAGTTCGAGCAGAAGGATGGCATGCCCGATACCTGCCCAGTGCTCCGAGATCATCATGGAGCCATTGGTATACAGTCCGAGCTCTGTCAGATAAAGAAGCGGCAGGAGAACCAGGGCTGCTGGATTGATATGCTTCTTATAATGAAAGAACATGCCGGTCCACAGGGCAGAAAGCAGAATGTACAGGCAGAACCGGTACATGTATGGATTGTGCGGATGCACCAGAAGTGTAATCACTGCCGAAATATAATAGGAAAACGGCATGTGCTGGGATACGGTCACCTTGTACATCTCAGCACCGTGTGCCACTTCATTGCCGATGATGAAGACATCCAGCTCATCGAGAAACTCCTCGCTGACAATAAAAGGCATGTAAAACGAGAAAAAGGTGCAGAAGAGAAGGACAGCAAGCAGTACGTTGATCCATATTCTGGAAGACCGTTTCAGCTTACGGCTTTCTGTTTCGTGGGCATAGGCATACATCATGAGCGTCATTCCTCCGTCAGATAATCTGGAAATGAAACCGCATGGCGGTTTGTATACGTGGACAAGCAACAGCGGTGCTGTCAGAAACACGAAGGCATCTTACTCCATGACATGCATGAAATCAAGATGGCAAGTGAGATATCGCGGCGTGAAACCATGCGCGGCGGTATAAAGGCACACAGAAAACGGTTATCCCCAGGTGTGATACGCCATGACTGTCCCCAGGAGATTGAGGCAGGTGCCCGCAGCGAGCAGGGGAAGCTGTGTCAGGTCAAAGGTTTCCTTTGGATTTTTCCATGTCAGGAGACCCAGCAAAAGGAAAGGCAGCAGGTCGACAAAATACCGGTTGCCGAACTGAAATCCTCCGAGCGTGCGGTGCATGCAGATCAGGAGTGTGTGAAGGAGCAGGAGCAGTGGGAGCCCGATCAGCAGAGGCAGGTCGGATTTCTCCCGGTTTCGAAGTCCGTGAACCCAGCAGAGGACAAACGAGATGCTCAGAGGACAGACCAGGATAAAGAGATTGGTCTCCAGATGGGCAAACACAAGCGCCCCGGTCTGCGGGTTGATTTCAGGAAGCCTGAGCAGCAGCAGGAGATGCTCGGGCACATAGCTCAGGGAAAACTGCCCCTCAGGCGCACGGACGAATTCAGGAAGATAGTTATGCCCAAATTCAAGGGGGCTGCCAAAGCGAAGGAAGTTGAGCAGCATATATGAGCCGCCGAGCAGGCACGGACCGACCGCCCAGACAAGGTGGCGCTGAATCCAGCGGGGGATGCTCTGTGTTTTTTCTCTCTGCCTGAGCAGATAAAAGAGCAGCGGGAGATAGATGATATTCAGCGGCCTGCATCCCACACTGCAGGCCCAGAATGTCAGGGAAAAACCGCCTCTGTTTTCCAGAGCGCATGTCAGTGACAGCAGGGACAGTGTGAAGGCCATGGTCTGGGCAATGAACCAGACCCAGGAAGTCTGGCCGATGAACAGATAACCGCTGCCCAGGTAGAGGAAAAGGGACCAGAAGACAGAGGAGCGGACAGAAGCACCCAGCAGAATACACATCCGAACGGCCGTGACGACACCGATCATTGTCACGGCCCATGCGATCAGTGTGTCCGGAGTGTTCTCACCGAAAAGTGCGACAAAGGGCAGGAGAACATAGGAGGGAAACGGTGGAAAGCTGACATAGTACTTGCCGTCACGGATCGCCAGCTCAAGCCATGCATAATCCTGTCCGAGATCCAGTCGGCCGCGAAGCCAGGACTGAGCCTGAAGAATATAGGAAGAATACGGGTTTCCCGACCATGGCCAGAACCCGGTAAAAGCGGAGATGGAAAGCATGGCAAGAAGCACGGTGAGCGGAGTGATCCAAAGCGCACAGCGCTTGCTCAGTTGGGAGCTTCTGTATAAACGATGAGGAAAATCAGGCATAGGCAGGCCCTCCTTAGTGGCATCATAAGGAAAGAGAGGACATGTGTCAAGCTTATCTGCAGGCAGGGGTGAAAGGGCATGCGGCGGAAGGCCTGGGCATGGCAAATTTCTTGACACACTATCGGGCGAGTGCTATCATGATTTTTGCATAAACGTATGTGCAATGACATGAAATCACATGTTGACTGCATCCATGGCGTGAGAGGAGGGGGAAGGCTGTGCCACGATTGATTCAGAGAATCCACAATCACCGGGGAGACCTCATTGTCGGACTGCTGAAAATCATCACTTATCTCGGCCTGTCTGCCGCTTTTTTTCTGCTCATGTCTATCAATAACTGGCAGCTGCGCAACCCTTCGAGAACACTGGGCATAACGCTGATTACCTGGGTTGCCATGTCCGGAGCCATGACATTGGTATACGGCGGGTATGAAATCGGACGGAAAAAAAGCAAGCCGATTATTACCAATATGACGCTCGGCGTGCTGATCACAGATATGGTCACCTATCTGCAGCTTCAGATCATGAACGTCAACGCAAATAACCGCACGCATCTGGACATCTTCGGAGAGGACTTTCCGTATCTGCTTCTGACTATGGTCATCCAGGCACTGTTCCTGGTTGCGATTGTACGCTTTGGAAATCACAGCTTCTTCTCCATCTATCCTCCCAAGCAGTGCCTGCTGATTCTGGGACAGCTCGACGAGCAGGAACAGATCACGGACAAACTGAATCATTTCAGGTTGCAGTGGCGCGTGAGAAAAGCAGTGACCTGGGACTGCCCGGAACTGCGGAACGAGATTGAGGCATCGGAAGTCGTGTTTATTACCGATGTTCCGCAGCATGAAGCCATGCGTATCTTGCAGATCTGCTATGACCTGCACCGGGATGTCCTCTGCAAGGCCAAACTGCAGGACATCATGCTTTCCTCTGCCCAGCAGGTCGTCATTGATGATGCACCGTTCCTGGAGATGGATTACCATAAGATGACGCTCTGGCAGCGCATTGTCAAGCGCTTTACGGATATCTTCCTTTCTGCGCTGATCCTGCTCCTGCTCTCTCCGCTGATGGCAATCATCGCGCTTCTGATTCATTATGAGGATGGCGGAAAGGTGATTTTCCGCCAGTCGCGCATGACCATCGGGGGGCGGAATTTTACGATTTACAAGTTCCGCACCATGAAGGAACACTTTGAAGGCCTGCCGCAGAGTTCGGCGACAGAGGATGATCCCAGAATCACCCGGGTCGGCAGAGTCCTTCGCAGAACCCGTCTGGATGAGCTTCCGCAGTTCTGGAATATCCTCAGAGGCGACATGACACTGGTTGGACCGCGTCCTGAAATGCTGGACAATGTGGAAAAATACAAGTCCCAGATGCCGACATTTGTCTATCGGGAAAAGGTCAAGGCGGGATTGACCGGTTATGCGCAGATTGAGGGCAAGTACAACACGGTGCCGGAAGACAAGCTGATGCTGGACCTGATGTATATCGAGCATTTTTCGCTGTTTAATGATATGCGGCTGCTGTTCCGCACGCTGACTGTTCTTTTCCGCAAGGATTCAACGGAAGGCTTCGCCAAAAAAGAGAACGCGAATGAGCGTACGCGCCAGGGCAAGCGCAAAAAGAAATAATCGACAGAATATAAAATGAAAGGAATATCCCAATGCATACGACATTACTGATTATGGCGGCTGGCCTGGGGTCAAGATACGGAGGCAACAAACAGATTGACCGTATCGGACCGAACGGGGAAATACTCATGGAGTACTCGATCCATGATGCGCTTGCTGCCGGGTTTGACAAGGTCGTCTTTGTGATCAAACCGGAAATGGAAAAACTGTTTCGGGAAATGGTCGGCGATAAGATTGCTGCGAAGACAGAAGTCCATTATGCGTTCCAGGATTATTCCTCGCTTCCTGAGGACTTTACGCCGCCAGCAGGCAGAACCAAGCCGTACGGCACGGTGCACGCTGTCCTGTGTGCAGCCAGGATCATCTCAGAACCATTCGCGGTGATCAATGCAGACGATTACTATGGCCGGGATGCATTTGCCGCGATGGCAGGATCTCTGAAGTCCATGCAGAACAAAAAGATCGCAGCCTCCATGGTCGCATATGACCTGCACAACACGGTTTCCGAAAATGGCACGGTGACTCGTGGCGTGTGCGAGCGCGATGACCGGAACCATCTGGTCAAAGTGACCGAAACCTATAAGATTAAGCCCGCGCCGGATGGCACCATTCGGGATTATGCGTCCGATGAGCAGGGCGTTGTCCTTGATCCCAATGCGCTGGTTTCGATGAATTTCTGGGGCTTTACCCCCTGGTTTTTTGAGGCTGCGGAGCGGAAGTTCCGTGAATTCCTTTTTGCACCGCATTCCGACGATATGAAAGCGGAATATGTGCTGCCGACGCTTGTGGATGAACTGATGCATGAGGAGAATCTTCAGGTGGACGTGCTCAACACACATGCTGTCTGGTTTGGCATGACCTATCATGAGGACCGGGAATATGTCATGCAAGAACTGAAAAAGCTGCATGAAGCAGGGTTTTATCCAAACGCTTTATAATAAATGGAGGACAGGGGCATGAAAATACTGACAACCGGCGGAGCGGGATTTATCGGGTCTCATACTTGTGTCGAACTGCTGAATGCAGGACATGAAGTGGTGGTCGTGGACAATTTTGTCAACAGCCAGAAGGAAGCAGTTCATCGGGTTGAAGAGCTGACAGGAAAAACGGTTCAGCTTTACGAGGCCGATGTGTGTGATCCGGATGCCATGGAACAGATTTTTTCCGAGCATACCTTTGACGCTGTCATTCATTTTGCAGGACTGAAAGCGGTCGGAGAAAGTGTGGCACAGCCCATGCGCTATTACCGGAACAATCTGGATTCTGCTTTGACACTGTGTGAAACGATGGCCCGGCATGGATGCAAGCGGATTGTCTTTTCGTCCTCTGCCACGGTGTATGGTGTGCCGGATGAGGTGCCTCTGCGCGAAGATATGTTCTGCAAGGGATGCACGAATCCTTACGGCTGGACCAAGTACATGATTGAGAAAATCCTCATGGGCATCTGTGATGCGGATCCGGAGTGGTCTGTCGTCCTGCTGCGCTATTTCAATCCCATTGGGGCACATGAGTCCGGCAGAATCGGTGAAAACCCGAATGGCATCCCCAACAACCTGATGCCGTTCATCACCAAGGTGGCTGCCGGCCAGCTGGATCATCTGAACATCTTCGGCAATGACTATAACACCCCGGACGGCACAGGCGTGCGCGACTATATTCATGTGGTTGACCTCGCCCGCGGCCATGTCAATGCCTGCGAGTATGCTCAGCAGCACAGCGGCTGCGAGATCATCAATCTCGGCACAGGGGTCGGTTACAGCGTCCTGGATATTGTACATGCATTTGAAAAAGTCAATGGCATCAAGGTTCCTTATGTCATTGCACCCCGGCGCCCGGGCGATATTGCTGAATGTTATTCAGATCCGCGGAAGGCAGAGCAGCTGCTTGGATGGAAAGCTGAAAAGAATCTGGATGATATGTGCCGTGATTCCTGGAGATGGCAGAAGAACAATCCCAATGGATATCAGGCGTAATATGCGCAGGCGATGTTCTGTAATGCGGAACACCGCCTTTTGCATTCTAAAGGAGGTCAGGCCATGACATGCTGTGTGTTTGCTGTTGGAAAACAGGGATTGCGTGCCTGCCATGCCTTGCTCGATGCTGCCATGACCGGTGTCCTGGAGAAGCAGGATTTGCACCTGATCCTGATAGGGGCTGAGGAGCAGCAGGCTGAAACGCTGCAGAATCTCGTGCAGGACTATCAGAATGTGCGTGTGCGTCTCATGCAGTCCGGTCTTCCCTGGTTCCAGTGCGGGGTCACTGCCGACATCATCCCGGAAGAAGGTTTGGATGCCAGCCTGCAGGAACGCTGCGAAACAGACGAGGACAGGCTTTTGATGAACTGCCTCTTTCTGAAGGAACGGATGCTGAGAAGATCAGCTGCCTCATCCCTGGAAACGGCACAGGCTGCGTGGGCTGATTTCCTCGAGAACGACGGAGACAGGGCAGTCCGCGAAAGCACAGGGGTTCTGAACAGCGGTGATCTGATTTTGGTGACCGGCAGTCTCTGTGAAACCATTGCTGCAGGGGGATATGTCCAGCTGATTTCGAAAATCCGCGAATACAGTAAAGCCCCAGTCGGGACTGTATTGTCTCTCCCCATCCATCGCAGTGACCGGACAGACCTGGTGCAGAGTGTGCTCAGAGATATGCCGGCGGTGGATGCATCCTATATCTATGGCCTTCCGGAAGATCTGAGAACGGAAGGCGACGGCATGGATGAATTGGTGGCACTTCGGTGCATGGATCATTTCATGCGGGGCGGGCGTGGTGCGTATACCTATGCTCAGGCGATGGATGTTCCCGATTGGTCGTTTTTTGGAAGCCGTGAGACGGAATACCGGGAACGCATCACGGCTGTGCTGCATCTGTCGGCCATGATGCTTCTGCGGTACGGTCCGGAAGCACTGGAACGTCTGGAGAGAAACGGTGCAGGGATCCAGCGCGGCTGGTTCGGCAAGGTATACGGACAGATCCGGCGGGATCCGGAGAGAATGTCTCAGGAACGCCTCTATCTCCGTTCCGTCATGCACCTGCTCCGGTTCCATATGGCCTGGTGCTATCTTGTGACCGGCAGTCTGCCGCTTCCGCTGCGGTATCAGGCGCAGCTCCAGGAGACAGAGAAAAAAGCATCCGATCATTACGATGCTGTGCTCAATGCCGCCGGCCGACTGGCACTGTTTTCACATGACGTGAAACAGTCCGGCATTCTGGAAGAAGAAACGATCCACAGAGAATCCATGGAAGATACAGAAGGCGAGGCAGCGCGCAAAAAGGTTGTAGAGATGGCCGAAAAGGTGAAAGAACTGGCAGCGGAGCAGGCACAGCTGGAGGAAATCCTGGGCGGCCGTGCAGCTTTTATGCTTCTGGAGGCCAAAAAGGATGCTGCAGAACAGGAAGCGAATCACCTGCGTGAGCAGGCTGAGGAGGCGTCCAGACGCATTGAAGAGGCGGCCAGAGAAGCATCCGCGGAAGATCTGCCGAAAATTGACGCTGCAAGAAGCCGGCTTGCGAATCTGTACAGACATCTCGTCCTGCTGGAAGGCCGTGTGGACTATGCCCGGCGGGATGTGGAGCGGGCCAGAGCTGAAAGTGAGCGCAATCGGAAACCCAAAGTGGAATACACGGAGGACAATGAGCCGGATGTGCTGTTCAACAGGCGTCTGCTGAAGCAGATGATTACGGCGTATGATCAGCAGTCTGGCGAACGCGGCAGGGAAAATGATCATCTGATTGCTTCCGTCACCGATATTGACCTGCAGCATCTGCAGGATGTCTTTGATCGTCAGGGACAGGAAATGGATGGCACAGCAGACATGCTGTCTGCGCTGTATATGCTTTGGGTGCAGGAGTACACCGGGAGATAAGCTGTATGAACGATAAATATTTAACCTGGCTGCCGGACGAAAAAGCAACAGTCCAGGTGGAAAACAGAATAGGCCCAGTCCATCCAGCGGCTCCAGATACCTTTTATGACGATGTCATCCAGGCAATGGACGGCGGGGAAGAACTCTCCGGCATGACCTCGGCGCGTCAGGAACTCAGAAAGCAGATCCGAAGCGGTGAGGCATATGTCTGGCGTGGACTGCTTGCCTTTTGCCTGCTGGAAGATCTGCTGGTGCCTGAAATGCATTTTCAGCCGGTCACGGTCACTGCTTCAAGCGGGAGACTCTCCCGGTCTGTTCTGCGTGCGCTGAATACGGACACTGTCCGCATTTATGCCATGGTGCAGGATTCAGAACAGATACCGCTGGGCATGCTGGATCCGGAAATGCTGATTATTCCGGCCAGAAACATGGGCCTGCTGAAAGAAAGCCTGAATCTCGCGCAGCGGGTTTCCTGGTTTGATGGGAAAACCTTCATGGATCCTGCGGAATATCTGACGCCGCTCATGCGCAGCGTCCTGATCCGCCGCCTTCGTGCGTCCGGCGCAGGGACAGATGTGCAGCAGTTTGCCGCTGAACTGGAAGACAGAGAGCGGAAGATTGTCGAGAACGCTTTGGGGGATGACCGGAAATACTGGGAGAAAGCGGTCAAATGTGTGCTCGGCCTTTCCGGGGAGAAAGGGTTTGAAGAACTGACGGAACAGACCTCCAACTATGTGAGTCTGGGCGGGAATGATTTTCTGCATGCGTTTGATGTGCAGGATCCGGTGGTTACCCTGCCTCAGGAGACGTCCTGGAGCTGGAAGGGGATTCTTCTGGCCAGGGAAAGCCATCTGATTCTTGTGGAGCGGGAAACAAGCGAGCAGGCTGTGCAGGCGCTGGAGGAACTGGCACTGGATGAGGAAATCCTCGAAAAGTGCGTTCAGACATACACCCACTCACTTCAGGAAAAGCTGGAAGATGTCCTTCGTGCCAGGCAGTTTCCCGACGAAATCGCTGAACAGGTGCGCGGCTGGTGCGGGCAGATGGACAGAAGCGGCCAGAAGCCGGCAGGCAATATTACCCTGACATACCCCTGGAGGACGGCTTCGCCTGCTCTGGAAAGTCTTCTTCAGGATACCCTTGGGGAAACGCTCGGATCTGCGGCTATGCACCCGTTCTCGGACAGAATTCTGCTGATGGATGGCGCGTCCATGGATGACAGTATGCTTGAAAAAATGTGTACCGTCTCCTGGGAAGGCGGATCCTGCCTGATCCTGCCCCCTCTTTCGCGCGAAATGGCGCAGTGGGAGAGTGAAAACAGCACAGAAAACGGGTATGTGCAGGAAAGCCTGAAAGCGCAGATGGATGCTTCCGGAAAAGTCAGCATCAGCTACATCATCCGGGGCATCAAAGGAAGCATCACGGTGAACAGGACATACAGCAGTCTGGAACAGGTGATGATGCGCTCCGAACAGGTGCCGGTTGTCTCATTGTGGCCGTCTGTTCCGCTGCCATCTGACCGCTGGTCGGCCTATTATGTCAGTGTACGGGGAAGAATCTCTGCTGAGGTCTATTCGGGACTCTGGCACAGTGCCGCTTCTGAGGATACAGAAGACGGCGGGCTTGGCGTATGCCATGTGGTGAAAACCGAGACCTTCCCGTCTGTGATCCTCCTTTCCCGCAATGGTCTGACACTGGGAACGCTGATGTATGCACCGGAAATGTATGTACCACAGTCTGCCGGGGAATGCATCGCTGCCTTTGACCTGGGTGAAAGCGGAACAGCCGTGGCCTGGGCAGGTGAGGATGGATCCCATGAACTGAATATGCCTTCATTATGGCACGTGGTCCTGCGCGGAGAACGCTGGGATCCTTCCGGTGAAGTCCTTCCGTCATTCCCGCTGTCGTCTGTTGTGGAGTCCGCTGTTGTTCTTTTGGAGGGAAGCGGAACGGTACCCTTTGAGGACGGGTATATCTGCAGCCTGATGAGTATGGAGACAGCGCACCCGTGCTGTCATTTCCTCTGGCGTTCGGACAGCGACGGAGAGCGGGCACAGCGCATTCTGATGCGTCAGCTTATGCTGATGACCGGATTTGACATGGTCATGCATGGGGCTTCGTCAGTCACATGGCATGTCAGTGTTCCTTTTGCCATGGGGAGGGAAGATCGTCTGCGCATGCAGAAGGAAATGGAACATGCTGCGCGGGATGTACAGGAGCTTTGCTCCCTGAGAATCCGGGGCGTCTATGCGGCATGGCATGACACACGCTGTGCAGGCCAGTTCCTGTATTCTCATTTCAGCCATGCATCGTTTCTCATGATGGACTGCGGTGGAGGAGACGGCAGTGTCGCTGTGTGGCTCCGGGGAATGCCGCAGCCGGTGCTTGAAGTGGATGCAGGAGACGGGCTGGCAATGCAGCTGCATACAGCATTTCTGAACATTCCCATGACTGCTTCTGTGGATATGCAGATTTATCCCTGGATGAATGTCACGGCCTTCTCCGAGCAGCTGGTTCATGCAAGGGAATCCGTGGAAGCGTGGGAGGAGAGCCGGCGGCAGGTTGACCGCATGCTGGGTGAGCATCTGCAGGAAACCGCGGATATGCTGAATTATGCCCTGCAGAACAACTGCGCAAACTATACGCAGTCCCTTATGATCCTGGAAATGGCCAAGCGCATGGTGATTTGCGGGCTTGCCCTGGAGCGGGTCGGCAATGAATCCACCCTCAGTGACAGGCTTCCTTCCAATCTGCCCGTCATTCTGTGCGGCAGGGGAGGCAATGTTTATCTCTCTCTTTCCTATGCTGTACAGGGCTCCCTTCTCCGGTTTGCCTCCCTGCCGCTGCGGCAGACGCATCCGGTTTCCAAACTGCATCTGGAGTCAAGCGAATGTCCGAAAATGGAAGCAGCCTATGGGCTTCTGATGCAGCCGAGTCATGAGATGCTGCGGGCAAGGATTACAGAAATGCGGGGAACCGTCCCTCTGGACTGGCTGCTGGGACATTTCCTGATGCTCTTCTATGCCATGTTCCCTCAGCCGTCCTCTGTGCTTTTCCCGGGATCCTGTCTGCCCAACGGCATGCTTTCGGATTATTATGCCAATATGATCCTCTCGCTTGCTTCTTCCTGGCAGACCGAGAAAACCGCGGATGCACTCAGCGGGTGTCTGGAACGTCTGAGAGCATGGCCGATTACTACAGTGACAGGCAATACCGGTGAAATGCAGCCCGCATCGCCGGCGACCGGGGAACAGATGCCGGGCGTGTATTCTGGCCGCTGAAAACACGGCCTACTGAAAGTTTTTTGTAAAAGCACAATCTTTTCTGAAAAAATGGCTGATCTGGTATCAACCAAGGGTGTAAGATTCATTGACAAGGCGGACCTGCTTTGTTACAATTCGATAAATCCATATTCAGGAGGGATTGCGGATGCTGCAAAAGGTGATTCGGGAAGGCTTGACGTTTGATGATGTGCTGCTGGTACCTGCCCGTAGTGAAGTGCTGCCGCGGGATGTTGATCTGAGTGTTCAGCTGACTCCGGTAATTCGTTTGAATATCCCGATTATGTCTGCTGCCATGGATACTGTAACGGATTCGAGAATGGCGATTGCTATAGCGCGCGAAGGTGGTCTGGGCATTATTCACAAGAATATGTCGATCTCTGCCCAGGCTCGTGAAGTGGACCGTGTCAAGCGGTCTGAGCATGGTGTCATTACGGATCCGTTTTTCCTTTCCCCGAGCCATTCGGTTCAGGACGCAGAAAACCTGATGGCACGGTATCGTATTTCCGGTGTGCCGATTACGGAAAATGGCAAGCTGGTCGGCATTATCACCAACCGTGATCTTCGCTTTGAGACCGATTATTCCAGAAAGATCGGCGAAGTGATGACAAGCGTGAACCTCATTACTGCACCGGAAGGAACAACGCTTGAGGATGCAAAAGAAATCCTTGCAAAGCATCGCATTGAAAAACTGCCGATCGTTGACAGTGAGGGCATGCTCAAGGGCCTGATCACCATCAAGGATATTGAGAAGAATCAGAAGTATCCCAATTCCGCCAAAGATGCCAACGGACGTCTGCTCTGCGGCGCCGCCGTGGGCGTGACCAAGGACGTATTTGAGAGAATCGATGCGCTGCTCGATGCAAAAGTGGACGTGATTTCCATTGACACCGCGCACGGCCATTCTGTCGGCGTGATCCGCCAGGTGGAGGCCATTCGCAACCGTTATCCGAATATTCAGCTCTTTGCCGGAAATGTCGCGACAGCCGAAGCAACACACGATCTGATCTCAGCCGGTGTTGACTGTGTCAAGGTTGGCATTGGCCCCGGTTCCATCTGTACGACCCGTGTGGTGGCAGGCATTGGTGTGCCTCAGGTCACGGCCGTTGCTGATTGTGCGGAAGAGGCGGACAAGCATGGCATCCGCGTCATCGCCGACGGCGGCATCAAGTATTCCGGTGACATCGTGAAGGCACTGGCCGCAGGCGGTTCCTGCGTGATGCTGGGCAGCCTGCTTGCCGGCACAGAAGAATCTCCCGGTGCCATTGAAATCTATCAGGGACGTTCCTTCAAAGTCTATCGCGGCATGGGTTCCATGGCTGCGATGGCAGAAGGATCCAAGGACCGCTATTTCCAGGAAGATGCCAAGAAACTGGTGCCTGAAGGCGTCGAAGGCCGTGTTCCCTACAAGGGCGTTCTGGCTGATACGGTCTTCCAGATGCTCGGCGGCCTTCGTGCAGGCATGGGCTACTGCGGTGCAAAGACCATTGATGATCTCCGCAGAGATGCACAGTTTATCCGCATTACCAATGCAGGTCTTCTGGAAAGCCATCCTCATGATATTTATATCACCAAAGAAGCTCCGAATTATTCCAGCAAGAACAATGAATGATTCCCGGAGATCACCCTTCCGCAGGAAACAAACGATGCGTCATCTGAATGTGTTTCAGGTGGCGCATCTTCTGTCCGGGGAAATCCACAGGACGCGGACATGGTCTGCATGAAATGAGAGAAAGAAACGGATGAACATGACGCAGGAACAGTGGAAAGCCATAGCGGCAAAAGATCGGAAAGCCGATGGACAGTTCTGGTACGCACTGCAGGGCGGCAGGACATTCTGCAGACCATCCTGCCGGACAAAATCACCCCGTGCGGAACAGATCCTGATCTTTTCTTCCTGTCAGGAGGCTGTCAGGGCGGGGTATCGTCCGTGCAGAGTCTGCCGGCCGGATCAGATGGATTGGAGAGGGTCAAGGACTGAAATCGCTCACAGAGCGAAGAATTACATGGAAGACCATATGCTTGAAAAGTTTTCTCTTCAGACCATGGCCGATGCACTTCATACAGACGGGAGCTATCTCCTCAAGATCTTTCATGAAGAGACCGGGCATACGCTGCTCTGGTTTCACCGGGAAATCCGAATCAGAGAAGCCTGTGAAATGCTGGAGAATACGGATGCTTCGGTGGCAGAAATTGCGTCCATGCTTGGCTTTTCGACGCCTGCGCTGTTTTCCCGGGTCTTTGCACAAATGCGGGGTGTTTCTCCACGCGCATACAGAAAGAAACATGCCGAGAGCGAAAACAGTGATCAGGAAGCGTTTATACTCTGAAATGAACGCGGATTGAAGCGCGGGGTGCGCAGGGGGCTGCGCACGATGTGCGGAAAAACAGAAATTGGCTCTTGACAGAAATGGGTTGCCTTACTATAATAAGCGATGTTGCCGATTCGTAGGGGCATGGTGTAATGGTAACACGTGGGTCTCCAAAACCTTTGTTGAGGGTTCGAGTCCTTCTGCCCCTGCTGAAAGGCAAAACCAGCGTCCGATTGGATGCTGGTTTTTCTTTTTTAGGGATCTGGGCACACCAAAGCCCATATGTTCGGTGCACAGCATGGCAAAGGTATGCATTTTGCTGTTTTTTTGATATGATGGTACTGCATCGCATGTGTTGGCTGTACAGTGGATACAGATCAGAAGGGAATGCAGGGCGTCAGGATGATGCCGGAAGAAGGAGATTCAAATGTCTGCAATTCAGAATGTGCTTGGATATGTCCGGATGCATGGCGTCCGCTATACGGTCAGCCACGGCATCGAGAAGCTTGCAGAAACATATCTGGGTACGTATGACCGGCAGTTCAGGCGCATGCAGCCGTCTCCCGGTACACTGGCCTTTCAGGAGGAACATCAGCACCATATCGGGAAAATCAGCATTCTGATTCCGGTATACCGCCCGCGCCCGGAGTTTCTGGAAGAGCTTCTTGAATCTCTGCTGCGGCAGACAGAAAAAAACTGGGAGGCATGCCTGTATCATACAGGAAACATGCCTGAGAACAGGGAAGTGCTGGATCGATACGCCGCCAGGGATGCCAGAATTCATGTGGAGCATGCCTCCGAGAATGAAGGAATTTCCGGCAACACGAATCGTGCCTATGCGCTGTCGGAAGGGGAATGGGTTGCTCTTTGTGATCACGATGACCTGCTGACACCGGATGCACTGTGGCTTGCAGCGGATGTGATTGAAAAGGAAAACCCGGATGTGGTGTATACAGATGAAGACAAGGTGACTGAAAACGGGAAAACCCATACGGATGCACATCTGAAACCAGATTTCTGTCCGGACACACTGTGCTCTTCAAATTATATCTGCCATTTCCTGGTGTTTCGGCGCAGCCTGTGGGAGAAAACAGGCGGAGAACGAAGTGCGTTTGATGGTTCACAGGACCATGACCTGGTCCTACGGCTTTCAGAATGTACCAATCGGATCAGTCATGTACGCTCCATCTGCTATCACTGGAGAACGGTCGGGTCCAGTGCAAGCCATGCCAACCTGCAGCGCTGTCTTGAAGCATCCTGCCGGGCAACCGAAGAACATATGCAGAAAAAGGGTTTTCCTGTCCAGGCGTTCCCTGAAAACGGGGTTCTCCGCCTGAAGTATCAGATCACCCGGGAGCTCAGCGTCGAGGCGTTTGTCTACGGAGGCGGTCAATCCTGCGTTCAGGAATTGAAGCAGTCAGACTGGAATCAGCTGACAGTGACAGAGCTTGCGACATCAGAAAACCGGTGGGAAGCATATAATCGCGCGGCTGTACAGTCGAATGCAGATGTGTTGCTGTTTGTGGACCGGACGATTGAACAGATCCCGGAGAATATGATCCGGGAAATGCTAATGTATGCACAGAGAGAGGACGTCGGTGCGGTTACACCGGCCCTGACAGACAGGCGGGGACGCATCCTGCATGCCGGGTTTGCCTATCCGCTCAACGGCTTTGCGCAGTGCCGGCAGGAAGGCGTGATGATTGGAGCCGGGGGCTGGCATAATCTGCTCCGGCAGGCACACAATGTCGGGGCTGTCAGCGGGGCCTGCTTCATGATCCGACGCGATCACTGGATTCCGTTTGACCCGGCGTACCGAGGTGGTCTGGGTGCAGTGGACTGGAGCATCCGCCTGGGACAGAAGGGATTCTGCCATGTATATACCCCGCATGGTGCAGCAGTCTGCATGCGGTCCGGGCTTCTGCTGCATGGGACACAAAGGGACACAGAGGATCTGGAGAAAATCCAGAGCCGCTTTGCAAAACAGGAGGACCCCTGCTACCATCCCGCTTTCAGACGGGAACGGGCAGATTTTCATCTGGGCAGGCAGGGACAGAGCGCGGAGGTGTAAATGGTCATGACAGAGGAGGCCGAAAAAATCCTTGAAATGGTCCGGGCACTTCCCGGGGAAATCGGGCTTGTGATCCGGGACACAGTGACAGGCGAGGAAATATCATGGGGGAAGGATACCCCGGTTGTGGCCGCAAGTGTGATCAAAATCCTGGTGATGGCAGAGGCGTTCCGACAGAAAGAAGAGGGCATTCTGGACTTTGAAAAGGAGATCACAGTCCGGAAAGAGGATAAACTGCCCAGCTGCGGAGCACTGACGTATCTCCATGACGGCATATCCGTTCAGATCGGGGATCTGGTGACACTGATGATTATCCTCTCAGACAACACGGCAACCAACCTGCTCATTGATCTTCTTGGACAGGATCATATCCAGACCATGTGCAGCACACTCGGACTGAGTCATACCTTTCTGCGGAGAAAGCTGTTCATGCCGGAACTTTCGAGAAAAGGCATTGAAAACAGCATCTCTGCGGGAGATATGGCCCACGTGATGGCGCTCCTGATGGAGGGAAAAGTGGTCAGCAGGTGTGCATCAGAGAACATGCTGGAGATTCTGTCCAACCAGAGACTGAATGGAAAAATGCCGTTTTACCTGCACAGCCGGGGAATCCGCTGTGCACATAAAACAGGCGAGGATGACGGAATTACACATGACGTCGGCATCATTTATGCGGCGCATCCTGTGATTTTCTGCTTTGTGTCACAGTATACGGATGTGCCTGCGGCAGAACGGGTGATTCAGGAAGCTGCCCGTTTATGCATGAATGGAAGAGAACTGGAGGAAGCAAAATGATCGGACTGATCGGTGCAATGAATGTGGAAGTGGAAGCGCTTGAGGAAAAGCTTCAGGACAGAAAGGAAAAACGGGTCGGCATGGATCTGTTTGTCTACGGAAAACTGTTTGGCCAGGAAACGGTCCTTGCTGTCTGCGGACCGGGCAAAATCAATGCTGCACTGTGTGCGCAGAGCATGATTCTGCATTTCCAGCCGAAATGGATTCTGAACCTGGGTGTGGCCGGGGCAGGTGAGGAAGGGATCAGTATTGGGGACATGGTGATCGCTACTGCCGCAGTCGAACATGATATGGATACATCTCCGATTGGTGACCCGGTCGGCTATGTCTCCAAGATCGGTCTGATTGAGATCCCGTGCGATCCGCAATTGAGAGAAATGCTGGTTCGCGCTGCGGGAAGTGTTGAAGGAATGCGCGTGCACGAGGGCATTATTGCTACAGGAGACCAGTTTATCTCCAAAGCAGAAACCAGAAAAATGATCCATGAACGCTTTGGCGCAAAAGCGGTGGAGATGGAAGGCGCGGCTGTGGCACATGCATGCTATATGCACAGTGTCCCCTGCGGTGTGCTCCGGTCCATTTCCGACCACGCCAATGGGGAATCAGAGATGGATTATCCCACATTCACCCGAATCGCTGCCGCACATTCACAGCAGGTGGTTGAGCATGTACTGAAGGGGATGAGCACATGAATGTCTGGATCACCGGTGCTTCAAGCGGGCTGGGCCTGCATACCGCAATGGCGTTTGCGAAAGCGGGACATACCGTCATTGCCGGCGCCCGTTCATTCAGGGAAGAAAAAAGAGACGGCATGTACTGCTTTCCGCTGGATGTGACGAATGATGCCAGCATCCGTGCCTTTGTCGAGCATGCGAAACAGATCTCCGGCAGTGTGGACTGTCTGGTTCATTGTGCTGGAATCCTGATGCTCGGAGCATGCGAAGAAACAACGCTGGAAGAGTACAGCAAAGTCATGAATACCGATTTTTTCGGGATGGTCAGAATGAATCAGGCGGTATTGCCGCTCATGCGGGCACAGGGGAAAGGGAAAATCATCATGTTTTCCTCGATCAATGGCCTGCTGGGCATCCCGTTCCAGAGTGCATACACCGCGGCAAAGCATGCAGTGGAAGGCTATGCAGAGTGCCTGCAGATGGAAGTTCAGGACTTCGGCATTCAGGTCTGTCTCGTTGAACCCGGGGACCATCGGAGCGGCAGTGAAGCATACAGAGGCCATACAAGCGGCATGAAGGATGATTCAGTCTACGGGGATCTTTTCCGGAGAGGAACAGGAAAAATCCATCATGATGAACAGAATGGCTCCGATCCGGATCGGCTCGGACGCAGGGTGGTCCATGCCTCGGAAAAGAAACATATGCCTTTCCGCCTCCGCGTGGCCAGTCCTGACCAGCATCTGGCGGTGCTGCTTCATGACATTCTTCCTCCGTTTCTGAACCATCGGATCCTGAGCAGTTATTATTTTGGGAAAAAAGAAAAATCAGACGGCTGATGTTCGTTTTACAGCGGTGGATTGTCCCTGCGAGATTTCACTTTTTGATTCTTTGGGCAGAAAGTCGATTTTTTCAGAAGGGAATTGTGCAATCCGCTGAAATCCTGTATAATGAATTCCAATGTCGTGTATTTCCCTTCAGGGAAATATGCGATTTCCAGGATATTCCATCGGGAAAGGACTGACGTTTGAAAGAATGTACAAACTTTTGCTGGTGACTCATAATCAGAAAGTTAAGGATGCCTTTGCTGGCGTTTCATCATGGACATTGCTGGGATTCAAAGAACCCCGGATTGCGACGTCCCCGGACGAAGCAGTGGCAACGATGGCTAAGCACCATGTTGACGGCATGATTATCAGTCTTCCGGAACAGGAAAAAAGAAGGATGATCGAAATTATGAATGATCATCCGCTGATCCCGATGATTCTTGAGAATGACCAGGTGACTGTGGACCAGGTCACAGTGGACGTTGAAAGCATCGGTTCTATCCTGAACAAAACACGTGCAGATTACTCGAATGACCGGTACAGTGAAGCTGAAATGATGCAGATGTGCCGTCATGAGTATTTCAGAAAACTGCTCAGCGGCAAGGAGAAGAATAAAGCAGATATTCTTCGGAATCTGCTGCTTCTGCGCAGCAAAATGGATCCGGAAGTCCCGTGCGTCCTGATGGAACTGAGTGTGCCCGAGGATGGGTATCTGGCGGGAAAATGGCAGGACGGCGCGAATCGCCTGGAAGTTGTCATGCGGAATATTTTCGGTGCAGAAAAAGAGGGAATGCGTGTTCTTGTATCCGTTGTGGATGAGGAACGGCTCTTCCTGACGGCATGCCCCATGATTGGAGAAAAACAGCCGGGCAGTGTACAGCATATGCTGGAGATCGTCCGCGATCATGCGCAGGCCGGCATTGAGCATGTCAGGGAATTCCTGGGAATGGATCTGCGCATTGCATCTGAGGAAATAAGACCCGATCTCTTGAGTCTTGCAGATCAGGGTGTATAATAGCGTTAAGAAAAAAAGGAGGTAAACAAAGATGGGCATTTTTGATTTTGTTAAAGGACAACTGATTGATGTTATCGAGTGGACTGATCCTACCAGCGACACGATCGTTCACAAGTATGACATGAATGGCAAGGAAATCATGATGGGTGCACAGCTCACCGTCAGAGAGAGCCAGGTTGCCATTTTCGTCAACGAAGGACAGCTGGCCGATATTTTCCGTCCCGGCAGGTATGAGCTTCAGACCAGCAACATGCCGATTCTGACTGCACTGAAGTCCTGGAAATACGGATTTAACAGCCCCTTCAAGGCAGATGTGTATTTCGTGTCCACCAAGCAGTTCCTCGATCGCAAATGGGGAACCGCCAATCCCGTCATGATGCGTGATTCTGAGTTCGGCATCATTCGTCTGCGCGGCTTTGGTTCCTTCTCTTTCCGGGTCACCGATCCCGAGAGCCTGCTGAAGGAATGCTTTGGCACAAACAGCACCTACAAAGTATCCGATATTGAAGATCAGATTAAGCGTCAGACGGTGTCCTGCCTGAGTGATGCCATCGCTGAGAGCAAGATTCCTGCACTGGATCTGGCTGCAAACTATGACGAGCTTGCACACTTTGCCATGCAGGCCATCAACCAGAAGATTGCCGGCCTGGGTGTTCAGCTTGCCACCTTCGTGATCGAGAATATTTCTCTTCCTGAAGAAGTCGAGAAGGCGATGGACCGCCGTACTTCCATGGGTGTTGTCGGCGATCTGAACAAGTACACGCAGTATCAGGCTGCAGAGGCGATGCGCGAATCTGCCAATCAGCAGGGCAGCGTTGCCGGAATGGGTGTAGGCATTGGCGCTGGCGTTGCGATGGGACAGATGTTTACGCAGGCCATGAACAACAATCAGGCTGCTCCTCAGCAGGCAGCACCGGCACAGCCCGCACCTGCAGGTTTCTGCCCGAGCTGCGGCAACCCGATCACAGCCGGAGCCAAGTTCTGCTCCAACTGCGGAGAGAAGCTTCAGACCGCCAGTGTTTGCCCGAAATGCGGCGAACCCATTACGCCTGGTGCAAAATTCTGCATGAACTGTGGAGAAAAGCTTCAGTAAAAATCATATGGAAACAGAAAGAAGCGGCTTCGGCCGCTTCTTTCTGTTTCTGAAAATAAGTAAAGAAGGAAATAAGAAAAGGGGATGTAAAAAAACATCTTCC